>NZ_CABVPR010000027.1 GCF_902499135.1 Burkholderia dolosa
GTTCCGGCCGGCGCACGGCAGGCGGCGCTGCCGTCGGGCGCAGCCGATACGCTCGATCTGCTCGGCGAGCGCGCCGCCGCGCGCTGGACGCCCGCGCGCGCCGACCCGACCGCCGCGTCGGCCGATTCGCAGGCGCAGGCTCAGTCGCAGGCCGCCGTGCATCCGGCCGCCGTGCCGATCGTGCGGCAGCAGCTCGACGTGCTCGCGACCGACCAGTTCCGCTGGACCGGCGAAGCGTGGCCCGGCGCGCGGCTCGACTGGACGATCGAGCCCGACGATCACGGCGGTCGCGCATCGCGCGGTGCGGACGACGCGGGCGACGGCATCGCATGGCGCACGCGCCTCACGCTGACGCTGCCGTCGCTCGGCACGGTCGACGCGGAACTGGTGCTGAACGGCACGCAGCTCGTCGCGCGGCTGCGGGCGAGCCACGCGGGTGCCGGCCGCCTCGCGCGGCACGAGACCGCGCTGCGGCAGCGGCTCGAGGGCTCCGGGCTGCGGGTCGGCGGGCTGTCGATCCGGGCGGTCGACGACGGCCCCGACGGCTTCGACCTGTTCGCGACGCAGGCCGCCGCGGCCGCCTACGCACGTAGCGCGGCCGGCGACGTCGCGCGACCGCGCGCGCCGGGCGCCGACGACGAGGCGCCGCAATGAGCGCGACGTCGCGTAAGCGCGCGGCCGCGCTCGTCTACGATCCGCACGGCGGCGATGCGGCGCCGCGCGTGGTCGCGAAAGGCTATGGGCTGCTTGCGGAGATGATCGTCGCCCGCGCGCGCGACGCGGGGCTGTACGTGCATACCGCGCCGGAGATGGTGTCGCTGCTGATGCAGGTCGACCTCGACGATCGCATCCCGCCGCAGCTGTACCAGGCCGTCGCGGACCTCCTCGCGTGGCTGTATGCGCTGGACCGCGCGGAGCCCGGCGCGGACGACGCCGCGCCGCGCTTTCCGCTGCCGCCGCTGCGATGAGCGGCGTGCGTCGTGATTGCGCGGACGGTGCGTCGTCGCGGTCTTTTATCTGCTTGCGATGGCAAGAAGCGTTCGCCGATCGAAGATCGGGCCGCGCGCTCGTTGTCCGAGCCGGCGTTCGAAGCGGGGCCGGCGGTTCGACGGTACGCCGGGCGACTGCGACGACGATGCCGCTTCACCGATCTTCGTGACCGGTAGCAAACCCGTGTCGTTCGTCCGCGTTCCGCGCATCGGCGCGCTTTCGCCGAATATCGGCTGCAATTGAGCGCCGGTCCGATTTATGTAATGATATCCATTCTCATTTTCATGCTGCCCGGGCGGCGCGCGATTTCCGCGCGCCGCCCGTTGTTTTGAACGAATGGAAGCTTTCGCGTGAACGCGCCCGAAACGATCGACGCACCCCGAGCGGCTGTCACCGTGCTGCGCCCGGCCGCACGTCCGCTGACCGAAGCCGAACTCGGCGCCCGCCGCCAGCGTTCGCGCCGTGCGACCTTCATCAAGTGGCTGCGCAAGGTGCACGGCTGGGTCGGCCTGTGGGGCGCGGTGCTCGGGCTGCTGTTCGGCGTGACCGGCGTGCTGCTCAACCATCGCGCGCCGCCGCTGAAGATTTCGACCGGCGAGCCGCAGGTCGAGCAGATGCAGATCGCGCTGCCCGCCCCGGCGCCGAAGACACCCGCCGCGATGACGGCATGGCTGCAGCGCGAGCTGCACTTCGACGGCCGGCCCGGCCGCGTGCGCAAGGAGCCGGCGCAGCCGGTCGCGTGGGGCGACAAGCGCGTGATGCAGCCCGAGCACTGGCAGATCGGCATTTTCGGGCCGCATCAGAGCCTGCAGGCCGAGTACTGGGTCGGCAACGGCTACGTGTCGGTGAAGCGCACCGGCAACACGTTCCTCGCGACGCTGAACAGCCTGCATCGCGGCGTCGGGATGAGCATCGGCTGGATACTGCTGATGGATACGATCGCCGGCTCGCTGATCCTGCTGTCGCTGACCGGCGTGCTGCTGTGGACCGAGCTGAACAAGCGCCGCACGGTGGGCGTCGTGCTGGTGGTCGGCTCGGTGGCCGCTGCGCTGGCCGCGGGCCTCGCTTGATCTCGCGTCAGCCCGCGCTACCTGGCGAACGAGCGGCGCAGCTCGCCGCCGGCGCGGCTCACAGGCCGCAGGCCGCGCCGCTGTGCGCGGCGATCTCCCGTGCGGCCTTCGCGCCTTCGACTTGCAGGATCGTCGGCAGCGACACGTTGTTCTTCGCGGCCGTCACCTCGGCGAGGATCGAGATCGCGATTTCCGGCGGCGTGCGGCTGCCGATGTAGATGCCGGCCGGCCCGTGCAGCCGCGCGAGCTCCGCGTCGGTCAGGTCGAATTCGCGCAGCCGCTCGCGGCGCGCCGCGTTGTTGCGCCGCGAGCCGAGCGCGCCGACGTAGAACGCGGGCGTCTTCAGCGCCTCCATCAGCGCGAGATCGTCGAGCTTCGGATCGTGCGTGAGCGCGATCACCGCGCAACGCGCGTCCAGCTTCATGTCGAGCACCGTGTCGTCGGGCATCGAATGCACGACGCGTGTACCCGGCACGTCCCACGCATCCGTGTATTCTTCGCGCGGATCGCACACCGTCACCTGATAGTCGAGCCCGACCGCGATCTGGCACAGGTAGCGCGACAACTGTCCTGCGCCGATCACGAGCATCCGGTAGCGTGGCCCGTGGATCGTCACGAGCCGTTCGCCGTCGAACGCGAGCCCGTCCGTCGCGTGTGCGGGCGACAGCACGGCGCGGCCCGTCGCAAGCGTCATCGTCCGCGTGACGAGCCGGCCCGCTTCGATTTCCGTGCAGAGCGCGGCGATTCCGCTGTCGCGCGTGAGCGGTTCGAGCACGAGCTGGATCGTGCCGCCGCACGGCAGCCCGAAACGGTGCGCTTCCTCGGCCGTCACGCCGTACTTGACCGCTTCGGGCCGCGCGTCGGCCGCGATCCCGCTCGCGTGCACGCGGGCGATCAGGTCGTCCTCGATGCAGCCGCCCGACACGGAGCCGACGACGAGTCCGTCGTCGCGCACCGCGAGCATCGCGCCTTCGGGGCGCGGCGACGAGCCCCACGTCTTCACGACCGTCACGAGCAGCACGCGACGCCCTTCGTCGAGCCAGCGCGCGCTGGTTTTCAATACATCGAGATCGACGCTTTCCATCATCCGTTTCCTGTTGCCGGGCGACCGCGGCGATCGGGCCGCGGTCCGATGGCGCGATTATGAACCGCGCGCCGCGCGCGTGCAGTCAGCGCGGCGGTCCGGGTACGCAATTCCGGAGGATTGGGCAAGACATCGCGACGATCGGGCAGCGATCGCGCGCAGCGGAGCGGGGCGGCGGCGCGGCGGGGTAAAAGCGGCCGCGGCGATTCGGCGGGAGGAGCGTGCCGCACAGCGCCTGACCGGCGCTGTGCGGGAGCGTGGCGCGGCGCGGGTGCGCCGCGGCCGGTCAGTGCGTGTCGCGCTGACCGTGTGCGAGCTTCGAGTGATGCCGCGAGTACAGGAAGTAGATCGCCAGACCGATCACGAGCCAGATGCCGAACGCGGCCCACGTGACCGGCTGCAGGTTCACCATCAGGAACAGGCACGATGCGACTGCGAGGATCGGCACGACGGGCACGCCCGGGCAGCGAAACGCGCGCGGCAGTTCCGGATGCGTGCGGCGCAGCACGAGCACGGCGATCGACACCATCGAGAACGCGGCGAGCGTGCCGATGTTGATCAGCTCCGCGAGCACGTTCAGCGGCACGAGCGCGGCGATCAGCCCGAAGAACAGGCCGACGAGCCAGGTCGTCAGGAACGGCGTCGCGAAGCGCGGGTGCACGCGCGACAGCGTCGCGGGCAGCAGCCCGTCGCGCGACATCGCGAAGATGATCCGCGTCTGGCCGTAGCTCATCACCAGGATCACGGTCAGCATGCCGAGCACCGCGCCGAGGTCGATGAAGCCGGCGACCCACGTCTGCCCGGCGACCTGCAGCGCGTAGGAGATCGGGTGCGAGATGTTCGCGTACTGCGCGGACGGCACGATGCCGGTCGCGACTGCCGCGACGGTCACGTACAGCACCGCGCACACCGCGAGCGACGCGATGATGCCGATCGGCAGGTCGCGCTTCGGATTCTTCACTTCCTCGGCGGCCGACGATACCGCGTCGAAGCCGATGAACGCGAAGAACATCACGGCGGCCGCGCCGAACACGCCGTTCCAGCCGTGCGGCATGAACGGCTTCCAGTTCGCGGGCGTCACGTGGAACAGGCCGACCGCGATCACGAGCAGCACGACCGACACCTTGATGAACACCATGATGTTGTTGATCCGGGTCGACTCGCGGATGCCGATCGACAGCAGCGTCGTGATCACGATCATCACGAGGAACGCGGGCAGGTTGAACCACGTGACGACGCCCGGCAACGCGCCGGGCGCGGCCGTCAGCACGGTCGGCAGCGTGAGCCCGAAGCCTTGCAGCAGCGACTGCAGGTAGCCCGACCAGCCGACCGACACGGCCGACGCCGCGAGTCCGTACTCGAGCATCAGGTCCCAGCCGATGATCCACGCGACGAGTTCGCCGAGCGTCGCGTACGAATACGTGTAGATCGAGCCGGCGACGGGAATCGTCGACGCGAACTCGGCATACGACAGCGCGGCGAGGCCGCACGCGATCGCGGCGATCACGAACGACAGCATCAGCGCGGGGCCGGCCTCCACGGCGCCGGTGCCGGTCAGCACGAAGATGCCGGTGCCGATGATCGCGCCGATGCCGAGGAACGTGAGGTCGATCGCGCCGAGCGCCTTCTTGAGGCCGGCGGCGTGCGCGCCGGCGATCATGCGGTCGACGTTTTTCTTGCGGAAGAGAGACATTGCGGATGGACCGCCGGCGCGCGCAAGCGCGTGGGCGCTGATTGAGTGAAAACCCGCAATTTTAGCCGATTTGACGCGAAAGACCCGCTGCGGTGCGGCGGCGCGCCGGCGAATCGCCCGGGAAAACAAGCGCTTGCGCTTGCCGGACAGGCGACAGGCGTAAGGCGGCGCGCGGCCACGGAGCGGCCACGCCCATGCCGACCGCGCAAACCGTCCCGTCCCGGTCACGCGCCCGATGCAGGCGCCATGTCGACGAGCCGGTTGCTCATCACGTAGAACGTTAGTTCCGCGTTGTTCGACAGCCGCATCTTCTCGAGCAGCCGCGACCGGTACACGCTGACCGTCTTCACCGACAGCGACAGCGTGTTCGCGATGTCGGTGAGCCGCTTGCCCGATGCGAGCATGCAAAGCGTCTGGTATTCGCGGTCGGACAGCTTCTCGTGCGGCAGCGGCTCGTTCTCGAACGACACGTATTCGGCGAGCGCCTCGGCCATCGCGGGGCTCACGTACTTGCGTCCGGCGGCGACCTGCTGGATCGCGCCGATCATCTGCGCGGCGTTCACCGTCTTCGACAGGTAGCCGGCCGCGCCGGCCTTCAGCGCGCGCACCGCGTACTGGTCCTCGCGATACATCGAGAACATCAGCACCGGCGTGCGCGGCAGCTTGCGCTTGATGCGCTTGAGCACTTCGATGCCGTTCGTGTCGGGCAGCGAGATGTCGAGCAGGATCACGTCGTATTCCTGCCGGTCGACGGCGGCCATCGCATCGCCGCCGTTCTCGGCCTCGGTCACTTCCCGCGCGACGCCGCGGTCGACCAGCAGCTGACGGATCCCTTGCCGGACGATCGCGTGGTCGTCCACGAGCAGGATGTTCAGGCTCATCGCGACCTCACGAAAGCGACATGCGGCGCGCCGCGACCGGCGCGGCGAGCAGCGAAGCCCACGCGAAGCGCGCGGTGACGCGCGTGCCGCGGCCGGTTTCCGTCGCGGTCGCGTCGAAGCTGCCGCCGAACGCTTCGCAGCGCGCGCGCATGCCGGCGAGCCCGTAGCCGGCGCGCCGGCTGCGGGGGAAACCGGTCCCATCGTCGGCGACGATCAGGGACAGATGCGTGCCGTCGGAATCGATCCGTACGTCGACGGACGTGGCGCGCGCGTGCTTCGCGACGTTCGACAGCGCTTCCTGCGCGACACGGAAGATCGCCAGCGCGCCCGCGTCGGCGATCTTCGCGACGCGCGCGTCGGCGATGCACGTGAAACGGGTGCGCAGGCCGGTGCGCGCCGCGTGGCCGTCGATCCACGACGACAACGCGCCGACGACGCCCGCATCGAGCGCCGGCGTGCCGCGTTCTTCGATCAGCCGGCGATTGGCGTCGGTCGCCGCATCCAGCGCACGCTGCGCGAGCTCGAGCGCACGCACGCAGCCGTCCGGCGCATCGGCCGGCAGCCAGGTTTGCAGGTTGGCGAGCGCGAAACGCGCGGCGGTGAGTTCGGCGCCGAGCCCGTCATGCAGTTCGCCGGCGAGATGGCGGCGCGCCGCTTCGTCGGCCGCGAGCAGTTGGGCCGACAGCGCGGCGATTCGTGCGGCGGACGCGTCGCGTTTGGGCAGCGTTCCGGCAATGGGCGGAGTAGCGGCGCAGCCGTGTACGAGCTGCCGCGACGGGAACGGGGCGTGGGCGCCCGCGGGCGCGTTGAGCGACGTATCCATGACTCTCCCTGCTGTCAGAAAGCGGTTCAGACACCGGCCGGTCGCGTGGAGCGGACGCCGTGCCGATGACGGTCGCCGCCAGAGAAACACTCGTCGCCGAGGTAACAAAAGTTACATCTTGTAACGTATGCTTCCGACCCTTCGGCACACTTCCGAACGGCAACCGCGCGGGCCGAATCATATCTCAAAAATTTGGAAAAGATCATGTCGGGCGGCCATTTAAGGGTAAATGTGCATAATCCGGTTGAGCCCGATGTAGGACAAACACCGACATCGAAGCACGCGGATCGGACGTATCCAAATGTAACGATTTGAGTCGGAATGGTCGCAGCTTGTTACGAATTCGCCAAGTCCGGACGAAAAAAAACCGGAGCTTTCGCTCCGGTTCTTGATGACCCGCAAATCGGTGACGGATCAGTCGACGAACGCGCGCTCGATCACGTAGTGGCCCGGCGCGCTGTTCTTGCCTTCGACGAGGCCGGCTTCCTTCAGCAGCGCAGTCGTGTCCTTCAGCATTGCGGTGCTGCCGCACAGCATCACGCGATCGTTTTCCGGCGAGAACGGCGCGACGCCGAGATCCGTGAACAGCTTGCCCGACGCGATCAGGTCGGTGATCCGGCCCTCGTTGTCGAACGCTTCGCGCGTGACGGTCGGGTAATAGACGAGCTTTTCCTTGATGATGTCGCCCAGGTACTCGTGGCCCGGCAGGTCGTGCTTGATGTAGTCCATGTACGCGAGCTCGCCCTTCAGGCGGCACGTGTGCGTGAGGACGACCTTGTCGAAGCGGTCGTAGATCTCCGGATCGCGGATGATCGACATGAACGGCGCGAGGCCCGTGCCCGTCGACAGCAGCCACAGCGTCTTGCCCGGCAGCAGGTTGTCGACGACCAGCGTGCCGGTCGGCTTCTTGCCGATCAGCACCTTGTCGCCGACCTTCAAATGCTGCAGGCGCGACGTCAGCGGGCCGTCCTGCACCTTGATGCTGAAGAATTCGAGATGCTCTTCGTAGTTCGGGCTCACGATCGAATACGCGCGCGTGAGCGGCTTGCCGTCGACCTCGAGGCCGACCATCGTGAATTCGCCGTTGTTGAAGCGCAGGCTCGGCTCACGGGTGCAGGTGAAGCTGAAAAGCGTGTCGGTCCAGTGGTGGACGGATTGGACGGTGGCGGTGTCGAATTTGCTCATGGCTTTGAAAACGGACGCGCGTAGCGGACGCGTGTAACGGGCCCAAAAACGGGCAAAAAAACCGAGTGCGTCGGCCCGATCCGGGATCGGCCGGCCGGCGCGCCGGACACGCGCCTCTCGATGACAGACGTTTGAGGAACTCGCTATTTTACCCTGCTTGCGCCGTTCGCGCGCTTGACCCAGGCGGCTGCGCGGATTTGGCGCAACGGCGCCTTACAGATTCTTTTCAGTGGATCTTGTGCGCGTCCGGCATCGCACACGCGCTGCCGCTCACTGCGGATCGAGGCGCAGGCGAGCGATGTACGGCAGATGATCGGACAGCCACGCGGTTTCGCCGGACGGCGCCTGCCACTCGAGCGGCGTCAGCCCGCGCACGAACATCTTGTCGAGCGCGAGCGCCGGCGAGAACGCGGGAAACGTGCGGCCGGACTCGCCGAGCAGCGTCGCGACCTCGGACAGCCCGATTTCGGCGAACAGCGCGACCGAATCGTTGCGCCAGTCGTTGAAGTCGCCGGCGAGCACGAGCGGGCCGTCGCTCGCGTTGCGCTCGATCCAGTGTGCGATCCAGTTCATCTGGCGCAGCCGCGCGGCGCGCGTGAGCGCGAGATGGGCGCACAGCAGCGTGACCGGCCGCGCGCCGGCGAGCGTCGCGCGTGCGACGAGCAGCCCGCGCCGCTCGAAACGGTGCGCGGAGATGTCCCAGCGGCCGCCGAGGTCGAGCGGGTGCGGCGACAGGATCGCGTTGCCGTGTCGCCACGACGGCTTGAACACGTTCGGCCCGAGCGCGATCTGCCAGTCGAGCGCGCGCGCGATTTCGGTCGCCTGGCAGTGCCAGACGTCGTCGTACGCGTCGTCCATCGGTGCGCCGAAGCCCGGTGCGAGCACGGGACGCGGCATCCGGCGCGCCATCGCTTCCTGCAGAAAATACACGTCCGCGTGCGTCGACTGCATCCAGTTGCGCATCGCGTTCCACGCGGTGAAGCCGAGCGGCGAGCGGCCCTTGTGCAGGTTCCAGCTGACCGCCGTGATCTCGTCGGGCGCGGCCTGCGGTTCGGCGAACGGCAAAGACAATGCGTCGGCGGACATGGCGCTCAGTCCTTCGCGACGTGCGCACGCACGCGGTACACGAGGTGCGGATGCTGTTCGACGAGCGTCCAGTCGGTCCACGCATCGCTGCCGACCGCCAGCCCCGGATGGCTCGCGACGATCTGCCGCGGCGACGCGGGCACGCACGGATCGCTGCGCGTCGCGCCTTCGTCGTCGAGCGTTTCCTGCACGTCGAGCGCGAGCGTGACGGTGTTCGCGTTTTCGTCGACCGACAGCGGCGCGACCGTGATCGAGCGCGAACGCTCGGTCGGCACGACGCGGGCGGCATTGCCGCAGCCGACCGGCACGGCGGACGGATAGCGGTGAGTATCGGTGCGCGTCTGGCCCACGGTCGTGCGCTGCTGGAATGTGTCGATCGTCTGCGCGTCGCGCACGACCTGGATTTCCCACGCGACGACGGCCGGTGCAGGGCTCTGCGCATGGGCGGCGAGCGCGGCGCTCGCGAGCAGGACGGCCAGGCCGTGTTTCAGCATGAAACTTCTCCGAAAAGCGCGAGGTAGCGGAAAACGGACGCCTATCTTACGCCCGGTCGTTTTCGACGGTGCCGCGACCGGACGCGCGGCGACGCGTGCGTCGCACGATCCGGTCCTGCCCGAAAGGTAGGTGCGCGCCACGCGTTTTCAAGCAAAAAAGCGCGCGAACTCGGCGACCGGCGCGCGTTCGGTGACGAGGCGGTTCTCGATCGCGTCCGGGTCCGCATGGCCGAGCGACATTCCGCACACGAGCTGCTCGTTGGCCGGAATGCCGAGATGTTCGGCGATGATCCGATGAAACGGCACGAACGCGGCCTGCGGGCACGTATCGAGCCCGCGGGCGCGCGCGGCCGTCATCACGCCCTGCAGGAACATCCCGCAGTCGAGCCATGCGCCGTACGTCATCACGCGGTCGAGCGTGAAGAACAGCGCGACCGGCGCATCGAAGAAGCGGAAGTTGCGCGCATGCTGCGCGTGCATGCGCGCCTTCTCGCCGCGACCGATCTTCAACAGCCCGTACAGATCCCAGCCGACCTTGCGGCGCCGGTCGATGTACGGCGACACCCATTCGCGCGGATAGTAGTCGTACTCGGGCACGTACTTCTCGTCGCGCGCCGGATCGTCGTACGCGGCGGTCAGCGCGGCGGCGAGCGCATCGCGCGTCGCGCCGGTCGCGACGTATACGTGCCAGGGCTGGATGTTGGTGCCGGACGGCGCGCGGCTCGCGGCTTCGAGGATCGCCTCGAGCGTCGCGCGCGGCACGGGCGTCGGCAGGAACGCGCGCACCGAGCGTCGCGACGTGAGCGCGGCGTCGACGGCGCGGATCGCGTCGGCATCGACGCGCGCGGAAGCGGCGGGGATGGACATCGGCATACCTTCGGGACGGGGACCGGCGGACGCCCGCGCGGTGCATGCCGGTATCGGCGAGGCCCGCACGGCGGCGATTGAACTGCCGATGATACGCCGCGCCGCGCGCGCGTGCAGCGAGCGCACGCTGTTAGCAGCAGCCCCGCGCGGCTGCTTGCTTGCGCGTCGATGCAGGCTCGCTACACTGAAATCGTAAGGGTCTGACGGTTGTATGGACGGTGTGACGGCAAAGCGGTAAGCGAGGTTCGCATGACGACGGCAATGGTGAAACAGGAACTGGCAGTGGCATCGTTCAGCACGGTGTACGACCTCGAGCAGGTCGAGACCGCGCTGAACGACTTGAACGAGAGCGCGAGCGACGCACTGCGCGCAACCTACGAGCGAATGCTCAAGACCGGCAATCTGCGCTTTTGCGTGAAGCCGAACCGGATGCCGTCGTTCGACGCGCTCGGCGACGCGCTGCCCAACTTCGGCGAGCCGCTCGGCGACGTGCGCAAGCAGGTCGCGCTGTGTCTCGAAACGGACGACCGTCTCGAACTGATGCCGATCCTGCTGCTCGGGCCGCCGGGAATCGGCAAGACGCATTTCGCGAAGGCGCTCGCGCAGCTGCTCGGCACCGCGTATCACTACGTGCCGATGAGCTCGCTGACGGCCGGCTGGATCCTGTCGGGCGCGTCGTCGCAATGGAAGAACGCGAAGCCCGGCAAGGTGTTCGACGCGCTCGTCAACGGCAGCTACGCGAACCCGGTGATCACGGTCGACGAGATCGACAAGGCCGGCAGCGATGCGCAATACGATCCGCTCGGCGCGTTGTATGCGCTGCTCGAGCACGACACCGCACGCGCGTTCGTCGACGAGTTCGCCGAAGTGCCGATCGATGCGGGCAACGTGATCTGGATCGCGACCGCGAACGACGCGCACGCGATTCCGGAGCCGCTGCTCAACCGGATGAACGTGTACGAGATCGCGCCGCCCGACGCGGCGGGCGCGCGCCGCATCGCGCAGACGATCTACGACGAGATCCGCTCGTCGCATGCGTGGGGACGGCGCTTCCCGGACACGCTCGGCGACGACGCGCTCGACGTGCTCGCGCAGACGCCGCCGCGCACGATGCGCCGCGCGCTGCTGCATGCGTTCGGTGCCGCGCGGCTCGACGGCCGCGACGCGATCGAGCCGCGCGACATCCGCACGGACGAGGGCGCGAAGCGCCGGCCGATCGGCTTCTGAACCGGCGGCGCGCGGCGTCGGGACGTTCGGCGCGCGCGCGAACCGGGACGTACAATCGAAGCGTCCCCGTCGATGCGCGAGCGGCGCGAATGGTCATGGAGCAGATGGATTGTGTGGTGATCGGCGCGGGCGTCGTCGGTCTTGCCATTGCGCGCGAACTGGCCGCGCGCGGGCGCGAAACGCTGGTGCTCGAGGCCGCCGACGCGATCGGCACCGGCACGAGCTCGCGCAACAGCGAAGTGATCCACGCGGGGCTCTACTATCCGCGCGGCTCGCTGAAGGCGACGTCGTGCGTGCGCGGACGCGACCTGCTGTACGAATTCTGCGACACGCATCACGTGCCGCACCGGCGCATCGGCAAGCTGCTCGTCGCGACGAGCGCCGCGCAGGTCAAGCAGTTGAAGGCGATCGCCGCGCGCGCGGCCGAAAACGGCGTGCTCGACCTGCTGCCGCTCACGCGCAGCGAGGCGCAGACGCTCGAGCCCGCGCTCGAATGCGTGGAGGCGCTGTTCTCGCCGGCGACCGGGATCGTCGACAGCCATCAGCTGATGCTCGCGCTGCTCGGCGACGCACAGCGCGACGGCGCCGTGTGCGCGCTGAAATCCCCGGTCGAATCGATCGACGTGCTGCGCGGCGGGCGCTTCGTCGTACGCACCGGAGGCGATGCGCCGACCGAGATCGACGCCGCGTGCGTGATCAACAGCGCCGGCCTCGGCGCGCAGGCGCTCGCGCGCCGCACGCGCGGCCTCGATCCGCGCTGGGTGCCGCCGCTCTATCTCGCGCGCGGCAACTATTTCGGCCTGTCCGGCCGCGCGCCGTTCTCGCATCTCGTCTATCCGATGCCGGACCGCGCAGGGCTCGGCGTCCACCTGACGCTCGACCTTGCCGGGCAGGCGCGCTTCGGCCCGGACGTCGAGTGGATCGATACGCTGCGCTACGACGTCGATCCGGCGCGCGCGAACGCGTTCTATGCGTCGATTCGCGCGTTCTGGCCGGCGCTGCCCGACGGCGCGCTGCAGCCCGCGTACGCCGGCATCCGGCCGAAGGTCGCGGGGCCCGGCGAGCCGCCTGCCGATTTCATCGTGCAGGGCGCCGCGCAGCACGGCGTGCGCGGGCTCGTGAACCTGTTCGGCATCGAGTCGCCCGGCCTGACCGCGGCGCTCGCACTCGCGCAGCGTGTCGCCGACATGGCGGCGTACGGCTGACGCGCGGCGGCCGACGCGCGATGCGTGTCGGCCGTGTGAAATTCCTTATCTCCGACATTTCGGCGCGCACGCTCGATGCGTTGCCGGTTATGCTGTCGATCGGCTGTCGCAGAACAGCTTTCAAGTCGATAACGTTGGAGCGAGTCCCCATGAAAACATCCCGTCGGAGTTTCCTGATTTCGAGCGTCGGCGTCGTGTCCGCGCTGGCGCTGTCGCGTGAAGCGCTGGCCGATGCGCCGATGCTGTCGGAAACCGATCCGACCGCGGTAGCGCTCGGCTACAAGGCCGACGCCACGAAGGTCGACAAGACGAAATATCCGAAGTACGCAGCGGGCCAGGACTGCGCGGGCTGCATGCTGTATCAGGGCAAGAAAGGTTCGGCATCGGGCCCGTGCGGCGCGTTCCCCGGCAAGCAGGTCGCGGCGAAGGGCTGGTGCAGCGCGTTCTCGAAGATGGGCTGACGCGCGGCGCACGCCGATGCCAGCACGAGCACGCGCGAAAGGCATCGTGCAACGCCGCAATGTGGCGAAAACCGCAAACGCCCGCCATCGAACGATGGCGGGCGTTTTTATTGCTTGAAAACGGTTCCGCTGCTTTCTACACTCGCTCCACATTCCGCGCGCGGCGGCAGTCTGCGTCGCGCTGCCCGACAGCCGGTAATCACGAGGACGAGGCACGCATGGCGACGATTGCGAACTCAACGAAAACGGTCAAGCCCGAGCGTGCGCTGAACCGGCGCGCGGTAGTGGCGGCCGTGATCGGCAATGCGCTCGAGTGGTACGACTTCACGGTGTTCAGCTTCATGGTGGTCGTGATCGCCGAGCTGTTCTTTCCAACCTCCAGCGAATATTCGTCGCTGCTGCTGACCACCGCGACATTCGGCGTCGCGTTCTTCATGCGCCCGATCGGCGGCATCGTGCTCGGCCTCTATGCGGATCGCGCGGGCCGCAAGGCCGCGCTGTCGCTCGTGATCCTGCTGATGACGGCCGGCATCTTCCTGCTCGCGGTCGCGCCGCCTTATGCGGCAATCGGGATCGGCGGCCCGCTGCTGATCGTGTTCGGCCGGCTGCTGCAGGGCTTCTCCGCGGGCGGCGAGTTCGGCAGCGCGACCGCGCTGCTGATCGAGGCCGCGCCGTTTTCGAAACGCGGCTTCTACGGCAGCTGGCAGATGTCGAGCCAGGCGGCCGCGCTGCTGATCGGCGCGCTCGTCGGCGCGGCCGTCACGCGCGGGCTGTCGCACGACGCGCTGCGTGCGTGGGGCTGGCGCGTGCCGTTCATCATCGGGCTCGTGATCGGGCCGATCGGTTTCTACATCCGTCGTCATCTCGCCGATTCGGAAGCGTTCCTGCATGCGCAGCAGAGCGCGCGCCGCGCGACGCTCGGCGACGTGTTCGCGCATCACTCGCGCGAAGTGCTGTGCGGGCTCGGCTCGGTAATCGCGCTGACCGTCACGATCTACGTGCTGATCAGCTATCTGCCGACCTTCGCGGTGAAGCAGCTGAAGCTGTCGTACGCCGAATCGTTCTACGCGGTGATCGTCGGCAACCTGCTGCTGACCGTGCTGTCGCCGATCGCCGGCGCGTGGTCGGATCGGATCGGCCGCAAGGGACTGTCGCTGTGGTCGCTCGTGCTGACGTTCGTGCTGATGTATCCGCTGTTCGCGTGGCTCGACGCGGCGCCGAGCATCGGGCGGCTGATCGCGGTGCAGGCCTTGCTGTCGGTGACGCTCGCCGGCTATTACGGGCCGTTCGGCGCGATGATCGCCGAACTGTTTCCGGCCAACGTGCGCTCGACCGGGCTGTCGATCGCGTACAACGTCGCGGTGATGCTGTTCGGCGGTTTCGGGCAGTTCATCGTCACGTGGCTGATCAAGGTCACCGGCACGCCGCTTGCGCCGACCTATTACGTGATGGCCGGACTCGCACTGTCGATCGTCGCGGTCGCATTCGTACCGGCGCGCAGCGCGGATCTCGACGCGCAGGGCTGACGCTGCCGCATCGTTTCGGAAAACGCAACGACGTGTGCGCGGATGCGGAATATCGCACGCCGTGCATTCGCATTCGTGCGCGGCACCCGATGTTTAGTGAGCGAAGGAAACACGCGCGGCATGCGCGCAGTCGCCGTTCGCGCGTGTTTCAGCGGTTTCCGTGCGCACGTTTCGTTCGCGAAAAAACCGGCGTGCGCGTCTAGAAGAGTTTTTTCTCCAGCTTGTTGCAGAAACGCTAGCTCAAGTAATATCCGCGTACGCCGGGCCCCTGCGGGACCGGTTCCGATCTGGAGACCTGGAGGAAACATGGAATACAACCGTCTGTTGCACACCCTGCGTGTTACCGCCATTGCAGGCGTGGCAGCGGCATCGCTCGGCGTCGCGGGCTCTGCATTCGCACAGATCCCGAACAAAACGCTCGTCTACTGCTCAGAAGGCAGCCCGGCGGGTTTCGATTCCGCGCAATTCACGACCGGTGTCGATTTCACCGCCGCGACCTTTACCGTCTACAACCGCCTCGTCGAATTCGAGCGCGGCGGCACGAAGGTCGAACCGGGCCTCGCCGAGAAATGGGACGTGTCGTCCGACGGCAAGGTGTACACGTTCCACCTGCGTCACGGCGTGAAGTTCCACACGACCGACTTCTTCAAGCCGACGCGCGAGTTCAACGCGGACGACGTCGTGTTCACGTTCGAGCGCATGCTCGATCCGAACCAGCCGTTCCGCAAGGCGTATCCGGTGTCGTTCCCGTACTTCACCGACATGGGTCTCGACAAGCTGATCACGAAGGTCGAGAAGGTCGATCCGTACACCGTGAAGTTCACGCTCGCCGAGCCGAACGCGCCGTTCATCCAGAACATGGCGATGGAATTCGCGTCGATCCTGTCGGCCGAATACGCGGACCAGCTGCTGAAGGCCGGCAAGGCCGCCGACATCAACCAGAAGCCGATCGGCACGGGCCCGTTCATCTTCCGCAGCTACACGAAGGACGCGACGATCCGTTTCGACGGGAATCCTGACTACTGGAAGAAGGGCGCGGTGAAGCTGTCGAAGCTGATCTTCTCGATCACGCCGGATCCGGGCGTGCGCGTGCAGAAGATCAAGCGCAACGAATGCCAGGTGATGAGCTATCCGCGTCCGGCGGACATCGCGACGCTGAAGGCCGATTCGAACATCGACATGCCGTCGCAGCCGGGCTTCAACCTCGGCTATCTCGCGTACAACGTCGAGCACAAGCCGGTCGACAAGCTCGAGGTGCGTCAGGCGCTCGACATGGCGATCAACAAGAAGGCGATTCTCGAATCCGTCTACCAGGGTGCGGGCCAGGCGGCGAACGCACCGATGCCGCCGACCCAATGGTCGTACGACAAGAACCTGAAGATGGCCGCGTACGACACCGCGAAGGCGAAGGCGCTGCTCGCGAAGGCCGGCTACCCGAACGGTTTCGAGATCACGCTGTGGGCGATGCCCGTGCAGCGTGCGTACAACCCGAACGCCCGCCTGATGGCCGAGATGATCCAGGCCGACTGGGCGAAGATCGGCGTGAAGGCGAAGATCGTCACGTACGAATGGGGCGAGTACATCAAGCGCGCGCACGGCGGCGAGCAGGACACGATGCTGATCGGCTGGACCGGCGACAACGGCGACCCGGACAACTGGCTCGGCACGCTGCTCGGCTGCGAGGCGATCAAGGGCAACAACTTCTCGCACTGGTGCTACAAGCCGTTCGACGACCTGGTCCAGAAGGGCCGCACGACGACCGGCCAGGACGCGCGCACGAAGATCTACACGCAGGCGCAGCAGATCTTCGCGCAGCAGCTGCCGTTCTCGCCGATCGCGAACTCGACGGTCTACCAGCCGGTGCGCAAGAACGTGGTCGACATGCGCATCGAGCCGCTCGGCTATGCACGCTTCGACGGTGTCGGCATGAAGTAATACGGCCCGTGTAAGCTGTCGAGAAGACTAGCCAACTCATCCGGCGGCGGGGGGCCACGAGCTCCCCGTCGCCGGTCGCACATTTCCCACAAGAAAATACGAGACGCATCATGCTCCGATTCGTGTTGCGCCGTGTGGGCATGGTGATCCCGACGTTCATCGGCATCACCATCCTCGCGTTTGCGCTGATTCACCTGATACCGGGCGATCCCATCGAAGTGATGATGGGCGAGCGCGGTGTCGATCCCGCGATGCACGCGGAGGCAATGAAACGCCTCGGGCTCGACCAGCCGCTGCCCGTGCAGTATCTGCATTACATCGGCCGCGCGCTGCACGGCGACCTCGGCGTGTCGATCATCACGAACACGAGCGTCGCCGGCGAATTCTTCGCGCGCTTTCCGGCCACCGTCGAGCTGTCGCTGTGCGCGCTCGTGTTCGCGCTCGTCGTCGGGCTGCCGGCCGGCGTGATCGCCGCGCTGCGCCGCGGCTCCGTGATCGATCACGGCGTGATGGGCACCGCGCTGACCGGCTATTCGATGCCGATCTTCTGGTGGGGGCTGATCCTCATCATGGTGTTTTCGTCGTATCTCGGCTGGACGCCCGTGTCGGGGCGCATCGCGGTCGAGTACGACTTCCCGCATCCGACCGGCTTCATGCTGATCGACGCGCTGCTCGCGCCGGACGAAGGCTCGTTCAAATCGGCGGTGAGCCACCTGATCCTGCCCGCGATCGTGCTCGGCACGATTCCGCTCGCGGTGATCGCGCGGATGACGCGCTCGTCGATGCTCGAAGTGCTGCGCGAGGACTACATCCGCACCGCGCGCGCAAAGGGGCTGTCGCCGGTGCGCGTCGTGGTCGTGCATGCGCTGCGCAACGCGCTGATTCCGGTCGTCACCGTGATCGGCCTGCAGATCGGCACGCTGCTTGCTGGCGCCGTGCTGACCGAGACGCTCTTTTCGTGGCCCGGCGTCGGCAAGTGGCTGATCGATGCGATCGGCCGCCGTGACTATCCGGTCGTCCAGGGCGGCATCCTGCTGATCGCGACGCTCGTGATCGTCGTGAACCTGGTCGTCGACCTGCTGTACGGCGTGCTGAATCCACGCATCCGCCATACGAGGTAATTCCATGAGCAATCTGCAAAACACCCTGCCGACCGAATCCGCGCCGGCCGGCGGCCGCGCGCTCGCGCTGCGCGAGTTCTGGGCCAACTTCTCGCGCAATCGCGGCGCGGTCGGTGCCGGCATCGTCGTGCTCGTGCTGATCGCGGTCGCGATTCTCGCGCCGCTGATCGCGCCGCACAGCCCGATCGAGCAATACCGCGACTACGTGAAGATTCCGCCCGCGTGGCTCGAAGGCGGCAACTGGCAGTTCGTTCTCGGCACCGACGAAGCAGGCCGCGACATTCTTTCGCGGCTGATGTTCGGCGCGCGGATGTCGTTCTGGATCGGTTTCGTGTCCGTCGTGCTCGCGCTGATCCCCGGCATCGTGCTTGGGCTCGTCGCCGCGTTCTTCCAGCGGTGGGCCGACACGCCGGTCATGCGCATCATGGACGTGCTGCTCGCGCTGCCGTCGCTGCTGCTCGCGGTCGCGGTCGTCGCGATTATCGGGCCGGGGCTGACGAACACGATGTTCGCGATCGCGATCGTCGCGCTGCCCGCGTATGTGCGCCTCACGCGCGCGTCGGCGCTCGGCGAGCTGCAGAAGGAATACGTCACGGCGTCGCGCGTGGCCGGTGCCGGCACGCTGCGGCTGATGTTCTCGCAGGTGCTGCCGAACTGCACCGCGCCGCTCATCGTGCAGGCGACGCTCGGCTTCTCGTCGGCGATTCTCGACGCGGCCGCGCTCGGCTTTCTCGGCCTCGGCGTGCAGCCGCCCACTGCCGAGTGGGGTGCGATGCTCGCGTCCGCGCGCGACTACATCGACAACGCGTGGTGGATCGTCACGATGCCGGGCCTGTCGATCCTGATTTCGGTGCTCGCGATCAACCTGCTCGGCGACGGGCTGCGCGACGCGCTCGATCCCAAACTGAAACGGATGGCGTGACCATGAGCCAAGATCTACTGACCATCCGCAATCTCGCGGTGAATTTCAACGGCCTGCCCGCGGTCGACCGGATCAACCTGTCGATCGCGCCGGGCGAAGTGGTCGGCGTCGTCGGCGAATCGGGCTCGGGCAAGAGCGTGACGATGATGGCGCTGATGGGGCTGATCGACGCGCCGGGCAAGGTGACGGCCGACGAGATCACGTTCGACGGCGTCGATCTGCTGCGCGCGTCGCCGAAGGCGCGGCGCCGGATCATCGGCAAGGACGTCGCGATGGTGTTCCAGGATGCGCTGACGAGCCTGAACCCGAGCTACACGGTCGGCTACCAGATCAAGGAAGTGCTGAAGCTGCACGAAGGGCTGCGCGGCGACGCGCTGCATCGGCGCGCGCTCGAACTGCTCGATCAGGTCGGCATTCCGGATGCGAAGAACCGGATCGCGACGTTCCCGCACCAGATGTCCGGCGGGATGAACCAGCGCGTGATGATCGCGATGGCCGTCGCGTGCAATCCGAAGCTGCTGATCGCCGACGAGCCGACCACCGCACTCGACGTGACGATCCAGGCGCAGATCATGGACTTGCTGGTCAAGCTGCAGAAGGAGCGCGGAATGGCGCTCGTGCTGATCTCGCACGACCTCGCCGTGGTGTCGGAAGTCGCGCAGCGCGTCGCCGTGATGTATGCAGGCGAGATCATCGAGACGAATCGCGTGCCCGACATCTTCCGCGCGCCGCACCATCCGTACACCGAAGCGCTGCTCGCGGCGATTCCCGAGCACAATAAGGGCGCGCGCCGGCTCGCCGCGTTGCCGGGCATGGTGCCGGGCCGCGACGATCGCCCGCCGGGCTGCCTGTTCGCGCCGCGCTGCAAGTACGTCGTCGACGACTGCCGCAAGGCGCGGCCGGCGCTCGACGCATTGGTGTCCGGCAACGATGCGACGCGCGCGCGCTGCATCAAGCCGCTCAATCTATCCACCCTCGACCTGAACGGAGGCGCACGATGAATGCTGTCCACGAAACGCGCCACGCATCTCGCGACGAGGATACGGTGCTCGTCGCCGACCGGCTCGCGAAGCACTACACGGTCAGACGCGGGATGTTCGGGGTCGGCACGGTGAAGGCGCTGAACGGCGTGTCGTTCACGCTGAAGCGCGGCAAGACGCTCGCGGTGGTCGGCGAGTCCGGCTGCGGGAAGTCGACGCTCGCGCGCCAGCTGACGATGATCGAGACGCCGACGTCCGGCCATCTGACGATCGACGGCAAGGACGTCGCCGGTGCGGACCGCGCGACGATCGCCGACCTGCGCCGCCGCGTGCAGATGGTGTTCCAGAATCCGTTCGCATCGCTGAACCCGCGCAAGACCGTCGAGCAGACGCTTGCCGAGCCGCTCGAGATCAACGCGAACCTGAGCGCGGCCGAACGCGCGACGCGCATCGCGCAGATCATGCGCACCGTCGGCCTGCGGCCCGAGCATGCGAAGCGCTATCCGCACATGTTCTCCGGCGGCCAGCGGCAGCGCGTCGCGATCGCGCGCGCGATGATCCTCGATCCGCAGATCGTCGTCGCCGACGAGCCGGTGTCCGCGCTCGACGTGTCGATCCAGGCGCAGATCCTGAACCTGTTCATGGATCTGCAGGAGCAGTTCAAGACGAGCTACGTGTTTATCTCGCACAACCTGTCGGTGGTCGAGCACGTCGCGGACGACGTGATGGTGATGTACTTCGGCAGCGTCGCCGAGCTCGGCGACAAGGCGACGATCTACGCACGGCCGCGCCATCCGTATACGCGCGCGCTGATGTCGGCGACGCCGGCGATCTTCGAGGAAGACCGCCGCGTGCAGATCAAGCTGCAGGGCGAGCTGCCGTCGCCGCTCAATCCGCCGTCCGGCTGCGCGTTCCATCAGCGCTGTCCGTATGCGATCGAGCGTTGCCGTGCCGAGGAACCGCAGCTGCGCGACGTCGACGGACGCCTCGTGGCCTGCCATCGCGCCGAGGAGGTGGGGGAGGCGAATGCCTGAAGGTTTGGCGGCGCGCGCGCGTGGCGTGCGCCGTTCGGGGGCCGGCGATGCATGCGTGATGCGCGCGTGCCGCACCGCGCGACGCTGGAGCGTGCGAACGGTGACGGGCGCGGCGCTGGCCGGCGCATGCGTGGCGGCCAGCGTGATGGTTCCCGTCGAAGCCGTGCGCGCGCAAGGGCGCGCGCCGGCCACGTCGCCCGTCCATCCGTCGCCGGCCCCGCCTTCCGGCATGAGCCTGCCGGGCTTTCATGCGCCGCCGGCGTCGAACGGCACCGTCGCGCGCGGCACCGTGCGCGTGCAGCCCGCGCGAATGCCGTTCTACGTGGCGACCAAGGGCAAGGTCACGTTGTACGTGCTCGGCACGCTGCATACGGGCGACCCGTCCGACTATCCGGGCGCGCAGCCGTTCCGGCAGAACATTCTCGCGGCGCTCGCCGCATCGCCGACGCTCGCGCTCGAGCTGTCGCCCGACGATCTGCTCGAATCGCAGGACGACGTATCGAAGTACGGCGTGTGCCGCCACCCGTGCCTGCAGCGGCTGCTGCCCGACGCGCTGTGGCAGCGGCTCGCGACGCGGCTGCGCGGCAACCCGGCCGCACTCGCCGAGATCCGCAAGATGCGGCCGTGGCTCGCCGCACTCGTCGTCGAGACCTACGATTCGTTGTCGGCCGGCTTGCAGACCGAGTACGGCACCGAGGCGCAACTGCAGAACGTTTTTCTGAAGAAGAAGGGTGGCCGCGTGATCGGGCTCGAGACGCTCGCCGAGCAGATGCGTGCGTTCACCGGCCTCACGCTCGCCGAGCAGCGCGAGATGCTCGCGCAGGACATGGTCCAGACGCCGGCGCAGAACGCCGACGACGTCCGCACGCTGCATCGGCTGTGGCGAATCGGCGACGCCGACGCGATCGCCGCGTGGGCCGTTGCGAAGAGCGAGCGGCTCGCGCGTTCGAAGGCGCTGTCCGCGTCGATCGACAACAAGATCCTGTACGAGCGCAATCGGCGCTTCGTTGCACGGATGACGGCAATCGCCGCGCCGAATCGGCCGGTATTCGTCGCCGTCGGCGCGCTGCATCTGGGCGGCCCGCGCGGCGTGCTCGAATTGTTGCGCCAGCAAGGATATCGGGTCGACGCGAACTGAGCGCGTGCGATCGTCCGAAGCGATCCATCCCTGTTTGACCGGCTTCCCGCGTGCGATGTGCACGATCGGCACGGCCGCGCGTATCGATAAGGAAAACCCTCGATTCGTCAGGAAATAGCGTTTAAAACGATTGACATCCGGTCGGGCCGATCTCTATTCTTCGCATCACAAGTTGAAAAAATGAAAAGAATAGAAAAGTTCTACGGGGTAGCAAAAACAAAGCGCGGGGTGAGCGTAGCCGGCACGTGGTCAACGTGCCGGCCGCGGAGTGTCAGCATGCACGGCGGGGCCAGCCATCGTCCGACAACAATTGCATGCGGACCGACTTGCGGATAAGCGACGTTCCGTCGTCCGACCGGGGAAAGGCAGTAATCGGGCGGCGGCGGACGTTTTTTAATCCGGAGTACGTTTCCGGTCGCCGTCGGCAAGACGGCTTCGGACGACGCATCGACAGACGGCGAAGCCGCGGCGATGGCGTCAACGGAAAAGCGCCGCGAGGGCGCTTTTTTCTTTTGGGGGGCGCCGTTGATGCGTATCGACGGCTCCGTATCAGTCGGCCTCCAACGCCCCCGGCGCAACCACATCCACCCCCGCCGCCTCCAGTGCCGCCCGAATCCTTTTCGCGAACGCGAGCGCATGCGGGCCGTCGCCGTGCAGGCAAACCGTCTGCGCATTCAGCGGCACCCATTCGCCGCTCACCGCGCGCACCTGTCGGTCGCGCACCATGTCGAGCGTGCGCGCAAGGACCGCATCTTCGTCGTCGATCAGTGCGCCGGGCTGGCTGCGCGGAACGAGCGAGCCGTCCGCGCGGTAGCCGCGATCGGCGAATACCTCTTCGACGGCCGCGAGCCCCGCTTGCCGCGCAGCTGCGACGAACACGCTGTTCGCCAGCCCGAACACGGCGAGCGACGGATCGAAATCGTGGATCGCGGACACGACCGCGTCGGCGATCATCGGATCGCGGGCGGCCTGGTTGTACAGCGCGCCGTGCGGCTTCACGTGCGCGATACGGCCGCCTTCGGCCTGCGCGATCGCCGACAGCGCGCCGAGCTGATACAGCACGCCCGCATAAATGTCGCCGGCCGGCAATTGCATCTCCTTGCGGCCGAAGTTCTCCGGATCGTGGAAGCTCGGATGCGCGCCGATCGCCACGCCTTTCTGCACGGCCCAGCGCACGCAGTCGCGCATCGCATTGGCACCGCCTGCATGCCAGCCGCACGCGATGTTCGCGGACGTGACGAGGTCGAGCAGCGCCTCGTCCGATCCGCATCCTTCGCCGAGATCGGCATTCAGATCGATTTCCATGATGTTCCTCGTCCACTGATTGCGTGGCGCCGGCCCTGCTCCTGCATCGTCACGCCGCTCGCGATCGGTCTCGGCGGCGCGCTTCGTCGCGCATCTCGATCGCAACGTCGATCTGCCGCAGGTACGCGCGCTCCGCGCTCAGCGCCGCGCGTGCGGCGTCGAGCGTGGTGCGCACGAAGCGGATCGGCAGATTGAGCCGCGCCTGCGCGAGCTTCCACAGATCCGCGCGAATCACCGTGCCGATCTTCGGATAGCCGCCGGTCGTCTGCGCGTCGTGCATCAGCACGATCGGCTGTCCGTTCGGGGGCACCTGGATCGTGCCGGGCAGCACCGCGTGCGACAGCAGCTCGGTCGGCCGCTCGCGCACGAGCTCGGTACCCGAGAGGCGATAGCCCATCCGGTTGCTGTTCGCGGTGACGAGCCATTCCTCGTCCCAGAACGCCTGCTGCGATTCGGCCGCGAACGACGCGTATTCGGGACCGGGCAGCACGCGCACCGGCATCGCCCACGGCGCATGCGCGGGGCGGTGGCGGCGCGGCGGTTCGTCGACGCGCACGAACGTGCACCATGCGGGCGCCTTCACGCCGAATTCGTCGGCGCCGGGCGCGAGACAGCCGGCGCCGGTGGGCGGCACGCCGACCGGCAGCCGATCGCCGTCGCGCAGCGCGCGCCCGCCCAGCCCGCCGAAGCGCGACGCGAGATCGGTGCTGCGCGAGCCGAGCATCGGCAGCACGTCGATGCCGCCCGCGATGCACAGGTAGCCGCGCATCCCGCGCTTCGCGGCCGGCAGCACGAGCGTCTGCCCGGCTTCGACCGGCAGGCTCCACCACGAATACACGGGCTTGCCGTCGAGCGTCCCGCCGAACTCGGTGCCGGTGATCGCGATGCGGGTCGCGCGCGTGAAGCGAAACGTGGCCGGACCGAACGTGATCTCGACGGCAGCCGCGTCGGGGCGATTGCCGACAAGCCGGTTGCCGACCTCGAGCGCGAGCCCGTCGAGCGCGCCGCCTTGCGCGACGCCGAGATGCCGCGCGCCGCGGCGGCCGAGATCCTG
Source organism: Burkholderia dolosa (assembly GCF_902499135.1). Classification (GTDB taxonomy): domain Bacteria; phylum Pseudomonadota; class Gammaproteobacteria; order Burkholderiales; family Burkholderiaceae; genus Burkholderia; species Burkholderia dolosa. Next base: position 24,082 of record NZ_CABVPR010000027.1, read on the forward strand.
CACGGTCGACAGCGGGCCCGCCCGCAACACCTCGATGTTGCACGGTGCGTGGTTCTGGCTCATGTCGCGTCGACTCCGGCAATGGTGAAGCGCACGCGATCGCCGGGCAGCAGCAGCGTCGGCTGCGGCCGCGACGGATCGAACAGTACCTGCGACGTGCGGCCGATCAGCTGCCATCCGCCTGGCGACGTGGTCGGGTAGATCCCCGTCTGCGCGCCGCCGATGCCGACCGAGCCGGCCGGCACCTCGAGGCGCGGCGCCGCGCGGCGCGGCGTGTGCAGCGACGCGTCCAGGCCGCCGAGATACGCGAAACCGGGCTGAAAGCCGAGGAAGAACACGACGTACTCGCCGGCCGCATGACGCGCGACGACCTCGTCGGCCGAAAGCCCCGTGTGCGCGGCGACGGCCTGCAGATCGGGGCCGGCCGCGCCGCCGTATTGAACGGGAATCTCGACATCGCGGCCGTCCGCGTGCTCGACGTCGGCGCTGTCCCACGCGTCGCGCAATGCGGGTATCAACGAGTCGGCCGACGTGGCGAGCGCATCGAACACGATGGTCAGATTGTTCATGCCGGGCACGACGTCGACGACGTCCGGCCAGGCGCGCGCGGCCGCCGCGACGGCCCAGACGCGGCGCTGGCAGTCGAGCGTGGCGGGCGGCGGCACTTCGCACACGAGGGCGGTATCGCCGAACGGAAAAATGCGGGGTTGCGTCATCGGACTGGCACGGTTCGGACCGCAATGTTAACGTACATTATCAAGAAAATATCGATAACTTCCCAATAAGCGTTTTTGCCTAGCTCGCATGCCGGGGCTTCTGTCGTACACTCGGCACACCCTGACATCCTGCTTGCGCCGCCTTTCCATGAAGCGTCCTCCGACCAAGATCGTGTCGTCCGAACATCTCGTTTCCGAATCGAGCGCGGAGCTGTCGGAGCTCGAGTACGGGCTCATCATGGCCGGCAACGCGTTCAATCGCTGGATGGTGCGCTGCATGTCGGCCGCGGGCGCGAAGGACATGACCGCGGTCGAAGTGTCGCTGCTGCATCACGTCAGCCATCGCGAACGCAAGAAGAAGCTCGCCGACATCTGCTTCGTGCTCAATATCGAGGATACGCACGTCGCGACCTATGCGCTGAAAAAACTGATCGCGCGCGGCTACGTGAAGAGCGAGAAGAGCGGCAAGGAAGTGTTCTTCTTCGCGACCGACGCCGGCCGCGAGCTGTGCCTGAAGTATCGCGAGGTGCGCGAGCACTGCCTGATCGAGACGCTGAAGGACAGCGGCCTCACGAACGAGCAGATCGGCGACGCGGCGCAGCTGCTGCGCCATGCATCGGGGCTCTACGACACGGCCGCGCGCGCGGCCGCATCGCTGTAAACGATTGCGCGGGCGCCGCGCGGCGACGCGCGAACGTGGCGGGTTCGACGGCGACAGCGACGGCGCCGTGCGCCGCGTCATCCGGCCGCCGGGTAGAGCGCGCGGTCGGTCACGATCCAGCGCATCGCGAGATCGTGCGCTTCGGCCGGCAGCGCGTCGACGCGGCACGCTTCATACGCGATGCCGACCGTCACGGGCAGCGTGCTGCCCGGCCACGCGGCGAGCGTGCGATCGTAGTAGCCGCCGCCGTAGCCGAGCCGATAGCGCTCCCGATCGAATCCGACACAGGGAATCAGCAGCAGGTCCGGCACGACGACGATGCCCGACGCCGGCTCCGGAATCCGGTGATGGCCTTCGCGCATCGGCGTGTTAGCGTCCCATGCGTGGAACGCGAGCGGCGTGTGGCGTTCGCCGATCACGGGCAGCGCGGCGCGTCGATCCGCGCTCGCCGCGCACCACGCGAGCACCGCGTCGCGCGCATCGAACTCGCCCGGCAGCGGCCAGTAAAACCCGATCGTGCGCGGCGCGAGCCGTTCGAGCAGCGTGCGCAGCCGCGCATCGAGCGCGGCATTCGCGGCGGGTTGCGACGCGGCGTCGCGACGCGCGTCGGACAGCGTTTTGCGCAGCGCAACCTTCGGGTTCGGCACAGGGTTGCGTGCTATGCTTTCGCTCACTTCGTGCTCCATTCAAAACGATGTCGAACAGCCTTTTCCGAGTATATCGCGCGGTCGCGCTCGCACTTTCCGCCGCCGCGCTGGTCGCCGGCACGGCTGCATGCGCCGCACCGAACGACGACACGCTCGCCGGGGACGACCAGATCTTCGTACAGCTTCGCGAAGCCGCGCGCCGCAACGATGCCGCGAAGGCCGCGCAGCTCGCGTCGATGATCCCGAACTATCCGGTGCCGTCCTACGTCGAGTATTTCCAGATCAAGCCGCAGTTGTTCGATTCGACGGGGCGCGCGCGCATCGATGCGCCGGACGCGCCCGTGCTGTCGTTCCTGCAGCGCTACGACGGCCAGGCGATTGCCGATCGCCTGCGCAACGACTATCTGCTCGTGCTCGGCGCGCGCCACGACTGGCGCAACTTCGACGAACAGTACAAGCGCTTCGTGCTCGACGACGACACGCAGGTCAAGTGCTACGCGCTCGAGTCGCGCGCGGCGCGCGGCGAGAACGTCGCCGACGCGGCGCGCGCGCTGCTCGTCGAGCCGAAGTATTACGGCGACGCGTGCGTCGACCTGATCACCGCACTCGCGGTCAACCAGCAGTTCACGAGCGACGACGTGTGGCAGCAGGCGCGCCTCGCGTACGAGCAGAACTACACGACGCTCGGCGGCAAGATCGTCGACGCGCTCGGCCCGCGTCCGGCCGGCTTCGATCAGGCGACGAGCGCGCCGCCGCTGTTCCTCGCGCGCGGCGTCGGCCCGGATACGGCGTCGCACCAGCTCGCGCTGATCGCGCTCAGCCGGATGGCGCGCAACGATCCGGATGCGGCAGCCGGCATGCTGACGTCGATCGCGTCGTCGCTGACGAAGCAGGAGCAGGCGATCGCGTGGGGCGCGATCGGCTACCAGGGCGCGATCAAGCGCTCGCCGCTCGCGTCGGTCTGGTATGCGAAATCCGCGAACGCGCCGCTGTCGAATCCCGGCTACGAATGGCGCACGCGCGCCGCGCTGCTCGCGGGCAACTGGCCGATGGTGCGCTGGTCGATCGAACAGATGCCGCCGTCGCTGCGCAACGATCCCGCGTGGGTCTACTGGCATGCGCGCGCGCTCAAGCAGAGCGGCGACACGCTGCAGGCGAACCAGGAGTTCGAGCAGATCGCCGGCCAGTTCAACTTCTATGGACAGCTCGCCGGCGAGGAGCTCGGTCAGCGCACGACGATTCCGCCGCGCACGAAGGTGAGCGACGCGGAGGTCGACGCGATGAGCAAGATCCCGGGCTTCGCGCTTGCGCAGCGTTTCTATGCGCTGAACCTGCGTCTCGAGGGCAACCGCGAATGGAACTGGCCGCTGCGCGGGATGACCGACCGCCAGCTGCTCGCGGCCGCCGAGTACGGCAAGCGCATCGAGCTGCTCGACCGCACGGTCAATACGGCCGATCGCACGAAGGCCGAGCACGACTTCACGCTGCGCTACCCGTCGCCGTATCGCAGCATCGTCGAACGCTATGCGCAGTCGACGGGCCTCGATATCGAATGGGCATACGGGCTGATCCGTCAGGAGTCGCGCTTCATCACGACCGCGCGCTCGTCGGCGGGCGCGGGCGGCCTGATGCAGCTGATGCCGGCCACCGCGCAGCTCGTCGCGAAGAAGCTCGGGATGGGCTCGATCACGCGTGCGCAGATGCATGACATCGATACCAACATCCAGCTCGGCACCTGGTATCTCGCCGACATCTACAACAACTTCGACGACTCGCCGGTGCTCGCGACCGCCGGCTACAACGCCGGCCCCGGCCGGCCGCGGCAGTGGCGCCAGGTGTTGACGCAGCCGGTCGAAGGCGCGATCTTCGCGGAGACGATCCCGTTCAACGAGACGCGCGACTACGTGAAGAACGTGCTGTCGAACACCGTCTATTACGCGGCGCTCTTCGAAGGCAAGCCGCAGTCGTTGAAGAAGCGCCTCGGCATGATCTCGCCCTGACGCTGAGCGTGGCTGCTGCCGCGCGACGCGCGGCAGTGCGCGCGAGCGATCGTTCGCGCCGATGGCGCGGGTTTCGCCGAACAGCGAAGCGTCCGGAGCGGGCGGGCCGGCCGCAGTAACGGATTGCGGCGCGATGCGCGTCGCGAATGCGTCGCACATCGGCTTCGTCAGGATCGCGGCGCCGCGGGCGCTGCCGGCGCCGCGCGCAAGGCCGGTCGTCGGCATGAACAGTCGTAGGGAGTCGCCATCATGGATCGCCAGACCGTCGCGCTGCTGGGCGGCACCGGCTTCATCGGCAGCCGGCTCGTCAACGCGCTCGTCGACGCCGGCAAGCACGTGCGGATCGGCACGCGCCGGCGGGATCATGCGCGTCACCTGTCGATGCTGCCGGTCGAGATCGTCGAACTCGATGCGTTCGACACGCGCGCGCTCGCGCGCTTCGTCGCCGGCGCGCACGCTGCGGTCAACCTCGTCGGCGTGTTGCACGGCGGCCGCGGCACGCCGTACGGGCCGGGCTTCGAACGCGCGCACGTCGCGCTGCCCGGCGCGCTCGCCGCCGCGTGCGTCGAAGTCGGCGTGCGGCGCGTGCTGCACATGAGCGCGCTCGGCGCCGATTCGAACGGACCGAGCATGTACCAGCGCTCGAAGGGCGACGGCGAGGCGGCGCTGCATGCGGTCGCGGCGTCCGGTTCGCTCGCGCTGACGATCTTCCGGCCGTCGGTCGTGTTCGGGCCCGGCGACGCGTTCCTGAACACGTTCGCGACGCTGCAGCGCACGCTGCCGGTGCTGCCGCTCGCGATGCCCGACGCGCGCTTTCAGCCGGTGTTCGTCGGCGACGTCGTGCAGGCGTTCGTGAACACGCTCGATCTCGCGGCGTCGCACGGCAAGACTTACGAGCTCGGCGGTCCGACGGTCTACACGCTGGAGGCGCTCGTGCGCTATTGCGGCACGCTGGTCGGCCGGCAGGCACGCATCGTGCGGCTGCCCGACGCACTCGCGCGGCTGCAGGCGCGCGTATTCGAGTGCCTGCCCGGCGAGCCGGTGATCACGCGCGACAACCTCGCGTCGATGTCGGTGCCGAACGTGCTGTCCGGGCCGCTCGCGCCGGAACTCGGGATCTCGCCCGCGAGTCTCGAAAGCATCGCGCCCGCGTATCTCGGCGATGCCGCGCAACGCTCGCGCTTCGACTGGTTTCGTTCGCGCCGCTAGGCGCCACCGCGCCGCCGCCTTCCGTTTTTACTTTCGCGCTTTCGGAGCACCGACATGAAACTCGTCATTGGAGACAAGAACTACTCGTCGTGGTCGATGCGGCCGTGGCTGCTGCTCACGCATTTCGGCATCCCGTTCGACGAAATCGCGATCGAGCTGCGCCGCGACGACACGGCCGCGCGCATCCGCGAGTATTCGCCGTCAGGCAAGGTGCCGTGCCTGATCGACGATCACGGAATCGCGATCTGGGAATCGCTCGCGATCGCCGAGACGCTCGCCGAACGCTATCCGCAGTTTCCGATGTGGCCGGCCGATCCGATCCTGCGCGCGCGGGCGCGCTGCATTTCGGCCGAGATGCACGCGGGCTTCGCGGCGCTGCGTACGCAGATGGGGATGAACGTGCGCGCGTCGATGCCGGGCCGCGGCGCGACGCCCGACGCGCTCGCCGACGTCGCGCGGATCGACGCGCTGTGGAGCGAATGCATCGAGGCGTCGGGCGGGCCGTTCCTGTTCGGCGAATTCGGGATCGCCGACGCGATGTACGCGCCGGTCGTGATGCGCTTCAACACGTACGCGCCGCAGCTGTCGCCGGAAGCGGCCGGCTATGCGGCGCGCGTGACCGCGCTGCCGGCGGTGCAGCAGTGGATCGACGGCGCGCGGCGCGAAACCAACGTGATCGCCGAATACGAGCCGACGCCATGAACATCTACGCAGTGGGCGGAGCGATCCGCGACGAATTGCTCGGCGTGCCGGTGCAGGACCGCGACTACGTGGTGGTGGGCGCGACGCCCGAGCAGATGATTGCGCAGGGTTTTCGGCCGGTCGGCAAGGATTTCCCGGTGTTCCTGCATCCGGACACGCAGGAGGAATACGCGCTCGCGCGCACCGAGCGCAAGACGGCCGCCGGCTATCACGGGTTCCAGTTTCATTACGCGCCGGACGTGACGCTCGACGAGGATCTCGCGCGGCGCGACCTGACGATCAACGCGATGGCGCGCGAGGTGAGCCCCGACGGCGCGCTGATCGGGCCGGTGATCGATCCGTTCGACGGTCAGGCCGATCTGCGCGCGCGCGTGTTCCGGCACGTGAGCGACGCGTTCGTCGAGGATCCGGTGCGGATCCTGCGCGTCGCGCGCTTCGCTGCGCGCTTCGCGGACTTCACCGTCGCGGACGAAACGCGCGCGCTGATGCGGCGGATGGTCGACGCGGGCGAGGTCGATGCGCTGGTGCCCGAGCGCGTGTGGCAGGAAATCGCGCGCGGGCTGATGGAGGCGAAGCCGTCGCGGATGTTCGCGGTGCTGCGCGAATGCGGCGCGCTCACGCGCATCCTGCCCGAGGTCGATGCGCTGTGGGGTGTGCCGCAGCGCGCCGACTACCATCCGGAAGTCGATACCGGCGTGCACGTGATGATGGTCGTCGACTATGCGGCGAAGCAGGGCTATTCGCTGCCGGTGCGCTTCGCGGCGCTCACGCATGATCTCGGCAAGGCGACGACGCCCGCCGACGTGCTGCCGCGCCACATCGGCCACGAAGGTCGCAGCGTCGATCTGCTGAAACCGCTGTGCGAACGGCTGCGCGTGCCGAACGAATGCCGCGATCTCGCGCTCGTGGTCGCGCGCGAGCACGGCAATCTGCATCGCGTGATGGAAATGGGCGCGGCCGCGCTCGTGCGGCTGTTCGAGCGGGCGGATGCGATGCGCAAGCCCGCGCGTTTCGCGGAGATGCTGCAGGCGTGCGAGTCGGATGCGCGCGGGCGGCTCGGGCTCGACGCGCAGCCGTATCCGCAGGCCGAGCGGCTGCGCAAGGCGCTGGTCGCCGCGCGCAGCGTCGATGCGGGCGCGATCGCGCGCGGGATCGGCAACGATGCGACGCAGATCAAGGACGCGGTGCACCGCGCGCGGGTTCAGGCAGTCGCGCAGGCGCTGGCGATCGGCGAATAACGGAAGTTGCGGGACGTTATCGCGGCTTCGCGTGCGCGGCCCGCGAAGGGCTCGCAGAACGGCTTGCCGAAAGGCCGTGTGGAAGCGGCGTGTGCGCTTGGTCCGCGCGTCGGCGCGTCAACGCACTAACGCGTCAACGCCGACACACGCCCGTCCGGCCCGTAGACGCCGGCCGGCGCAGGCGCGGAGCGCAGCACCGCGAGCGCGCGTTCGTTGTAGTCCATCCGGATCCGGATCAGCATGCCGTTGTTCGCATTGGCCTGGCGCGCGCGTTCGGCGGCCTGCTGCAGCAGCTGCCAGCGGCCGGCGAGCCGCGCATCGCGTTCCGCGGCCTGATCCATGCCTTTCTTGCCGGCCGGAAAGCCGAGCGCGGACAGCTGCGTGTCGCGCGTGCGTTCGAGCTGCGCGAGCCGTTCGATCAGCGCGCTTTTCTTTTCGACGATCCCGGGCAGCATCTCGAGCGGTTCGGGCGTCGTCAGCGCCTTTTCCTCGTACGCGAGCAGGGACGCGAACGCTTCGACCGTCGCGTGTTCGTCATTGACCGTGGCAAGCAGCTCTTCTCTCATCGCATGATGCTCGTCGCGCCGGCGCGCGAAGCGGTGCGCCGGCAAACCGGGGGACCGGCCGGGGCCAGACGGGTCCCGGGCCGGCTCAGCTGCCCTGCGGGCGCTGCTGCTGCAGCAGCTCGCGGGCGGTATTCAATACGCCGTCGGCAATCCGGCTCGCGTCGATCGTCAGCGTGCCGTCGTTCAGCGCGTCCTTGATCGACTGGACCAGATTCGTGTCGATGTCCGCGTCGCCGGACGCGGACAGCGTCCGCAGCTGGCCGGACAGCCCCGACAGGTTCACGGTCGCGTCGCCGCCGGTCGATCCTGCGTCGGCCTGCGGCGCCGACGCGGTCGCGCCGGACTGCGCACGTACTGCGTCGCTGCCGGTGCCGGCCGGCTTGACGGGGCTCGGGTTCGGAGTGGAATCGATTTTCACGATGGGTTTCCTGTACGGTTTGACCCAGATAACGGCCGGGTCGGGCCGAACTTTAGCATCGTGCGCCCGAAATTCTCCGAATAAACAATTCTTTGCAATCTTGCGGCGGTATCCGTCCCTATAGCGGAATTTCCACCGTGCCGGCGTCCTTGACGATCGCGGTGACGATCTGGCCGGCCGACATCCGCACGCGGACCGACTGGCCCGGCGCCGCATTCGCGAGCGCGCTGCCTTCGGCCGAGATCGTGAAGCCGGCGCCGGCGGCGACGACCCGCACGGTCTGGCCCGCCGACACCGATGCCGCGCTCTTCAGCATGTCCTGCCGCAGCGGCAGTCCGGCCGAGATCCGTGCGAGCGCGGTCGCGCCGACGGCCTGTGCGGGATCGGTGATCACCGCGACCGGCAGCGTCGTCAGATCGCCGTCGCGCGCGACGAGATCGGCTGCGCTCAGCGGCTCGCCGGGCGCGATCTGCCGCGCGGCGACGTAGTAAGTGGCCTGCACCGCGACCTTCGCCTGCAGATAGACCGTCCACGGCCGGGCGCCCGCGCAGCGCACGCCGACCGTCGTGCGGCCCCACAGGCGCGCGCCGGTCGGCAGGAACGGCTCGAGCGTCGTGCATGCGGCGAGCCCGCGCGGAAACGCGGGCGAGACCGTCGCGGTCGTCTTGCCCGGCAGCCCGGCGATCTGCTGCTGCAGGAAGGCGAGCGCGGTACGGCGGATCGTGTCGGGGTCTTGCTGGCCGGGCGGCTGCGGTGCGGCGGTAGTGGCAGTCGAAGCGGTGGAAGCGGTGGAAGCGGTGGAAGCGGTCGCATCGGCGGTCGCTGCCGACGTGCGCGGTGCCGGCGCGGCCGACGCGGCGCCACGTGCGGCCGGCGTCGCCGTCGGCTGCCGTACGACATTCGCCGCGGGCATCGCGGGCGCGGACGCACCGGCGGCGACCGTCACGACGCCGGCCGGATCGGCGGCGCGCATCGTGCCGTCGCCGTTGCGCGTGTAGTCGTTCGCACGCGCCGCAGCCGTATAGCGAGCAGTCGGTCGACCCACGTTCGCGGCCGCGGTTGTGCCAGCCGCCTGCATCGCGAAGCCTGAGCCGGAGCCGGCTGCCGCGGTCGCCGCACCGCTCGCGTTCGGCATGTCGCGCACCACGCCGGCGGTACCGCTCGCGTTCTGCACGTCGCGCGCCGCGCCCGCGCCCGCGTTCCCCGCGAGCTGTCCGCCGCTCGCGGCATTCGCGTGCGCGAGCGCGCTTTCGGCCGTCTCGCCGCGTCCGGGAATCACGATCATCCCGTCGTCCGCGTGCGCGGCCGGCGTGCCGATCCACAGCGCCGCGACGAGCGCGAGCGCGCGGCCGGTGCGTTCGCGCCGTCCGGTTTCGCCGCGAAGTGCGCTGCGCGTCATGGCCGTGTCTCCGATCCGTTGATCCGCTTTGCATTCTAGGGAGCCGGTCCGTCGCGCAAACGATGAATAGAGGGGGGCTTTGCCGCGTTATTCATCCGATTGCCGGTTGCGGGCGCCGCCTACCATCGCTGTCATGGAAAAAAGCCTCTTGGGCCGCCGCGCGGCGCACGGGGCGTGCAGCGCTTCAACCGGAGAGACGCACACATGCTGGACAAACTCGATGCCGAATTCGCGTTCGGCCGACAGGCGCTCGACGTGCGCGCCTATCGGCAGGAACTGCTGTCGTCGAACATCGCGAACGCCGACACGCCCGGCTACCGCGCCCGCGACGTCGATTTCGCGTCGACGCTCGCGCGTTCGCTGAAGCAGGCGAACGGCGGGCTCGCGCCGAGCAACGCCGCGCAGCTGCCGATGACGCAGCCGGCCGGCGTGACGAGCGGCATGACGATGGCATCGACGGCGCCCGGCCACATGGCCGGCACGGTGAAGCTGATCCCGACCGGCGGCCCGGCCGACGATTACGGTCGCGCGCAATACCGGATGCCGCTGCAGCCGTCGCTCGACGGCAACACCGTCGACCTCGACGTCGAGCGCGTGCAGTTCGCGAACAACGCGCTGCACTACGAAACCGGGATGACCGTGATGACCCAGCAGATCAAGGCGATGATCGCCGCGATCACGACGAACAACGCATAAGCGCGTACCGCTTTCGGACCCGCACAAGGAGCCTCCATGCCTTCGTTGATGAACATCTTCGGCGTCGCCGGTTCGGCGCTGTCCGCGCAATCGCAGCGCCTGAACGTCACCGCGTCGAACCTCGCGAACGCGGACAGCGCGACCGGCCCCGACGGCAAGCCGTACAAGGCCAAGCAGGTCGTGTTCGCGACCGATCCGATGGGCGGCGCGCGCACCGCGTCGGGCCAGGGCGTCGGCGGCGTGCGCGTGACCAAGGTGATCGACGATCCGTCGCCGATGAAGTCGACGTACGACCCGGCGAATCCGGCCGCCGACGAGAACGGCTACGTGCAGATGCCGAACGTCGATCCCGTGCAGGAGATGGTGAACATGATCTCGGCGTCGCGCTCGTACCAAGCCAACGTCGAGACGCTGAACACCGCGAAGCAGCTGATGCTGAAGACGCTGACGATCGGCTCGTGAGCCGCGCGCCGATCGCTCCCATCGACCCGACAGTTCCGACAGTCCCGACACAAGGCCAGACAGGATGACATCCACCAACACGACGATCGGCGGCAACGGCACGAACGTATCGACGCTGCCGACCGACACGATGAACACCAACAACGTGTCGACCAACGGCACGTCGGCGAGCGACCTGCAGGCGACGTTCCTGAAGCTGCTCGTCACGCAGCTGCAGAACCAGGATCCGACGAGCCCGGTCGACAGCTCGCAGATGACGTCGCAGCTCGCGCAGATCAACACGGTGAGCGGCATCGCGCAGCTGAACACGTCGCTCACGTCGCTGTCGACCCAGCTCGCGGCCGGCCAGCAGACGCAGGCCGCGCTGCTGATCGGCTCGAACGTGCTCGCGCCGGGCAACGGCGTCGCGGTGAAGGGCGGTGCGGCGTCGCCGTTCGGCGTGTCGCTGCCGAACGACGTGTCGAACCTGACGATCACCGTGAAGAACGACGCGGGCGTCGTGGTCAACACGATCAACGCGGGCAAGCAGTCGGCCGGCACCGTGCCGTTCAACTGGACGCCGACCGACGCGGCCGGCAACACGCTGCCCGACGGCAAGTACACGGTCAGCGCGCAGTACACGGGCAGCGACGGCAAGACGTATGCGCCGACCGTGCTCGCGGCCGCGCAAGTCCAGAGCGTGATCAAGCAGGCAGACGGCACGGCGGGGCTCGTGCTGTCGAACGGCACGACGGTGGGGCTCACCCAGGTCGCGTCGATCTTCCCGAACACCGCGACGTCCGGCGGCACCACCACCAACTGATCCAGCTTTCTCGAAACGGAGACCGAAATGGGTTATCAACAGGGTCTGAGCGGCCTCGCGGGCGCATCCAGCGCGCTCGACGTGATCGGCAACAACATCGCGAACGCGAATACGGTCGGCTTCAAGTCGAGCACCGCGCAGTTCTCCGACATGTATGCGAATTCGATCGCGACGTCGGTGAACACGCAGATCGGGATCGGCACGACGCTCGCGTCGGTGCAGCAGCAGTTCGCGCAGGGCACGATCAACACGACGAACTCGTCGCTCGATGTCGCGATCAACGGCAACGGCTTCTTCCAGATGTCGAACAACGGCGTGATCACGTACACGCGCGACGGTACGTTCCAGCGCGACAAGAACGGCTACATCGTCAACTCGCAGGGCATGAACCTGATGGGCTACGCAGCCGGCGCGAACGGCGTGATCAACACCGCGCAGACCGTGCCGCTGCAGGCGCCGACCACCAACATCGCACCGACCGCGACGACCAAGATCACCGGCCAGTTCAACCTGAACTCGCAGGACAAGGTGCCGACCAAGACGCCGTTCGACCCGACCGACAACACGACGTACAACTACTCGACGTCGATCCAGGTGTACGACTCGCTCGGCGGCTCGCAGGCGGTCAACATGTACTTCGTGAAGTCGGCGGCCGGCACGTGGGAAGCGTACGCGGGCGTGCAGGGCGGCACGGCGACCGACCTCGGCACGATCACGTTCGACACGTCGGGCGCGATCTCGGGCACGACGCTGCCGGGCTCGACCACGCCGACGACGACGCTCGGCCAGTTCCAGTTCACGGTCCCGAACACGGACGGCTCGGCGACGCCGCAGAGCCTGACGCTCGACCTGACCGGCACCACGCAGTACGGCGGCAAGGACGGCGTGAACAACCTCGCGCAGAACGGCTATGCGAGCGGCACGCTGACGACGTACACGATCGGCGCGGACGGCAAGCTGACCGGCAACTACTCGAACGGGCAGACCGCCGTGCTTGGCCAGATCGCGATCGCGAACTTCAACAACCCGAACGGGCTCGTCGCGATCGGCGGCAACCAGTTCGTCGAGACGGCCGCGTCGGGCGTTCCGCAGATCTCCGCGCCGGGCAGCACGAACCACGGCACGCTGCAGGGCAGCGCGCTGGAGAACTCGAACGTCGACCTCACGTCGCAGCTCGTGAACCTGATCACCGCGCAGCGCAACTACCAGGCGAACGCGCAGACGATCAAGACGCAGCAGACCGTCGACCAGACGCTGATCAACCTGTAATGCGCGGATAACGGGCAGCCATGGACCGACTGATCTACACGGCGATGACGGGCGCGTCGCAGTCGCTCGACCAGCAGGCGATCGTCGCGAACAACCTCGCGAACGCGTCGACGACGGGCTTTCGCGCGCAGCTCGCGACCTACCGCGCGGTGCCGATGAATTTCGGCGACGGCAGCACGGTCGATCCGGCGACGACGCGCACGTACGTGCTCGCGTCGACGCCCGGCGCGGATTTCGCGCCGGGGCCGATCTCGCGCACCGGCAATCCGCTCGACGTCGCGGTGCAGGGGCCGGGCTGGCTGTCCGTGCAGCTGCCCGACGGCGGCGAGGCGTACACGCGCGCCGGCAACCTGCACGTCGACCAGAACGGGCAGCTCGTGAACGCGAGCAACCTGCCGGTGGTCGGCAACGGCGGCCCGATCTCCGTGCCGCCGAACGCGGAAGTGACGATCGGCAAGGACGGCACGGTGTCCGCGCTGATGCCAGGCGATCCGCCGACCGCGGTCGCGATCGTCGATCAGCTGAAGCTCGTCAATCCCGATCCGGCGACGCTCACGCGCGGCAACGACGGGCTGTTCCGCACCGCCGACGGCAATCCGGCCGACGCCGATCCGAACGTCGTCGTCGTGCCGAATTCGCTCGAAGGCAGCAACGTGAATCCGGTGAACGCGATGGTGTCGATGATCGACAACGCGCGTGCGTTCCAGCTTCAGTCGAAGCTGATCGAGACCGCGGACCAGAACGAACAGTCGGCGAACCAGCTGCTCAACTTCAGCTGAGCGGCCCGGCCCTCGCTACCAGGAGAAGATTCAACATGAACCGATCGCTCTACATCGCCGCCACCGGCATGAATGCGCAGCAGGCGCAGATGGACGTGATCTCGAACAACCTCGCGAACACCAGCACGAACGGCTTCAAGGCATCGCGCGCGGTGTTCGAGGATCTGCTGTACCAGACGATCCGCCAGCCCGGTGCGAACTCGACGCAGCAGACCGAGCTGCCGTCGGGGCTGCAGCTCGGCACCGGCGTGCAGCAGGTCGCGACCGAGCGCCTGTACACGCAGGGCGGCCTCACGCAGACCGGCAACTCGAAGGACGTCGCGATCAACGGCGCCGGCTTCTTCCAGGTGCTGATGCCGGACGGCACGAACGCGTACACGCGCGACGGCTCGTTCCAGACCAACGCGCAGGGTCAGCTCGTCACATCGAGCGGCTACCAGATCCTGCCGGCGATCACCGTCCCGCAGAACGCGACGTCGCTGACGATCGGCAAGGACGGCGTCGTGTCCGTCACGCAGCCGGGCTCGAACAACGCGGTGCAGATCGGCTCGCTGCAGATCGCGACGTTCATCAACCCGGCCGGCCTCGAGGCGAAGGGCGAGAACCTGTTCGCGGAGACGACGTCGTCGGGCGCGCCGAACGTGTCGCAGCCGGGGCTGAACGGCGCGGGCACGCTCAATCAGGGCTACGTCGAGGCGTCGAACGTGAACGTCGTGCAGGAGCTCGTCAACATGATCCAGACGCAGCGCGCGTACGAGATCAACAGCAAGGCCGTGACGACATCCGACCAGATGCTGCAGACCGTCACGCAGATGTCGCGCTGATCCGCCGGAAATTCGTTGCCATGAAGCAGGTCGTCCGTTCCGTTTCGCCGTACCCGAGCCGCCGCCGTGCGCCGGCCGGCACGCTCGCCGCGGCGCTCGTCGCGCTGGGCGCCGTCGCCGGCTGCGCGCAGATTCCGCGCGAGCCGATCATCCAGCAGCCGATGACCGCGCAGCCGCCGCTGCCGATGTCGATGCAGGCGCCCGGCTCGATCTACAACCCCGGCTACGCGGGCCGGCCGCTGTTCGAGGATCAGCGGCCGCGCAACATCGGCGACATCCTGACGATCGTGATCGCGGAGAACATCAACGCGACGAAGTCGTCGGGCGCGAACACGAACCGGCAGGGCAACACCGACTTCAACGTGCCGACGGCCGGTTTTCTCGGCGGGCTGTTCGCGAAGGCGAACCTGTCGGCCACGGGCAACAACAAGTTCGCGGCGACCGGCGGCGCGAGCGCGGCGAACACGTTCAACGGCACGATCACCGTGACCGTGACGAACGTGCTGCCGAACGGCAACCTCGTCGTCAGCGGCGAGAAGCAGATGCTGATCAACCAGGGCAACGAATTCGTGCGCTTCTCGGGCGTCGTCAATCCGAACACGATCTCGGGTTCGAACTCGGTCTACTCGACGCAGGTCGCCGACGCGCGGATCGAATACTCGGCGAAGGGCTACATCAACGAAGCCGAGACGATGGGCTGGCTGCAGCGCTTCTTCCTCAACATCGCGCCGTGGTGACGACGATGCACGACACCGTACTTCGCCGCCTGTCGTCCCGCGCGCATGCCGCCGTGCGGATCGCCGCCGCGCTCGCGGCCGTGGCCGCGGCCTGCATGACCGGCGCGGCGCCCGCGCACGCGGAGCGCCTGAAGGACCTCGCGCAGATCCAGGGCGTGCGCGACAACCCGCTGATCGGCTACGGCCTCGTCGTCGGCCTCGACGGCACCGGCGACCAGACGATGCAGACGCCGTTCACGACGCAGACGCTCGCGAACATGCTCGCGAACCTCGGCATCTCGATCAACAACGGGTCGGCCAACGGCGGCTCGTCCTCGCTGAACAACATGCAGCTGAAGAACGTCGCGGCCGTGATGGTGACCGCGACGCTGCCACCGTTCGCGCGGCCCGGCGAAGCGCTCGACGTGACGGTATCGTCGCTCGGCAACGCGAAGAGCCTGCGCGGCGGCACGCTGCTGCTCACGCCGCTGAAAGGCGCGGACGGGCAGGTGTATGCGCTCGCGCAGGGCAACATGGCGGTCGGCGGGGCCGGCGCGAGCGCGAACGGCAGCCGCGTGCAGGTGAACCAGCTGGCGGCCGGCCGGATCGTCGGCGGCGCGATCGTCGAGCGCGCGGTGCCGAACGCGGTCGCGCAGATGAACGGGATGCTGCAGCTGCAGCTGAACGACATGGACTACGGCACCGCGCAGCGGATCGTGTCCGCGGTGAACGCGAGCTTCGGCCCCGGCACCGCGACCGCGCTCGACGGCCGCACGATCCAGCTCGCCGCGCCCGCCGATTCCGCGCAGCAGGTCGCGTTCATGGCGCGCCTGCAGAATCTCGACGTGAGCCCGGACAAGGCCGCCGCCAAGGTGATCCTGAACGCGCGCACGGGCTCGATCGTGATGAACCAGATGGTCACGCTGCAGAGCTGCGCGGTCGCGCACGGCAATCTGTCGGTCGTCGTCAACACGCAGCCGGTGGTATCGCAGCCGGGACCGTTCTCGAACGGGCAGACGGTGGTCGCCCAGCAGTCGCAGATCCAGCTGAAGCAGGACAACGGCGCGCTGAAGATGGTGACGGCCGGCGCGAACCTGGCCGACGTCGTGAAGGCGCTGAACACGCTCGGCGCGACGCCGGCGGACCTGATGTCGATCCTGCAGGCGATGAAGGCGGCCGGCGCGCTGCGCGCGGACCTGGAGATCATCTGATGGCGAACGTCAACAACGCGAACGACCTGACCCAGCGCTTCGCGCTCGACGTGCAGGGTTTCGACGCGCTGCGCGCGCAGGTGAAGCAGTCGCCGCAGGCGGGCGCGAAGCTCGTCGCCGGCCAGTTCGACGCGATGTTCACGCAGATGATGCTCAAGAGCATGCGCGATGCGTCGCCGGACGGCGGGCTGTTCGATTCGCACACGTCGAAGATGTACACGTCGATGCTCGATCAGCAGCTCGCGCAGCAGATGTCGCGGCGCGGGATCGGCGTCGCCGACGCATTGATGAAGCAGCTGATGCGCAATGCGGGCCAGGGCGCCGGCGCCGACACGGCGGCCGAACTCGGCGCGGCGGGCCTCGGCACGTCCGGCAACGAAGGCGGCCTCGCGGCGATGAACGCGATGGCGAAGGCGTACGCGAACGCGGCCGGCAACAACGGCGCGCTCGGCGGCGCGCGCGGCTATTCGGCCGGCAGCGCGCTCACGCCGCCGCTGAAAGGCGCGAGCGGCGCGCCCGACGCCGATGCGTTCGTCGACCGGCTCGCCGGCCCCGCGCAGGCGGCGAGCGCGGCGACCGGCATTCCCGCACGCTTCATCGTCGGCCAGGCCGCGCTCGAATCGGGCTGGGGCAAGCGCGAGATCCGCGCGGCCGACGGCTCGACGAGCTACAACGTGTTCGGCATCAAGGCGAACAAGAGCTGGACCGGGCGTACCGTGTCGGCGATGACGACCGAGTACGTGAACGGCACGCCGCGGCGCGTCGTCGCGAAATTCCGCGCGTACGATTCGTACGAGCACGCGATGACCGACTACGCGAGCCTGCTGAAGAACAATCCGCGCTACGCGGGCGTGCTGAGCGCGAGCCGCAGCGTCGAAGGGTTCGCGCACGGGATGCAGAAGGCCGGTTACGCAACCGACCCGAATTACGCGAAAAAATTGATCTCGATCATGCAGCAGATCGGCTGACGGGCGCGCCGCCCGCTTTCCCGCCCCTTCCGGACCGCGCCCGGCCGCCCGCCGCGCGCGGTTTCAACGTTTGCGCAAAAAAAATCGCGAAATCGATCTAAACTTTCGGTCAGCAGTGCCGCTAAGTGTGAGAGACCTGCGACCGGGTCCGTGTTTTGGCCCGGTTTTTATTGCGTACCGGACGCCCCGGGCGCCCATGACAAGAACAGACCGGCTAGCCATGAATATCGAAACGTCGACGGACCTCAGCCAGGAGGCAGGCCATTCCGGGCCCGACTTTGCCCGCCGCAATCCGCTTGAGATCGGCGTGCAGTTGCGCAACCTCGTGAACCGCGGCGATTTCCTGACCGTCCAGTATCCGGGCGGGCAACTCGTCACGCGGCTGCTCGAAGTCGACGTCGGCGCGCGCACGTTCACGTTCGACTGGGGCGCGCTGTCCGAGCAGAACGCGGACATCCTCGGCGCGTCGCACTGCACGTTTTCGGCCGCGCCCGAAGGCGTGCGCGTCGAATTCACGACCGGCACGCCGCGCGAGACGCGCTACGAGGGGCTGCCGGCGTTCGTCGCCGATTTCCCCGACGTGCTCGTCTGCATCCAGCGCCGCGAATATTTCCGCGTCGACGCGCCGGTCGTCGATCCGTTCCTGTGCCGCGGCGAGCTGCCCGACGGCGAGCGCTTCGTGTTCGAAGTGCACAACCTGTCGCTCGGCGGCGTCGGGCTGCGCACCGCGGACGAGCGCGTCGCAGCGCTCGAGATCGGCACGCTGCTGCCCGGCGCCGAACTGGAACTGACCGGCCACGGCAAGCTGTCGCTCGATCTGCAGCTCGTGTCGCAGCGGGCGACGCAGATGCCGAACGGGTCGCGGCGCTATCAGCTCGGCTTTCGCTTCATGTCGCTGCCCGGCAGCGCCGAAAACACGCTGCAGCGGCTGATCACGCAGCTCGAGATGAAACGCCGCTCGCTCGCGCGCGCGTAGCGCGCTTTTTTCCCTCAATTTTTCCGATCCGCGGCCGTTATACCGGGAGTCACGCAACCCGGCGGCCGCAGCGCGGCCGGCTCATCAGGATCGCGCATGTCCAACACTCTCATGAACCTCGGCGTCAGCGGCCTCAATGCCGCGCTCTGGGGCCTCACGACGACCGGTCAGAACATCAGCAACGCCGCGACGCCCGGCTACTCGGTCGAGCGTCCCGTCTTCGCGGAAGCGAGCGGCCAGTACACGTCGAGCGGCTACCTGCCGCAGGGCGTCAACACCGTCACCGTGCAGCGGCAGTACAGCCAGTACCTGAGCGACCAGCTGAACGGCGCGCAGTCGCAGGGCGGCGCGCTGTCCACGTGGTATTCGCTCGTCGCGCAGCTGAACAACTACATCGGCAGCCCGACGGCCGGTATTTCGACCGCGATCACGAATTACTTCACCGGGCTGCAGAACGTCGCGAACAACGCGTCCGATCCGTCGGTGCGGCAGACGGCGATCAGCAACGGCCAGATCCTCGCCGACCAGCTGAACGCGGCCGGCCAGCAGTACGACGCGCTGCGCCAGAGCGTGAACACGCAGCTGACGAACACCGTATCGCAGATCAACACGTACACCGCGCAGATCGCGCAGCTGAACCAGCAGATCAAGGCGGCGAGCAGCCAGGGGCAGCCGCCGAACCAGCTGATGGACCAGCGCGATCTCGCGGTGTCGAACCTGTCGAGCCTCGCCGGCGTGCAGGTCGTGCGCAACGACGACGGCTACAGCGTGTTTCTCGCGGGCGGCCAGCCGCTCGTCGTCGCGGACAAGAGCTACCAGCTCGCGACCGTCACGTCGTCGTCCGATCCGAGCGAGCTGACCGTCGTGTCGCAGGGCATCGCCGGCGCGAACCCGCCGGGGCCGAACCAGACGCTGCCCGATGCGTCGCTGTCGGGTGGCACGCTCGGCGGGCTGCTCGCGTTCCGCAGCCAGACGCTCGACCCGGCGCAGGCGCAGCTCGGCGCGATCGCGGTCAGCTTCGCCGCGCAGGTCAATGCGCAGAACGGGCTCGGCATCGATCTGGCCGGCCAGCCGGGCGGCAGCCTGTTCACGACGCCTGCGCCGGCTACCTACGCGAAGCAGGGGAACACCGGCAACGCGGTGCTCGCGGTGTCGTTCGCCGACGCGACGAAGCCGCCGACGAGCGATTACACGCTGTCGTTCGACGGCACGAACTACACGCTCGCGGACCGCACGAGCGGCGCGGTGATCGGCACGTCGACGGCGATGCCCGGTTCGATCGGCGGGCTGAATTTCTCCTTCTCGTCCGGCTCGATGCAACCCGGCGATCAGTTCGCCGTGCTGCCGACGCGCGGCGCGCTGAGCGGCTTCGGCCTCGCGACGACGAGCGGCTCGGCGATCGCGGCGGCGTCGCCCGTCGTCGTATCGGCGTCGGGCACGAACCTCGGCACCGGCAAGATCGTGCAGGGCGGCGTGACGGCCGGCTACCAGATTCCGACGACGAAACTCACCTACGACGCGGCCACCAAGACGCTGTCCGGCTTTCCGGCCGGCACGACGGTGACGATCGCCGGCACGCCGCCGACGACGGTGACGATCAGCAACCCGACCGATCCGGTGCCGTACGACCCGACGGCGGGCGCGAAGATGACGATGTCGGGCACGATGAACGGCGTGACCGTCACGCTGTCGGGCACGCCGTCGAACGGCGACTCGTTCACGATCGGGCCGTATGCGGGCGGCACCAGCGACGGCTCGAACGCGCTCGCGCTGTCGCAGCTCGTCAACGCGAAGTCGCTCGGCGGCGGCACGACGACGCTCACCGGCGCGTATGCGAGCTACGTGAACGGCGTCGGCAACACGGCGAGCCAGCTGAAGTCGTCGAGCGCCGCGCAGACCGCGCTCGTCGGCCAGATCACGACCGCCCAGCAGTCGGTGTCGGGCGTGAACCAGAACGAGGAAGCGGCGAACCTGATGCAGTACCAGCAGTACTACCAGGCGAACGCGAAGGTGATCCAGACGGCGGCGACGCTGTTCCAGACCGTGCTCGGCCTGTTCGGCTGAACGAATTCCAGGGGATAGAAGCGATGCGGATTTCCAGCGCCCAGTTCTTCCAGATGAACGTCGCGCAGATGAACGATCAGCAGGCGCAGCTCGCGCAGCTGTATCAGCAGATCTCGAGCGGCGTGAGCCTGCAGACGCCGGCCGACAATCCGGTCGGCGCCGCGCAGGCCGTGCAGCTGTCGATGACGTCGGCGACGCTGTCGCAGTACGCGACCAACCAGAATGCGGCGCTCACGTCGCTGCAGGCCGAGGATCAGGCGCTGCAGAGCGTGAGCAGCGTGCTGACGAGCGTGCAGACGCTGGTGGTGCGCGCGGGCGACGGTTCGCTGTCCGACAGCGACCGCTCGGCGCTCGCGACGCAGCTGCAGGGCTACCGCGACCAGCTGATGACGCTCGGCAACTCGAACGACGGCGCCGGCAACTACCTGTTCGCCGGGCTGAACAACTCGACGGCGCCGTTTACGACGAGCGCGAACGGCAGCGTCAGCTACATCGGCGATTCGGGCACGCGCAACGTGCAGATCTCGGATACGAGCACCGTGTCGCAGGGCGACACGGGCGCGGCCGTGTTCATGTCGGTACCGTCGCTCGGCAGCGCGCCGGTGCCGGCGGCCGGCGCGGCGAACACGGGTACCGGCACGATCGGCGCGGTCACGGTGACGACGCCGTCGGTCGCGACGAACGCGCACCAGTTCACGATCACGTTCGGCGGCACGCCCGCCGCGCCGACCTACACGGTTACCGACAACTCGGCGACGCCGCCGACCACGACGCCCGCGCAGGCCTACACGGCCGGCTCCGCGATCGCGCTCGGCAGCGGGATGACGGTCGCGGTGTCGGGCACGCCGGCGGCCGGCGACACGTTCTCCGTCGCGCCGGGTCCGCAGGCGAGTGGCGGCGCGGACGTGTTCTCGACGCTCGACTCGATGATCGCCGCGCTGAAGACGCCGGTGACCGCGAATCCGGTCGCGTCCGCCGCGCTGACGAACGCGCTGATGACCGGCTCGACGAAGCTCGGCAACACGATGCGCAACGTGACGACGATCCAGGCGTCGGTCGGCGGCCGCGAGCAGGAAGTGAAGGCGATGCAGGCGGTCAACCAGACCAACTCGCTGCAGACCACCAGCAACCTGACCGACCTCACCAGCACGAACATGGTCTCGACGATCAGCCAGTACCTGCAGGTGCAGAACGCGCTGACGGGTGCACAGAAGGCGTACGTGCAGCTGCAGAACCTGTCGCTGTTCCAGTACATCAACCCGTAACGGCCGGGTCCGGCGTGTACGCGGCGCCGACGCGACGTGAGCGTTCGCTTGCATCGCGCGGCGCCGCGGTCGGTTCGGACGGGGCCGGCGGTTGCGGCGCGGCATGCAGCCCGCAACCCGTAGCTCCTGGCTCCCCACGCCGCACGCAATGCCGGGACGGCCGCGCGCGGCGGTCTTCATCGCGGCGCCGCAGCGCGCCCGCGCTTGCCAGCCCCATTTCCGCTCCGTAAACTCGCGCCAGTTTGCAGGCCGGCGCACCCTCTGCCGCCGGCGACCGACAGGAGCCCTTTCCCCATGTCCGATTCCTACTTCCCGCGCTGGCGGGTGCAACCGGCCGGCGCGGCATCGCGCGTAGTCGGCCCCGACGAGCGCCTGCCGTGGCCGCAGATGATCGCGATGGGCGTGCAGCACGTGGTCGCGATGTTCGGCTCGACCGTGCTCGCGCCGCTGCTGATGGGCTTCGATCCGAACCTGTGCATCTTCATGTCCGGCATCGGCACGCTGCTGTTCTTCGCGCTGGTCGGCGGCCGCGTGCCGAGCTACCTCGGCTCGAGCTTCGCGTTCATCGGCCTCGTGATCGCGGTGACCGGCTACGGCGGCAGCGGCCCGAATCCGAACATCCCGGTCGCGCTCGGCGGGATCGTCGCGTGCGGCGTCGTGTACGTCGCGCTCGGCGCCCTCGTATCGGCGATCGGCACGCGCTGGATCGAGACGCTGATGCCGCCCGTCGTCACCGGCGCAGTGGTCGCGGTGATCGGGCTGAACCTCGCGCCGATCGCGGTGAAGGGCGTGTCGGCGTCGACGTTCGATTCGGCGATGGCGCTCGTCACCGTGCTGTGCGTGGGCGGCGTCGCGGTGTTCGCGCGCGGGACGATGCAGCGGCTGCTGATCCTCGTCGGCCTCGCGATCGCGTATGCGATCTATGCGGTCGCGACGAACGGGCTCGGGCTCGGCAAGCCGATCGACTTCGCGATCGTCGCGCATGCCGCGTGGTTCGGCGTGCCGACGTTCCGCACACCGGTGTTCGATCCGCACGCGATGCTGATGCTCGCGCCGGTCGCCGTGATCCTGGTCGCGGAGAACCTCGGCCACATCAAGGCGGTCAGCGCGATGACGGGCCACAACCTCGACCGCTACGTCGGCCGCGCGTTCATCGGCGACGGGCTCGCGACGATCGTGTCCGGCGGCGTCGGCGGCACCGGCGTCACGACCTATGCGGAAAACATCGGCGTGATGGCCGTCACGCGGATCTACTCGACGCTCGTGTTCGTGGTCGCCGCGCTGATCGCGATCGCGCTCGGCTTCTCGCCGAAGTTCGGCGCGGTGATCCAGACGATTCCCGGCCCCGTGCTCGGCGGCGTGTCGATCGTCGTGTTCGGGCTGATCGCGGTCACGGGCGCGCGGATCTGGGTCGTCAACAAGGTCGACTTCTCGGACAACCGCAACCTGATCGTCGCGGCCGTCACGCTGGTGCTCGGCGCCGGCGACTTCTCGCTGAAGATCGGCGGCTTCGGGCTCGGCGGGATCGGCACCGCGACGTTCGGCGCAATCCTGCTGTACGCGATCCTGCGCAAGGAAAAGGAGCCGGGGCCGGTCGTCTGACCGAACGGCGGGCGGTGTGGCAGCGCCAGGCAGTGACGGCGGCGCGTTGTCCGCCGCGTCCGCCGCCACATCGCCACATCGCCACATCGCCGCACCGCCGCACCGCCACATCGCCGCACCGCCGCACCGCCGCACCGCCGCGTCTACCCCGTTCACCTCGTTCACCGCGTTCACCGCCGCATCACGCGCCGGTGTTCGCCTGCGCCTGCAGCCACGCGCAGAACTGCGCGACCAGCGGATCGTCGGCCGGCGCGTGCCGCGTGATCCACCAGTAGCTGCGCGTCGCGATGCGCGGCCCGTCCAGCGGCATCACGAGCCGGCCGCTCGCGAGTTCGTCGTCGATCAGCGGCAGCGGGCCGAGCGCGACGCCCAGGCCGTCGACGGCCGCCTGCAGCGCGAGATAGAAGTGGTCGAACGACTGCCGCTTGCGCGCCTTCATCGTCACGCCGGCCGCCGCGAACCAGTCGCGCCAGCCTTCCGGCCGCGTATCCGAATGCAGCAGCACATGCCGCGCGAGATCGTCCGCGCGCGTGATCGGCGCACGCCTGAGCAGCGCGGGGCTGCACACCGGAATCACGCTTTCGTCGAGAAAGTGGCCGCTCGTGCCGTTCGGCCAGTGGCCGGGGCCGCGGCGGATCGCGACGTCGAAGCCGTCCAGCGCGTCGAGCGGCGCGTTCGACGTCGACAGCTTCAGCTCGACGTTCGGCACGTCGCGCTGAAACCGCGACAGACGCGGCAGCAGCCATTTCATCGCGAAGGTCGGCAGCGCGTTGATGCGCAGCACGCGCGCGGCGCCCGTGTTGCGTAGCTGCTCGGTCGCGAGCGCGATGCTGTCGAACGCGGCGCGCACCGTGTCCAGATAGCGGCGGCCTTCGTCGGTGAGCTTCACGCGCTTGCCGTAACGGTGGAACACCGGCTTGCCGAGCCACGCCTCGAAGCCGGCGATCTGCCGGCTGATGGCACCATGAGTCACATGCAGCTCGTCGCCTGCGGCGCTGAAGCTTTCATGTCGTGCCGCGGCTTCAAAGGCCCGAAGCGCGGAAAAGGGCGGGAGATCGCGAGCCATGCTTGTGATTCTAGATCACAAGAGGGCGCCGATAAAATCGTTTTGCGGCGATGCCGGACGGCGGTAATCTCGGCAGACCATTCGATGAGGGATCCCATGCAATCCATGTCCGCGCCGCCTGCCGGTTCGCCGCGCAACGTCGGCCTCGCCGCGCTGTTCGTTGGCTTCCTGTCGCTCGGGCTGATGTCGTTCGGCGGTGCGCTGCCGTTCGCGCGGCGCACGATCGTCGACGAGCGCAAGTGGCTGTCTGCCGACGAATTCACCGATCTGCTCGGGCTGTGCCAGTTTCTGCCGGGCGGCAACGTGATCAACCTGTCGGTCGCGGTCGGCATGCGCTTTCGCGGCGTCGCCGGTGCGCTGGCCGGCATTCTCGGGCTGATCGCGGGCCCAACGCTCGTCGTCGTCGGCCTCGGCGTGCTGTATGCGAAGACGCAGGACGACCCGCGCGTGCAGCATCTGTTCGCCGGGCTCGCGGCGGCTGCGGCCGGGCTGCTCGCCGCGATGGCCGTGAAGGTCGCGAAGCCGCTGCGGCACGCGCGTGCGGCGGCCGGCATCGCGGCGCTCGCGTTCGTCGCGATCGCGGTGCTGCGCATTCCGCTGCTGACGACGATGCTCGTGCTGACGCCGGTCAGCATCTGGCTCGCGTCGCGACGCCGCGACGTACGCACGTCGCCGGCGGCCGCACGCGACGGAGGTCGGCCGTGAACGACACGCTGATCGCGCTCGGGACGATCTTCAGCCAGCTGTCGCTGCTCGCATTCGGCGGCGGCAACACGATCCTGCCGGAGATGCAGCGGCAGGTGGTCGACGTCCATCACTGGATGAGCGCGCACGAGTTCAGCGCACTGTTCGCGCTCGCGCAGGCGGCGCCCGGACCGAACATGATGATCGTGTCGCTGGTCGGCTGGCACGTGGCCGGCTGGCCCGGGTTGCTGGTCGCGTCGCTCGCGAAGTTCGGGCCGTCGTCGGTCGTCACGGTGCTCGCGTTGCACGCATGGGAGCGCTTTCGCGATCGGCCGTGGCGGCGCTACGTGCAGCAGGGGATGATGCCGGTGACGGCCGGGCTCGTCGCGGCGAGCGCCGTGCTGATCGCGCACGCGTCGAACCATACGGCGATCCAGTGGGGCATCACGGCTGCGTGCGCGGTGCTCGCGTACCGCACGCGCATCCATCCGCTGTGGCTGCTCGCCGGCGGCGCGCTGCTCGGGCTCACCGGCATCGGCCAGTGAGCGCGCGCGGACGCGGAAGCCGCGCTACTGCGACGCCGGGCGGTCGCCGTTCACGACGCCGAGCAGCCGGCCGCGTTCGCTGCCGACGTCGTCCGCCGCGGCCGGCCAGTCGATCACGTAGCCGGCTTCGAGCGCGTCGCGCATGATCGTTCCGTAGTCGGCCTTCGCAAGCCGGCCGCCGCGCAATGCGTCGGCGACTTCGCGCTTCAGCTTCGGCGTGAACGACGGATACGCGGCCGCGAGCGCCGCGTACTGACGCGCGTCGATCTCGCCCGACTCGCGGTTGAGCGCCCACCCGGCCACCAGCACGATCGCGACGAACGGGATGGCGGTGTAGCGCAGGAAGAACTTCGCTGGCGTCATTCGATGCTCGGTGAAAAGGGCGCACGGCCGGCGACGCGAAACGGCGCCGGTATACTCGGCCGGATCTTCGGTGGCGAAGGCCGCGGCAACGCCGTGTCGCGAAACGCGCGACGCCGCGCTTTCCGGCCGGCCGCGATGCGCGTCGCGTACGCGCGCCGACGCCGCGCATTATAGGGGCGCCGCCGGCGGACATGCGCCGCCGGCGGCGCCGGGGCCACGCGGCGCACGCCGCGACGGCCGAACTCCGCGCGGGCCGCTCGATGCGGCCGGCCCGCGCATCACAGGGGAGGATCGATGGATCTCGACGGCGCGAGCCGCAACCTGACCGTCGCCGCGCTGCTGACGCTGTCCGGCGGCTATCTCGACGCGTATACGTACGTCGGCCACGGCCACGTATTCGCGAATACGATGACCGGCAACGTCGCATTGCTCGGCATCAATCTGTCGGCCGGCGACTGGGTCGCTGCGCTGCATCACGTGCCGCCGCTCGTCGGCTTCGTGATCGCGGTGTTCGTCGCGCACGTGCTCGGTCTGGCCGCGCAGCGCGGCTGGGTGCGGCATACCGCGTTCGTGAGCCTGATCGTCGAGATCGCGTTTCTCGGCGTGGCGGCGGCCGGCGCCGTCGGCGCGTCGAGCGCGTGGCTGATTCCGGGCATCTCGTTCGTCGCGACGCTGCAGACGCTGTCGTTCACGCATGTGGAGGAGCTGTCGTACACGTCGGTGATGACGACCGGCAATCTGCGGCGCGCCGCGCAGAAGCTGTTCGTCGGACTGATTCCGCGTTACGACGCGCCCGCGCTGCACGACTCGGCGCTGCTCGCGACGATCAGCTTCTGCTTTCTCGCCGGTGCGGTGATCGGCGGCTTCGCGACGCGCATCGCGCCGCAGATCGCGTTGTGGGGCGCCGTGCTGCTGCTCGCGCTCGCGTTTGCCGAAATCGTGCGGCGCGCGCGGGGCGCCGGCGGCAACATTGGCACCGGCGGTATTACCAGCAACAGCGGCAGTGCCAACAGCGCCAACAGCCCCAACACCACCGCCGCCGACGCTTCGCGGCCGGCCTGACGGGCCGCTTCCGCTCGCCGCAGCCGCCGCCGCGCGCGTGCCGATCCGGTCCGTGCGCACGTCCCGAACCCTTACGCCGCCGCCCATCGTTGCCGCACCGCGGCAAACCGCATCGCCCGCGCCGCACGCAAGCCCGGCGCGGCAAACGTTGCTCGCGGGCGACAATCGCGCGGCTCCCGCGCGTTTCAATTTCTTTCAGCGCGCGCACTGGTCTTATGATTCAGCCCACATCGCGCGCGCCAAGAGCGCGCGCGATCGCCACCCGGCTGCGCACGCGGCCGGCAATGAACGGAGACACCAACAAACAAGGAAAGCTCATGAAGCAGACCATCCGGCTCGCAGCCATCGCAGGGGGCGCCGCCCTGGCCTTCGCCAGCCAGCACGCGGCGGCGCAAAGCTCGGTCACGCTGTGGGGCGTCGCCGACGTCAGCGTGCGGTACCTGACCAACGCGAACGCGAACAACGACGGCCTCCTGTCGATGACCAACGGCGCGATCACGAACAGCCGCTTCGGCATCTACGGCACCGAAGATCTCGGCGGCGGCCTGAAGGCGCTGTTCAACCTCGAAAGCGGCGTGAACCTGCAGAACGGCGCGTTCGCCGACAGCGGCCGCCTGTTCAACCGCGCCGCATATGTCGGCCTGCAGAGCCCGTACGGCACGGTCACGCTCGGCCGCCAGAGGACGCCGCTGTTCGACCTGCTCGCGGACACGTACGATCCGCTGACGGTCGGCAACTACCTCGAGAACGCGTGGCTGCCGGTCGCGCTCGGCGGCGGCCTGTATGCGGACAACCAGATCAAGTACACGGGCAAGTTCGCGGGCCTGACCGCGAAGGCGATGTACTCGACGGGCACGAACTACGAATCGACCGGCCCCGGCGGCTTCTCCGGCCAGATTCCGGGCTCGCTCGGCAAGGGCAACGCGTGGGGTGTGTCGCTGTCGTACGTGATGGGGCCGCTCAGCATCGCGGCCGGTGCGCAGCAGAACAGCGACAACTCCGCACGCAAGCAGACGATCTACCACGCGAACGTCGTCTATGCGTTCAGCAAGGCGAAGGTCTACGCGGGCTACCTGCGCTCGAAGGACGACACGGGCTTCGTCGACAGCCTGCTCGCGCAGCAGACGATTCCGGTCGCGAAGGGCACCGGCCGGATCGACGACGGTCCGTTCGCGGGCGTGAGCTGGCAGGTCAGCACGCCGCTGACGCTGACGGGCGCGTTCTACTACGACCACATGCGCAACGCGATGACCGCGAACGGCACGCTCGCGAGCGGCAACCGCTATGCGATCGTCGGCATCGCCGAGTACGCGTTGAGCAAGCGCACGGAGATCTACGGCACGATCGACTTCAACAAGACGAACGGCGCGGCGAACGTCGAGCTGCCGGGTCGCAGCAACCAGACCGGCATCGCGATCGGCCTGCGCAACATCTTCTGACGAACGCCGGATCGCATGCGCCGGCGCTTCGCGCGGCGCGCATCGAAGAGGCTCCGCACGGAGCCTCTTTTTTTTCGTCGGCCGACGCTCGCATGCGTGCGACGATTCGGCCTGCGCGTCGTCGCGAGCGACGGCGCGTCGTAAGCGATCGGTCGGCGTCCCCAAACATACTTTGACAGTGCGCGCACGGGCTTTCGGCTACGCTGCGTGCACTGTCGTCGCGTGCCGCAAGCGCGGCCGCGCCGGCGCGTAACTTCTGTATCCGGCGATGACAAACGCGGTCTGCCGGTTTTTTTCATGTGACGATGCTCGTCACGATTTTTCCGGGAAGGGGATGGCGATGGGAATCCTGAACACCGTGGGTGAAATTGCCGGCGCCGTGGCGGCCGTCGAGGCAGCGGAGAAGGTCGATCCGGATGCGGGCCTGCTGACGAAGGCGGCTGCAGCCGTTGCGGGCTTCAAGGGCGCCGAGGCGCTCGAAGCACGGCTCGAGAAGAACGAAGGCCAGCCCGAACAGGCGGCCGACGACACGCAGGCGACCGACGGCGGCGACGCGTCGCAGGCATGAGCATGGCGGCCGGCCCGGCCGCGCGTGCGCTTCGCGCGCGACGGCGGGCCGGTGCCGCGCGGCCGGCAGGCCGGGCATGCGCTCGATCGGTGACGCATGACCGAACCGGCGGCCGGTTTGATCGGCGAGAGGCGACGTCTCTCGCCGTTTTTTATCGTGCGTGCGCGGCATCGCGCGACGCGCCGCACGAATTCCCGAATCTTGCTATCGTGCCGTCATCCGAATTGCGATGAGGGCATCCGATGGATTTCGACTACGACCTTTTCGTCATCGGGGCCGGCTCGGGCGGCGTGAGACTGGCCCGGATGTCGGCTTCGTACGGCGCGCGCGTCGGCATTGCCGAGGAAGAGCAGATCGGCGGCACGTGCGTGCTGCGCGGCTGCGTGCCGAAGAAGCTGCTGGTCTATGCGTCGCACTATCCGCACGACGTCGAGGACGCGAAGGGCTTCGGCTGGACCTTCGGCGCCGGCACGCTCGACTGGCCGGCGCTGATCGCCGCGAAGGACCGCGAGATCAATCGGCTGAGCGACATCTACGTGAATCTGCTGCGTCAATCCGGCGTGGACATGCATGCGGGACGCGCGACGCTCGTCGATGCGCATACGGTCGCCGTCGGCGATCGCCGGTTCCGCGCGCGCCACATCGCGATCGCGACCGGCTCGCGCCCGTCGCTGCCGCCGCGGCCCGGCATCGAGCATGCGATCACGTCGCGCGAGGCGCTGTCGCTTCCCGCGCTGCCCGAGCGCATCGCGGTGGTCGGCGGCGGCTATATCGCGGTCGAGTTCGCGGGCATCTTCAACGGATTCGGCAGCCGCGTCGACCTGTTCTATCGCGGCGACACGATCCTGCGCGGCTTCGACGACGACGTGCGGCAGTTCCTGTCCGACGAGATGACGAAGCAGGGCGTCGCGATCCATTGCCGTGCGGTGATCGACGCGATCGAGCGCGCGGACGACGGCACGTTGAGCGTGCGCGTCGGCGATGCGCGGCACGGGCCGTACGACGCGGTGCTGTACGCGACCGGCCGCGTACCGAACGTCGAAGGGCTCGGGCTCGAGCAGGCCGGCGTCGTGCTCGACGCGCGCGGTGCGATCGCGGTCGATGCGTATTCGGCGACGTCGGTCGAATCGATCCATGCGATCGGCGACGTGACGTCGCGTCCGCAGCTCACGCCGGTGGCGACGCGCGACGGCGCGCTGCTCGCGATGACGCTGTTCGGCGGCCGGCGCGTCGCGACCGACCACGAGTGGGTGCCGTCGGCGGTATTCAGTCAGCCGGAGGTCGCGACCGTCGGCCTCACCGAAGCGCACGCGCGCGACCTGCACGGCGAAGTGGACGTCTACCGCACGTCGTTCAAGGCGCTGCGCCACTCGCTGTCGGGCCGCGACGAGCGCACGCTGATGAAGCTCGTCGTCGCGCGCGACAGCCAGCGCGTGGTCGGCGCGCACATGGTCGGCCGCGACGCGGGCGAGATCATCCAGGGGATTGCGATCGCGATTCGCGCGGGCGCGACCAAAGCGCAGTTCGACGAAACGATCGGCATTCATCCGACCGCGGCCGAGGAGTTCGTGACGATGCGCCAGAAAGTGAACGACTAGCGGTGCCGGCGCGCCGGCTCGTCGGCCGGCGCGCCGCCGCGGCTTCATGGCCGCACGGCTGCTGCGCGTTTTCCGTACCGCGCACCGCGGGCGCGTGTGGCGAATACGCCGCAAACCCGCGCATCGTTTTGCCGATTGCCCGTCTCGATAAAGAGGTTTGGTATGATCGCGCCAAAGCATATACGGGGCCAAGCATGCGCGATCAACAGCGCACTGAACAGAACAATGGGGTAACCGGCGCGCGCCACGCTGTCGATCGTCGCGCCGCCTGTCCGTCTCTCGCCGCAACACGTCCGTTGCGCGCACTTTCCCTCCGAATACCGACGTCGTCCGCACGGCGATGAACCGGCTCGCGCGCGTCGCTTCGGCGCGCGCGAGCCGCTCCGTACCGCGATCCCGCCGATCGCCGGTCCGCCGGCGATTCGGCACGCCCGTCCCGGGCACACTTTCCACGCAAGGAGACCCAGCAGTGAATACTCAGACACGACGCACCGTGGTCGTCGCGGCGCTGGTCGCCGCAGCGCTGTCCGGCTGCGCGACCGAATCGTCGCGCACGCTCGACGTGCCGGCCGTCAGCAGCGCGCAGAAGCCGTACGCCGGCAAGCCCGTCGCGATCGCCGTCGGCAAGTTCGACAACCGTTCGAGCTACATGCGCGGCATCTTCTCGGACGGCATCGACCGTCTCGGCGGACAGGCGAAGACGATCCTCGTCACGCGCCTGCAGCAGAGCCACCGCTTCAACGTGCTCGATCGCGAGAACCTCGACGAGATCAAGCAGGAAGCGGGCTTCCTGAAGAAGGCGCAGGCGGTGAAGGGCGCGAACTACGTGGTGACCGGCGACGTGACCGAGTTCGGCCGCAAGGACGTCGGCGACCACCAGCTGTTCGGCATTCTCGGCCGCGGCAAGACGCAGGTCGCGTACGCGAAGGTCAACCTGAACATCGTCGACACGACGACGTCGGAAGTCGTCGCATCGAGCCAGGGCGCCGGCGAGTTCAGCCTGTCGAACCGCGAGGTGATCGGCTTCGGCGGCACGGCCGGCTACGACTCGACGCTCAACGGCAAGGTGCTCGATCTCGCGATCCAGGAGGCCGTGAACCACCTCGTCGACCAGGTCGACGCCGGTGCGCTGAAGGTCGCGAAGTAAGCCGCCGAACGACATGCCGCAGCGCGCGCCGGGCCGGCGCCGCGCTCGACCGATTCACCACGACATCGAAGAGAAAAGACCATGAAACGGGGTAACTGGCTGCCGGCGACGGCCGCCGTCTTGCTGCTTGCCGGCTGCGCGAACACCACGCCGCCGCTTTATCAGTGGACCGGCTATCAGCCGCAGGTATACGAATACTTCAAGGGGCAGAAGTCGCCGCAGGAGCAGATCGACGCGCTCGAAAAGGCGCTGCAGGAGATCCGCGGGAAGGGCCACATGCCGCCGCCGGGCTTCCATGCGCATCTCGGAATGCTGTATGCGAGCATCGGCAGCGAGCAGCAGGCCGAACAGGAATTGCAGGCGGAGAAGCAGCTGTTTCCGGAATCGTCGACGTACATGGATTTCCTGCTGAAGAAGAAAACCGGCGAGCCGAAGGCCGCGGATCAGAAGACGGCCGACCAGAACGGCGCCGCGCAGACGGTCGCTGGTCAGAAGAACGCCGATTCGACCACCGCCAAACAGTGACGCGCCTGCCATGTTCAAGACTCTTTCATTCAAGCTGATGTCCGTGCTGTCGATCGTCGCGCTGCTGAGCGCGTGCGCGCAGCCGGTGAAACGCCCCAACTACACCGCGTTCAAGAAGAGCCAGCCGCGCTCGATCCTGGTGCTGCCGCCGATCAACGAAACGTCCGACGTTGCGGCGACCTACGGGATGCTGTCGCAGATGACGCTGCCGCTCGCCGAGTCGGGCTACTACGTGGTGCCGGTCGCGGTGATGGACGAGACGTTCAAGCAGAACGGCCTGACCAATCCGACGGAGATCCAGCAGACGTCGCCCGCGAAGCTGCGCGAGATCTTCGGCGCGGACGCCGCGCTGTACTCGAAGGTGTCGCAGTACGGCACCGTCTACCGGGTGCTTGCGAGCGCAACGGTCGTGTCGGCATCGGCGAAGCTCGTCGATCTGCGCACCGGCGACGTGCTGTGGCAGGGCCGCGCGAGCGCGAGCAGCGACGAAGGCGGCAACAACGGCGGCGGCGGGCTGATCGGCATGCTCGTGACGGCCGCGGTCAAGCAGATCGCGAACACGCTGATGGACCAGAGCCACAACGTCGCGGGAGTCACGAGCGGCCGGCTGCTGTCGGCCGGCCCGCCGAACGGCCTGCTGTACGGGCCGCATTCGCCGAAGTACGGAACCGACTGATCGGCGCAATGCCGGCTCCGCCCGCGCGGCCGCGACGCGAACGCGTTCAGCTGCCCGCAGCGCGAAGCCGGCGCGTTCCGGGATGTCCGACGAGACGGCCGCGCGCAAGCGCGGCCGTTTTGCGTTCGGCGTTTTGCGTTGGGCGTTGCGTTCGGCGTTCGGCGTTGCGCGTTTCGCATTCCGCGTTGCTCGTTGCTCGTTGCGCGTTGCTCGTTGCGCGTGCGGCGCCCGCGCCGCTCAATGCACGCCGAACGCGTCGAG
Organism: Burkholderia dolosa; assembly: GCF_902499135.1. Taxonomy (GTDB): domain Bacteria; phylum Pseudomonadota; class Gammaproteobacteria; order Burkholderiales; family Burkholderiaceae; genus Burkholderia; species Burkholderia dolosa. Next base: position 57,206 of record NZ_CABVPR010000027.1, read on the forward strand.
CAGCCGATACCAGCTCATCGCGAGCACGAGCGCCGGCGTGCGCAGCGCCGCGCCGCCCGGAAAGTCGCGGTGACGGATCTTGCCGAACAGGTCGAAGCGGCTCGCCTGTCCGTCGATCGCATCAGCGATCAATTGGCCCGCGAGCGCGGTCGTGTTCACGCCGTGCCCGGAAAACCCCTGCGCGAAATACATCGTCGGCGCGACGCGCCCGAAATGCGGCGCGCGGTTCATCGTGATGTCGACGAAGCCGCCCCATGCGTAGTCGATCTTCACGTCCGCGAGCTGCGGGAACGTCTTCAGCATGTCGTTGCGCATCGCGGCCGCGAGGTTGCGCGGCGGCCGCGTCGAATAGCTGACCTTGCCGCCCCACACGAGCCGCGTGTCGGGCGCCGGCCGGAAATAATCGAGCACGAAGCGGCTGTCGCAGATCGCCGCGCGCGCGGGCATCAGCGCGGCGGCGCGCGCCTCGCCGAGCGGCGCCGTCGCGATCACGTAGGTGCCGACCGGCATGATCTTCTTCGCGAGCGCGGGTGCGAGCGAGCCGACGTACGTATTGCACGCGAGCACGACGAAGCGTGCGCGCACGTGGCCGCCGGCCGTTTCGACGACGTGGCCGCCCGCGACGTCGCGCACGCGCGTCGCGCAGCTGTCCTCGTGGATGCGCACGCCCGCCGCGGTCGCCGCACGCGCGAGGCCGAGCGTGTAGTTCAGCGGATGAAGATGGCCGCTGTCCGGATCGTACAGGCCGCCGCGATAGCGCGACGACTGCACGTAGCCGCTAAGCTCGTTCTCGTCGACGAATCGAAAGCGGTCGTAGCCGAAGCGTGTCGCGGCGTCGTCGCGCCAGCGCTTCAGCGAATCGGCATCGCGGCCGGTGTTCGCGGCGGTCAGATAGCCGGGGACGAACGCGCAGTCGATCGCGTGCTTCGCGATGCGCGACTTCACGAGCGCGAGCGCTTCGAGTCCCATGTCCCAGACCCGCTTCACGTCGTCGGCCGGCATGAACTGCGCAAACGTGTCGATGCCGCACGCGAACCCGCCGATCAGCTGGCCGCCGTTGCGGCCGCTCGCCGCCCATCCGACCCGCGACGCGTCGAGCACGACCACCGAATGGCCGCGCTCGGCGAGATTCAGCGCGGCGGACAGCCCGGTGAGGCCGGCGCCGATCACGCACACGTCCGCATCGGCAGCACCGGCGAGCGGCGCATGGCGCGTCGTATCGTTGACGGTCGCCGCGTAGTACGACGCGGCGTGGGGTTGATTCGCGAATGTCTGCATGATGTCGAGAACGAAGTGGACGGGCTCAGAACAGCGCGCGCACGCGGTGATACAGCATCCCGAGTTCGAGCGCCGGCTGCCGCCACGCGTCGCCGCCCGGAAAGCGGCGGTGACGCAGCCGGGCGAACAGGTCGAACGCGCGCGTGTCGCCCGCGATCGCGCCGGCGACCGCGCGCCCCGCAATGCCGGTGAGCGCGACGCCGTGGCCGCTGAAGCCCTGCACGTAGAAGAAGTTCGGATCGATCGCGCCGAAGTCCGGCGCGCGGTTGCGCGTGACGTCGACGAAGCCGCCCCACGCATGCGCGACGCGCACGTCCGCGAGCTGCGGGAACACGCGCACCATCCGCCGCCGGATCGTTTCGGCGAGCTCGGCCGGCGACGCACCGGCCGAGCTCGCGCGGCCACCGAACAGCATCCGGTGATCGGAGGAGAGCCGGAAGTAGTCGAGGAAGAAGTTGTTGTCGCACACGGCTTCGCGTTGCGCGATCAGCGCATCGGCGCGCGCACGGCCGAGCGGTTCGGTCGCGACGATATACGATGCGACCGGCGCGATGCGCGCGGCGGTCGACGCGGGCAGCACGCCGCCCGGCCCCGCGTTGCAGCACGACACGACGAAGCGGCAGCGCACTTCGCCCGACGGCGTGCGCACGACCGGCCGCGCGCCGCGCTCGACCGCGAGCGCCGGCGTGTGCGCGTACAGCGCGACGCCTTCGCGGCGTGCGGCGTCGGCGAGGCCCAGACAATACTTGAGCGGATGCAGGTGGCCCGACAGCGGATCGTAGACGCCGGCGAGATAGCGCGTCGACGCGATGCGTGCGCGTATCGCGCCGGTGTCGAGCCATGCGAGCGACGGATGTCCCCAGCGCGACGTCGCGGCGTCCATCCACGCGCGCAGATCGGCGACGCGGCGCGGCTTCGTCGCGACCGTCAGATAGCCGCGCGTGAAGTCGCAGTCGATCGCGTAGCGCGCGATCCGTTCGGCGATCAGCGCGACGCCGTCAAGCGACAGCGACCATGCGGCGCGCGCACCGTCGGCGCCGAGCTGCCGCTCGATCTCGCCGTCCTTCGCGAAGCCGGTGATCGCCTGTCCGCCGTTGCGGCCCGATGCGCCCCAGCCGGGACGATGCGCGTCGATCGCCGCGACCGACAGCCCGCGCGCGCGGCAGTCGAGCGCCGTCGACAGGCCCGCGAAGCCCGCGCCGATCACGCACACGTCGACGTCGATCGCGTCGTCGAGCACGCGATCGTCGACCGGCGGCCGCACGGCGGTCGCTTCGTAATACGAGTCGCGCGCGAGCGTGTCCGCGCGGCGGCTGAACGATTGCATCATCGAACGGGCTCCATCGGATGCGGCCGGATGCCGATGCGCGCCGCGCATGCCCCCGGCCGGATAAACACGCGGCGCGCCGCCTGCATCGTGCGGCGCGCTGTACTGCACGTCAGAACGAATAGATGAACTGCGTCGCGAGCAGGTCGTTGGACTTGCCGTACGACCCGTCGTTGCGCAGGAACACCTTGTTGTTCGCCCAGTCGTGCCGGTATTCGACCTTCACGGTGATCTGCTGGGTCGGATAGAACAGCAGGTCGAGCGCGACGTCCTGACGGACCGCGCCCTTGCAGTCGAAGCCGAGGCCGCCGTTCGCCTTCGACGTCGCGAGGCAGTCCGCATCGACGCCGAAGCCGTTGTACGGATCCATCCCGTTGCCGTTCAGCGCGATGCCGCCGCCACCGCCGCCGTTCTTGCGGTTCACGAGCGCATCGTAGCGCAGCGTCACGCCCATGCGGCCGACCACCGGCGCATTGAACTTGCGGTGCGCGAGCAGCGACAGCCCGTACCATTGCGCGAGCCCGCCGTTGTACGCCGCATGCTGTTGCTGGCCGTAGTCGAGCTCGGCGTTGTACTGCACGTCCGCGAGCGTGTAGGTCGCGTCGACTTCGCCGAAGAAGAACGTGCCGTAGCCGCTTGGCGCGGCGCCGCCCGGACCGTAGTGGACGACGCCGTCCGCATCGATTGCGCTCGCGAGCGTCTGCCGGCCGATGTTGAACGAGCCGCCGATGTCGAGCGCGCTCGACCACGTGTAGTCCGCGCGCGCGGTGAAGGTCGGCACCTTGTTGCTGGTCGTGATCGGATCGCCGAGCGCGTTGGTGCCCGTCTGCGTGACCGAGCCGTACGTGCGGTACTGCTCGTTGCCGACGAAGAACTTCCACGCCCAGTTGCCCTTCGTGTAGTTCGCGCCCGCGCCGACGTAGCTGCCCGGATCGGAGAAGTCGTACAGCAGGTTGTGCGTGAGCGTCAGCATCTGGTTCGACTGCTGCACTTCGTAGCCGCCGAAGCTCGGGATCAGGCCGGCGACGAGCGTCGTCGTCGCGCTGATCGGCACGTTGACGACCGCCGTATTCAGCAGGTTGTCGGTGATCGAGCCGCGCGAATTCTGCAGCAGCGTGATCCCGTTGCCGCGGTTCGGCATCAGCGTGATCTCGGCCGACGGCGCCATCGGGCCGACGCCGAACGTCTTCTTGATGTCGAGGTACAGATCGCCGAACGTGCTGTTGAAGTAGTTGTACGCGTTCTCGTGGTTCGCGAACAGGAACGACGACGTGCCGGCCGCGCGGTTGTAGATGTAGGTCGGATCGATGTAGCCGGTCACCGACAGGCCCGCGAGCGGCCCGGTGTTCGCCGCGTCGGTCAGCGAGTCGACCTTCAGCTGCTGGTTCGCGATCTGCTGCTTCATCTCGCTCACTTCGTCGTTGGTCAGCGCGGCCTGCGCGCGGCCGTAATCCGGCGACGACGGATCGGCCGCGACGACGGCCGGCCTGGCCGGGCCCGCGGCGCCGGTCTGCGCGACGGGCGCGCCGCCCGATTGCGCGGCGAGCTGCGCCTGCATCGCCTTCATCTGTTTCTGCAGCGCGGCAACCTGCGCCTGCAGCGCCTTGATCTCGGCGGACGTCGAGCCGGCCAGCGCGATGCCCGGCAACGCGCCGGCCACCAGCAGGCAGATCAGTTTCTTCTTCATTGCGGATTCTCCTTGTCGTGCGGCTGTCAAAATGCGTTTCGGATCGCACGCCGCGCCGGGCGGCGCGCGATCGCTGTCGTCATCGGTACGGGAAGCGGCGCGGCGCTTCAGGCGGTCGCGAACGCCTGTTTCATGTCGGCCGCGCGGCGGCGTTCGCGCGCGATCATCATCCGGTTCACGCCGATCACGCCGATCGTCACCGCGGTGATGAACAGCGTCGCGAGCGCGTTCATCTCGGGGTTCAGGCCGAGGCGCACGCGCGAGAACACGACGAGCGGCAGCGTCGTCGAGCCGGGCCCGGACAGGAAGGCCGACAGCACCAGATCGTCGATCGACAGCGTGAACGACAGCAGCCAGCCCGACAGCAGCGCCTGCGAGATCAGCGGCAGCGTGACGACGAAGAACACCTTCAGCGGCGTCGCACCGAGATCGAGCGCCGCTTCTTCGAGCGACTTGTTCATCTCCTTCACGCGCGACTGCACGATGATCGCCACGTACGACACGCAGAGCATCACGTGGCCGATCCAGATCGTCACCATCCCGCGGCCCTTCGGCCAGCCGAACATCTGCTCGAGCGCGACGAACAGCAGCAGCAGCGAGATGCCCTGGATCACCTCCGGGATCACGAGCGGCGCGTTGATCATCCCGGTGTACAGCGTGAAGCCGCGAAAGCGCCCGAAGCGCGCGAGCACGAAGCCGGCCCACGTGCCGATCGCGACCGACGCGGTGGCCGTCAGCAGCCCGATCTTCAGCGACAGCCACGCGGCCGCGAGCAACTCGTCGTCCTGCCACAGCGCCGCATACCACTTCAGCGAGAAGCCCGACCACACCGTGACCAGCTTCGACTCGTTGAACGAGTACACGACGAGGCTGATGATCGGGATGTACAGAAACAGGAAGCCGAAGGCGAGAACGCCCGTCGACAGCGGTTTGCTCGGCTTGATCATTTCGCTTCCTCCAGTTCCTTGACCTGGTAGTACTGGAACAGCGCCATCGGCACGAGCAGCAGCAGCACCATCGCGACCGTCACCGCGGACGCCATCGGCCAGTCCATGTTGTTGAAGAACTCGTCCCACATCACGCGGCCGATCATCAGCGTGTCGGCGCCGCCGAGCAGCTCCGGAATCACGTATTCGCCGACGGCCGGAATGAACACCAGCAGGCTGCCGGCGATGATGCCGTTCTTCGACAGCGGCAGCGTGATCCGCGTGAACGCGACCCACGGCTTCGCGCCGAGGTCGTACGCGGCTTCGAGCAGCGTGAGGTCCATCTTCACGAGGTGCGCGTACAGCGGCATCACCATGAACGGCAGGTACGAATAGACCATTCCGATATAGACGCCCGCGTCGCTGTGATAGAGCCGCAGCGGCGAGTGGATGACGCCGAGCGCGATCAGCGCGTGGTTCAGCAGACCGTCGTCCTTCAGGATCCCGATCCACGCGTACACGCGGATCAGGAACGACGTCCAGAACGGCAGCATCACGGCCATCATCAGCACGTTGCGCGTGCCGGGCTCCGCGCGCGCGATGTAGTACGCCATCGGATAGCCGATCAGCAGACACAGCACCGTCGAAACCGCGGCCATCTTCAGCGAGCTCAGATAGGTCGCGACGTACAGGTCGTCCTGCAGCAGGAACGCGTAGTGCGACAGCTGCAGCGCGAAGTGCACGACGCCGTCCTTGAACTGCACGAGCGACGTGTACGGCGGAATGCCCATCACCTGGTCGGCGAAGCTGATCTTCAGCACCAGCACGAACGGCAGCGCGAAGAAGATCGCGAGCCACAGGAACGGCACGCCGATCGCGACGCTGCGGCCCGACGGCAGAAAGCGCGCGAGCGACGCGAAGCGGCGCGCGCGCGGCGTGACGGTGGAAGAAGCCGCGGCGGACGTCGCGGCGATCGCGCCGGTCGATACCGGCGCGGAGCGGGTGGAAGCGGACGTTCTCATCGCGTCGCCCTCACTGCGTCAGCACGACGCCGCTTGCCGGCGACCACGACACGAACACGTCGTCGTTCCATGCCGGCGCGCCTTCGTGCATCAGATGCGAGCTCGACAGGTTCGACACGACCGTCTTGCCGCTCGGCAGCCGCACGTGATACAGCGAGTAGCTGCCCATGTACGCGATGTCGGTGACGACGCCGCGCGCCCAGTTGTGCGGCGAACGCGGCTTGTCGCGCGACACGTGCACGCGCTCCGGGCGCACCGAGATGCCGACCGGCATCCCGAGCGGGCCGGTCACACCGTGGCTCACGTACATCCGCGCTTCGAGATCGTCGCTCTCGACGAAGATGTGATCGGGCTCGTCCTCGACCACGCGCCCCTCGAACAGGTTCGTCGAGCCGATGAACTCGGCCGAGAAGCGGCTGTTCGGATATTCGTAGACTTCGCCCGGCGTGCCGATCTGCACGATCCGGCCTTCGCTCATCACCGCGAGGCGGCTCGCCATCGTCATCGCCTCTTCCTGGTCGTGCGTGACCATCACGCACGTCACGTCGACCTTCTCGATGATGTTGACGAGTTCGAGCTGAGTCTTCTGCCGGATCTTCTTGTCGAGCGCGGACATCGGCTCGTCGAGCAGCAGCAGCTTCGGCCGCTTGACGAGCGAGCGCGCGAGCGCGACGCGCTGCTGCTGGCCGCCGGACAGCTGATGCGGCTTGCGCTTCGCATACTTGCCCATCTGCACGAGCGCGAGCGCGTCGGCGACGCGTTCGGCGATCTCGTGCTTCGGCGTGCGTTCCTGCTTCAGGCCGAACGCGACGTTCGCCTCGACCGACATGTGCGGGAACAGCGCATACGACTGGAACATCATGTTCACCGGCCGGCGATACGGCGGCAGCGACGCGAGGTCTTCGCCGTCGACGAAGATCTTGCCGGAGGTCGCCGTCTCGAGGCCGGCGAGCATGCGCAGCAGCGTCGACTTGCCGCAGCCCGAGCTGCCGAGCAGCGCGAACAGCTCGTTCTTCGCGATCGTCAGGCTCACGTTGTCGACGGCGACGCTGTCGCCGAACTTCTTCACGACGTTCTCGATGCGCACGAACGCGTCGTGCTTCGGACGGGCCGCCGGCGCCGGCGGGGCGTGGCGTGCGGCAGCGGTAGAGGGTATCGATTGCATGGGAGTCACCATTCGTTCTTCACGGATTGCAGGCGCGAGCGTCCCCGCGCGAGGCGCAGCGCGCGGCTCGCGGACGACGGCTCATGCCGGATGGAACAGTGCGCGCTGCGCGGACGCTCGTCCGTTCAGCGCGGTCGCGCACGCGCTAGGCGATGCGTGCGCGGCCGTGCGGCATCGCGATCAGTGTCCGGTCTTCAGTTGCGCCCACAACCGGTTTTCGAGGCGCAGGATGTCGGCCGGCATCGGCTTCATCAGCACCATCTTCTTCAGCACGTCCTCGGGCGGATAGACGGTCGGATCCTGCGCGACGGCCGGCGTGACGAACGGATGCGCAGCCTTGTTCGCGGTCGGATAGAACACCGTGTTCGTGATCGCCGCGTTGACCTTCGGGTCCGACACGTAGTTGATCCACTTCATCGCGTTCTCCGGATGCGGCGCGTCCTTCGGGATCACCATCACGTCGAACCACAGCAGCCCGCCTTCCTTCGGATTCGAAAACTTGATGTCGTACGCGCGCTTCGCTTCGGACGCGCGGCGGTGGGCGATCCCGACGTCGCCGGACCAGCCGAGCACGACGCAGACGTCGTTGTTCGCGAGATCGTTGATGTAGCCGGACGAATTGAACTGCGTGATGTACGGGCGGACTTTCTTCAGCACGTCGAACGCGGCCTGGTAGTCGCCGGGGTTCGTGCTGTTCGGGTTGCGGCCCATGTATTGCAGCGTCGCCGCGAACACGTCGACGGCCTGATCGAGGAACGACACGCCGCAGCTCTTCAGCTTCTCCATATTGGCCGGATCGAATACGAGCGCCCAGCTGTCGACCGGCGCCTTGTCGCCGAGCGCCTTCTTCACCGCCTGCACGTTGTAGCCGATGCCGTCCGTGCCGTACGCCCACGGCACGCCGTACTGATTGCCCGGATCGGCGTCGGCGATCATCTTCATCAGCAGCGGATCGAGGTTCGCGAGGTTCGGAATCTTCGACTTGTCGAGCTTCTGGTACACGCCGGCCTGGATCTGCTTGGCCATGTAGTTCGACGTCGGCACGACGATGTCGTAGCCCGAACTGCCGGCGAGCAGCTTCGCCTGCAGCGTGTCGTCGCTGTCGTAGTTGTCGTACTTGACGTGGATACCCGTCTGTTTCTGGAAGTTCGGGATCGTGTCCGGTGCGATGTAGTCGGACCAGTTGTAGACGTTCAGCTCGTCGGCGTGCGCCGACGGGCTGGCAGCCGACGTGAAGGCCGCCGCTGCGGCAAGGGCGGCGGCGGAACAGGCTTGGCGAAGAAAACGAGCACGCATGGTGGAGTTCCCCTGGTTATGGCGGCGTGCGGCGCCCGCCGCACGCCTGTAGGCAAAGCCGTTACGAAAGGCCCAGTTGCCGGGCGGTCGCATCGACGGCCTGCTTCGCCTTCGATACGAGCTCGTCGATCTCGTTGCGCGAGATCACGAGCGGCGGCGACAGCAGCATCCGGTCGCCGGTCGCGCGCATGATCAGGTTGCCGTTGAAGCAGAAGTCGCGGCAGATCGTGCCGACGTCGCCGCCGTTCGCGAAGCGGCGCCGCTCGGCCGGCGCTTCGGCGAGCTGCAGGCTCGCGACGAGGCCGTGACCGTGCACTTCGCCGACGATCGGGTGGTGCGCGAACGTGTCGCGCAGCAGCGCCTGGAAGTACGGCCCCGTGTCGTGCTTCGCGCGCTCGACGATCCCTTCGTCGCGCAGCAGCTTCAGGTTCGCGACCGCCACCGCCGCAGCGACCGGATGACCGGAGTACGTGAGCCCGTGATTGAATTCGCCGTTGTCGATGATCGGACGTGCGACGCGCTGGTGAATGCCGACCGCGCCCATCGGCACGTAGCCGGACGTCAGCCCCTTCGCCATCGTGATCAGGTCCGGCTCGAACCCGAAGTGCTGATGCGCGAACCACTCGCCGGTGCGTCCGAAGCCGCCGATCACTTCGTCGGCCACCAGCAGCACGTCGTATTTGCGGCAGATGCGCTGAATCTCCGGCCAGTACGTCGACGGCGGGAAGATCACGCCGCCCGCGCCCTGGAACGGCTCGCCGATGAACGCGGCGACGTTTTCCGCACCGAGTTCGAGAATCTTCGCTTCGAGCTGCTGCGCGCGCGCCAGGCCGAATGCTTCGGGCGTCTCGCCGGGCTGCGCTTCGCCGAAGTAATACGGCTGGTCGATATGCACGACGTGCTCGACCTTCGACGGCATCTGCTCGTGCATGTAGCCCATCCCACCGAGCGTGCCGCCGGCGATCGTCGAGCCGTGATAGCCGTTCCTGCGCGAGATCACGTATTTCTTCTGCGGCTTGCCTTGCACGCGCCAGTACTGGTGCACGACGCGCAGCACGGTGTCGTTGCCCTCCGAGCCGCTGTTGCAATAGAAGAAGTGGTCGAAGCCGGGCGGCGTCACTTCCGCGAGCATCGCCGACAGTTCGATCACCGGCGGATGCGTGGTCTTGAAGAACGTGTTGTAGTACGGCAGTTCCTGCAGTTGCCGATAGGCGGCGTCCGCGAGTTCCTTGCGCCCGTAGCCGACGTTCACGCACCAGAGGCCGGCCATCCCGTCGATGATCTTGTTGCCGTCGGAATCCCACAGATACACGCCGTCGGCCTTCACGATCACGCGGCTGCCCGCGCGGTTCAGCGCGCCCATGTCGGAGAACGGGTGGATGTGGTGCGCGGCGTCGAGCGCGCGGTAGTCGGCGGTCGAGCGCGCCTGTGCGGCGCGGGCCGCGGCCGGCGCGGCGGGCTGGATCCATGCGGATTCGTTGCGGTAAGTCATGTTTCCTCCGTATTGCCTGATTGCGGTTGTGCGCGCGCTTACACGTGCAGCAGCAGGTGGCGGCGTTCCCACGAGCTGATCACGCGGAAGAACGCTTCGTATTCGGTTTCCTTCAGCGCGAAATACGCTTTCAGGAACTTCTGGCCGAGGATTTCGCCGAGCGGCTCGCACGCGGCCATCAGCGTGAGTCCTTCCTCGAGGTTGCGCGGCAGCTGATACGGCAGCGCGTAGCCGTCGCTGACGAGCGGCTCGGTCGGTTCGAGGCGCTGCGTCATCCCGAGATAGCCGGCCGCGAGCGTCGCCGCGAGCGCGAGGTACGGGTTGCAGTCGACGCCCGGAATGCGGTTCTCGATTCGCCGTGCGGCCGGGCTCGAATGCGGAATCCGGAAGCCGACCGTGCGGTTGTCGTAGCCCCACTGCACGTTGATCGGCGCGGCCATGAAGCGCGACAGGCGGCGGTACGAGTTGATGTACGGCGCGAAGATCGGCATCAGCGCGGGCGTGTATTTCTGCAGGCCTGCGAGGTAGTTGTAGAACGTCGACGTCGCGCTGCCCGTTTCCGGCGACGTGAACAGGTTGCGGCCGGTTTCCTCGTCGACGATGCTCTGATGCACGTGCATCGCCGAGCCCGGTTCGCCTTCCATCGGCTTCGCCATGAACGTCGCGTACATGTTGTGACGCAGCGCCGCTTCGCGCACCGTGCGCTTGAACAGGAACACCTGGTCGGCCAGCGACAGCGCGTCGCCGTGCATGAAGTTGATCTCCATCTGCGCGGCGCCGACTTCGTGGATCAACGTGTCGATGTCGAGGTTCTGCGTGTCGCAGTATTCGTAGATGTCCTCGAACAGCGGATCGAACTCGTTGACGGCCTCGATCGAATACGACTGACGTCCGGTTTCCGGGCGGCCCGTGCGGCCGACCGGCGGACGCAGCGGCAGGTCCGGATCCTTGTTCATGTCGACCAGATAGAACTCGAGCTCGGGCGCGACGACCGGCTTCCAGCCTTTGGCCTTGTACAGGTCGAGCACGCGGCGCAGCACGTAGCGCGGCGAGATCTCGACCGGCGAGCCGTCGAAGTGCACGCAGTCGTGGATCACCTGCGCGGTCGGGTCGACCGCCCACGGGATCAGCCGAATCGTCGACGTGTCGGGCACGCACACCATGTCGGGATCGGTCACGCCGGTCAGCGAGCCGTCTTCCGGATAGTCGCCGGTGACCGTCTGCACCATCACGGCCTGCGGCAGCCGCATCGATTCGCCGGACTCGAACTTGTTGCGCGGCGTGATCTTGCCGCGCGCGATGCCGGCCATGTCGGGAATGATCGCTTCGATCTCGGTGATCCGGTGCTGCTTCAGAAAGTCTTCGATGTCTTGCATGTTCGTTCTCGTTATCAGTGGGTCGGCGCTCATGCGAGCGCGGCGGCGGCAGCGTTCGGCCGGCGTTGCCGGCGCGCGCGGCATGCATCGCCGAACGCGCGGAAGATCGCGCTCGACAGCGGGTCGTGCGCGTGCCGCCATTCCGGGTGCCATTGCACGGCGAGCGCGAAAGCCGGCGCATCGACGACGCGCACGGCCTCGATCAGCCCGTCCGGCGCGACCGCCTCGACCGCGAGGCCGGCGCCGAGCTGCGCGATGCCCTGCTGGTGCAGCGAGTTCACCTGCACTTCGTCGCGGCCGTCGGCGAGCGCGTGCAGCATGCCGCCGGGCATCAGATGCACGACGTGCGCGGGTCCGTACTGCACGTCCATCGGCGCGGCGTCATCCTCGCGGTGATCGGCGAAGCCGCGCACTTCGTGCACGCGCTGATGCAGCGTGCCGCCGCATACGACGTTCAGCTCCTGAAAGCCGCGGCACACCGCGAGCACCGGCACGCCTGCGGCGATCGCCGCACGCAGCAGCGGCAGCGTCGTCGCGTCGCGCGCGGGGTCGTGCTTCGTGCCGGGCGCGCTCGGCTCGCCGCCGTAACGGTGCGGCTCGACGTTCGAGTAGCTGCCGGTAAACAGCAGGCCGTCGACTGCGTCGAGCACGTCGTCGATGGATTGCCGCTCGCCGAGCGCGGGCAGCACCATCGCGAGCGCGCGCGCGCCGTCGACGATCGCGGCGACGTACTTGTCGCCGACCGTATGCGACGCGTGCGCGCCGATCTGGTTGGTGTCGGCGGTGATGCCGACGAGGGGTTTCCTTTCCATGACGTCGATTCGTGATCCGTAAGACTGCCGGCCGCGCACGCGCCGATGCGGCAAAACGCGGGCGACAAGCGGTCCCGCAGCCTGGCGCAATGCGCAAGGCCGCTGATGAATGGGCGCAACGGGACGATGTGACGATCCGCGCTGCGCGCGACGATCAGGCCGTCGTTCGTTTCGCTGCGACGCGCGACGCGGCAACGAATGCGCGAACGCGTTCCATCACCGCGCGATCGGCGCGGATGGCGGACAGGCAGGCGAAGCGGACGACGTGAAGAAAGGAGAGGCGCTACGGCAGCAGCGACGCGACTTCGTCGGTATCGACGGCGACGAATGCGCGTGCGGAAACGGCGTTGTGGCGCCGAACGGAACGACGGGACAGGATTGTGTAGATCGACAGATGCAGCAGGCGAGGACTATGCCAGCCGCAACTGCCATCGGAAGCGGGGCCGGCGCTGCGCAGACTTCGCACATCGCGGCGATCCCACCTCACCAGAGGGCCACGGACTCTCACGTTTACACTCGACTGGTTCGTTGAAAGTATTGAACGCCCGATTTTCTCGACGCGCGACGCGTTTAAAATAATCGAGGCGCCGGTGCGGCGTCATTTACATTGAAGGGCATCGATTTTGCGCGTGAATCACGCAATTCGCGGCCAATGAAACGTCGATGACACCGACCTGAGAGCCAGCATATACGAGCCAAAAACGCCGTCAAATATTTTTTGGGGGTCTCGTCTCAGGGCTTTCCCGTAGCATAGCGAATAAAAGATTCGCAAAAAGAATGATGTATCGGGTGTTCATTATTTCGAACGCCTTTCAGGGTTTTCCCCGCTGATGCGCGACATAAAGTGATTAGAATATTCAACAGCAGTCGAGCGCGTCGCCCCTTCTTCAATTGCCCTGCCTATCGTGTCCGAAACCGAATCGATGTCCACCGAAGTCGCCGAGCGCCTGCGTTTCGTGCGCAACAAGCATGGCCTGTCGCAGCGCGAACTCGCGAAGCGCGCGGGCGTCACCAACGGCGCGATCTCGCTGATCGAGCAGGGCCGTGTGAGCCCGTCGGTCGGCTCGCTGAAGAAGCTGCTCGAATGCATTCCGATGAGCCTCGCCGAGTTCTTCACGTTCGAGCTCGTCGAATCGCGCACGGTGGTATCGCGTCGCGACGAGATGCCGAATCTCGGCAACGATGCGCTCGCGTTCCATCTCGTCGGCGCAGGCGTGAAGGATCGCAACATGTGCATCATGCGCGAGGTCTATCAGCCGCACGCCGACACGGGACCCGAGATGCTCGCACATGCGGGGCACGAGGGCGGCGTCGTCGTGTCGGGGCGTCTCGAGCTGACGGTCGACGGCGCGACGTGGCTGCTCGACCCCGGAGACGGCTACTACTTCGAAAGCCGCTTGCCGCACCGTTTCCGCAATCCCAGCGCGGAGCACGTCTGCGAGGTCGTATCGGCCAATTCGCCGCCGACCTTCTGACGCCCGCGCGTCACCGCATTCGCCGCCGCGCGCACGTCGTTGCGCATGCGTGCGGCACGCTGCATCGCGAATGCCACTCCATTGAGGCTTCCTGATGAACAAGTTGACTTTGGCTGACTGGCAGGACAAGGCGGCGTCGCTCGCGATCGAAGGACGCGCATTCATCGACGGTGCATTGCGCGATGCGCACGGCGCGAAGACGTTCGATTGCGTGAGCCCGATCGACGGCCGCGTGCTCGCGAAGGTCGCCGACTGCGGCGAGCCCGATGTAAACGCGGCCGTCGCCGCGGCGCGCCGCGCGTTCGACGCCGGCGTATGGGCCGGGCTGAATCCGCGTGCGCGCAAGGCCGTGCTGCTGCGCTGGGCGGCGCTGATGCGCGAGCATCTCGACGAGCTCGCGCTGCTCGAGACGCTCGATGCGGGCAAGCCGATCGGCGACACGACCACCGTCGACGTGCCGGGCGCCGCGTACTGCGTCGAATGGTTCGCCGAAGCGATCGACAAGGTCGGCGGCGAAGTCGCGCCGGTCGATCATCATCTGGTCGGTCTCGTCACGCGCGAGCCGGTCGGCGTGGTCGCGGCCGTCGTGCCGTGGAACTTCCCGATCCTGATGGCCGCGTGGAAGTTCGGCCCCGCGCTCGCGGCCGGCAACAGCGTCGTGCTGAAACCGTCCGAGAAGTCGCCGCTCACTGCGATTCGTGTCGCGCAGCTCGCGCGCGATGCCGGCATCCCGGCCGGCGTGTTCAACGTCGTGCCGGGCGCGGGCGAACCGGGCAAGCTGCTCGCGCTGCACCGCGACGTCGACTGCATCGCGTTCACCGGCTCGACGGCGGTCGGCAAGCTGATCATGCAGTACGCCGCGCAGTCGAACCTGAAGCGCGTGTGGCTCGAACTCGGCGGGAAGTCGCCGAACATCGTGCTGCCCGACTGCCCGGATCTCGACCGCGCCGCGCAGGCGGCCGCCGGCGCGATCTTCTACAACATGGGCGAAATGTGCACGGCCGGCTCGCGCCTGCTCGTGCATCGCGACATCAAGGATGCGTTCGTCGAGAAGCTCGTTGCGGCCGCGCGCGCGTACGTGCCCGGCAATCCGCTCGATCCGTCGGTGTCGATGGGCGCGATCGTCGACGGCGTTCAGCTGGAACGCGTGCTCGCCTACATCGACGCGGGCCGCCGCGAAGGCACGCTGCTCACCGGCGGCGCGCGCGTGAAAGAGGAAACGGGCGGCTTCTACGTCGAGCCGACGGTGTTCGAGGTGAAGCCCGATGCGAAGATCGCGCGCGAGGAGATCTTCGGGCCCGTGCTGTCGGTGATCGTGTTCGACGACGTCGACGAAGCGGTGCGAATCGCGAACGACAGCGACTACGGCCTCGCCGCAGCCGTGTGGACGTCGAACCTGACGACCGCGCACGACGTATCGCGCCGCCTGCGCGCAGGAACGGTGTGGGTGAACTGCTACGACGAGGGCGGCGACATGAACTTCCCGTTCGGCGGCTACAAGCAGTCGGGCAACGGCCGCGACAAGTCGCTGCACGCGCTCGAGAAGTACACGGAGCTGAAGTCGACGCTCGTGCGGCTGCGCTGATCCCGCATTCGGGCGCATCGCCGGCCGGCGATGCGCCCGCTGCCGCGTGACGTGCGTTATGCGGCGCGCAACGCGGGATGGAAGCCCGCCGCTTCGATGATCGCCTGCACGCGCTCGGCACCCTGCGCCGATTCGACCTTGACGATCTTCGCGGCGACGTCGATGTCGATCCTGGCGCCCGGATCGGCGGCCGTTACCGCGCGCGTGATCGCGTTGGCGCAGCCGCCGCAGGTCATGTCCTGCACTTCGAATTCCATCGTTGTTCTCCTGGTTGACGATTGACGAACGCATTCAGCATGAAGCTTGCCACGGTAGGAAGGTCAAGCGCATGCATGGATGCGTGCAGCATATCGCGCGCAGTCGGCCGTTCGTAAGCCGGTCGTCCGACGAATGCGTACCGCGCACGCGCACGTCCGTCGGTGTTTGGCCGAATTGACCGCGTGCTTCGGACGTCGCGAATCGACGCAAGCCTTGATGCGCCGCGCGTCGCGAAACGGTATGGAGCACGATCCCCATTGAGTGGGCATGGACATTCGATGCGCGGAATGCGAATCGCTCTTAGTATCGGTTCCCCTCACGTTCCTCTTCGATCTTCACCATGAATCGTTTCGCTTTCGGTTTCGCACTGGCGCTGCTCGGCGCATCGGCCACCGCATTCGCCGCCGACGACGTCGTCAATCTCACGCTCAAGGATCACAAGTTTTCTCCGGACGGCGTGACGATCCCGGCCGGCAAGAAGGTGAAGTTCGTCGTGAAGAACCTCGATGCGACGCCGGCCGAATTCGAAAGCGACGACTTCAAGGCGGAGAAGGTCGTGCCGGCCGGCAAGTCGGTCGAGATCCTCGTCGGGCCGCTGAAGGCCGGCACCTACGAATTCCACGACGAGTATCACGAGGCGCAGTCGAAGACGCGTCTGACCGTCAAGTAAAACGGATACCGCGATGCTGTCCACCGCCCTGATCGTCTTTCGTGAAGTGCTCGAGGCCGCGCTCGTCGTGTCGATCGTGATGGCCGCGACGAAGGGCGTGCCGCGGCGCGGCCGGTGGGTGGGCGGCGGGCTCGTCGGCGGCGTGATCGGCGCGGGGCTGATCGCCGCGTTCGCCGACGTGATTTCGCAGTGGGCGTCCGGCATGGGGCAGGAAGTGTTCAACGCCGGCGTGATGTTCGTCGCGACGCTGATGCTCGCGTGGCACAGCATCTGGATGAGCAGGCACGGCCGCGAGATGGCGCTGCACATGAGCGCGGTCGGCCGCGCGGTGGCCGCCGGCAGCAAGCCGCTGACCGGGCTCGCGGTCGTGGTCGGCGTCGCGGTGCTGCGCGAAGGCTCCGAAGCCGTGCTGTTCCTGTACGGGATCGCGGCCGGCGATCCGGGCCAGACGCCGCAGATGATCGCCGGCGGGCTGCTCGGCGTGCTCGGCGGAGCGGGGCTCGGCTACGCGATGTATGCCGGCTTGCTGCAGATTCCGCTGAAGCGGCTGTTCTCGGTGACGAACTGGCTGATCGTGCTGCTCGCGGCCGGGATGGCGAGCCAGTGTGTCGGCTTCCTGCTCGCGGCGGGGCTCGTGCCGTCGTGGGGCGATGCGGTGTGGGATACGTCGTGGCTGCTCAAGGAGTCGACGATCGTCGGCAAGGCGCTGCATACGCTCGTCGGCTATACCGCGCGACCGGCGGGAATCCAGATCGCCGCGTATCTGACGACGCTCGCGACGATCGTCGGGTTGTCGCGGCTCGTCGGCCGCCCGCACGCGGCGATGCGGCCGCCGCACACGGCAGCGTGAGCTTTCCCGGCTCGAACGAACGAAGGGGCGTCATGGACGCCCCTTCTTCGTTTGCGCTATGCGATCGAAGCCGTGCACGACACCGCGGCCGGCCGCTTCGTTGCGGCGATGCGTGCGCGGCGGCCGCTCAACGGTGATTGTCGATCCACGCACGGGCCCATTCGAGCCCCGCTTCGCGCGCTTCGTCCTCGGTGTCGAACACGCCGAGCACGCCCGACGCTTCGACGAGCCGGTTGTTCTGCGTGATCGTGCCGCTTGCCGCGTAGCGCTCGGGCTGCAGGATCTCGTCCTGCTGCAGGATCGAATGGCCCCAGATCTGATAGCCGTGATAGGTTTCCGCTTCCATTATCGCGTTACCTCCGCGGAGCGGCTGCGCGTGCCGACGCGCAGCACGTTGCCGTCCGGCGTGTATTGCCGCGGAATGTCGGAGAAGTCCTGCGCACGCGGCGCGTCCGGTGCGGCCGGCTGCATCACCGTGAGGCGGCCCGGCGCCGGCTGCGTGACGGGACGCGGTGCGGCCGGCGTGTCGGCGGCGGGTGCGGCGGGCGCGCGATGCGGCGCCGCCTTCACCGTCTGCACGACGCGGCGCTTGTGCGGCTTCGCGGCGGTTTTCGGCTGCGCGCTCGCATGCTTGTCCGCGCCCTTCGCGGCATGCGCGTCGGCGCCTGTACGCGCGGCGGGCGTCCGCGCGGGCTGCCGCGCTTCGGGCGGATTCCACACTTCGACGTAGCGTTCGGCCGCCCAGCTGCTCGACGCGAACGTCAGCGCCATCAATCCGCATCCCAACAGTTTTCGCATGGTTTCTCCGTCTGAGTCGTCGGCGCAGCCGAGCGCCCGTTGCGCGTGGCTTACTCGACCGTCACCGATTTCGCGAGATTGCGCGGCTTGTCGACGTCGGTACCGCGCGCGCATGCGGTGTGATACGCGAGCAGCTGCAGCGGCACCACATGCAGGATCGGCGACAACTGGCCGTAGTGTTCCGGCATCCGGATCACGTGCAGGCCTTCGTCGTTGACGATCTGCGTATCGGCATCGGCGAACACGTACAGCTGGCCGCCGCGTGCACGCACTTCCTGCATGTTCGACTTCAGCTTCTCGAGCAGCGTGTCGTTCGGCGCGACCGTGACGACCGGCATCGCTTCGGTGACGAGCGCGAGCGGGCCGTGCTTCAGTTCGCCGGCCGGATACGCCTCCGCGTGGATGTACGAGATTTCCTTCAGCTTCAGCGCGCCTTCGAGCGCGATCGGGTAGTGCAGCCCGCGGCCGAGGAACAGCGCGTTTTCCTTGCGCGCGAACTCCTCCGACCACGCGATGATCTGCGGCTCGAGCGCGAGCACGCTGTTCAGCGCGGCCGGCAGATGGCGCAGCTGCTTCACGAACTCCGCTTCCTGCGCGGCGTCGACGTGCCCGCGCAGCTTGCCGAGCGTCGCCGCCAGCACGAACAGCGCGACGAGCTGCGTCGTGAATGCCTTCGTCGACGCGACGCCGATCTCGGTGCCCGCGTGCGTGAGGAACTGCATGTCGGTCAGGCGCACCATCGCGCTCGTCGCGACGTTGCACACCGCGAGCGTGTGCCGGTGGCCGAGCGACTGCGCGTGCTTGAGCGCGGCGAGCGTGTCGGCCGTCTCGCCCGATTGCGAGATCACCACCACGAGCTGGCGCGGGTTCGGCACCGAGTCGCGGTAGCGGTATTCGCTCGCGATCTCGACCTGCGTCGGAATCTTCGCGATCGATTCGAGCCAGTATTTCGCGGTGAGGCCCGAGTAGTAGCTCGTGCCGCACGCGAGGATCAGCAGGCTGTCGATGTCCGCGAACGCGGCGGGTGCGGCGTCGCCGAACAGCGTCGCGTCGAAGGCTTCGGTTTGCGGCACCGTGTCGCCGATCGCGCGCGGCTGCTCGAAGATTTCCTTCTGCATGAAATGGCGATAGGGCCCAAGCTCGACCGCGCCGCCGTACGCGCTGACGACGCGCGCTTCGCGCTGCGCGAGCGCGCCGTTGCGATCGACGATCTTCACGCCGTCGAGCGACAGCTCGCACACGTCGCCTTCCTCGAGGAACGTGAAGCGGTCGGTGCTGCCGGCAAGCGCGAGCGCGTCGGACGCGAGGAAGTTCTCGCCGTCGCCGTGGCCGACGACGAGCGGCGAACCCTGGCGCGCGCCGACGACGGTATGCGGCTGGTCCTTGTGGATCACCGCGATCGCATATGCGCCGTGCAGCTGGCGCACCGCGTCGCGCACCGCTTCGAACAGATCGCCGCGATACAGGCTGTGCACGAGGTGCGCGATCACTTCGGTGTCGGTCTGCGACACGAACGTGTAGCCCTTCGCGCGCAGCGCTTCGCGCAGCGGCTCGAAGTTCTCGATGATCCCGTTGTGCACGAGCGCGAGCGCGTCCGACGAGAAGATCGGGTGCGCGTTGTGCGTGACGGGCGCGCCGTGCGTCGCCCAGCGCGTGTGCGCGACGCCGGTCGTGCCTTCGAGGTGCGACTCGCGCACCTGCGCGTCGAGATCGGCGACGCGCGCGACGCTGCGCGCGCGCTTCGGTGCGCCCGGCTCGAGCACGGCGACGCCGCACGAGTCGTAGCCACGGTATTCGAGGCGCCGCAGTCCTTCGATCAGCACCGGAACGATATTACGCTGCGCAACTGCGCCGACAATCCCGCACATGAATGGTCAATCCTGTCAGTCGACGCGGGCGCCGTCACGGCGCCCGCAAATGGTTCAGCTCTTCTTCTTGACCGGGCGGACATAGCCGCTCTTCACGGTCTGCGTCTTCTCGTTCAGCGCGAGAAGATTGTCGGCGACGTCCTTCCAGATCGTCGTGCCCGCGGCGATCGTCGCGCCGCGGCCGACGCGCACCGGCGCGACGAGCTGCGTGTCCGAGCCGACGAACACGTCGTCCTCGATCACCGTGCGGAACTTGTTCGCGCCGTCGTAGTTGCACGTGATCGTGCCGGCGCCGATGTTCACGCGCGCGCCGATGTCGGCGTCGCCGATATACGTCAGGTGATTCGCCTTCGAGCCGTGGCCGATCACCGCGTTCTTCACCTCGACGAAGTTGCCGACGTGCGCTTCGTCCGCGAGCTGCGCGCCAGGGCGCAGCCGCGCGTACGGGCCGATCACCGTGTGCGCGCCGAGCTCGGCGCCGTCGATGTGCGTGAACGCGTCGATGCGCGTGCCCGCGCCGATCGACGCGTTGCGGATCACGCAGTTCGCGCCGATCGTCACGTTGTCGGCGAGCGTCACGTCGCCTTCGAACACGCAGTTCACGTCGATCGACACGTCGTGCCCGCAGCGCAGCGTGCCGCGCACGTCGATGCGCGCCGGGTCCGCCAGCGTGACGCCGTCGGCCAGCAGCGCGTCGGCGACGCTGCGCTGATGAACGCGCTCGAGCTCCGCGAGCTGCGCCTTGCTGTTCACGCCGAGCGTTTCCCACTCGTCGTCCGGCTGCGTCGTGACGACGTCGAAGCCGGCCTCGATCGCGAGCTCGACGACGTCGGTCAGGTAGTACTCGCCCTGCGCGTTGTCGTTCTTCAGCGCGCCGAGCCACATCGACAGCTGCGCGGTGGGCGTGACGACGATGCCGGTGTTGATCTCGGCGATCCTCAACTCGTCCGGCGACGCGTCCTTCTGCTCGACGATGCGCGTGACGAAGCCCGACCCGTCGCGCACGATCCGCCCGTAGCCGGTCGGATCGTCGAGCGTGACGGTCAGAATGCCGTAGCGGCCGTCGCGCGCGGCATCGGCGAGGCGGCGCAGCGTGGATGCGCGCGTGAGCGGCACGTCGCCGTACAGCACGAGCGTCGGATGCGCGGGATCGAGCAGCGGCAGCGCCTGACGTACCGCATGGCCGGTGCCGAGCTGCTCGGTCTGCACCGCGAACTGGATGTCCGGCGCCGCGACGGCGGCCTGCACCTGCTCCGCACCGTGACCGACGACGACGACGAGCCGCGACGGCTGCAGCGTGCGTGCGGTGGCGATGACGTGGGAGAGAAGCGGCCTGCCGGCCAGAGGATGAAGCACCTTAGGCAGCGCGGAACGCATGCGCTTGCCGGCGCCTGCCGCCAAAATCACGATATTCATGGCGAGCTTGTCAGAGGAGTTCGAAGCCGGTCATTTTAGCATGCGGCCCCTGCCGTTCCGGGCCGCCGCGGCGCGCGGCCGGCACCGCACGACGGCGGCCGGCGCCCCGTGCGGCGGGCGTTCCGGCCCTCTGTTACAGGTCGTCGAACTGGACGATCGAGATCGGCTTGACCGTGCCCGCGCCTGGCGTCGCGGCGCGCGGCATGGCCGGATCGTCGCCGCTCGCGCACGGTTCGTCGTCGAACGCGATGTCGCCCTGCGGGTCGGCTTCGCCGGTCGCGCGCAGCGACGTGAACGGGAACAGCGCGGTGTCCATCAGGTGCGACGGCACGACGTTCGCGAGCGCGTTGAACATGTTGTCGACGCGGCCCGGGAAGCGCTTGTCCCATTCGCGGATCAGCGCCTTCATTTCCGCACGCTTGAGGTTCGGCTGGCTGCCGCACAGGTTGCACGGGATGATCGGGAATTCGCGCAGCTCCGCGTATTTCTCGAGATCGGTTTCCTTCACGTACGCGAGCGGGCGGATCACGATGTTCTTGCCGTCGTCCGACTGCAGCTTCGGCGGCATGCCCTTCAGCTTGCCGCCGTAGAACATGTTCAGCAGCAGCGTCTGCACGATGTCGTCGCGGTGATGGCCGAGCGCGATCTTGGTCGCGCCGAGCTCGCCGGCGACGCGGTACAGGATCCCGCGGCGCAGCCGCGAGCACAGCGAGCACGTGGTCTTGCCTTCGGGCACGAGCCGCTTGACGATGCTGTAGGTGTCCTAGTTCTCGATGTGGAACGGCACGCCGATCTGCGTCAGGTATTCGGGCAGCACGTGCTCCGGAAAGCCCGGCTGCTTCTGGTCGAGGTTCACCGCGACGATGTCGAAGTCGATTGGCGCGCGCTCGCGCAGGCGCAGCAGGATGTCGAGCATCGCATAGCTGTCCTTGCCGCCGGACAGGCACACCATCACCTTGTCGCCGTGCTCGATCATGTTGTAGTCGCCGATCGCCTGGCCGACCTGGCGCACGATCCGCTTGAACAGCTTGTTGTTCTCGTACGCTTCCTTCTGCTCGCGGCGCGTGAGCGCGCGGCGGCCGACTTCGGCGACACTCGCTTCGATCGCGGCGACGTCGGCCGCCGTGTCGTTCGTTTGGGGGGCGTTCATGCTCGCTCCTCGTCCTTGATGCGAAAGACTTCGACGCCGACGGCGTCGCAGTCCGGATAGGCGTCCGGTTTCTCGGTACAGACGCGCACCGCGCGCACGGCGTCGTGCGCCAGCAGGCGCTCGGCGATCGCGTCGCACAGCGTTTCCTGCAGGTGGATGTGGCCGCGCGCCACGCATTGCGCGACGCTCTGCTTCATCAGGTCGTAGTCGACCACTTCGTGCAGCCGGTCGTCGACCGGCGTCGACTGCGCGAGCGGCACGAACAGGTCGACGTTGATGACGACGCGCTGCTCGCCGCGCTTCTCGTGTTCGAAGGCCCCGATGTTGATGTGCACCTCGTAGTCGCGCAGGTAGAGCCTGCGGCAATCCGCGAGGCGGGGGTGCAGGAGAGCGGAAAACATGGTCGTCCCAGTCAAATTGGCGTGCGCGCACGCAAAGCGGCGCGGGCGGCGGCGATCAGGCCGCGCGACCCGCGCGATTCATTCATTCGGGCCGGCGGCGGGCGGCACCAGGTGCTCGCCGCCGTCGACGGTCAGCGTCGCGCCCGTGACGCCGGGCGCGCTCGCGAGATAGCAGGCGGCCGCCGCGACGTCGTCCGCATGCGGCGCATGACCGCGCACCAGCGCGGCGACGCGCACCTTCGGCGCGAGCGCGAGCGCCAGCGCGGACGTCGCGCGGTGCAGCGCCGCCTGCATCAGCGCATGCGACAGCCGGTCGGGCGCCGGATGAAACAGCGCCTGGTCCAGCACGTGGATCGCGCATGCGCGCAGCGTTTCGTCGTCGCGCGCGGCGTCGGGCGTCGCGTCGGCGAGCGCGCGGGCCAGCGCGAGCGGCGCCGTCACGTTGCGCGCGAGCGCGCCGGCGAGCGTCGCGCCGTCGAACGTATGCGCGTCGTCGAGGCCC
>NZ_CABVPR010000028.1 GCF_902499135.1 Burkholderia dolosa
TTTTTTTAATGATACGGCGACCACCGAGATCTACACCTGCGCACACACTCTTTCCCTACACGACGCTCTTCCGATCTCGGCACACCATCCGCGGCGCCGGCCCGCCCGCAAGCGCTCCCTGCGCCGGCGCCGCGCCGCGCAAACGGCCGCATCGCCGGCCGAGGCCGGCCGCGCCGCGTACAATACTGGACTTTTGTACGCCCTCCCCCCGCCTTATGTCCTCGCCCACCCTGTACGACTTCTTCGCTCCCTGCCCGCGCGGCCTCGAAGCGGCGCTCGCCGCCGAACTGGCCGAGATCGCCAGCAGCCATCTGGACGGCGCGCCGTTCGCCGCGGGCGCGCAGGTGCCGGGCGGTGTCCATTTCCGCGGCGGCTGGGCCGCCGGCATGGCCGCGAACCTCCATTCGCGGATCGCGAGCCGGATTCTGCTGAAGATCGCGCACCGCCCGTATCGCAACGAGCAGGACGTCTACGCGCTCGCGCTCGAGCAGCCGTGGGAGCGCTGGTTCGCCGCGACGCAGACGCTGCGCGTCGACATCACCGCGATCAAGTCGCCGCTGAAGAGCCTCGAATTCGCGACATTGCGCGTGAAGGACGCGATCTGCGACCGGATGCGCGACAAGACCGGCGCGCGTCCGAGCATCGATACCGGCGCGCCCGACGTGCGCGTGTTCGCGTTCCTGACCGCCAACGAATGCACGCTGTACCTCGACACGTCCGGCGAGCCGCTGTTCAAGCGCGGCTGGCGTCTCGACAAGGGCGCGGCGCCGCTGCGCGAGAACCTCGCGGCCGGCATCCTGCGCCTGACCGGCTGGACGCCCGGCACGCCGCTGTACGACCCGATGTGCGGCAGCGGCACGTTCCTCGCGGAAGCCGCGCAGATCGCGCTCGGCGTCGCGCCGGGCGTCGAGCGCCGGTTCGGCTTCGAGAAGCTCAAGCAGTACGACATCACCGCATGGCAGGGTCTGAAGGTCGCCGCGCTGGATGCGAAGCGCGCGGCGCGCGGCAAGCGCGACGCGCTCGGCGTGTACGGCAGCGACATCTCCGGCGACATGCTCGAGAAGGCGCGCGCGAATCTCGAGCGCGCGGGCGTGCCGTCGATATGGCTGAAGCAGGTCGACGCGCGCGGAATGACGCCGCCGTGCGACGGCCCGGGCATTCTGCTCGCGAACCCGCCGTACGGCGAACGGATCGAGGTGCGAGGTCGCGGCCCGCGCGGCGACGTGCGCGAGACCGGTCGCAGCCGCGGCAACGACGACGCGTTCCGCCGCACGCATACCGACACGCCGGACAGCGAGTTCTTCAATGCGCTCGGCGATGCGCTGAAACAGCGCTTCGCCGGCTGGCAGGCGTTCCTGCTCACGTCGGACCGCTCGCTGCCCGGCCAGCTGCGACTGCGCGAGTCCGCGAAGACGCCGCTGTTCAACGGCGCGCTCGAATGCCGGCTGTTCCGCTTCGACCTGATCGCGGGTAGCGTGAAGGCGCGCCCCGCCGCACCCGAAGGCGACGCATAAACCGCGGGCCGCACGCACGGCGGCCCGCTGCTGTCGCCCGTCTCCTGCCACGCCCGGCGCGTGCCGGGTCTCTCCTCGATCGTTCAAGCTTCGCTGCGCCGACGCGACGCGGCGGCCCCCACCGCCCGCGCGCGCGTCCGAGCGCCGCGTCCGCCGCGGCCGCACGGCGGCTCCGCCCCTTTTGTCAGCACCGCGACGACTACTGACAGCACGCTGTCAGCAGACCCGCGCGACACTGCAATCCCGGCGCAATGCAAGGCTGGTTTCCAGATAAAACCGAACGAAAAAGGAGCTCGTCATGACGTCCGCAACTGCAACCGCAACCGTCGACCGTGCGATCGCGTGGTTCGACATTCCGTCCCTCGATTTCGACCGCGCGATCCGCTTCTACGAGACCGTGCTGCAGACCACGCTGCAGCGCGAAGTGATCGGCGGCGTGCCGATGGCCGTGTTCGATCACGAGGCGTCGAGCACCGGCGGCAGCATCGTGTTCGATCCGCAGCAGATGAAGCCGAGCGCGAACGGCGTGCTCGTGTACCTGAACGCCGGCGAGTCGGTCGTCGCGGCGCTCGAGCGCGCGAAGCGCGCGGGCGGGATCGTGCAGGGCTCGGTCATCGAGTTGCCGAACAACTACGGCTACATCGGCTACCTGATCGATACCGAAGGCAACCGCGTCGGCCTGCACGCGCCGAAATGCCACTGACCGCACCGTTCGCGCGGCCGCCGCGGCGCTATCATCGCGAAGTTCCCGTTGCCGTTGGAGTCGAGGTGCTGCCATGACGCGCCGTGCCGACCGTCTGTTCCAGATTGCCGAGCTGCTGCGCGGCCGGCGTCTGACGACCGCGCAGCAGCTCGCCGACTGGCTGTCGGTCTCGCCGCGCACCGTCTATCGCGACGTGCGCGACCTGCAGCTGTCGGGCGTGCCGATCGAAGGCGAAGCCGGGATCGGCTACCGGCTGAATCGCAACGCGAGCCTGCCGCCGCTCACGTTCACGGCCGAGGAACTCGCGGCGCTCGCCGCCGGCGCGCGGATGCTCGAAACGTGGGGCGGCGCGCGCTTCGCGGGCGGTGCGCGATCGGCGCTCGCGAAGATCGCGTCCGCGATGCCGGCCGACAAGCGCACCGCGCTCGATCGCCTGCCGGTGTTCGCGCCGTCGTTCCATATCGACGAAGCGTTTTTCGGGAAGGTCGATGCGATCCACCAGGCCGTCGACACGCGTCACATCGTCAGCTTCGCGTACCGCGACCGGCTCGGCGCGCACACGCAACGCCGCGTGTGGCCGCTCGGGCTCGTTTACTGGGGCGGACGCTGGACGATCGGCGCGTGGTGCGAGCTGCGCGGCGACTTCCGCACGTTCGACATCGCGCGGATGGGCGACATCACCGTGCACGAGCAGTTTCCGGACATGGAGGGCCGGCGCATCGCCGATTACATGCGGATCGCCGAGACGCCGATGCGGGATCCGTCGTGTCGGCGCGAGATGAAAACCGGCGCCGGGTAGGTCGGCGCCGTCGTTTTCGGATCCGTCCCATTTGATTCGGGGCATCGCATTCACGCTGATGACGAACGGACCGGTGGACGATGTCGTCCTGAATCACCTGCATGTCAGCGGCGACGGCGAACACGCGATGAACAACTTCTACTCGATGAAGATGGCGATCAAGTTCATCGCTGCCGCTGTCGTTTCGTACGCGATACTCGGCACGGCGAACGTGGTCTCGACGACAAAAAGATAATCTCGCAGCGCTCGAGAACACGCCGGGCGACGCACCCGCCGTGTTCCCCCTGCCCGGCCGCTGCGCCGCCGCGCTACTCGACCGCCTTCACCATATCCTCGATCACCTTCTTCGCGTCGCCGAACACCATCATCGTCTTGTCCATGTAGAAGAGATCGTTGTCGAGGCCCGCGTAACCGGCCGCCATCGACCGCTTGTTGACGATCACCGTGCGCGCCTTGTACGCCTCGATGATCGGCATCCCCGCGATCGGCGACTTCGGATCGTTCTTCGCGGCCGGATTCACGACGTCGTTCGCGCCGAGCACGAGCACTACATCGACCTGGCCGAACTCGCCGTTGATGTCCTCCATCTCGTGCACGATCTCGTACGGCACCTCCGCTTCCGCGAGCAGCACGTTCATGTGCCCGGGCATCCGCCCCGCGACCGGATGAATCGCATATTTCACGTCGATTCCCTTGTCGGTCAGCTTGTCGGTCAGCTCCTTCAGCGCGTGCTGCGCGCGGGCCACCGCGAGCCCGTAGCCCGGCACGATCACGACCGATTCCGCGTTGCCGAGCATGAACGCCGCGTCGTCGGCCGAACCGGACTTCACCGGCCGCTGCTCCTTCGCGCCCGCCGCACCGCCGGCCGCCGCGTCGCCGCCGAAGCCGCCGAGAATCACGTTGAAGAACGAGCGGTTCATCGCGTGGCACATGATGTACGACAGGATCGCGCCCGACGAGCCGACGAGCGAGCCGGCGATGATCAGCATCGCGTTGTTCAGCGAGAAGCCGATGCCAGCCGCCGCCCAGCCCGAGTACGAGTTCAGCATCGACACGACCACCGGCATGTCCGCGCCGCCGATCGGGATGATGATCAGCACGCCGAGCACGAACGCGATCGCCGTCATGATGATGAACGGCAGCCACGCCTGCGTGATGAAGAACAGGATCCCGAAGCCGAGCATCGCGATCGCGAGCATCAGGTTGATCAGGTGCTGCCCCGCATACACGACCGGCGCGCCCTGGAACAGCCGGAACTTGTACTTGCCCGACAGCTTGCCGAACGCGATCACCGACCCGGAGAACGTGATCGCGCCGACGAACGTGCCGATGAACAGCTCGACGCGATTGCCGTACGGGATGAAATTCGCCGACACCGCATCCTGCGGCACGAGCCCGAACGCCTCCGGCTCCGACACGACCGCATACGCGATGCACACGGCTGCGAGACCGATCAGCGAGTGCATCGCGGCGACGAGCTCCGGCATCTTGGTCATCTCGACGCGCGCGGCGACGAACGCGCCGACCGCGCCGCCGACGACGAGCGCGCCGAGCACGAGCGCGATGCCGAGCGGCAGGTTCGCGCCGAGCCACGCGGCCTGCTTGACGATCAGCGCGATCGTCGTGAGGATCGCGATGGCCATCCCGACCATCCCGAACAGGTTGCCGCGCCGCGCGCTCTTCGGGTTCGACAGCCCCTTCAGCGCCTGGATGAAGCACACCGATGCGACGAGGTACAGCAGCGTGACGACGTTCATGCTCATCGCGCGCCCTCCTTGCCGCCTTCGACGCGCTTCGGCTCCTTCTTGCGGAACATCTCGAGCATGCGTCTCGTCACGAGAAAGCCGCCGAACACGTTCACCGCCGCGAGCGCGACCGCGAGCGTGCCGAACAGCTTGCCGGTCGGGCCGACGGTCAGCGCGGCGGCCAGCATCGCGCCGACGATCACGATCGCCGAAATCGCGTTGGTCACGGCCATCAGCGGCGTATGCAGCGCGGGCGTGACGTTCCACACGACGTGGTAGCCGACGTACACCGCGAGCACGAAGATGATCACGTTGATCACCGTGTGATTGATGACTTCCATGGTCTCCTCCGTTTATTGGCGCGTGAGCTCGCCGTCGCGGCACAACAGCGTCGCGGCGACGATGTCGTCGGTCAGGTCGATGTTCAGCGCGCCTTCCTTCGTGACGATCAGCTTCATGAAGTCGAGCAGGTTGCGCGCATACAGCGCGGATGCATCCGACGCGACCATCGACGCGAGATTCGTGTGGCCGGCGATCGTCACGCCGTTGTGCACGATCACCTGATCGGCGACGGTCAGCGGGCAGTTGCCGCCTTTCCTGCCGTCGATCTCCGGGCCGCGGCCCGCCGCGAGATCGACGAGCACCGAGCCGGGCTTCATCGACTGCACGGTGTCGGCCGAAATCAGTGTCGGCGCGGGGCGCCCCGGAATCAGCGCGGTCGTGATCACGATGTCGGCCTGCTTCGCGCGCTCGTGCACGAGCGCGGCCTGCCGCGTGAGCCACGACGGCGGCATCGGCCGCGCATAGCCGCCGACGCCCTGCGCGGCTTCGCGCTCTTCGTCGGTTTCGAACGGGACGTCGAGGAATTTCGCGCCGAGCGATTCGATCTGCTCCTTCACCGCCGGCCGCACGTCGGACGCCTCGATCACCGCGCCGAGCCGCTTCGCGGTCGCGATCGCCTGCAGCCCGGCCACGCCCGCGCCGAGCACCAGCACGCGCGCGGCCTTCACGGTGCCCGCGGCGGTCATCAGCATCGGCAGGAAGCGCGGATACAGCGACGCGGCGACGAGCACCGCCTTGTAGCCGGCGATGTTCGCCTGCGACGACAGCACGTCGAGACTCTGCGCGCGCGTCGTGCGCGGCGCCGCTTCCAGCGCGAAACCGGTCACGCCGGCCGCCGCGAGCTTCGCCGCCTGCTCGGCGTTGAACGGCTCGAGCATCCCGATCAGCACCGCGCCGCGCTTGAGCTGCGGCAACTCGGCATCGGTGGGCGCCTGGACCTTCAGCACGATGTCGGCACCGAGAGCGGCCGACTGGTCGGTCAATTCGGCGCCGGCCGCCGCATACGCGTCGTCGGGATAGCTCGCCGCGGTGCCGGCGCCTGTCGCAACGCTGACGCGGTGGCCGGCGGCCGCGTATTTCTTCACGGTTTCCGGCGTCGCGGCCACGCGCGCCTCGTTCGCCCGCGTTTCAGCAGGCACTCCAATATGCATCGTCGGTTCCTCCGGTCATTGTCAGTATTTCTTTTCTTGCGGTTCTTACTGCACAACGAGCCGGACAGGCTGACGTACCGGCTCACGAGCAACGGCGTTCACGCTGCACTTTAACCGAAAGCGGTCGTCGCGCGAGCAATTCGCGTACGACCGTGCGGTCGCCGCCGCGACGCGCCGCCGGCCCGCGGAGCGGCGCGGCAGCCGACGTTCGAGGGTCGGATTCGTCCGACGAAGCGGCGGGCAACGGCCGGCAGCGTCCGGATGCAACCGGTAAAATGCCGATCCATGAAACCCGAACTCTGGACCCCGCATGTGACCGTCGCGGCGCTGATCGAGCGCGCCGGCCGCTTTCTCGTGATCGAGGAAGAAACGTCGACGGGCCTGCGCATCAACCAGCCTGCCGGCCATCTCGAAGCCGGCGAAACGCTCGCCGACGCCGTGATCCGCGAAACGCTCGAGGAAACCGCGCACCCGTTCGTGCCGAACGCGCTCGTCGGCGTCTATCTCGCGCACTACAAGCGTCCGGGCACCGCCGGCGCGACTTATCTGCGCTTCACGTTCTGCGGCACCGCGGGCGAGCCGCTCGCGGGCCACCGGCTCGACGACGGCATCGTGCGCACGCTGTGGATGAGCGCCGACGAACTGCGCGCGTGCACCGAGCGCCATCGTTCGCCGGCGGTGATGCGCTGCGTCGACGACTATCTCGCCGGGCGGCGCGTGCCGCTCGATTTCGTGCATACGCATTCGGTCGCGCCGCGTCCGGACGCATTCGACCGTCAGGCGGTGAACAAATGAGCAAGCGCCGTGTAGTGGTGGGCATGTCGGGCGGCGTCGATTCGTCGGTGACCGCATGGCTGCTGAAGGAACAGGGCTACGACGTGGTCGGCCTGTTCATGAAGAACTGGGAAGACGACGACGACGGCGAATACTGCTCGACGCGCCAGGACTGGATCGACGTCGTGTCGGTGGCCGATCTGATCGGCATCGACGTCGAAGCCGTGAACTTCGCGGCCGAATACAAGGACCGCGTGTTCGCGGAATTCCTGCGCGAATATTCGGCCGGCCGCACGCCGAACCCGGACGTGCTGTGCAATGCCGAGATCAAGTTCAAGGCGTTCCTCGATCATGCGATGTCGCTCGGCGCGGAAACGATCGCGACCGGTCACTACGCGCGCGTGCGCGAGCGCGACGGGCGCTTCGAGCTGCTGAAGGCGTTCGATCATACGAAAGACCAGTCGTACTTCCTGCACCGGCTGAACCAGGCGCAGCTGTCGAAGACGATGTTCCCGCTCGGCGAGATCCCGAAGACAAAGGTGCGCGAGATCGCCGCGCAGATCGGGCTGCCGAACGCGAAGAAGAAGGATTCGACCGGCATCTGCTTCATCGGCGAGCGGCCGTTCCGCGACTTCCTGAACCGTTATCTGCCGACGAAGCCCGGCCCGATGAAGACGCCGGACGGCAAGCTCGTCGGCGAGCACATCGGACTCGCGTTCTATACGTTCGGCCAGCGCAAGGGCATCGGCCTCGGCGGCAGCAAGGACGGCAGCGGCGAGCCGTGGTTCGTCGCCGCGAAGGACATCGCGTCGAACACGCTGTACGTCGTGCAGGGCCACGATCATCCGTGGCTGCTGTCGCGGCAGCTCGTCGCCGGCAACGTAAGCTGGGTCGCCGGCGAACCGCCGGCCGAAGGTCACGCATGCGGCGCGAAAACGCGCTACCGGCAGGCCGACGCCGCGTGCACGTTCGCGGGCGCCGGCGGCGAGCGCTTCTCGCTCGCGTTCGACGACGCGCAATGGGCGGTCACGCCCGGGCAGTCGGCGGTGCTGTACGACGGCGACGTCTGTCTCGGCGGCGGCATCATCGAATTCGCGGCAACCGGCCAGCCCGGCCACGCCGCGATCGCGCAGGGCCGCACGGCGGCGCTCGCCGAAGCACGCTGACATCGCTTCGGTTTAGACTTGCGGCACGCCGCGCCCGGCGGAACACGATTCCGCCGCGGCCGGCGCGCCGCCGCGCAGCGTACGCATGGCGGCACTTCATTCCTGTGGAGTCCCCATGCTTTCAAGACGCTATCTCGCGATGTGGTGCGCCGCGCTGCTGCTCGCCGCGACCGCCGCGCTCGCGGCGATCCACGTGCTGTCGTGGCCGTGGATCGTCGTCCCCGTCGCGCTCGTCGCACTCGGCCTGTACGATCTGAACCAGGATCGCCACGCGATCCTGCGCAACTATCCGCTGTGGGGGCACTTCCGCTTCCTGTTCGAATTCATCCGCCCCGAGATCCGTCAGTACTTCGTCGAGGACGATACCGAAGAGAAGCCGTTCTCGCGCGCGCAACGCAGCCTCGTCTACCAGCGCGCGAAGAACGTCGCCGACAATCGGCCGTACGGCACCGAGCTCAACGTGAAGGCCGTCGCGCACGAATGGATCAGCCATTCGCTCGCGCCGACGCGGCTGCCGAACCACGATTTCCGGATCCGCGTCGGCGCGAATCGCGCGCAGCCGTACGACATCTCGATCTTCAACATCTCGGCGATGAGCTTCGGCTCGCTGTCCGCGAATGCGATCCGCGCGCTGAACCTCGGCGCGAAGAAAGGCGGCTTCGCGCACGACACCGGCGAAGGCTCGCTGTCGAAGTATCACCGCGAGCACGGCGGCGACATCATCTGGGAAATCGCGTCCGGCTACTTCGGCTGCCGCAACGACGACGGCACGTTCAGCGCCGACAAGTTCGCGAAGCAGGCCGCCGAGCCGCAGGTGAAGATGATCGAGATCAAGCTGTCGCAGGGCGCGAAGCCCGGCCACGGCGGCGTGCTGCCGGCCGCGAAGATCACGCCCGAGATCGCCGAGACGCGCGGCGTGCCGATGGGCAAGGATTGCGTGTCGCCGGCCACGCACTCGGAATTCTCGACGCCGCGCGGGCTGCTCGAATTCGTCGAGCGGCTGCGCACGCTGTCGGGCGGCAAGCCGACCGGCTTCAAGCTGTGCGTCGGCCATCCGTGGGAATTCTTCGGGATCGCGAAGGCGATGGTCGAGACGGGTATCCTGCCGGACTTCATCGTCGTCGACGGCGCGGAAGGCGGCACCGGCGCGGCGCCGCTCGAATTCACCGATCACGTCGGCGTGCCGCTGCAGGAAGGGCTGCTGCTCGTGCACAACACGCTCGTCGGCATCGGCGTGCGCGACCGCGTGAAGATCGGCGCGAGCGGCAAGATCATCAGCGCGTTCGACGTCGCGCGCACGCTCGCGATCGGCGCGGACTGGGTGAACTCCGCGCGCGGCTTCATGTTCGCGGTCGGCTGCATCCAGGCGCAGACCTGCCATACCGGACGCTGCCCGACCGGCGTCGCGACGCAGGATCCGGTGCGTCAGCGCGCGCTCGTCGTGCCCGACAAGGCCGAGCGCGTGTACAACTTCCACCGCAATACGCTGCGCGCGCTGCAGGAGCTCGTGCAGGCGGCCGGACTGTCGCATCCGTCGGAGCTGCGCGCACATCACATCGTGCAGCGCGTGTCGCCGCACGAAGTGCGGTTGATGTCGCAACTGCTGAAATACCTGAAGCCCGGCGCGCTGCTCGACGGCAGTCATTGCGGCTATACGCTGTACGACAACTGGTGGCCGATCGCGCGCAGCGACTCGTTCACGCTCGGCGAGACCGTGTACGCGTCGGTCGACTGACGGCCGCCGCGGCCGCCGCCGCGCGGACGGTGCCGGAAAAAGAAAAGCGCCTGTCGAGGCGCTTTTCTTTCGTCTGCTCGATGCGCGAGCCGCGTGCGGCTCAGCCTTGCGGCAGCGTGTCGGCGAACGTCTGACGCTGCGATAGCTTCACGAAATGCTTGTCGAGATTCGGGTGACGGTCGCGCCAGTTCAGTTCGGGCATCCGGAAGTCGAGATAGCCGAGCGCGCAGCCGAGTGCGATGTCGGCGAGCGTGTAATGATTACCGACACACCACGTCTTGCCGCCGAGCCCCTGCGACATCGCGACGAGCGCGTCGTCGATCTTGCGCTGCTGGCGCGCGATCCAGCTCGCGCTGCGCTGCGCTTCGTCGCGCAGCGTGTGTTCGAGGCGAATCGCGACCGATGCATCGAGCACGCCGTCGCAGAGCGCCTCCCAGCAGCGCACCTCGAGCCGCTCGCGGCCCGACGGCGGAATCAGCTTGCCGACCGGCGACAGCGTATCGACGTACTCGCAGATCACGCGCGAGTCGAACACCGCGGCGCCGTCCTCCATCACGAGACACGGGACCTTGCCGAGCGGATTCGACGCATGAATATCCGTCTCGGGCGCCCATACGTTCTCGATCTCCAGCTTGTAGTCGATCTTCTTTTCAGCAAGCACGATCCGCGCCTTTCGGACGTACGGGCTGCTGAGCGAACCGATTAATTTCATCATCTGCCTTTTCGAGGGAACCGCCGGGAGTATAGGTTGTCGCCGATCATAACCGGCCGGCGGCGCCCGGTAGAAAATCGCCCGTCCGGCCTGTGGATGGTTTGCAACAGCCGCCGCGCGGGGCGAGCCGGCGCCCGCTGCGGCCCCGCTTTCACGTACGCCGGCCGGCGGCGCTACAATCGCACGATGAATGCGCCCCTCGATACCGCCATCGCCGTCGACGTCTACCGCCAGCGCCGCGAACGCGTGCTTGCCGCACTGCGCGCCGCGGGCGGCGGCGTCGCCATCGTTCCCACCGCGCCCGAAGTGATGCGCAACCGCGATACGGCCTACCCGTACCGGCACGACAGCTACTTCTACTACCTGACCGGCTTCACCGAGCCCGACGCCGTGCTCGTGCTGAATGCGGCTGCGCCGCACGGCGCGCCGGAATCGATCCTGTTCTGCCGCGCGAAGAACGTCGACCGTGAGATCTGGGAAGGCTTCCACTACGGGCCCGACGCCGCGCGCGACGCGTTCGGTTTCGACGCGGCCCACGCCGTCGACGTGATCGACACCGAAATCCCGCGCCTGCTCGCGGACGCGGGCACCGTGCACTATCGGTTCGGCGCATCGGCCGAGTTCGACGGCCGGCTCGCGCGCTGGCTCGATGCGGTGCGCACGCAGGCGCGCGCCGGCGTCGCTGCGCCGCACGCGATGCTCGACCTCACGCCGCTGCTCGACGACATGCGGCTCGTGAAGGACGACCACGAGCTCGCGATCATGACGCGCGCCGCGCACATCTCCGCGCTCGCGCATCGGCGCGCGATGCACGCGTGCCGGCCCGGCATCCGCGAATACGAACTCGAAGCCGAGCTGCTGTATACGTTTCGGCAGCACGGCGCACAGGCGCCCGCGTACGGGTCGATCGTCGCGGCCGGCGCGAACGCCTGCGTGCTGCACTACCCGGCCGGCAACGCGATCGCGCAGGACGGCGACCTGATCCTGATCGACGCCGCCTGCGAGCTCGACGGCTATGCGTCCGACATCACGCGCACGTTCCCGGCGAACGGGCGCTTCTCGGCGCCGCAGCGCACGCTGTACGACATCGTGCTCGCCGCGCAGCAGGCCGCGATCGACGCGACGCGCGCGGGCGTGCCGTTCGAGGCGCCGCACGATGCGGCCGTGCGCGTGCTGGCACAGGGGCTGCTCGATACCGGCATCATTCCGAAAACGCGCTTCTCGAACGTCGACGACGTGATCGCCGAGCGCGCGTACGCGCGCTTTTACATGCACCGCACCGGCCACTGGCTCGGGATGGACGTGCACGACTGCGGCGACTACCGCGCGCGGCTCGGCGCGCGCGACGCGAACGGCGCGCTGCCGTGGCGCACGTTGAAGGCCGGCATGACGCTGACCGTCGAGCCCGGCCTGTACGTGCGCGCCGCCGACGACGTGCCGCACGAATACTGGAACATCGGCATCCGCATCGAGGACGACGCGATCGTGCGCGAGCACGGCTGCGAACTGATCACGCGCGACGTGCCGGTCGCGGCGGCCGAGATCGAGGCGCTGATGCGCGCAGGCGCCGCGCCGGAAGCGTAAGCGGCCATGCGTTGCGCTCGCCCGTTACCACCGTTTGACGAACCCAGATGACGACCGCTTCCTCCCCGGCCACGCCGGACTACGACCTCGCCATCGTCGGCGCCGGCCCCGTCGGGCTCGCGCTCGCCGGCTGGCTCGCACGGCGCAGCGCCACGCGGCACGCGTCGATCGCGCTGATCGACGCGCGCGAACCGGCCGCGAGCGCGAGCGATCCGCGCGCGATCGCGGTGTCGCACGGCAGCCGCGTGCTGCTCGACTCGCTCGCCTGGCCGGCCGACGCGACGCCGATCGAGCACATTCACGTATCGCAGCGCGGCCATTTCGGGCGCACGCTGATCGATCGCGACGAGCACGATCTGAGCGCGCTGGGCTACGTCGTGCGCTACGGCTCGATCGTGCAGGCGCTGGCGGGCGCGGTGCGCGGCACGCGCGTCGACTGGCTCACGTCGACCGCCGCGCGCGCGCCGCAGCAGGATGCCGACGGCGTCACGCTGACGCTCGACGGCCCGCAAGGCGAGCGCCCGCTGCGCGCGCGCATCGTCGTCAGTGCCGAAGGCGGCTTGTTCCACGAACAGCGCGCGGACGCCGGCAAGCATCGCCGCGACTACGGGCAGACGGCGATCGTCGGCACGGTGACGGTGTCGTCGCCGCGCCCGAACGTCGCGTGGGAACGCTTCACGCACGAAGGGCCGCTCGCGCTGCTGCCGCTCGGCGGCCCGCGTCAGGCCGACTACGCGCTCGTCTGGTGCTGCGCGCCCGACGAGGCGGCCCGCCGCGCCGCGCTGTCCGACGACGCGTTCCTCGCCGAGCTCGGCGTCGCGTTCGGCGAACGCATGGGCCGCTTCGTCGCGATCGCCGGCCGCGCATCGTTCCCGCTCGGGCTCAGCGCCGCGCAGACGCTCGTGAACGGCCGCATCGCGATCGTCGGCAACGCTGCGCAGACGCTGCACCCGGTCGCGGGCCAGGGCCTGAACCTCGGCTTGCGCGACGCGCACACGCTCGTCGACGCGCTGTCCGCGCAAGGTTTCGACGCGACCGCGCTCGCGACCTTCAACGCGCGCCGCGCGCTCGACCGGCGCCTGACGATCGGCGCGACCGACACGCTCGCGCGACTGTTCACGATCGCGTCCGGCCCGCTGCCGCTGCTGCGCGGCGCGGCGCTGACCGCGCTCGAATTCGTGCCGCCGCTGAAAACGGCGATCGCGCGCCAGATGATGTTCGGCCAGCGCCGCTGACGCTGCGCGACACGCCGCGCCGCGCGACGCGGCACACAAAGCGGGCCAAATCGGCGGCCGATGGGAATACGGTAAAATGCGCGTTTTCCCTCCGCCCTTTTTGGCCCGCGACGCCCGGCGCTCGCGGGCGGTGCCATTGCGATGCCCGTTATCGGCTCTCACGTATTGCGTAGCAACCTGTTCGTCGCGCCGATGGCGGGCGTGACGGACCGTCCGTTCCGCCAGCTGTGCAAGCGGCTGGGCGCCGGTTACGCGGTGTCCGAGATGGTCGCGTCCAACGCGCAGCTGTGGAAAAGCGCGAAGACGATGCGGCGCGCGAACCACGAAGGCGAAGTCGAGCCGATCGCGGTGCAGATCGCCGGCGCCGATCCGGCGATGATGGCCGAAGCCGCGCGCTACAACGTCGACAACGGCGCGCAGATCATCGACATCAACATGGGCTGCCCGGCGAAGAAGGTATGCAACGTCGCGGCCGGCTCCGCACTGCTGCAGAACGAGCCGCTCGTGCAGCGGATCGTCGAGGCCGTCGTCGCGGCGGTCGGCACCGGGCCCGACGCGGTGCCCGTCACGCTGAAGATCCGCACCGGCTGGGATCGCGAGCACAAGAACGCGATCACGGTCGCGCGGCTCGCCGAAGCCGCCGGCATCTCGATGCTCACCGTGCACGGCCGCACGCGCGCCGATCTGTATCGCGGCGAAGCCGAATACGAAACCATCGCGGCCGTGAAGGCGGCCGTGCGCATTCCGGTCGTCGCGAACGGCGACATCACGTCGCCGGCGAAGGCGAAGGCCGTGCTCGACGCGACCGGCGCCGACGCGCTGATGATCGGTCGCGCCGCGCAAGGCCGGCCGTGGCTGTTCCGCGAAATCGACCATTTCCTGCAAACGGGCGAACTGCTGCCGCCGCCGCGGATCGACGAGATCCAGCTCGTGATGAACGAGCACCTGGAAGACCACTACGCGTTCTACGGCGAATTCACCGGCGTGCGTACTGCGCGCAAGCACATCGGCTGGTACACTCGCGGCCTTTCCGGTGCCAACGCGTTCCGGCACAGGATGAACACGCTCGATTCCACCCGCGAGCAGCTCGCCGCCGTCAATGCGTTCTTCGACGCGCAAAAGGCGCTGTCGGACCGTCTCGTCTACGTCGACGAAGAAGCGGAGAACGGCCAGGGCGAGCCGGACGACCATAACCAGTTAGCAGCATGAGCAAGCACAACATCGAACAATGTGTCCGCGAGAGCCTGGACGTGTATTTCCGGGATCTAGACGGCTCCAATCCGCACGACGTCTATGAAATGGTGATGTCCTGCGTCGAAAAGCCGATGCTCGAGGTCGTGCTCGAACAGGCGGGCGGCAACCAGTCGCTCGCCGCGGAGTACCTCGGCATCAACCGCAACACGCTGCGCAAGAAGCTGCAGCAGCACGGCCTGCTGTAGCCGGCCGCCCCGTCCCCGTTTCCCTGGCTATTGGTGGTTCCATCATGATCAAGCAAGCGCTCATTTCCGTTTCCGACAAGACCGGCATCGTCGACTTCGCGAAGTCGCTGTCCGACCTCGGCGTCAAGCTGCTGTCGACCGGCGGCACCGCGAAACTGCTCGCCGATGCGGGCCTGCCCGTCACCGAAGTGGCCGACTACACGGGCTTTCCGGAAATGCTCGATGGGCGCGTGAAGACGCTGCATCCGAAAGTGCACGGCGGGATCCTCGCGCGGCGCGATCTGCCCGAGCACATGCAGGCGCTCGAGACGCACGGCATCCCGACGATCGACCTGCTCGTCGTGAACCTGTATCCGTTCGTCGCGACGATCGCGAAGGACGACTGCACGCTCGCCGACGCGATCGAGAACATCGACATCGGCGGCCCGACGATGCTGCGCTCGGCCGCGAAGAACCACCGCGACGTGACGGTCGTCGTCGACCCGGCCGATTACGCGGTCGTGCTCGACGAAATGAAGGCGAACGGCAACACCGTCGGCTACGCGACCAACTTCCGCCTCGCGACGAAGGTGTTCGCGCACACCGCGCAATACGACGGCGCGATCACGAACTACCTGACGAGCCTGACCGACGAACTGCAGCACGCGTCGCGCAGCGCATACCCGGCAACGCTGAATCTCGCGTTCGACAAGGTGCAGGATCTGCGCTACGGCGAGAACCCGCACCAGAGCGCGGCGTTCTATCGCGACATCGTGCCGCCGGCCGGCGCGCTCGCGAACTACCGCCAGCTGCAGGGCAAGGAGCTGTCGTACAACAACATCGCCGATTCGGACGCCGCGTGGGAATGCGTGAAGACGTTCGACGCGCCGGCGTGCGTGATCATCAAGCATGCGAACCCGTGCGGCGTCGCGATCGGCAACGACCCGGCCGACGCGTATGCGAAGGCGTTCCAGACGGACCCGACGTCGGCGTTCGGCGGCATCATCGCGTTCAATCGCGAAGTCGACGAAGCCGCTGCGCAAGCGGTTGCGAAACAGTTCGTCGAAGTGCTGATCGCGCCGTCGTTCACGGACGCCGCGAAGCAGGTGTTCGCATCGAAGCAGAACGTGCGTCTGCTCGAAATCGCGCTCGGTGAAGGCCACAACGCGTTCGACCTGAAGCGCGTGGGCGGCGGCCTGCTTGTGCAGTCGCTCGACGCGAAGAACGTGCAGCCGCACGAACTGCGCGTCGTCACGAAGCGCCACCCGACGCCGAAGGAAATGGACGATCTGCTGTTCGCATGGCGCGTCGCGAAGTACGTGAAGTCGAACGCGATCGTGTTCTGCGGCAACGGCATGACGCTCGGCGTCGGCGCCGGCCAGATGAGCCGCGTCGATTCGGCGCGCATCGCGAGCATCAAGGCGCAGAACGCGGGCCTGACGCTCGCCGGCTCGGCGGTCGCGTCGGATGCGTTCTTCCCGTTCCGCGACGGCCTCGACGTCGTCGTGGCAGCCGGCGCGACGTGCGTGATCCAGCCGGGCGGCTCGGTACGCGACGACGAAGTGATCGCGGCCGCCGACGAGCACAACATCGCGATGATCCTGACGGGCGTGCGTCACTTCCGTCACTGACCGGATGCGGCCTGCGCGGCCGCGGTACGAAGGCCCGGCGGCGTCGCACCCGCCGGGTTTTTTATTGGGCGGCGCCACCGCGCGCGACACGGCGGCCGGTTTGCCGCACCGTTCGTTGTAGTATCGCTGCATCACGCTTCTCTCCCGACTCATGCGAATTCTTGGCATCGACCCCGGCCTGCGCGTCACCGGCTTCGGCGTCATCGACGTCAGCGGCCATCGGCTCGCCTATGTGACGAGCGGTGTGATCCGCACGCCGACGGCCGACCTGGCGACGCGGCTCGGCACGATCTTCCACGGCGTGTCGACGCTCGTGCGCGAACACGCGCCCGATCAGGCCGCGATCGAAAAAGTGTTCGTCAACGTGAACCCGCAGTCCACGCTGCTGCTCGGCCAGGCGCGCGGCGCCGCAATCTGCGGCCTCGTCGCGGGCGGCCTGCCGGTTGCCGAATACACGGCGCTGCAGCTCAAGCAGGCGGTCGTCGGCTACGGCCGCGCGACCAAGACGCAGATGCAGGAAATGGTCACGCGACTGCTCAACCTGTCGGGACAGCCGGGCACCGACGCGGCCGACGCGCTCGGCATGGCGATCTGCCACGCGCACGGCGGCAATACGCTCAGCACGCTCGGCGGGCTCGCGCCGGCACTCGCGCAGAAGGGGCTGCGCGTGCGGCGCGGGCGGCTCGTCGGCTAGACGTCCGGCCGTTTCGATGCGCCGCGCGGACCCGCGTCCGGCGCTCACGGCCGCGCCCTTTCGGCTTTCCGCACCGCGTGCGCTACACTCGCGCTTTCTTCCTCGCATCCCGCCATCCATGATCGGTCGCATCGCCGGCATCCTGCTCGAAAAGAACCCGCCTCACCTGCTCGTCGACTGCAACGGCGTCGGCTACGAAATCGACGTGCCGATGAGCACCTTCTACAACCTGCCGCAGACGGGCGAGCGCGTCGTGCTGCTCACGCAGCAGATCGTCCGCGAGGACGCGCACCTGCTGTACGGCTTCCTGACGCCGCAGGAACGTACGACCTTCCGCGAACTGCTGAAGATCACCGGCATCGGCGCGCGCATGGCGCTCGCCGTGCTGTCCGGCATGAGCGTGCAGGAGCTCGCGCAAGCCGTGACGATGCAGGACGCCGCTCGCCTCACGCGCCTGCCCGGCATCGGCAAGAAGACCGCCGAGCGCCTGCTGCTCGAACTGAAGGGCAAGCTCGGTGCCGATCTCGGTGCGCTCGCCGGCGCCGCGTCGCCGTCCGATCATGCCGCCGACATCCTCAACGCGCTGCTCGCGCTCGGCTACTCCGAAAAGGAAGCGCTCGCCGCAATCAAGAACGTGCCGGCCGGCACCGGCGTGTCCGAAGGCATCAAGCTCGCGCTCAAGGCATTGTCCAAGGCGTGACGCACGCGTGAGCGGCCGACGGATCCAGTGTCGCCCCGCCGCGCGGCGCCTGCCAGTCGGCCGTTCGGCCAGGTAGGCGCGGCCGCCGTGCGCGGTACAATGGCCGCATGATTGAAACCGACAAACTCGCCGCCGAGCGGATCATCGCCGCCACCCCCACGTCGTCGCACGAGGAGGTGTTCGAGCGCGCGTTGCGGCCGCGCCAGCTCGACGACTACGTCGGGCAGGAAAAGGTCCGCGGCCAGCTCGAGATCTTCATCGAGGCCGCGAAGCGCCGCTCCGAGCCGCTCGACCACGTGCTGCTGTTCGGCCCGCCGGGCCTCGGCAAGACGACGCTCGCACACATCATCGCGCGCGAAATGGGCGTGAACCTGCGGCAGACGTCGGGGCCGGTACTCGAACGCGCGGGCGATCTCGCCGCGCTGCTGACGAACCTCGAGCCGAACGACGTGCTGTTCATCGACGAAATCCACCGGCTGTCGCCGGTCGTCGAGGAAATCCTGTACCCGGCGCTCGAGGATTACCAGATCGACATCATGATCGGCGAAGGGCCGGCCGCGCGCAGCGTGAAGCTCGATCTGCAGCCGTTCACGCTGGTCGGCGCGACCACGCGCGCGGGGATGCTCACCAATCCGCTGCGCGACCGTTTCGGGATCGTCGCACGCCTCGAGTTCTACGACGCCGAACAGCTGTCGCGGATCGTGAAGCGCTCGGCGTCGCTGCTGAACGCGCAGATCGA
Source organism: Burkholderia dolosa (assembly GCF_902499135.1). GTDB lineage: Bacteria > Pseudomonadota > Gammaproteobacteria > Burkholderiales > Burkholderiaceae > Burkholderia > Burkholderia dolosa. Next base: position 18,643 of record NZ_CABVPR010000028.1, read on the forward strand.
TCCGAACGGTGCGCTCGAGATCGCGAAGCGCTCGCGCGGCACGCCGCGGATCGCGAACCGGCTGCTGCGCCGCGTGCGCGACTTCGCGGAAGTAAAGGCGGACGGCCAGATCACGGCAGCCGTCGCCGACGCCGCGCTCGCGATGCTCGACGTCGATCCGGTCGGCTTCGACCTGATGGACCGCAAGCTGCTCGAGGCGATCCTGCACAAGTTCGATGGCGGCCCGGTCGGCATCGACAACCTCGCGGCCGCGATCGGCGAAGAGCGCGACACGATCGAGGACGTACTGGAACCGTATCTGATTCAGCAGGGCTTCCTGCAACGCACGCCGCGCGGGCGTGTCGCGACGCTGCTCACGTACCGCCACTTCGGGCTTGCTGCGCCGGACGCCGGCGGCCCCGTGCCCGATCTCTGGGATACGCCAGACGGAAAGTAACCGAGCGTCCGCGCCACACGAGCCATGACGACGCCGCCTCGCCCTCGGTCCGCCGCTCCCGCTCCGGCCCCGCGCTGGGCCGAGCCGATCCGCCGACGGCTCGTGGCCGGCATCACGCACCTGACGACCGGCAGCGGCCCGTCGCTCGATTATTCGTCGCCGCCCGGCGATCCGGGCTTGTTCGGCCCCGATGCCGTCTGCTGGCGCGTGCACGCCGACTTCACGTCGATGATGACGGGCGGTGTCGCCGCGCTGCTGCTGCAGGCGCTCCACCCGCTCGCGCTCGCCGGCGTCTGGGATCATTCGTCGTTCCGCACCGACATCCTCGGCCGGTTGCGGCGCACCGCGACGTTCATTTCCGGCACGACGTTCGGCAGCCGCGCCGACGCGCTCGCCCTGATCGAGCGCGTGAAAGCGATCCATGCGCGCGTGTCCGGCGCTGCGCCGGACGGCCGCGCGTACCGCGCCGACGATCCGGTGCTGCTCACGTGGGTACACGTCGCCGAAGTGTCGAGCTTTCTGGCGTCGCATCTGCGTTACGTAGATCCGGCGCTGCCCGGGGAACTGCAGGACCGCTACTACGCAGAAACCGCACAGATCGCCGAGCGGCTCGGCGCACAAGCGGTGCCCCGCTCGCGTGCGGAGGTGAGTGCCTATCTGGCAGATATGCGGCCCGAGCTCGAAGCCGGTCCGCGTACGCTCGAAGTGATGCGCATCCTGCTGAACGCGCCTGTCGCGACGCCCATGCTGCGGCCGGCCGCGACGCTCGTCATGCACGCCGGGATCGACCTGCTGCCGCCGTGGGCGCAACGGATGCTCGGCTTGTCGACGTTCGCGCCGCTGCGACGTGCGGTGGTCCGGCCGGGCGTGCGCGCAGTCGCGCCCGTGCTGCGGTGGGCGCTGGTCAACGGCGTATCGAAACGTGCGCGCCGCCGTGCGAGCGCACGGCCGTCCGACGGCGATCCACGCGACTGACCTTGCCGCCGGTCACTTCGGTTCGGTTCGCGCCCATCGGTCGCAGCACGCGTCGGTATCGGCGACCGTCATGACACGTCCTTCCGAACCGAATGCTGCCGGCACCCGACTGCAATAACCGCCGCAACGGGCCGCCCGAAGCGCTCCCGACACCGACGATCAGCGGTTCATCGTCATACAGCCGGCCGGGCCGGCACACGTTCAAACGACCTTCCGGTAGCCGTCGTCGTCGCTCGCCGCATCCAGGTGCGACACGTCGGCCCACTGCACGACATGCGCGCGACCGTCCATGTAATCGACGACGTTGATGCTCGTGTTGAGCAGCGGATAGCTGCGCGGCGCCGACAGATCGAGCGCGTTCGCGAATCGGTACACGCAATCGAGCACGCCGCCGTGCGCGACACACGCGATTCGCCCGCCCGGATGCGCTGCGACGATCGGTTCGATCGCGTGCAGCACGCGGTGATAGAACTCGCGCTGCGACTCGCCGCCGTCCGGCGCAAACCCCGGATCGCGCGTTTGCCACGCCGCGTACGCGTCCGGGAACAGCGTCTCGATCTCCGCGCTGTCATGCCCCTGGAACACGCCGTATGCACGTTCGCGCAGCCCTTCGCGCAGCAGCAGCGGCAGCCCGAGCGCGTCGGCGAACGGCTGCGCGGTCTGCTGTGCGCGCATCAGGTCGCTCGAATAGACCGCGTCGATGCTTCGGCCGTCGCGCGCGTCCCGCACGAGCCGGGCAGCGAGCCGCTGCGCCTGCGCGAGCCCAGTGTCGGCGAGCGGAATGTCGATGTGGCCCTGGATGCGCTTGATGCGGTTCCAGGCCGTCTCGCCATGGCGAATGAAAAGAATCTGCGTGGTCGCCATCGCGCGGCGCCTCCGAAAGGATCAGGGCCGCACTTGCAGCCAGAACGTCACGGGACCGTCGTTCACGAGCGACACCTGCATGTCGGCGCCGAACTCGCCGGTCTCGACGACCGGGTGGCGCGCACGCGCGGCCGCGACGAAATAGTCGAACAGGCGCGCGCCTTCGTCGGGCGGTGCGGCCGGTGTGAAGCTCGGGCGCAGCCCGCTATTGGTGTCGGCGGCCAGCGTGAACTGCGACACGAGCAGCAGGCCGCCCGCGCGCCCGGCGCCGTCGATGTTGGACACCGGCAGATTCATCTTGCCGGCCGCATCGCTGAACACGCGGTAGCCGAGCACCTTCGCGAGCAGCTTGTCGGCTGCGGCTTCGGTGTCGCCGCGCTCCGCGCAGACGAGCGCGAGCAGGCCCGCACCGATCTCGCCGGTCGTGCGGTCGCCGACGCGCACGTCGGCGCGCTTCACGCGCTGGATCAGCGCGATCATGCGCTCAGCGTGACGCGTGCGAAGCGGCGCTTGCCGACCTGCACGACATATTCGCCGGCGTCGACCTTCAGGCCCTTGTCGGATACGGTCGCGCCGTCGATCTTCACGCCGCCCTGCTCGATGTTGCGCAGCGCCTCGCTGGTGGACGGCACGAGGCCCGCCTGCTTCAGCAATTGGCCGATCGCGAGCGGCGCACCCGCGAGCGTCACCGACGGAATGTCGTCCGGCACGCCGCCCTTCGCGCGATGGTTGAAATCCTCGAGCGCGCGCTCGGCGTCGGCCTGCGAATGGAACCGCGCGACGATTTCCTGCGCGAGCAGCACCTTGAAGTCGCGCGGGTTGCGCCCGCTCTCCGCCTCGCGCTTGAAGCCGGCGATCTCGTCCATGCTGCGGAACGACAGCAGCTCGAAGTAACGCCACATCAGCGTGTCGGAGATGCTCATCAGCTTGCCGAACATGTCGTTCGGCTTCTCGCTGATGCCGACGTAGTTGCCCTTCGACTTCGACATCTTCTCGACGCCGTCGAGGCCTTCGAGCAGCGGCATCGTCAAGATGCACTGCTGTTCCTGACCGTACTGCTTCTGCAGCTCGCGGCCAACGAGCAGGTTGAACTTCTGGTCGGTGCCGCCGAGCTCGAGATCGGCATTCAGCGCGACCGAATCGTAGCCCTGCATCAGCGGGTACAGGAATTCGTGGATCGAGATCGGCACGCCGCTCTGGAAGCGCTTCGTGAAGTCTTCCCGCTCGAGAATCCGCGCGACCGTATAGCGCGACGCGAGCTTGATCATTCCGTCCGCGCCGAGCGGCATCGACCATTCGCTGTTGTAGCGAATCTCGGTCTTTTCGCGGTCGAGCACGAGCGCGGCCTGCTCGAAGTAGGTCTTCGCGTTCGCCTCGATCTGCTCGCGTGTGAGCGGCGGGCGCGTCGCGTTGCGGCCCGACGGATCGCCGATCAGCGACGTGAAGTCGCCGATCAGGAAGATCACCGTGTGGCCCAGGTCCTGCAGCTGGCGCATCTTGTTCAGCACGACCGTGTGGCCGATGTGAATGTCGGGCGCGGTCGGATCGAGGCCGAGCTTGATGCGAAGCGGCGTGCCGGTGGCCGCGCTGCGCGCGAGCTTCTGCGCGAACTCTTCCTCGATCAGCAGTTCGTCGACGCCGCGCTTCGTGACGGCGAGCGCATGCCGGACTTCGTCGGTGATCGGGAAAACGGGCTTGGAACTGGGTTCGGTGCTCATCGGTGCCAGGAAGAATGTCGCAAAAACAGGGATTTTCCCATAACTTGCGCGCGCGTCGCTTAACGACGCGCCGCGTTGCGCGGATAATCGGCGCAACGTGCGCGGCACCGGCCTGCGCCGCATGCTTCAGGAGAACCCAACGTGCCGCAACGACATCCGCAAACCGCTCATCCGGCCGACGGCATCTACTTCGGACTGATGTCGGGAACCAGCATGGACGGCGTCGACGGCGTCGCCGTGCGTTTCGAGACCGGCAAGCCGCCGGTCGTGCTCGCGGAAGCGTTCGTCGGTTTCGCGCAGCCGCTGCGCGACGCGCTGTTTGCGCTGCAGCAGCCGGGCGACGACGAGATCGACCGCGAATCGCTCGCGGCGAATGCGCTCGTCGCACGCTACGCGGTGTGCTGTCACGAGCTGCAGCGCACGGCCGGACTGTCGCGCGACGAGGTTCGTGCGATCGGCGTGCACGGCCAGACGGTGCGGCACCGTCCGGAGCGCGGCTACACGCGTCAGCTGAACAACCCCGCGCTGCTGGCCGAACTCACGCACATCGACGTGATCGCGGACTTCCGCAGCCGCGACGTCGCGGCCGGCGGCCACGGCGCGCCGCTCGCACCGGCATTCCATGCGACGGTGTTCGGCGCACCCGGCGACACGCGCGTCGTCTGCAACCTTGGCGGAATCAGCAACATCACGATCCTGCCCGGCGACGGCGGCGACGTGCGCGGCTTCGACTGCGGCCCCGCGAACGCGTTGATCGACGCGTGGGCGAGCCGCCATCTCGGCAAGCCGTACGACGACGGCGGCAAGTTTGCCGCGCGCGGCACCGTGCACGCGTCGCTGCTCGACGCGCTGCTCGACGAACCGTATTTCGCCGCGCCGCCGCCGAAAAGCACGGGGCGCGATCTGTTCAATCCTGCGTGGCTGGACGCGAAGCTCGCGGCGTTCACCGGCGTCGCACCGGAAGATGTACAGGCCACGCTGACGGCGCTCACCGCGGTGTCGGTCGCGCGCGAGATCGCGCTGCATGCGGCGGGTTGCAAGGCGGTGTTCGTCTGCGGCGGCGGCGCGCGCAATCCGGTGCTGCTCGATGCGCTCAGGCAAGCGCTGCACGACGCACGCGTACCGGCCACCGTCGACACGACGGCCGCACTGGGCGTGCCGCCGCAGCAGGTCGAGGCGCTCGCGTTCGCGTGGCTCGCGTACCGCTTCGCCGCCCGCCTGCCGGGCAATCTCGCGACGGTCACCGGCGCTGCCGGCGAGCGCGTGCTGGGCGCGCTTTATCCGCGCTGACCTTCACGCGACAAACCGTGCGTGCACATAAGAAAACGGGGCATGAAGCCCCGTTTTTAATCCGGCGAAGCGGAACGGATCCGTCGCTCGATCAGACCGAGAACGACGAACCGCAGCCGCAGGTCGTCGTCGCGTTCGGGTTCTTGATCACGAACTGGGCGCCGTTGAGGTCGTCCTTGTAGTCGATCTCGGCGCCGACCAGGTACTGGTAGCTCATCGAGTCGATCAGGAGCTGGACGCCGTTCTTGTTCATCACGGTGTCGTCCTCGTTGACTTCCTCGTCGAACGTGAAGCCGTACTGGAAGCCTGAGCAGCCGCCGCCCTGCACGAATACGCGCAGCTTCAGGTCGGGATTGCCCTCTTCGTCGATCAGTTGCTTGACCTTGTCGGCCGCGGCGTCGGTGAAGACGAACGGTGCCGGCATTTCGGCCGTCGTTGCTGCGGATTCGGTAACAGCGTTCATGCGAACTCTCCAAAAAGCTTTAGCCGCTATTGTAGGGCTGATCCGAAGATCGTGCCGAAGTCCATGAAATCAACAGGTTCTTGTCGATTTCGCGATCCGGGCCCGCGCAGCGGCCGCCGTGCGGACATAAAAAAACCGCCAGCACGAAAGCTGGCGGTTTTTTCGGCGAGCGCCGCCGAAGCGGCGCGGCCATGAAGCGAAATTAACGCTTCGAGAACTGCTTCGCGCGGCGTGCCTTGCGCAGACCGACCTTCTTACGCTCGACTTCACGTGCGTCGCGCGTGACGAAGCCTGCGTTCGACAGCGCCGGCTTTAGCGTCGCGTCGTAGTCGATCAGCGCGCGGGTGATGCCGTGGCGCACTGCGCCGGCCTGACCCGTTTCGCCGCCGCCCGTCACGTTCACCTTGATGTCGAACGTCTGGCCGTGGTTCGTGAGTTCCAGCGGCTGACGCACGATCATCAGCGACGTTTCGCGCGAGAAGTAATCAGCGATGGGCTTGCCGTTGACGAGGATGTCGCCCTTGCCAGCCTTGATGAAGACACGAGCGACTGCGCTCTTGCGGCGGCCCGTACCGTAGTTCCAGTTACCGATCATGTGGGCTCCCCTTAGATCTCGAGCGCCTTCGGCTGTTGAGCCGAGTGCGGATGCGTGGCTTCAGCGTAGACCTTCAGCTTCTTGATCATCGCGTAGCCGAGCGGGCCCTTCGGCAGCATGCCCTTGACCGCCTTCTCGAGCGCGCGGCCCGGGAAGCGTTCCTGCATCTTGCCGAACGTCGTTTCATAGATACCGCCCGGGTAGCCCGAGTGACGGTAGTACTTCTTGTCCAGAGTCTTGTTGCCCGTGACCTTCAACTTGCTCGCGTTGATGACGATGATGAAATCACCGGTGTCGACGTGCGGGGTGAACTCAGGCTTGTGCTTGCCGCGCAGACGGCGTGCCACTTCGCTGGCGACACGGCCGAGAACCTTATCCGTCGCGTCAATCACGTACCATTCGCGCGTCACCTCATGGGCTTTTGCGGAAAACGTCTTCATGATCGATCCAAAAAATATGCTTTGCCCGATGTGTTCTTCCTGCTTGTCTGTGTGCGCTTCGAGGCGCGGTGCAGGCTCTCCCTGTTCTTTTTCCGTGGGCATGAATGCGGAAAAGCCCTGAATTATAAAGGAAATGCCGGGCGGCGGTCAAAGGGAATCCGCACCCGGTGGGCGGCGCGCCGAAAATCGGCCAAAATCGCACTCATGCCCCGCTGAACCCGGCGAACCGAGCGCCGGGCGGAGCACTCGTCGATGCGCGGCACCGGACCTCGCCGCGCGCGACCGGACACCGAAAACAACAAGCAAGCGTGATGAAACAGCGACTTACCCTTTCTTTTGCGGCCACGCTGCTGGCCGCCGCAACGCCGGCAAGCGCACATGCCGGCTGCGACGCGAAGCTCGATGCGCTCGACGCACGCATCGCCGAGGCACGCGCCGCCCACGCCGAGGATCGCATCGCACGCCTGCGCGCGGTACGCGAACGCGTGCGCCATTTCTGCGCGCGTGGCCACGGCGAGGCGTCGGCCGATCCGGCACCGGCGGCGCGCGCGTCCGGCACCACGCAGGATGCGGCGTCAAAGCCCGCCGCACAAGAACCTGCATGAGCGTGTCGGCGCGCGCAAGCCGTGCGTTGAAGTTTGCACAGACGAAAAAAAGCCCGAACGGCTGGTTCGGGCTTAATCCACCATAGGAGGAGGTGGAGGAGACATTCGGAGGTTGCCGCAGCGCGACAACCAATGGAACTCATTATACGAATGCGCGGCCGACTGCACAAGAAAATTTGCATTACGAAATTGACGACCACAATGTGGAATTTTGCGCATTCCGAGTCGAACGGCGCGTTTTGTCTTTCAGATCAATCAATTAGGCACGCGGCCCAATATCGAAAGCCCTTCGCGTCTAGAGTGAAACCCCTAACGCGCGCCGGGAAACGGCCGTGCGCCGCAGCGCCGAACGGCGCCAGCCGGCGATCGGCATTTCGCGTCGTGCACCGCATCAGCCGACCGTTGCGCCGCGGGCTACAATGCCGGATCGAATCCGAATCAGGCAACGCTGGAGTGCAAGCATGGAATGCAAAGTAAGCTGGATGGGTCAGGACGGGATGGCGTTTTCCGCGCAGACCGGCAGCGGCCACCTCGTCGCGATGGACGGCGCGCCGGAAGGCGGCGGCCACAACCTCGCGCCGCGTCCGATGGAAATGGTGCTGGTCGGCACCGGCGGCTGCACGGCGTACGACGTCGTGCTGATCCTGAAGAAGAGCCGGCAGGAAGTCACCGGCTGTTCGGTCACGCTGAAAGCCGAGCGTGCGAGCGAGGATCCGAAGGTCTTCACGAAGGTCCACTTCCACTTCACCGTCACCGGTCGCAACCTGAATCCGGCAACGGTCGAGCGCGCGATCAACCTGTCGCACGACAAGTACTGCTCCGCGTCGATCATGATCGCGAAGACCGCCGAGCTCACGCATTCGTTCGACATCGTCGCGGCCTGAGCGGCGCGAACGCGCAAGAAAAAAGGGCCGGCGCTCCTTCGGGAGCGCCGGCCCTTTCGCATTCGAACGGCAAAGCAGGCCGATAAGCCGGATTCTGTGCGCGCCGCGCGCCGAAGCGCACAACGCGTGGCAGCCATTCCTCTAGGCGCGCCATTGCTGACGCGCTCAAGCTTCCTACCCGCAGGCGAGACGGGGGCCCCGTCCTGCATCCGAAGATGCGCGCCTGCCTACTTGGAATTGCTCCGGGTGGAGGTTACCGTGCCGGCGGACGTCGCCGTCGCCGCGGTGCGCTCTTACCGCACCGTTTCACCCTTACCTGATCCCGGCTTGCGCCGGGCCATCGGCGGTTTGCTTTCTGTTGCCCTGTTCCGCGTGTCGCCACGGATGGCCGTTAGCCATCACCCTGCCCTGTGGAGTCCGGACTTTCCTCGCCCCCGCCTGCCCGAAGGCGGCGAGGCCGCGACTGCCTGGCCTGCTTTGCGACGCGCATTCTAGCACTGCACGTCGCCACCGGCAGCGCGCGAACGGCGGCCGCTGCGGAACACGGCCGGATCGTCGTAGAACGCCGGATCGACGTTCGCGTCGCACCAGCCCGGCACGCCGAGCACCGGCAGCGGCGAGAAATCGCGGCTCGTCAGCTCGCGCACCGCCAGTTCCGCGGCGAGCCGTGCGTCGACGTGCGCGGCGCGCTGCGCATCCGGCCACGAGAAGTAGTCGGCGTCCACTTCGACGATCCACGCGTGCGCGGTGCACGACTTGTAAGGCGCGACGAGCTTCTCGAGCAATGCGTGGCCGACGAGCCGCGCCTCGCAATGCACGCCCCACCCGCCACGCGCGGCAATCAGCAAGCGCTGCCAGTCGAAGCCGCGCAGCGCGTCCGCGAGCGCCGGGTCGGCCGTCACGAACAACGCGCCGTTCTCGTCGAACAGCGTCAGCGCGTCGCGCAGCGTGCCGCGCACGGGACCGACTCCGCCGGTCGCGTCGATCGCCGCCGCCTGGCGCGCGTTCAGCGCCGCCTTGATCCGCGGATACGCGAACCAGACGAGCGCATTGAAGAAGTCGTGAAGATTGTGCCGGGTCGGCACGCCGCCGGTGTCGGCGATATGGGTTTCGTACGCGCGGCCGGCCGGCAATTCGGCTTGCGGCACGAACCGCAGCGGCTTGCCGCGGCCGGTTGTGCGCGCACCATCGCGCAGCGCGCCGTTCAGCGCGTCGAGCAAAGCGGCATCGCCCGCCATTGCGGCCGCCTGCAGCGCACGGCCCGGCTCGCCGTACGGCGCGAGCCACGGCGCACGCCAGTCGATCCGCGCGAATGCCGCCGCGTCGCTGTCGGCCGTACGGCCCGCGCCGCGCGGCGGCGTGCCGGTCATGCGAGTTTCCAGGCGATCATCTCGCCGGCGCGCAGCGGCACCACCGGCGTGTCGCCCGCGAAGATCTCGCGCGGCAGCTCCCACGTCTCGCGACGCAGCGTGACGGTCTCGGCGCTGCGCGGCAGACCGTAGAAATCGGCGCCGAAGAAGCTCGCGAAACCCTCGAGCTTGTCGAGCGCGCCGGCCTGGTCGAATGCTTCCGCGTACAGCTCGAGCGCGTGCAGCGCCGTATAGCAGCCCGCGCAGCCGCATGCGGTTTCCTTCGCGCCGCGCGCATGCGGCGCGCTGTCGGTGCCGAGGAAGAAGCGCGGGTTGCCCGACGTCGCGGCTTCGACGAGCGCCACACGGTGCGTCTCGCGCTTGAGCACCGGCAAACAGTAGTAGTGCGGCCGGATCCCGCCGACGAAGATCGCATTGCGGTTGTACAGCAGGTGATGCGCGGTGATCGTCGCGCCCAGCATGCCGGGTGCCGCATCGGCGTCGCGCACGTAGTCGGCGGCATCCTTCGTCGTGATGTGCTCGAACACGACCTTCAGGCCCGGAAAGTCGCGGCGCAGCGGCGTCATCACGCGGTCGATGAACACCTTCTCGCGGTCGAACAGGTCGATCGACGAATCGGTCACCTCGCCGTGCACGAGCAGCGGCATGCCGGTTTCCTGCATCGCTTCGAGCGTCTTCGCGCATTTCGCGAGATCGGTCACGCCGTGATCGGAATTCGTCGTCGCACCGGCCGGATACAGCTTCACGCCGTGCACGAAGCCGCTTTCGCGCGCGCGGCGGATTTCGTCCGGCGGCGTGTTGTCGGTCAGGTACAGCGTCATCAGCGGCTCGAACGTCATGCCGGCCGGCAGCGCGGCGAGGATGCGCTCGCGATAGGCCTGCGCCTGTGCGGTGGTCGTCACCGGCGGTTTCAGGTTCGGCATGACGATCGCACGGCCGAACTGGCGCGCGGTGTGCGGCAGCACGGCGGCCAGCATGTCGCCGTCTCGCAGGTGCAGGTGCCAGTCGTCGGGGCGGGCGAGCGAAAGCGTCGCCGGGGAGGAAGCGTTCGAGGCAGTCATAGGAGGCGTCGTGAGGGAACGCCGACCCTCGGCGGGGCCGGAATGCGCGTGCGCGGGCCGGTTGACGGCAAACCGCAACACGGGGCCTTCGGCCGGCGGAATCCGCTTTTTACCGCTCGAGGCTCGGTGATATGCTAGAAGCCGCATTGTACCGGGGTTCACCCGGTTCGTTACCCCGCTTCAGCCTGCCGCCCCAAGTAAAATGTGCCAACTCCTAGGAATGAACTGCGCCGCACCGACGGACGTCACATTCTCTTTCACGGGTTTTGCGGCCCGCGGCGGGCTCACGGACCACCATGCCGACGGCTGGGGCATCGCATTCTTCGAAGACAAGGCGTGCCGGCTGTTCATCGACCAGCAGGCATCGGCAACGTCGCCGATCGCCGAAATGGTGAAGCGCTATCCGATCAAGTCGAAGAACACGATCGCGCACATCCGCAAGGCCACGCAAGGCCACATTCAGCTCGAAAACAGCCATCCGTTCATGCGCGAGCTGTGGGGACGGCACTGGATCTTCGCGCATAACGGCGACCTGCAGGATTACGAGCCGAACCTCGACGGCAGCGTCTATCACCCGGTCGGCACGACCGACAGCGAAAAGGCGTTCTGCGTGCTGATGCAGGGGCTGCGCGAAGCGTTCCCCGGTGCGCAGCCGCCGCTGCCCGAGCTGTTCGAGCGCGTCGGCGAGCTCACGCGCGACATCACCGATCACGGCGTGTTCAATTTCCTGATGTCGAACGGCCAGGCGCTGTTCGCTCACTGCTCGACGCGGCTGCACTACCTTGTGCGGCGCTGGCCGTTCTCGACCGCGCATCTGGTCGACGAAGACCTGTCGATCGATTTCGCGAAGTACACGACGCCGGAAGATCGCGTCGCGGTGATCGCGACGCAGCCGCTCACCGACAACGAGGTATGGACCGCGTTCGAACCGGGCGAGCTGATCATGTTCCAGTGCGGCGACGTCGCCGCGCGGATGCAGATTCCGGTGCCCGAGCGCGTGCTCGAAAAACTGCGCAATCCGGCGCTCGACGCATCCGCATCGTCGCCCTGCGCGGGCGCGGCGCGGCGCGAGGCGCTCGCGACCGCCGCGGACGGCGATTCCGACGACGCGATCGACTTCTGAACGGCGCGCCGTTCGCGCGCCGGTTTCCCGCTGCCATGCAATCGACGCCGCGATTCTTGCGCGGCCTGTCGTCGCGCGCGCGTTTGGACGCCGTGCGTCGATTTGAGCCGTTCATCGTCGCAAATGCACACCCGGCTCCATTTCGTTCCGTTTCATTCGAACCACAATTCGACGCATTCGATATATCGACGATACAACATTCGCTTGATTTTATTTTTCCAAAAGCGAAAATCATTGAAATGCGCCAAAAACGGAATCAATAAAATACCCGCATATAATGCGGAAGCCTCATTTTAGCGAAATACCCCAGCGCAAACAGTGCGCCACCTCACCGATCCCGGCGATCGCCAGCCCATCGCGATAAATCCGCCGAACCCTTACCCATCAAGGCACTCAGTTCGATTCTCCACACAAGACAAAAATACCGGATAAAAGCAGCATTACCACCACAATCTTTAATTTTTTGATAATCGACGCCCCTGTCGATCAGTAGACTCCGTCCGTCCTCGGTGAAACGAATCGCGATTGGCACGAGAAACGTGCCGCAGCGGCCGCACGTCCATTCCGGCCATTTCGGCACCGTGGAATACGACCTCACTGCAGTTGCGGTGGATGCCACTTCCAAAAAAGAAAGAGGGGTTTTGTCGTGAATCATTCATTTCGATCGATATGGAGCGAGGCCGCCGGGTGCTGGATCGCGGTGGCAGAAACGGCGCGGTCACGCGGCAAGCGCTCGGGCATCCGGTCCGGCGCGACCTGCAGCGCCGGCCGTACGGCGGGCCGCCGGATGCCGCTTCGCGCGGCGGCGATCGGCGCGGCGGCGCTCGCCGCGTTGTCGGCCGGCACCGCGTATGCATCGACGTGCGGCGACGGCGGCGCCGTCGCGAGCGGCGGCAGTTGCGCGCTCGGCAGCTTCAGTCCGACCGTCAACGACAATCTGGTCGGCGCGACGACCGTGTCCGGCGGCGACACCGTCGGCGTGACGGGCGCATGGACCGGCGTCGGCGGCGACCCCGGCTATACGCTTTCGCCGATCGGCAGTACGACCGTCGTATCGGGCGATCCGAACCAGCCGCTCGTCTCGCTGGGCGGCAAGACGCAAAGCGTCAGCACGCCCGACTCGATCACCGGCGCGCACACGACGGTCGCGACCTACGACTCGTCCGCGTTCGCCGCGTCGACGGCCGGTTCGACCAACGTGCCGGTCTATCACGACGTGAACGGCAACCAGTACGTGAACACGAGAATCGGCACCGTCGACAGTACCGGCGGCACGCTGAACGTGTCGATCGGCAACCCGGCGAGCGCGCCGGACGCGGCCGGCAACGCGATCTCGATCGCGCCGAAGCAGACCGACCTGACGTTCGCGGACGGCACGGGCGCGGCAAAAAGCGTCGTCAACTGGAACTCGCGCAACCAGATCTGGCTCGGCACCGGCGACTATCTCGCGAGCGGCGGGCCCGTCGGCAGCATCCAGCTCGACGTGCCGAGCTATGCGGGCACGTTCACCGCGTTCGACGGCAGCACGTGGACGGTCACCGACGCCGCGTCGCTCGCCGCGTACAACGACTTCCTCGTGCGTTCGGTCAAAAGCGGCGCGCTGGGCTCGCAGGCCGCGTACGACACCGCGTTCGGGCAGGCCGTCACGTTCTCGCAGCAGACGTTCCAGTACGCGAACAACGTATCGGCCGGTGACGAGAACACGCTGCCGATCGATCATCTTTCGGTGATGCACGGCACCGGCGCGAACGCGACGCTGCACATCGGCAAGGACGGCCAGATCGACTTCCGCGGCACCAACACGGTCGAATCGAGCTCGGCCGTGCTCGCGGAAAACGGCGCGCACTTCGTCAACGACGGCCGGCTGTCGGGCGACTTCACGCTCGTTCGATTGCTGAGCGGCGCGAGCGGCGTGAACAACGGCGCGATTTCGTCCGGCTACGCGGCGGGCGACAACTTCGACACGAGCGGCAGCGCGCAGCCCGACAACTTCGGCTTCCACGCGTACACCGAAGGCAACGGCGTGTACGCGAACGGCGCAGGCACCACGTTCGTCAACAACGGCGTGATGAACGTCGGCGCGTGGAATCTGACCGGTAACGCGCCCGGCCTGCAGAACTATGCGGTCGCGACGAAGGACGGCGCGACGGCGTCGAACGCCGGCACGATCAACGTCGGCGTGAACGCGACGACGCTCGACAGCCAGGTGATCGGCGGATTCGCGGCCGGCGGCAGCTTCACGAACGAGGCCGGCGGCACGATCTATCTCGGCCGCGCCGCACAATACGACACCGCGTCGGCCGCGACGAACGACGTCGCGCTGTCCGCGCATGCGTACGGCATCCTGCTCGGCGCGTCGGGCACCGCGACCAACCTCGGCACGATCGTCATCGGTTCGCAGACGCAGAACGGCGCCGCCATGGCGAGCATCGGCTCGTCGTCGGGCACGCTGAGCAACGCGGGAACGATCGTCGTCAACGGCGCGGCGTCGGGCACGCCGCTCGCGAACGTCGGGATGCTCGCGGCCGACACCGCGGCGAGCGTCACGAATACGGGCACCATCACGCTGAACGGCGTGAACGGCATCGGCATCATGGTGATCGGCACCGGCGCGAACGCGACGACCGCAACGTCGACCGGCACGATCAACGTGGCCGGCGGCCTCGATCCGGCGTCGGACACGCGCAACTACGGCGTGTGGGCCGAAGGTCCGAACGCGCGAGCCGAACTCGACGGCGCGCTCAACCTGACCGGCACCGGCGCGATCGGCGTACACGCACGCTCGGGCGCGACGATCGACGTGGGCGCGAACGCAGTGCCGGCGTTCGTGTCGGGCACGAACCAGATCGGCTTCTACGCATACGGCGCCGGGTCGCAGATCAACGTCGCCGCGCAGCAACTGAGCGTCGACACCGACGGCTCGACGCTGTTTCGTGTCGCCGGCGGCGCCGCCTATACGGGGGCGTCGCAGGCCGGCGCGCTGACGACCGACGTGAACGGCGACCACGCGCGCGGCGTCGTCGCGACGGACGCCGGCACGACGCTCGCGACCGGCGCGGCCGTGTACGACGTCAACGGCGCGAACGGCGTCGCGATCACGGTCGAGGGCGGCGCGACCGGCACGATCGACGCGGCCGCGACGATCAACCTGAATGCGGGCGGCGCGATCGCGGGCATCGTCGACGGCCAGGCGCACGACCTTGCCGGCGCAGCCGCCGGCGCGCCGGTCGCGACGACGCTGACTAACCGTGCGGCGGTCACGTCGTCGACGGCCGGCGTCACGGGCTTCGTCGCGCAGAACCTCGGCACGCTCGAGAACCACGGCACGGTACTGCTGACGGGCGCCGGCTCGACCGGCGTCGTAGTGGGCGCGCTCGGCACCGTGAACAACGCGTCGACGATCCGCGTGTCGGACGGCACGGGCGCGCTCGTGCAGGGTGCGTCGGCGACGCTGACCAACGCGGGATCGATCGAAGCCGACGACGGCGTCGCCGGCGTACGGCTGACCGGTGCCGGCGCATCGGTCGCGCTGTCCGGCGCGGGCACCGTCGTCGCGAACGGCAGCGCGGACGGCGTGCTGATCGACTCGACGGTATCGGGCGGCGGAATCGCGGCCGGCGCGACGTCGATCGCGGTCGGCGGATCGGGCAGCGGGATCCGCAACCTCGGGACCAACGCGACGATCGCGTTGTCTGGCACGCAGATCGGCACGACCGGCGCCGGCGCCGACGGCGTGCAGTCGACCGGCGCGGGCGCGCGCATCTCGACCGATGCAGCGAGCGCCGTGCGCACCGCCGGCGACCGCGCGCGCGGCCTGTTCGTGTCCGGCGCGGATTCGACGTTGACGGTCGATCGCACGACCGTCGCGACGACCGGCGCCGGCGCGCATGCGCTCGTGATGGACGGCGGCGCGACCGCGCTGCTGGCGGGCGCAACGCTCACCGCGAGCGGCGCCGCGGCCGACGGCATCGTCGCGCAGCATGGCGCGCGCGTCGCCGATACGGGCTCGTCGATCGCGAGCGCGGCCGGCAACGGCGCGACCGCGGACGGCGGCGGCGTGCTCGCGCTGACCGGCACGACGCTGAAAGGGGCAACGGCCGGCGTGCTGACGTCGGACACGCTCGCGACCGGCGCCACCAACTCGGTGCGGATCGACGGCGGCAGCGTGACCGCAAGCGCCGGACCGGCGTTCGCGGCACGCAGCGGCACGGCCGACATCGCGGTGCGCAACGGCACGCTCGTGACGGCCGGCAACGGCGTGCTGCTGGACCTCGCGAACGGCAGCAGCGTGACGTTCGACGCATCGGCCGTGAAGCTCGCCGGCGACATCGTCTCGGACGCGTCGAGCACCGGCAACGTGTTCCTGACGAACGGCACGACGCTGACCGGCAAGATCGACCCGGTCGCGCTGACGGTCGACGGCACGAGCGCATGGCACATGACGGCCAGCTCGGTGTTGAGCAGCCTGAACAACGCCGGCCTCGTCGCGTTCGCGGCGCCGGCCGGCCCGGCGACCGCCGCAGGCAGCTACAAGACGCTGACCACCGGCAGCTACGTCGGCAACGGCGGCACGATCGCGCTGAACACGTATCTCGGCGCAGACGCGTCGCCGACCGACCGGCTGATCGTCGACGGCGGCGCGGCGAGCGGCACGACCGGCCTGAAGATCGCGAACACGGCCGGCAGCGGCGCGCAGACGAAGGGCGACGGGATTCCGGTCGTCGTCACGGCGAACGGCGGCACGACGACCGCGTCCGCATTCCATCTCGCGGGGCCCGTGCAGGCCGGCGCATACGAATACCGGCTCTATCGCGGCGGCCAAAGCGACGCGAACGGCTGGTACCTGCGCTCGCAACTCGACCCGACGGCGCCCGGCGACCCGGTCGATCCATCGACGACGAACGGCGGCACCGGCAACGGCGGCGGCGCACTCGCGTACCGTCCGGGCGTCGCCGGCTATGCGATGACGCCGCTGCTGAACGTCGACTACGGCTTCTCGACGCTCGGCAAGCTGCACGAGCGCGTCGGCGACGTGTACACCCTCGGCAAGCAGCAGCCCGGCAATCGCGACGGCGTGTGGGCGCGCATCGGCGGCCAGAGCCTCGATGCGGACGCGGGCCGCTTCGCGGCCGACGAGCGCACGTTCTTCGCGCAGTTCGGCAAGGACTGGACGCTGGCCGACGCGCCCGACGGCAGCCGCACGCATGCGGGCGTGACCGCGACGATCGGCGTGTCGAATGCGAGCTTCAGCGACATGGCGCGCGCCGGCTCGCCGGATCTGTCGACGTCGACCGGCTCGGTCGAGATGCACGCGCAGAGCGTCGGCGGCTACTGGACGCGCTATCTGTCCGACGGCACGTACTTCGACAGCGTCGCGCAGGTCACGCACTACGGCAACCGCTACCGCGACAGCTACGGCAACGAAGCGTCGCAGAACGGTTTCGGCGTCGCGCTGTCGCAGGAGGTCGGCAAGCCGTTCGGCATCGCGGGCACGCCGATCGCGGTCGAGCCGCAGGCGCAGCTGATGTACCAGTACCTGAAGCTGAACGGGTTCAACGACAACGTGTCGCCGGTGTCGGGCACGACGAGCAACGCGCTGCGCGGCCGCGTCGGCGTGCGCATCTTCCGGCCGAACCTCGAAGCAGGCGCCCGCGGCAGCGCCGCGACGCCGTACTTCACGGCGGACGTGCTGCACGACTTCCTGTCGCCGGGGCAGACCGTGGTCGGCGGCACGCCGTTCGCGACGCACCTGAGCCGCACGTGGTACGAGCTGGGCGTCGGCGTGACCGCGGGCTTCGGCAAGTCGGGCGAGCTGTACGCGAATGCGAAGTACGCGCGCAGCATCGGCGGCGCGTACCGGCGCGGGATCGTCGGGCAGGTCGGGTATCGGTACAGCTGGTAGTACGCGCGCGGTATGCACGAAGCTGCGGCGCGGACGCGGGCCGATGCCGCGCCCGCGCCGGAGCCCGCCGAAGCCGGCCCACGACCCGCGAACGACGAACGGCCGACAAAAAAACGCCCGGCGCTCGGCCGGGCGTTTCGTGCATCTGCGCGCGTGCGCTCAGTGCAGGATCTTCGCGAGGAAGTCCTTCGCGCGATCGGACTTCGGGTTCGCGAAGAACTCGTCCTTGCGGTCGTCTTCGACGATCGCACCCTTGTCCATGAAGATCACGCGATGGGCGACCTTCTTCGCGAAGCCCATCTCGTGCGTGACGACCATCATCGTCATCCCTTCCTGCGCGAGCTCGACCATCACGTCGAGCACTTCGTTGATCATCTCGGGATCGAGCGCGGACGTCGGTTCGTCGAACAGCATCGCGATCGGATCCATCGACAGCGCGCGCGCGATCGCGACACGCTGCTGCTGACCGCCCGACAGCTGGCCCGGGAACTTGTGCGCATGCGCCTTCAGGCCGACGCGATCGAGCAGCTTCAGGCCCTTCTCGGTCGCTTCGTCCTTGCCGCGGCCGAGCACCGTGATCTGCGCGAGCGTCAGGTTCTCGGTGATCGACAGGTGCGGGAACAGCTCGAAGTGCTGGAACACCATCCCGACCTTCGCGCGCAGCTTCGACAGGTTCGTCTTCTTGTCGCCGACCGACTGGCCGTTCACGAGGATCTCGCCCTGCTGGAACGGCTCGAGACCGTTCACGGTCTTGATCAGCGTCGACTTGCCGGAGCCCGACGGACCGCACACGACGACCACTTCGCCCTTCTTCACCTCGGTCGTGCAGTCGGTGAGGACCTGAAACTGGCCGTACCACTTCGAAACGTTCTTGATGGAAATCATCTTGTGACCTTTTTCTGGAGACCTTTGACGACGGCAGACGCCACCGAGCAAATCACGAAATAGCATGCGCCCGCGAACAGCACCATCTCGACGGTCGTGCCGTCGCGATCGCCGATGTTGGCCGCCGTGCGGAAGAAGTCGGCGAGACTGATCACGTACACGAGCGACGTGTCCTGGAACAGGACGATCGCCTGCGTGAGCAGCAGCGGGACCATCGCACGAAACGCCTGCGGCAGGATCACGAGGCGCATCGCCTGCGCGTAGTTCATCCCGAGCGCGAACGCGGCGTTCACCTGCCCGCGCGGCACCGACTGAATGCCGGCGCGGATGATCTCGGAATAATACGCGGCTTCGAACAGCGAGAACGCGACCATTGCCGACGCGAGACGGATGTCGATCGTCGGCGACAGCCCGAGCACGCCCTGCAGCACCTGCGGCACGATCAGGAAGAACCACAGCAGCACCATCACGAGCGGGATCGAGCGGAACACCGTCACGTAGCCCTTCGCGAACCATGCGAGCGGCTTCACGCCGGACAGACGCATCAGTGCCAGCAGCGTGCCCCAGACGATCCCGACGACGATCGCGATCAGCGTGATCTTGAACGTGACGATCGCGCCGGTCCACAGCGTCGGCAGCGCGCCGGGAATACTACTCCAGTCGAACTGATGCATCACTTGCCTCCGATGTAGCCGGGCAGCCGCGTGCGGGCCTCGATCCAGCGCATGAACGCCATCACGACGAGGTTGATCAGCACGTACGCGAGCGTGACCGCGATGAACGACTCGTACGTCTGCGCGGTGTAGTCGACGAGCTGGCGCGCCTGCGCGGACAGGTCGAGCAGGCCGATCGTCGACGCGACGGCCGAGTTCTTGAAGATGTTCAGGAACTCCGACGTGAGCGGCGGCACGATGATCCGGTATGCGACCGGCAGCAGCACGTAGCGATACGTCTGCCATTGCGTGAAGCCCATCGCGAGGCCGGCCGCGCGCTGGCCCTTCGGCAGCGCGTTGATCCCGGAGCGCACCTGCTCGCACACGCGCGCGCCGGTGAACAGGCCGAGACACACGATCGACGCGGTAAAGAACTGCGTGCCGGGCGGCAGCTGCTTGATCCAGGTGCCGACCGACGCCGGCAGCAGCTCGGGCACGACGAGGTACCAGATGAAGAACTGCACGATCAGCGGAACGTTCCGGAAGATCGACACGTACACGGTGCCGATCGCCGCGAGCCATTTGTTCGGCACGGTGCGCAGCACGCCGAACAGCGAACCGACGATCAGCGCGATGACCCAGGCGACGAGCGACACTTCGATCGTCACCCAGAAGCCGGACATCAGCCAGCCGAAATACGTGGTCGGCTCGCCGGTCGACACGGGGCTCAGGAAGATGCCCCAGTTCCAGTGGTAAGACATGGGCAAGACTCCAGCAAAAAGAAACGGAAGAAGCGTGGCCTCTTCCGTTTCGTCAGCGTCAACTCTGCATCAACGGATGCACGGGTCAGTCGAGCGCCTTGTCGTTCGGGTTCGCGTACAGCTTCTTCATCGAATCGGACAGCGGGAAGTTCAGGTTCAGCCCCTTCGGCGGAATCGGATTCTCGAACCACTTCGCGTAGATCTTCGCGGCTTCGCCGGACTTCTCGACCTGCGCGATCGCGTCGTCGACGACCTTCTTGAACTCCGTATCGCCCTTGCGCATCATGCAGCCGTACGCCTCTTCCGACTGCGGCGTGCCGACGATCACCCACTCGCCCGGCTGCTTCGCCTTCGCGCGCTCGCCCGCGAGCAGCGCGTCGTCCATCATGAACGCGACCGCGCGGCCCGACTCCAGCGTATTGAACGAATCGCCGTGATCCTTCGCGCTGATGATGTTCATGCCCATCTGCTTGTCGTTGTTCATCTTGCGCAGCAGACGCTCCGACGTCGTGCCGGCGGTGGTCACGACCGTCTTGCCCTTCAGATCGGCGAAGTCCTTGATGCCCGAATCCTTCTTCGTCATCAGGCGCGTGCCGATCACGAAGATCGTGTTCGAGAACGCGGCCTGCTGCTGACGCTCGAGGTTGTTGGTCGTCGATCCGCACTCGATGTCGACGGTGCCGTTCTGCACGAGCGGAATGCGGTTCTGCGACGTGACCGGAATGTTCTTCACCTGCAGGTTCGGCAGGTTCAGCTTCTTCTTCACCGCGTCGACGACCTTCATCTGGAAGTCGCGCGAATAGCCGACCACCTGCTGGTTCTGGTCGTAGTAGGAGAACGGGATCGACGATTCGCGGTGTCCCAGCGCGATCACGCCCGTGTCCTTGATCTTCTTCAGCGTGCCGGTCTCCTGTGCTTGCGCGCCGCTTGCGAACGCGCACAGCGCCGCGGCCATCAGGACTGCCTTGTGGTATTTCATTTTGTTCATCTCCTTGGCTAAAACCCGCGCCAGTGTATCAAAGTAATATTTTTGAAAGTACTGGTTGTTTACCGCACTACGAATCGCCCTGTGCGAAGCCGTCCTCCCGGCTTCGGGCGTCCGAATGCGTGCGCGGGCGATGCCGGATTCGGCACCGCCCGCGAGGCTTCATTTACGCAATCGGATCGATTGCGTCACGAATCGATCGGGTCCGCGGTCGCGGACCGCCGATCACGGATACAGGCCGCGCATTTCGCGCGCCATCAGGATGCGCTTGCACGCGACGATGAACGCCGCCGTGCGCACCGACACCTTGTGCTCTTCCGCGACCGCCCACACGCCGGCGAACGCTTCGCGCATCACGCGCTCGAGACGGTGGTTGATTTCGTCTTCGGTCCAGAAGAAGCTCGAGAAGTCCTGCACCCACTCGAAGTACGACACGGTCACGCCGCCCGCGTTGGCGATCACGTCCGGAATCACGAGCACGCCGTTCGCGCTCAGGATGTCGTCGGCCGCGGTCGTCGTCGGGCCGTTCGCGCCTTCGACGATGATCTTCGTGCGGATCTTCGATGCGTTCTTCTCGGTGATCTGGTTTTCGAGCGCGGCCGGGATCAGGATGTCGGTTTCGACCGTCCAGAACTCGTCGTTCACCATCGGCTCCGCGCCTTCGAAGCCGGCGACGCCGCCGGTGCGCGCGACGTGGTCGAGCAGCTTGTTCGCGTCGAGGCCGGCCGGCTGGTAGATCGTGCCCGTGTGATCCTGCACCGCGATCACCTTCGAACCCGCTTCCTGGAACAGCTTCGCGGCGATCCCGCCGACGTTGCCGAAGCCTTGCACCGCGATGCGCGCGCCTTCGATTTCGAGGCCCTTCTTCTTCGCCGCTTCGCAGCCGACGACGAACACGCCGCGGCCCGTCGCTTCCTTGCGGCCGAGCGAGCCGCCGAGCGAGATCGGCTTGCCGGTCACGACGCCGGTCGACGTCTGGCCCTGGTTCATCGAGAACGTATCCATCATCCACGCCATCACCTGTTCGTTGGTGTTGACGTCCGGTGCCGGAATGTCGGTGTTCGGGCCGATGATGATGCCGATTTCGCTGGTGTAGCGACGCGTGACGCGCTCGAGCTCGCCGCGCGACAGCTTGCGCGGGTCGACGCGGATGCCGCCCTTCGCACCGCCGTACGGCACGTTCACGGCCGCGTTCTTCACCGACATCCATGCGGACAGCGCCATCACTTCCGACAGCGTCACGTCCTGGTGATAGCGCACGCCGCCCTTGCCGGGGCCGCGGGACACGTTGTGCTGCACGCGATAGCCTTCGAAGTGCGCGACGGTACCGTTGTCGAGCTCGATCGGCACATCGACGACCAGGATGCGCTTCGGACGCTTCAGCGTTTCGAGCCAGCGCGACAGCGAACCGAGGTACGGCGCGACGCGATCGACCTGCTGAAGGTAGTTGCCCCACGGGCCGAGATCGTCGGCGTGCAGGTAGGACGGGATGGACTGCTGTTGCGAAGACATGGATGCTCCAACGTTCAACGGATTGCGCACATTGTCGAAAAACCCGTTTTTTTTATCCAATGCCGTTTGCTTATTCGATTATGCGTTTCTTGCATGATCGCGATTTTTCGCAAATTCGCGGTGGATTTGCGCAAGAACGCGCGATATCGCGCGTGCATCGCGGGCGCGGAGAACGCGGGGAATCGTCGCAGCCGCTCGCCCGCGCCGGCCGCACGACGGGCTGCGCGGCACGCGTGGCAAGCGCGTCGTCAGCCGGCGCGGTCAGTCGGCCGTTTCGCGCAGCTCGTCGCGCACGACGTCCCACAGCGCGCGCACGAGCTTCTGCCGCGGATCGTCGCCCTGCAGCGCGAGCTTGTCGCAATACAGCCGGATCTCCATCGTCAGCGTGAACGGATGCGTGCCGCCGCGCGCGACGCGATCGAGCCGGATCAGGCGGCCGGCCGCGACCGCGTCGTCGACCGCGCTGTGCGGCAGGAACGCGACGCCGTGCCCGGCGAGCGCCATCGCCTTCAGCCCTTCGGCCATGTCGGTTTCGTACACGCGATCGAGAAACAGCGGCGTCGGCGCGTTCGCGACGATCACCTCGGTCATCCGGCCGAGATACGCGTTCGGCGTATACGACAGGTACGGCACGCGCGCGTCCGCGGTGCCGGGCAGCGTGTAGCGCGGCCGCCCCGCGCGGCCGGGCGCCGAAAACGCGCTGATCGGCTCGCTGCCGAGCACCAGCATGTCGTAGCGGGCCGGGTCGAGCGCGACCGGATGGCTCGGGTGGTGATAGCCCATCACGAGATCGCAGCCGCCCTCGACGAGCGACAGCACCGCATCGTGCACGTTCAGCGCGCGCAGCCGCGTGTGGATCGGCCCCATCTTCGCTTCGATCCGCTGCAGCCAACGCGGGAAATACGTGAGCGACAGCGTGTGCGGCACCGCGAACTCGATCGTCGGCACCGACGCGCCGACGTGGCCGCGCAGCAGCGTTCTCGCTTCGTGCGCCTGCGACAGCATCGTCAGCGCCTGCTCGTAGAAGATCTGGCCGGCCTGCGTGAGCCGCGTCGGATAGACCGACCGGTCGATCAGTTCGGTCGCGAGCCACGCCTCGAGCGCCTGGATGCGTCGCGAAAACGCCGGCTGCGACACGTGCCGCAGTTCGGCGGAGCGGCTAAAGCTGCGCGTTTCGGCGAGCGACACGAAGTCTTCGAGCCATTTCAGTTCCATGCAGGCGGCGCGCCGGCGGCGGCGATCGGGAAGAAGCCTGCATTCTACCGGCGCGCGCGCCGGCGATCGCCGACTACGTACGCCGCGGCTGCGCTCGCGCGCACGTCCCGACGCGCGACGAGCCGGCGGCGGGCGGAGCCGTCCCGCGCCGATGGTAAAATGCCGGATTCTTCTCCCCCTCGTTCGCCCCGGCCGCCAAGGCCCGCCCGATCATGTCCGACACTCGTCCCGATACGCTTTTCGCCCTCACCGCGCTCTCGCCGCTCGACGGCCGCTACGCCAGCAAGACCGAAGCGCTGCGCGACTGGCTCTCCGAAGCCGCGTTCATGCGCCACCGCGTCACCGTCGAGGTGCACTGGCTGATCGCGCTGTCGCGCGCCGGCTTCGCGGAAGTCCCGCGCTTCTCCGACGCGGCCGAACAGTTCCTGCTGCAGCTCGTCGAGCGCTTCACCGCGCACGACGCGGCGCGCATCAAGGAAATCGAGCGCGTGACGAACCACGACGTGAAGGCCGTCGAATACTGGCTGAAGGAATCGGTGAAGGGCCAGGCCGAGCTCGAGAAGGCGAGCGAATTCATTCACTTCGCGTGTACGTCCGAGGACATCAACAACACGTCGCACGGGATGATGCTCGCCGGCGCGCGCGAGCACGTGATCGTGCCGGCGCTGCGCACGGTCCATCAGCGCCTCGTCGCGCTCGCGCATGCGCTCGCCGACCAGCCGATGCTGTCGCGCACGCACGGCCAGCCGGCCAGCCCGACGACGCTCGGCAAGGAGCTCGCGAACGTCGCCGCGCGTCTCTCGCGCGCGATCGTGCGCATCGAGAAGGTCGAGATCCTCGGCAAGATGAACGGCGCGGTCGGCAACTTCAACGCGCATCTGTCCGCGTATCCGGAATTCGACTGGGAAGCGTTCTCGCGCGACGTGATCGAGAACCGCCTGAAGCTCACGTTCAACCCGTACACGATCCAGATCGAGCCGCACGACTACATGGCCGAGCTGTTCGACGCGGTCGCGCGCGCGAACACGATCCTGCTCGACCTCGACCGCGACGTGTGGGGCTACATCTCGCTCGGCTACTTCAAGCAGAAGACGAAGGCCGGCGAAATCGGCTCGTCGACGATGCCGCACAAGGTCAATCCGATCGACTTCGAGAACTCGGAAGGCAACCTCGGCCTCGCGAACGCGACGCTGCGCCACCTCGCCGACAAGCTGCCGGTGTCGCGCTGGCAGCGCGATCTGACCGATTCGACCGTCCTGCGCAACATCGGCGTCGCGTTCGGCTATTCGCTGCTCGCGTACGACGCGCTGATCCGCGGCCTCGACAAGCTCGAAGTGAATCCGCAGCGGCTCAAGGACGACCTCGACAATTGCTGGGAAGTGCTCGCCGAGCCGGTGCAGACGGTGATGCGCCGCTATGGCATCGAGAATCCGTACGAGCAGTTGAAGGAGCTGACGCGCGGCAAGGGCATCACGCGCGAAGCGCTGCAGCAGTTCATCGGCACGCTCGCGATTCCGCAGGACGCGAAGGACCGGCTGCTCGCGATGACGCCCGCTTCGTACATCGGCAAGGCCGTCGAACTCGCGAAGCGGATCGCGTAAGCGAAGCCGCCGCGCGGAAAAGCAAAGCCCGATGCGACTGCGGTCGCATCGGGCTTTTTCGTTTGTACGGCACGCTGACGGGCCGAGCGCGTCAGAACGAGATCATTCGTCCCGGATTGAGCGTACTGAGCACGCTCATCGCGGCCTTCGCGGCCGGAATCGCGACCGGCGACAACTGGCGGCCGAGCGGAATCTCGCGATGATCGATGTCGGTGAGCATCGAGAAGTCGTCGTTGCGCCCGACGAAGTCGTCGCAGATCGCCTTGCCGATCCGCACCGTCTGCGCGAC
The DNA here is from genome assembly GCF_902499135.1 of Burkholderia dolosa. Lineage (GTDB taxonomy): Bacteria > Pseudomonadota > Gammaproteobacteria > Burkholderiales > Burkholderiaceae > Burkholderia > Burkholderia dolosa. The sequence continues at coordinate 44,270 of NZ_CABVPR010000028.1, forward strand.
GCCGTGACCGCTCCAGCCCTGCACCATGTACATCGGCACGCGGCCGTCGGTCTTGCGGCTGTCGGTCGCGCCGTTCAGCGTGAAATCGCTGACGCCGCTCCAGCAATAGTCGAGCGCGAAGCGTCCGTCGAGCTGCGGAAACACGGTGTTCAGCCGCGTCAGCAGATACGCGTTGACGTCCGGCTGCGCCCAGCAGGTGCCGGTGCCCTGACCGCCGAACAGCAGGCGGTTGCCGCGCACCGGCCGGTAGTAGTCGATCTGGAACTGCGTGTCGTACACCGGCATGCCGGCCGGCATCAGCGTCGCGACGTCGACGTCGAGCGGCGCCGTCACGCTTACGTACGTGAAGAACGGCACGGTCGTCGACGCGCCGTCGTCGAGCAGCCGGAACGTCGTGTTGTGCAGCGCGAGCACGATGCCGCGGCGCGCCGTGATCGTGCCGCCCGGCGTCGTCGCGACGACGCCCGCGGGCGTTTCGTCGAGTTCGAGCACTTCCGTCCCCTCGTACAGCGCGCCGCCGTTCAGCCGGAAGCCGTGCACGAGGCCGCGCACCAGCGCGAGCGGATGAATCTGTCCGCCGATCGCGTCGATCGCCGCACCGTGATACAGCGCCGAGCGCACGTATTCGTCATGCAGCTGATGGCGGCCGACGAGCGTCACGCCCGCGTCGCCGAGATGGCGTCGCGCATCCGCGCCGTCGAGCAGCGCGCTCATGTGGCCGGGATGAACGGCCGCCGTCACGTGCCCGAGCTTGCGGTCGAGGTCGAGCGCGTAGCGTGCGCCGATCGCATCGATCAGGTCCATCGATTCGGTCGACGCAAAGCGCCACAGCCGTTTCGCGTCGTCGTGCGACAGGCGTTCGATCATGTCCGCCGCCTCCCAGCGCGCAAGGCCCGGCGTGAGCTGGCCGCCGTTGCGGCCGGACGCGGCCGAGCCGACGTGATGCTTGTCGACGAGGATCGTGTCGACGCCCGCTTCCGCGAGATGCAGCGCGGCCGACGCGCCGAGCAGGCCGGCGCCGATCACGAGCACGTCGCAGACCGCATCGTGCGCGAGCGCCGGGCTGTTCTCGTGATGCGACAGCGACGCTTCGTACCAGTTGGCCGGCCGATCGCCGTCATAGCGGGCCGGATCGCACCAGTTCCAGTTGTCTTTTTCGATGTTCAGTTGCGTTTGCATGAAACGCGAGTCGCCCTGGATCACGGGCTTGTGATTGAAAGTCATGATTGCACTTGCATGGTCTTGGGCCGCCTGTCGAAGAGCCGTTCGGGCTTCGCGGGTGGGGCAGCCGGTTCCACTTGGGTGTCAACGAGAAAAGGGGCGCAACGGCCCGTGTTGACGGCGAGCACGACCGTGTCGCCTGGAGCCCGCGCGCTCGCCGTTCGGCAACGCGTCGGGATACCCAATTTCTACACCGCAGAAATAATTCTACAGTGTAGAATCAGCTTTCGTCAAGCTTACGGGGCACACGCGCTGCCCCTGCACCGCCGATGAATGACAAACCTGCCCAAGGTCCGCGCGGCCTCGACAAGGACGCGATCGTCGCCGCGGCGCTCGCGCTGCTCGAAGAGGTCGGCGAAGCCGCCTTCAGCGTGCGCAAGCTCGCGCAGTCGATCGGCTGCGACCCGATGAGCGTGCTGTATCACTTCAAGTCGAAGGACGGCCTGTATCGCGCGATCGCGAACGCATTGTCGCGCTCGCTGGTGCCTGTCGACGACGCGCTGCCCTGGCACGAGCGATTGCGCGATCTTGCGCGCCAGTACCGCGCGCTCGCGCTGCGCCATCCGGTCGCATTCGCGCTTCTGCAACGTCACATGAGCACGGGGCCTGCCGATCTCGCGCACATCGAGAGCGTGCATCGCGCGCTACGCGACGCCGGCATCGCGCGCGCGGCGCTGCCGTCGGTATGCGTCGGCTGGTATGCGAGCGTGATCGGGCTCGCCGCTGCCGAAGCCGGCGGCCTCACGCGGCCCGCGAACGACGAGGAACTCGCCGAAATGAACGCGCTGTCCGATGCCGAATACCCGCTCGTCAGAGCGGCCGCGCCGCTCTATGCGCGGCTCGATCCCGCGGCCGTGCACGACACGATGCTCGACGTGCTGATCGACGGCATCGCCAAACGCGCTGCGCCGGCCACCTGACCGGCGGCTGCCGCCCCAAATGAACAAAGGCGCCCCGAAGGGCGCCTTTGCGTCATACGATTGCCGCGAACCGCGCTTAGTGCTGCTGCGCGAGACCGACCTTCAGCATCACCTGATCGACGATCTGTTCCGGCGTCAACTCGATGCTCACTTCGATCGCTTCGTCCGGGCCCGGCTCCTCGAGCGTGTCGAGCTGGCTCTGCAGCAGCGACGGATCGAAGAAGTGGCCGGTACGCGTCTTCAGCCGCTCGCGCAGCACGTCGAACGAACCCTTCAGATACACGAAGCGCACGTCCGTATCGTTGCCGCGCAGCACGTCGCGATACGACCGCTTCAGCGACGAGCACGTGAAGACCGCGGTCTCGCCGGCGCGCTGCTTTTCCTCGATCGCCGCGCGGATCGCGCGCAGCCACGGCCAGCGGTCGTCGTCGGTGAGCGGAATGCCGTGGTGCATCTTTTCCTTGTTGGCCGCGCTGTGAAACGCGTCGCCGTCGGTATAGCTGCACGACAGGCGTTCCGCTAGCATTTCGCCGATCCGCGACTTGCCCGCGCCCGACACGCCCATTGCGATCAGAATCATTGACTACCCCTGGTTACAGAACCATGCTCAGCACCAGCGTGAAGCCGAGGCCGAGCACCGAGATGATCGTTTCGAGCAGCGTCCAGGTCTTGAACGTCTGGCCGACCGTCATCCCGAAATACTCCTTGATCAGCCAGAAACCGCCGTCGTTCACGTGCGAGAAGATCAGCGAGCCCGAGCCCGTCGCGAGCACCAGCAGTTCCGGACGAACCGCCGTGCCGGTCGCGGCAGCCGCGATCGGCGCGACGATGCCGCAAGCCGTCGTCATCGCGACCGTCGCGGAGCCCGTCGCGAGACGGATCAGCGCGGCGACGAACCAGCCGAGCAGCAGCGGCGACAGGTGCGCCTGCGTGGCGGTCGCGACGATCTGCTGCGAGATCCCGCTATCGCGCAGGATACCGCCAAAGCCGCCGCCCGCGCCGACGATCAGCGTAATCCCTGCGATCGGCGCCAGACACTCGCCGCAGAATTTCTGGATCTGGTCGCGGTTGAAGCCCTGCAGCTTGCCGAACGTGAAGAAGCTCACGAGCACGGCGATCAGCAGCGCGACGTCCGAATTGCCGGCAAAGCGCAGCAGGTTGTTCGGCAGCGATTTCGGCGCGAACAGCAGGTCGGCCCAGCTGCCGACGAGCATCAGCACGACGGGCAGCAGGATCGTGAACAGCGTGATGCCGAAACCCGGCAGTTCGCGCGTGCGGCCATCGGCGCGCGAGTCGACGAACTGCGACGCGAGCGGATTGTTTTCCGGCAGCTTCACGAACTTCGAAATCATCAGCGCGAACAGCGGCCCCGCGATGACCGCCGTCGGCACGCCGACGACGAGGCCGAACGCGATCGTCTTGCCGATGTCGGCACCGTATTGCTGAACGGCGAGCAGCGCGGCCGGGTGCGGCGGGATCAGCCCGTGCACGACCGACAGGCCGGCCACCATCGGCAGCCCGACGACGAGCAGCGACTTGCCGGTGCGCTTCGCGACGTTGAACGCGATCGGGATCAGCAGCACGAAGCCGACTTCGAAGAACACCGGCAGGCCGACGATGATCGCGACGAACATCATCGCCCAGTGAATGTTCTTTTCACCGAACCAGTCGATCAGCGTGGTCGCGATCCGCTCGGCGCCGCCCGATTCGGCCATCATCTTGCCGAGCATCGTCCCGAGGCCGACGACGATCGCGATGTGGCCGAGCGTGCCGCCCGTGCCGGTTTCGAACGACTTGACGATCTTGTCCATCGGCATGCCGACGGCGAGACCGAGGCCCAGCGAAACGATGATCAGCACCAGGAACGGGTAGATCTTCAGGCGCGCGATCATCAGGATCAGCGCGGCGATCGCGATCAGCGTGAATACGAGCAGCATGCTGCCTTGGACAGCCCCCATGTGGCACTCCTCCTTGGGATTGTTCGAACCGGGCGAGTGGTTGCGAGTATGCCCGGCTATGCAGGTCTCCGAAACACGGGGGTACTCCACCCGCTGTCAGGACGCTGAATTTTACTTATGTTTACGGTTGACGGATAGAACCGGTTCCATCCGTAAAGACCCTTGTACGACGGCTGCCGAGCGAACCTTCGGACTCGAAATCGAGCGTGACACTCGCCGTCGATGGATGGGCGAGCCGGCGGAACCGGACATTTGCGACATGAGATACGCGACGGCGACTCGGCCCAGGCCACCATCGAGCCCTTGCCGTCTTCGGGGCCTGATTGATCGTTGAAATCCTCTCTGCTAGCGTCGAGCGCTCTTTCACCGCGGAATATCGATCCCGATGCAAATCTCTTTCGAATTGAACAGTCAGCCGCTAAGCAAACTAATTCATGGATCTCAACGATTTCCGGCGTTCTCCGGACAAGGCCAATATCGGAATAAACCGCAGTATCAATGCATCGTCAAAAACGGGCCTATTCCACGCGGAACGTACTATATAGTCGACCGCGGAAGCACTCTGTTTGATATCCCGCATTTGCTTCGAGGCGTCAACAAATTCGAATGGTTCGCACTATATGCGAAGGATCGAAAGATCGATGACGAACTGTTCTGCTCGCAAGTGAAGCGCGGGCAATTCAGGCTCCACCCTAAGGGCCCGCTGGGTATCAGCGAAGGCTGCATTACGGTTGAAAAGCGTTCCGACTTCATTGCGCTGCGCAGAGCGATATTGAACGCTCCAAAATTCAGGATCGCCGCCAACGCATATGACGCTTACGGTACCGTAGTGGTCTCATGAAGCGCGCCCGCCAAATACTGATCGGACTGTTTTTTGTCTATCTGATCGCCAATCTGTTGACGCTCGTCTGGATCACGCACTACGAGCTCTTTCCGCGCTTTCCCGAAACGTGGGCGAACCGTCTGGTCGACTGGTATGGTGTACGCAATGCCGACGAGGTCGCCGAACTGGAAGGACTGGTCGGACTGGTTCTGTTCACGCCCCCCGCCGTTGTCATTTATTTACTTTTTTTCCGCGCGTACAAAAAAAGACGCCAGTGATGTGGGGCGCGTGCCCGTCGCCGCCGCACCGCGGACAATCGCGAAGTCGTGCGACGGGCGACGACGAGGCTACGCGTCAGCGTTTCAACGCGAAAGCCGGCTCGCAGCCTCCGCGAGCCGCGTGACCTCCGCCCAGTCCTGCGCGGCGAGCGCGGCCTTCGGCGTGAGCCACGACCCGCCGACGCACACGACGTTCGGCTGCTTCAGGAAATTCGGCGCGGTGTCCGCCGTGATCCCGCCGGTCGGGCAGAACTTCAGCGTCGGGAACGGACCGTGGAACGCCTGCAGCATCGGCACGCCGCCCGCCTGCTGCGCAGGGAAGAACTTCACGATCTCGTAGCCGAATTCGAGCGCCTGGATGATGTCGCTCGGCGTCATCACGCCCGGCAGCAGCGGCAGGCCCGCATCGAGCGACGCGAGATGCAGATCCTTCGTCAGCCCCGGCGACACGCCGAACTTCGCGCCCGCACGCTTCGCCTGTGCGCAGTGCTCGGGCTTCGTGATCGTGCCGACGCCGACAACGATGTCCTCCGCGAGCTGGCTCGCGCGCTGGATCGCTTCGATGCCTGCCGGCGTACGCAGCGTGATCTCCAGCACCTTCACGCCGCCCGCGTGCAACGCGCGCGACACCTGTTCGCCCTGCTCGACCGAGTCGAACGCGAGCACCGGAATCACCGGGCCCAGCTTCACGATTTCGCCAATCGTCTTCATCGATGACACTCCTTGATCTTGAAATTCACGCGGTGACGCGGGCGGCCGCTTCGCCGACCAGCGTCCCGAAAACCGATGCGCCCTGCTCGGCCGGCGCGGCAGCCGCGCGGAACACGCCGAACAGTTCGCGCCCGAAACCCGTTTCATTGTCGGCCTGATGCAGCGGCTGCGCGACCGGGCGCGCATGCCATTCGGCGTCGTCGACGTCGATGTCGAGCACGCCGGCCTCCGCATCGATCACCAGCATGTCGCCCGTCTTCACCTTGCCGATCGGCCCGCCGAGCAGCGCTTCGGGCGACAGGTGGATCACGGCCGGCACCTTGCCGGACGCGCCGGACATCCGGCCGTCGGTGACGAGCGCGACGTGGAAGCCCTGATCCTGCAGCACGCCGAGGAGCGGCGTCAAACGGTGCAGCTCGGGCATCCCGTTCGCGCGCGCGCCCTGGAACCGCACGACGGCGACGAAGTCGCGCTTCAGCTCGCCGCGATCGAACGCCTCCTGCACGGCTTCCTGCGAGTCGAACACAATCGCCGGCGCCTTCACCTTGCGGTGTTCGGGCGCGACCGCCGAAATCTTGATCACGCCGCGGCCGAGCCGGCCTTGCATCAGCCGCAGGCCGCCGTCCGGCTGGAACGGGTCGCGAATGCCGCGCAGCACCTTCGTGTCGTGGCTTTCGGCGACGCCGTCGACCCACGTCAGCTTGCCGTCGACGAGCTTCGGCTCCTTCGTGTAGTGCACGAGGCCGCGGCCGGCGACCGTCGCCACGTCCTCGTGCAGCAGTCCGCCTTCGAGCAGGTTGCGCACCAGGAACGCGACGCCGCCCGCCGCATGGAAGTGATTCACGTCGGCCTTGCCGTTCGGGTAGATCTTCGCGAGCAGCGGCACGACGGCCGACAGCTCGTCGAAATCGTTCCAGTCGATCAGGATGCCGGCCGCGCGCGCGATCGCGACGAGGTGCAGCGTATGGTTCGTCGAGCCGCCGGTCGCGAGCAGCGCGACGATCCCGTTGACGATCGCCTTCTCGTCGATCACGTGGCCGATCGGCGTGTAGTGGCCGCGCTCGACGGTCAGATCGAGCACGCGGCGCGCGGCCTCGGCCGTCAGCGCGTCGCGCAGCGGCGTATGCGGATGCACGAACGCGGCGCCCGGCAGATGCAGCCCCATCACTTCCATCAGCATCTGGTTGCTGTTGGCGGTGCCGTAGAACGTGCAGGTGCCGTGACCGTGATACGCGGCCGACTCCGCTTCGAGCAGCGCGTCGCGGCCGACCTGGCCGGTCGCGAACTGCTGGCGGATCTTCGCCTTGTCGTCGTTCGACAGGCCGCTCGTCATCGGACCGGCCGGCACGAAGATCGTCGGCAGGTGGCCGAACTGCAGCGCGCCGATCAGCAGGCCCGGCACGATCTTGTCGCAGATGCCGAGGCACAGCGCCGCGTCGAACATGTTGTGCGTGAGCGCGATCGCCGTGCCCATCGCGATCGCCTCGCGCGAGAACAGCGACAGCTCCATCCCCGGATTGCCCTGCGTGATGCCGTCGCACATCGCCGGCACGCCGCCCGCGAACTGCGCGACGCCGCCGTTTTCGCGCGCGGCGGCCTTGATGATGTCGGGGAAGTCCTTGTACGGCGCGTGCGCGGACAGCATTTCGTTGTAGGACGACACAATGCCGATGTTCGGCTGCCGGATCGCCTTGATCGCGAACTTGTCGTTGCCCTCGAGGCCCGCGAAGCCGTGCGCGAGGTTCGCGCACGACAGCGCGCCGCGGGCCGGGAATTTGCCCTGCGCGCCGTCGATGCGCTGCAGATAGGCGGATCGGGTCGATTGGCTGCGGGCGATCACGCGTTCGGTGACCTTCGCCAGGGTGGGATGCAGCGACGTCATGCTGGGCGCTCCTGTATGCCGGCCGACACCGGCGGTTGGAATCGTGGGGACGGTCGAACGAGCCGACTGAACGGACGCAGTCTAGTAGAAAAACTACAAGCACGCAACGGCGACCGACAGGCACGCAACGTCTATTCCTGCCGATAGCACGCCAAATACTAGTAAAAACCCTGATTACCGTTACACGACACCCAGCCAGAAATCCACAATATCGCTAGCATTTTCATGTAGATTTTCTACAATTCGTCTGCGATACACTCCCGCATCCGAACCCGATTTCCGCCCGCCATCCCATGCTGCCTCGCATCGAAGCGATCCGCGCCGACCTGCGCCCGTCCGAACGCAAGCTTGCCGACTACATCCTCGCCGCGCCTCGCGAGGTACTCGACCTCGCGATGACCGAGCTGTCGACGCGCGCCGGCGTCAGCCAGCCGACGATCGCGCGTTTCTGCCAGGCGCTCGGCTGCAGCGGCTTCCGCGAATTCAAGATCCGGCTCGCGCAGAGCATCGCGCCGGGCGTGTCGTCCGTGTATCGCGACGTCGAGCCGGACGAGCCGGCACCCGGCATCATCGGCAAGGTGTTCGACCGCACGATCGGTGCGCTGATCGAGGTGCGCAACAGTCTGTCCGCCGGCAGCGTCGCCGACGCGATCGCGCTGCTGTCGAACGCGTCGCGGATCGAGTTCTACGGCGCCGGCGGCTCGGGCATCGCCGCACAGGACATCCAGCACAAGTTCTTTCGGCTCGGCGTGCCGAGCGTCGCGTATTCGGACCCGCACACGTTCTCGATGTCGGCCGCGCTGCTCGGGCCGCAGGACGTCGTCGTCGCGATCTCGAACACCGGTCGCACGCGCGACATCGTCGACGCCGCGCGTGCCGCGCTCGCGTGCGGCGCGAAAGTCGTCGCGATCACGCACAGCCACTCGCCGCTCGCGAAGCTCGCGACCGTGAGCCTTGCATCGAATATCGCCGAGGAGACCGACGTGTTCTCGCCGATGACGTCGCGGATGTCGCATCTGGCGATCGGCGACATCCTTGCGGTCGGCGTCGCGCTGTCGCGCGGCCCGGCGTTGATGGAACGGGTCGGCCGCGCGAAGGAGGCGATCACGCGGCGGCGGATCGACGACGCGAAGGACTGACGACGCGCGCCGCAAAGCGAGACGGCGCCCCGCGGGGCGCCGTCGCTGAAACGATCGTCGAGAAAACGAGCGCAGCGGCCACGAAGACGGCGGCCGGCGCGCCGGTCAGAACGGCTTGATCACGACCAGCGCGACCGCGGCGAGCATGCCGAGCACCGGCAGTTCGTTGAACACGCGATACCACTTGTCGCTGCGGCGGTTCTCGCCGCGCTCGAACACGCGCAGCAGATACCCGCAATACGCGTGATAGACGACGAGCAGCAGCACGACCGTCACCTTCGCATGAATCCAGCCCTGTCCCTGCCCGATGCCGATCGCGAGCCACAGCCACAGCCCGCACGCGAGCGCGGGCACCGCGATGAACGTCATGAAGCGGAACAGCTTGCGCGCCATCAGCAGCAGACGGCGCACGGCGGCCGGATCGGTCTCCATCGCGAGGTTCACGTAGATGCGCGGCAGATAGAACAGCCCCGCGAACCACGCGGCGATCAGAACGATGTGGAACGTCTTGATCCAGAGCATTGCCATCGGTCGTGCACCTCGCGTTACTGCCGGCCTTCGCCGTGACCGAGCACGACGTACTTCAGCGACGTCAGCCCTTCGAGGCCGACCGGGCCGCGCGCGTGCAGCTTGTCGTTCGAGATGCCGATTTCGGCACCGAGGCCGAATTCGAAACCGTCCGCAAAACGCGTCGATGCGTTGACCATCACGCTCGCCGAATCGACCTCGCGCAGGAAGCGCATCGCGCGGTCGTGATCCTCGGTGACGATCGCGTCGGTGTGGTGCGAGCCGTAATGGTTGATGTGCTCGATCGCGGCGTCGAGCCCGTCGACGATCTTGATCGCGAGCACCGGCGCCAGATATTCGGTATGCCAGTCTTCTTCGGTCGCGTCGACGAGCGGGCCGACGCCCGCGTCGGCCAGAACCGCACGCGCGGCCGCGTCCACGCGCAGCTCGACCTGCTTGTCGCGATACAGCTTGCCGAGCGGCGGCAGCACCTTCGCGGCGATGCCGCTCGCGACGAGCAGCGTCTCCATCGTGTTGCAGGTGCCGTAGCGGTGCGTCTTCGCGTTGTCGCAGACGGTCAGCGCCTTGTCGAGATCCGCGCGATCGTCGACGTACACGTGGCAGATGCCGTCGAGGTGCTTGATCATCGGCACGCGCGCCTCGTTGATCAGACGCTCGATCAGGCTCTTGCCGCCGCGCGGCACGATCACGTCCACGTATTCGGTCATCGTGATCAGCTTGCCGACCGCCGCGCGATCGGCGGTAGCGACCACCTGCACCGCGTCCTGCGGCAGGCCGGCCGCGGCGAGCCCTTCGCCGATCAGCTTCGCGAGCGCCGCATTCGATTCGAGCGCCTCGGAGCCGCCGCGCAGGATCGTCGCGTTGCCCGACTTCAGGCACAGTGCGGCCGCGTCGATCGTCACGTTCGGCCGCGACTCGTAGATGATGCCGATCACGCCGAGCGGCACGCGCATCTGACCGACCTGGATCCCGCTCGGACGGTACTTGAGATTGCCGATCTCGCCGATCGGATCGGCGAGCGATGCGACCTGGCGCAGCCCTTCGACCATCGTCTTCAGCGCCTTGTCCGACAGCGTCAGACGATCGACGAACGCCGCATCGAGCCCCTTTTCGCGAGCACGGGCAACGTCGCGCGCGTTCGCGTCCTTCAGCGCGTGCGCGTCGCGTTCGATCGCGTGCGCGACCGCTTCGAGCGCCGCGTTCTTCGCCGCCGTACTGGCGCGCGCCATCGCGCGGGAAGCGTGCCGGGCACGGCGGCCCAGGTCCGTCATGTACTGGTCGATATCCATCGTGTGACTCGTGAAGCGGGCCGCGTCGCGCGGCATGAATTCGTGAGGAGAAACGCGCGGCGCGGCGGCGGGACAGCCGCGCCGGCATCGAAGCATTGTAAGCGGGTTGCGGTACGTACGCTGAAGGCCCGGACGAGACTCAACGCCGCACGCGACCCGCGGTCGGCGGTCGCTCGCCGCGTGCGCCCGCGACCGTCATCGCGAGCTGGAACAGGCCGTCCCACGGGTCGGGCGGCGGCTCGTCGTGCACGCGGCGGCCCGGCGCGACGGCCGTCAGCCCCTTGACCTGCCGATCGAGCTTCGCGGCAAACGCGAGCGCCTTCTCGAGCACGGCTTCCGACACGCGATTCAGCGCCGGGGCGATCAGCCGCTCGCGCGGCCCCCAGACGCGGTTCTCGCGCAGCAGCGTCGCGAGCGGCTTGCCGGCCGCGGCGCCGCGCTTGATCCGCAACAGCGTGCGCAGTTCCTCGACGACGGCCCACATCACGAGCACGATCGCCTCGCCTTCGCCCTTCAGTCCGTCGATCATGCGCGCGAGCCGCGCGGCGTCGCCGGCGAGCATCGCTTCGTTCAGCTTGAACACGTCGTAGCGCGCAACGTTCAGCACCGCGTCATGCACCTGCTCGAACGACAGCGCACCTTGCGGATACAGCAGCCCGAGCTTCTGGATTTCCTGGTGCGCGGCAAGCAGATTGCCTTCGACGCGCTCCGCGATGAATTGCAGCGCGCGCCGCCCGTCGTCGCCGGCCGCGACGCGCTGGCCCTGCATCGCGAGACGCTGGCCGATCCAGTTCGGCAGTTGCGCGCGATCGACCGGGTCGATCTTCAGCGCGACGCCGCCGTTCTGCAGCGCGGTGAACCATGCGGACTTCTGCGTTGCCGCGTCCAGGCGCGGCAACGTGACGAGCAGCAGCGCGTCCGGATTGCCGGCGGCCGCGAGCGCCTTCAGCGCGTCCGCGCCTTCCTTGCCCGGCTTGCCCGACGGAATGCGCAGCTCGATCAGCTGGCGCTCGCCGAACAGCGACATCGCCTGCGTCGCGCCGAGCAGCACGCTCCAGTCGAAGCCGCGCTCGACCGTATGCACCGACCGCTCGGTGAAGCCCGCTGCACGCGCGGCCGTGCGAATGCGGTCGCACGCTTCCTGCGCGAGCAGCGGCTCGTCGCCGTAGACGGTGTAGAGCCCGGCCACCCCTTTCGCGAGGTGCGGCTCGAGCGCATCAAGTCGCAGTTGCATCGGTGCGTGCGCCCGCGATCAAAGCGGCGGCGGCGGCAACGGCGCGCGCGGCGCGACGCCCGGTACGACGTCCTCGGGCGCCGGCGTCAGCGAGTGGACGATCGCGAGACGCCGCATCAACTGATCGACCGCGTCGTTCTGCATGTCGGCGTACAGGATGTCGGCTTCCTGCGCCTTCGCGTTCGTGTACTGATCGCTGTACGTCATCGCGCGGTTCAGCGCGATCGCGCTCGGCGGGATCAGCACGGTGCCGTCCTTGCTCGTCAGCGTGTAGTTCAGCGTGTAGAACAGCGCGTATTCCTGCGCGGAACCGTACTTGTTGAGCGTCAGCGTGTTCTGGCCGCGCGATTCCCACATGCGCAGCACCGCGTCGGCGTCGTCCGCCGACTTGACGATCTTCGTGTCGCTGCCGGCCTCGACGAGGCGCGTGAGCCGCGCCGCGACGGCCGGCGGTGCGCCGGCGATCAGCAGGTGCTTGAACGCATAGTCCTGCTGGCCGCGCAGCTGAAAGCCGCATGCCGACAACGCGAGCGCGCTGCCGACGAGCATCAAAAACGATCTGCGGATCACCTTCGCTCCTTCTGTGTGCGCCGGACGGCCGACGGCCGTCAGACGACGATGTTCACGAGGCGGCCCGGCACGACGACGATCTTCTTCGCCGGCTTGCCCTCGCCGAACTTCGCGAATGCGTCGTCGGCGAGCGCCGCGGCTTCGATTGCGTCGCGGCTCGCGTCCTTCGCGACCTTCAGCGCGCCGCGCACCTTGCCGTTCACCTGCAGCACGAGCTCGATCTCGGCCTGCTCGAGCGCCGCCTCGTCGACCTTCGGCCACGGCGCGTCGAGCAGCGGGCCGAACTCGTCCGCGTAGCCGAGCGCCTTCCACAGTTCGAACGTGATGTGCGGGACGACAGGGTACAGCACGCGCAGCAGCACGCCGTACGCTTCGCGCAGCACGCCGGGCGTCGCGCCCTTCGCGCCGTCGATCGCGTTCAGCATCTTCATCGCGGCCGATACGACCGTGTTGTACTGCAGGCGCTGATAGTCGAAATCGGCCTGCTTCAGCACGCTGTAGATCTCGCGGCGCAGCGCCTTGTCGGCCTCGCCGAGCGCGGCCGCGTCGAAGCCCGCGCGCGCGGCGAGCGCGTCGCGGTTCGCGTAGCCGAAGCTCCACACGCGGCGCAGGAAGCGGCTCGCGCCTTCGACGCCCGCGCCCGACCATTCGAGCTGCTGCTCCGGCGGCGCGGCGAACATCGTGAACAGACGCGCGGTATCGGCGCCGTACTGATCGATCAGTACCTGCGGGTCGACGCCGTTGTTCTTCGACTTCGACATCTTCTCGATGCCGCCCAGCACGACCGGCTGACCGTCGGCGTTGAGCGTCGCGCCGACGGGGCGTCCCTTGTCGTCGTGCGTGACCGTCACGTCGGCCGGGTTGTACCAGGTCTTCTTGCCGGCCGCATCTTCGCGATAGAACGTCTCGTTCAGCACCATCCCCTGCGTAAGCAGGTTCTTCGCCGGTTCGCCGAACTTCACGAGGCCCAGGTCGCGCATCACCTTGGTCCAGAAACGCGAATACAGCAGGTGCAGGATCGCGTGCTCGATGCCGCCGATGTACTGATCCATCGGCATCCAGTAGTCGGTGCGCGAATCGACCATCGTGTCCGCATCCGGCGCCGTGTAGCGCGAGAAGTACCACGACGAATCGACGAAGGTATCCATCGTGTCGGTTTCGCGCTTCGCGGCCGCACCGCACTTCGGGCACGTGCAGTTCAGGAACGCTTCCGACTTCGCGAGCGGGTTGCCCGAGCCGTCCGGCACGAGGTCTTCCGGCAGCACGACCGGCAGATCCTGCTCGGGCACCGGCACGTCGCCGCACGACGGGCAGTGGATGATCGGAATCGGCGTGCCCCAGTAGCGCTGACGCGACACGCCCCAGTCGCGCAGGCGCCACGTGACCTGCTTGTCGCCGAAGCCGCCGGCCTTCAGGTCGGCCGCGACCGCGTCGACCGCGTCCGCATAGCGCAGACCGTCGTACTTGCCGCTGTTCACGCAGACCGCGACTTCCTTGTCGCCGTACCACTCCTGCCATGCGTCGAGCGAGTACGTCTGCCCTTCGGCGGCGATCACCTGCTTGATCGGCAACCCGTATTTCTTCGCGAACGCGAAATCGCGCTCGTCGTGGCCCGGCACGCCCATCACCGCGCCTTCGCCGTAGCTCATCAGCACGTAGTTGCCGATCCATACCTCGACCGGCTCGCCGGTCAGCGGGTGCGTGACCGAGAAGCCGGTCGCGATGCCCTTCTTCTCCATCGTCGCGACGTCGGCCTCGGCGACGCCGCCGCGCTTGCATTCTTCGATGAACGCCTGCAGTTCGGGCTTGTCCTGCGCGAGGCGCGTCGCGAGCGGGTGCTCGGCCGCGATCGCGCAGAACGTGACGCCCATGATCGTGTCGGCGCGCGTCGTGAACACGCGCAGCAACGCCTTCTCGCCGTCGAGCTCGTACGGGAAGCCGAAGTTCACGCCGAAGCTCTTGCCGATCCAGTTCTGCTGCATGATCTTCACGCGCTCAGGCCAGCCGAGGCCGTCGAGATCGTTCAGCAGCTCGTCCGCGTACTGCGTGATCCGCAGGTAGTACATCGGAATCTCGCGCTTCTCGACGAGCGCGCCCGAGCGCCAGCCGCGGCCGTCGATCACCTGCTCGTTCGCGAGCACGGTCTGGTCGACCGGATCCCAGTTCACGGTGCCCGTCTTCTTGTACGCGATGCCCTTCTCGAGCATCTTCAGGAACAGCCACTGGTTCCACTTGTAGTAGTCGGGCTTGCACGTCGCGATTTCGCGCGACCAGTCGATCGCGAGACCCATCGACTGCATCTGGCCCTTCATGTACTCGATGTTGTCGTACGTCCACTTCGCGGGCGGCACGCCGTTGGCCATCGCGGCGTTCTCGGCCGGCATCCCGAACGCATCCCAGCCCATCGGCATCAGCACGTTGTAGCCGTTCATCCGCAGGTAGCGGTACATCACGTCGTTGATCGTGTAGTTGCGCACGTGACCCATGTGCAGCTTGCCGGACGGGTACGGCAGCATCGACACGCAGTAGAACTTCGGCTTCTGCGAGTCTTCCTTCGTCTTGTAGGCATCGGCTGCGCGCCAGTCGCCCTGGGCGGCGGCTTCGACGTCGGCGGGTACGTATCTCTCGTGCATGGTGTGGTTCGGACTAGGCTTTAAGCGGCGCGACGCTCGCGCGGGAGTGGATCGAAATTCGTGCTTGCCCGGCGCAGCAACAGGCTGGCCGTCCGCGGGCCCGGCCGCGGCTGCCGGACGAACCCCGGAACGCCCGGACAGGCTCCGGATGATCAGGGACACCCTGCCGACCGGGAAAAACGACGATTATACCGCCCGCGCCGCGCCGTACGGCCGGTCTCGCGGGCGCAAACGCGATGTGCGCGCACCGTTCGCGCGCGCCGGTGCCGCCGCGCGCTCAGCGCGTCGCGCGTGCTGCCGGCGGCTGCGGCGGCACGTCGGTCACGAAGCCGATTCGCGTCAGACCGGCGGCCTGCGCGGCGCCCATCACTTGCGCGATCACGTCGTAGCGCGTCGCGCGCGAAGCACGCAGCCGCAGTTCGGGCGGCGCACCGCCCGCGGCCGCGGCCCGAAAGCGCGCGGACAGCGCGTCGAGCGCGACCGGCGTGTCGTTCCAGTACAGCTTGCCCGCGTCGTCGATCGACAGCGTGACGGACTGCGGCGTGTCGCGCGCGACGCTCGCCGCGACCTTCGGCAGATCGAGCCGGATCGCGTGCGTCATCAGCGGCGCGGTAATGATGAAGATCACGAGCAGCACGAGCATCACGTCGATCAGCGGCGTCATGTTGATCTCCGCCATCGGCGCCGACGTCTTGTGGTGCTCCAGTCCGCCGAATGCCATGATCGTTCCTCCGTCGCCGGTGCGTCACGCGGGCTGCGCGCACACGAATACGTGCAGATCGCGCGCGAAGCCGTCGAGTTCCTCGGCGAGCTGCCGCACGAGCCGCCCGAGAATGTTGTACGCGAGCACCGCGGGAATCGCGACGACGAGCCCGAACGCGGTCATGATCAGTGCCTCGCCGACCGGCCCCGCGACGTTCTCGATCTGCGCCTGCCCGCTCGCGGCGATGCTGCCGAGCGCATGGTAGATGCCCCACACCGTGCCGAGCAGGCCGACGAACGGCGCGGTGCTGCCGATCGACGCGAGCAGCACCTGGCCGAATTCGAGGCGCCGCTGCGAGCGCAGCATCGCGTGACGCAGCGCGCGCAGCACGCGTTCGCTGCGCTCGACCCGCGCGGCGAGCGCGGCCGGATCGTGGTCGTCGGCGGCGTCGCGCGCCGCTTCGGCGAGCGGCACGAACACGCGCTCGCGATCGGCGCCGGCCAACGCGGCGATGCCCGCATCGAGCGACGACGCGCGCCAGAACGCGGCGAGCGCACGCGGCCCCTGCCGCTTCGCGCGCACCAGCAGCCACGCTTTCATCAACAGGAAGCACCAGCTGGCGATCGACATCGCCAGCAGCACGTAGGCGACGGCGTGCGTGATCGCATCGCCGCTTTCGAGGTAGTGGACAACGCCGGTGGGAATGGCCATCGGAGTTTCCCTGGAAGGTCAGCGCAGGCCGAGCACGTCCTGCATGTCGAACAGGCCGGCGCCGCGCGCCGACAGGAAGCGCACCGCGCGCAGCGCGCCCTGCGCGTACGATACGCGGCTCGACGACTTGTGCGTGATCTCGATCCGCTCGCCGATGCCGGCGAACAGCACGGTGTGATCGCCGACGATGTCGCCGCCGCGCACCGCCGCAAAGCCGATCGTCGACGGATCGCGTTCGCCCGTCACGCCGTGGCGGCCGTACACCGCGCAATCGTCGAGCGAGCGCCCGAGCGCACCGGCGACGGCTTCGCCCATCATCAGCGCCGTGCCGGACGGCGCATCGACCTTGTGCCGATGGTGCGCCTCGATGATCTCGATGTCGTAGCCGTGCGAGAAATGCTTGGCCGCGAACTCGAGCAGCTTCAGCGTGACGTTCACGCCGACGCTCATGTTCGCCGCGAACACGATCCCGATCTTGCCGGCCGCCGCATGCAGCGCGGCCTTCTGCTCGGCGGTGAAGCCCGTCGTGCCGATCACCAGTTTCACGTCGTGGCGCAGCGCGGCCTCGACGTGTGCGAGCGTGCCTTCCGGGCGCGTGAAATCGATCAGGTAGTCGGCCTGCGCGAACACGGCGTCGAGATCGTCGGTCAGCTTGATCCCGGTTTCCTTGCCGAGGAACGCGCCGGCGTCCTGACCGAGGAACGGCGAGCCGGCACGGTCGAGCGCGCCGACGAGCTGCGCGTCGGAATCGTTGAGAACGGCTTCGATCAGCATCCGGCCCATACGGCCCGATGCGCCGGCAATCGCAATCTTCATGGCTTTCTATACGACAGGTCTAAAGAGGGGCGGCGCATGCCGCCCGTTTCCGCGCGCTCGCGCTTACTGGGCCGGCGCGGTGAGCGGCTGGTTCTGCAGCGTGTCCGAACCTTGCGGCCCGACCGGCGGCGTCGCATCGGTGGACGTGTTCGGCGGGGGCGGGCGATGGAACTGGAACTGCGGCTGGATCGCGGGCACCGCGCCCGGCGGCTGGCCGCCCGGCACCGGTGCGCCGCCCGACGCCTGCGCCGACGGCGTGAAGCGGCGTGCAGCCGAGCCCTGCCCCGGCACCTGGTTGGTCGCGCGGTTCGCCGCGCGCGCAGCCTGCGCGTTCGCGTCCTGATCGACAACCGAAGCGGCCGACGCCGGCACGGTCGACAGTCTCGCGGCCGAATCGGCTGCCGGCGCGCTCGCCGTCTGCGCCGCGCGTGCCGCGGCCGCCTCGGACGCCGCTCTCGCCGCTGCGGCCGCCTTCGCCTTCTTGCCGCCGCGGTCGCCGTCGATGTCGGCCAGCAGGTCGAGCTCGGACGGCAGATTCTCGGCGCCGGTCCAGCTCGCGAGGCGATCGCCCGCGAACGTCAGCACGAGGTCGCGCTGCTGGACGACCGACGTCGAGCCGCGCTTGAAGTAGAACAGGTAATCCCAGCGGTCCGCATGGAACATGTCCGCCAGCAGCGGCGTGCCGAGCAGCGCGCGCACCTGGTCGCGCGTCATCCCGGCCTGCAGCTGCGAGGCTTTCTCCTGCGACACGAAGTTGCCCTGCACGACGGTGATCCGATAGGGCGTGATGCTTTGCGCAATGCGCTGCGTCACGCTGTCGTACGACGAACAACCCGCCAGCGCGGCAACGGCGGCGGCAGCGATGATGGCACTCCGCATGCGACTCCTCTGAAAGTGCGAAAGCGATTCTGGGATCATTTCCTTCACCGTGCTGGCCCGCGTCGCAGGCCGCGCGTGTTTCTGGAACGGCGAAAAGCCGGTAACATTGAAGCCCTGCATTGTACTCTAGGGACGCCTAGCCATGACCAATCCAACGGATCTCAAGAATATCGGGCTAAAGGCCACCCTACCGCGGCTCAAGATTCTCGAAATCTTCCAGCAAAGCCCCGTGCGTCACCTGACGGCCGAAGACGTCTACCGCAATCTGCTCAGCGAACAGCTCGACATCGGGCTCGCTACCGTCTATCGCGTGCTCACGCAGTTCGAGCAGGCCGGCCTGCTCACGCGCAGCAACTTCGAATCCGGCAAGGCCGTGTTCGAGCTGAACGAAGGTTCGCACCACGATCACCTCGTGTGCCTCGATTGCGGCCGCGTCGAGGAATTCTTCGATGCCGAGATCGAAGGCCGCCAGCAGGCGATCGCGAAGGAACGCGGCTTCCGGCTGCAGGAGCACTCGCTCGCGATGTACGGCTCGTGCACGACCGAGAACTGCCCGCACCGCAAGCACTGATTCGCGCAGTTTCCGCACGTACGACGGCCCGGCCGGCATCCGCCGCCGCCCGGGCCGTGTTGTTTTCGGAACGTCTTCGCGCGCTGCATGCCGGAGCCGCTCCGGCATGCTTTCAAACACCCTTCGACGAAGACGAGCGCAGTCGCGCAAGTGCCGAGCGTCGCGCCGACCAACGCTGCCGATGGCGGAACGCGCGTCGCGTCAGAGCACGCTCGCGCAGGCCCGCTCCAGTTCGAGCGTCCACACGCCGTCGAGCGGAATCTCGTCGCAGTTCGGCTGCGGGCCGCCGCGATCGACGATCACGAAGTCGCTGACCGCGTCGAGCGCGAGCAGCGGATGGTGCCAGACACCTTTTGCGTAGTTCACGCCCTGCCAGCCTTCGGCCAGGAACGCACGCATCGCGTCCGGCCGGAATTCGCCGGCCGGCGCGACGACGATCGCATAGCGCGACACGCTCGCGAGCGGGATGAACGCCTGGCTGCCGTGCGGATGGCGCTCCATCAGCGTGACGGCGACCGGCAGCGTGCGCGGCTGCGCGCGGAACACGCTGACGAGCGGCCGGCCGCCGTCCGCGCACACGTCGATGGTCGCGAGGTCGTGAAAGCGCTCGGTCGTGCCGCCGTTGATCGGAAAATGCCGCGCGCCTTCGAGCGCAATCACGTCGCCGAACGGCGCGAACGCTTCACGGGTCAGGCGCTCGACGCGCAGGATGCGGGGTTCGCTCATCGCCGCCTCCGTTACGCCGGTTCGCCCCACAGACGCAGGCGCGACACGCCGCCGTCCGGGAAGATGTTGAAGCGCACGTGCGTGACGGGGCCGAGCTGCGCGAGCCGGTCGAACGTATGGACGCTGTCCATCGACAGCTTCTGCTCGCCGAGCAGTTCGGCCCAGAACATCGCCTGCGTGACGAGCGAATCGTCGGTACCACCGTCGACGCGCGCGGCCTGCAGCGAGCAGCGGTCGGGGAAATTGCCCTTGAAGAACGCGGTGTCGACTTCGACGCGCCGGATCACGCCGGGCCGCGCGAGCGCGACGATCGCCCAGTCGTTGCCCGGCTCGCGACGGCGGCGCGTTTCCCAGCCGTCGCCCATGTTGGCGCCGCGGCCCGGCATCAGCATCTGCGATGCGGCGCCGAAATGCTGGTTGTTCGCGGCAACCAGATAGCCGCCGTTCTCGATCGCCGCCAGATCGACGAGTTCGCCGGCCGGCACGCGACGCCAGTCGCGCTGCGGCTGGCCGTACACGCGCAGCCTCGCGAGCCCGCCGTCCGGATACAGGTTCACGCGCAGATGCGTGTACGGCAGCGTGTCGTCGACGCTCACGTAGTGATGCGAGTTGCCCTGCAGCGTCGTCGCCGGGACAATCGTGCGCCACTCGGCGTGATCGGGCGGCGTGTCGCTGTCGGTGAAGCACGCGTCGATCGACGCGGCCGGCGGGAAGTTGCCGGTGAAGTGGCTGGTGTCGAGATCGACGCCGTGGATCACGCCGGGCCGCGCGAGGCGGATCACGCAGAAGTCGTGGCCCGTCGTGCGCTTGCGGCGCGTTTCCCAGCCGTCCATCCATTTGCCGTGATCGTCATATTTGCCGGGGATAAAGACGGCCGGCTCCGGGTTGAGCATGCGCTCCTTCGGCGCGAAGAATTCGTCGCTGGCGAAGAGCGCCTGCGCGCCGAAGCGCGGATCGGCGAGGTTCATGTAGCGCCGCGTGAATGCCGGCGCGTTCGGATCGATAACGGGGGCTGCCATTTTGTCTCCTGTTCTGTCGGCGGGAATCGGCGCGCTGATGCTCGCTCCCGCTCGTGCTTCGCGCTCGACCAGCGCCGCCGCTCCGGCGTTTGTCCATCCGATGCAACGCAGCGTCGGTCGAACGCCGGCGCATCGATGCGCCGGCCGTATCGGGATCGCCTGCGCGGGGCAACCGCGCGAAGCGGTCCTGCTCGGTGACGCTCAGAGTGCGTGCGCCCGATCGCCGGCGACCGGCGCGCCGCCGATCTCTTCTTCGGCCGGCACGTAGCGCAGTTCGCGGTTCAGCACGCGCGTCGCGCGGACCTTGTCGATGTCGTTTTCCCACACCGCGACGACGACCGTCGCGACGCAGTTGCCGATCAGGTTCGTCAATGCGCGCGCGATGCCGACGAACCAGTCGACCGGCAGGATCAGCACGAGGCCGAGCACCGGAATCGCGGGAATCGCCGACAGCGTCGCCGCGAGGATCACGATCGCCGAGCCCGGAATCCCGTGCGCGCCCTTCGACGTGACGAGCGAGACCAGCAGCACGACGATCAGATCGTGCGTCGACAGCGGCGTGTTCGTAGCTTGCGCGATGAACAGCACGGCGAGCGTCAGATAGATCGAGAAGCCGTCGAGATTGAAAGAGTAGCCGGTCGGGATCACGAGGCCGACCGTCGAATCCTTCACGCCCATGTATTCGAGCTTGCGCATTACCTGCGGCAGCACCGCGTCCGACGATGCGGTGCCGAGCACGATCGACAGCTCTTCGCGCAGGTAGCGAATCAGCTTGAACACCGAGAAGCCGGCGAGCTTCATCACCGCGCCGAGCACGACTGTGACGAACACGATGCAGCTCAGATAGAACACCGCGACGAGATAGCCGAGCTGCTTGAGCGACGCGACGCCGTACTTGCCGGTGGTAAACGCGATCGCACCGAGCACGCCGAGCGGCGCGAGCTTGATGATGAAGCCGATCACGCGGAAGAACACGTGCGACAGCTCCTCGATCAGGCTGTTGACGCGCTGCGCCTTGTCGCCGAGCAGCGACAGCGCGGAGCCGAACAGCACCGCGAAGACCAGGATCTGCAGGATGTCGCCTTTCGCGAATGCGTCGATCGCGGTGTCCGGAATGATCTTCAGCAGATAGCCGGCCGTGTCCTTCAGGCTTTCGGCGTTCTTCGCATACGACGCGAGCGACGCCGCATCGAGCGAGCGCAGGTCGATGTTCATCCCGACGCCCGGCCGCGTGAACCACGCGAGCACGAGGCCGATGCCGAGCGCGAGCGTCGTCATCACCTCGAAATAGACGACCGCTTTCAGGCCGACCCGGCCGACCTTCTTCAGGTCGCCGGCATTGGCCATCCCGCTCACCACCACGCAGAACACGATCGGGCCGATGACCATCTTGATCAGTTTCAGGAAGCCGTCGCCGAGCGGACGCAGCGATTCGGCGAAATGCGGGAAGAACGCACCGAGCGCGACCCCCAGGATTAATGCGACGACTACCCGGCCAAACAGCGAATTGAGGAATTTCGACACGGCGCTCTCCCGATCCAACGGTTGCAGTTTCGTCTGTTCATACTGGTATGACCAGTGATGTTATGGTCGATAGTAGGAAGCCGATATAGTCGCGTCAAGAACGGACAAAATAGGGATTTCCCGCCCCCCGACGTTTTCGTGCGCACCGCGGCGATACCGCCGCGCTCGTGGCTTTCCCTAGTGCACCCGTGCACCACGCGCGTGCGGATTACAATGCCGGTCAGACCGGCCATCGTTCACCCCATGAAGAATGTTCCGCACACCGTGACCGACGCCGCCATCGCGACGATCCGCGACCGGATCGAGGCAGGCGTATATCCGGTCGGCAGCCTGCTGCCGGCCCAGCGCCAGCTCTCCGAAGAGCTGCAGATCAGTCGTGCGTCGCTGCGCGAAGCGTTGTCGACGCTCGAGGCGCTCGGGATGCTGCGCATCCGTGCCGGCAAAGGCGTGTACGTCGAAAGCGCGCAGGCGACGGTCGCGCACGCGTGGCGGTTCGCCGAGCAGTCGTCGCCGCCCGACACGTATCAGATGCGCTATGCGCTCGAAGGCTTTGCCGCGCGCATGACCGCGCACGTCGTCACCGACGACGACATCGCGTGGTTCGAGGACAACCTCGCCCAACTCCACGTCGCGTTGACCGAAAACGCGCTCGACGAAGCGTCGCAGCTCGACTTCGACTTCCACATGCGAATCATCCAGCTGGCCGGCAACGCGGCAATCGAATCGATCCTGCGCGGCAGCGCGGACATCATGAAGGAAAGCCAGCGCATGCCGTTCTACCGGCGCGAGCTGCTGCTGTCGACGTGGCACGAGCATCGCGCGATCGTCGACGCGCTGATCGCGCGCGACGCGGCCGCCGCCGGCACCGCGATCGAAACGCATATCGCGAACGCCGCGCAGCGCGCCGGCGTGTTCTTCCCGACGCCTCGCATCTGACCGGCGCGTCGCGTTCGTCACCGTCCCACGCCGGCCCGACCGGGCCGGTCAATGTCCCGACCGATCGCGATACGCGAGCGCGCGCTCGATGAACGCGCGCGCCGCGACGCTCCGATACGCGCCGTTGCGCGTGAGCAGCGCGGCCGTGCGCGTCGGCAACGGCGGATCGACGTCGAGCGCGCACAGTTCGCCGCTCGCGCGTGCGATCGCCTCGGGCAGCACCGTGGCGAGCCGGCCGCGCCGCACGAGTTCCAGCACCGCCGTGACCGTATTCGTTTCGACCGCAACCTTCGGTTGAGCGCGATGCTCGGCGAAATACCGGTCGATGCTTTCGCGCGTCGCGAACGCGCGGCTCAGCAGCACGAGCGCCTCGCCGCCGAGTTCGGCCGGCGTCAGCGCACGGCGGCGCCGCGCGAGGCGATGCGTGCGTGCGGTCACGAACGCGAGCGACTCGGTCCATAACGGCAACGCGTCGATCTCCGGCGCGCGCGGCGGCATGAACGCGAAGCCCGCGTCGATCCGGTCGTCGGCGAGCAGCGCCTCGATGCGCGCCTGCGGCATCGCGTCGATCGACAGCGCGATGCCGGGAAATTCGACGTGAAAGGCATCGATCAGCGAACCGCTCAGATAAGCGGCGAACGTCGGCATCATCGCGAGCCGCAACGCGCCGCCGCCCAGTTCGGCGACGTCGTGCAGCGCGCGCCGCCCGGCATCGAGCTGCTGCAACGCTGCGCGCGCGTGGCGCGCATAGGCTTCGCCGAATTCGGTGAGTCGCACGGTGCGGCCCGAGCGGTCGAACAGCGGCACGCCGAGCGTTTCCTCGAGCTGGCGGATCTGCTGCGACAGCGTCGGCTGCGACACGTGCAGCGCATCCGCCGCACGCGTGAAGCTGCACTGCTCGGCGACGGCGAGGAAATAACGGATGTGACGCAGCAGCATCGCGGACGAACTATTGGTTATGCCAATGGAGACCATAACAATCCAGTCTTGGACGCTATGGGACGGTTTGCGCATCATACGCACATCCGCCGCCGTGCATCGCGCGTCGCGCGTGCATGGCGCCGCCGTGCTGCCGCCGCGCCGTATCGCGCGGCCCGGAAACGCGCCATGCCGGCGGTATCGGCCGATCGTCGATCGACGAACGCCGGCCTTCTATTCCGACCGTTTCACGCAGCGGCGCCCGCCGCCACTTTTCCCGACCATGGAACCGCATTACGCCCCTCATCCTCCCCTCACCCGCGGCATGACGCTGCTGTTCGCCTGCGCATGCGGGATCGTCATCGGCAATATCTACTACGCGCAGCCGCTGCTCGCCGCGATCGCGCACAGCTTCGGCCGCGCGCCGGCCGAGCTCGGCTATCTCGTCACGCTGACGCAGCTCGGCTATGCGGCGAGCCTGCTGCTGATCGTGCCGCTCGGCGACGCGCTCAACCGCCACACGCTGATCGTGCGGCTGCTCGCGCTGAACGTCGTCGCGCTCGCCGCAGTCGCGCTCAGCACGCACTTCGCGATGTTCGTCGCCGCAAACGTCGTGCTCGGCTTCGTCACCTGTTCGACGCAGCTGCTCGTGCCGTTCGCCGCGTCGCTCGCCGATGCGCGCACGCGCGGCCGCGCGGTCGGCACCGTGATGAGCGGGCTGCTGCTCGGCATCCTGCTCGCGCGCGTCGCGGCCGGCGCGATCGCCGACGCGCTCGGCTGGCGTGCGGTGTACGGCATCGCCGCCGCGATGATCGTCGTGCTGACCGCCGTGCTCGCGGTGAAGCTGCCGAAGGATCGCCGCGATGCGCGGCTCGATTATGCGGCGCTGATGAAGTCGCTCGTCGCGCTGCTGCGCGCGCAGCCACCGATCGCGCTGCGCTCCGCGTACGGCGCGCTCGTGTTCGCGTGCTTCAGCCTGCTGTGGACCGGCCTCACGTTTCTGCTCACGCAGCCGCCGTACGGCTATACGGAAGGCCGGATCGGGCTGTTCGGCATCATCGGCGCGGTAGGCGCACTCGCGGCGACGTCGGCCGGCCGGCTCGTCGATCGCGGCTACGGCAACGCGGCGACCGGCCTCTTCGCCACCGCCGTGCTGGCATCGTTCGCGCTGATCGCGGCCGGCGCGCATTCGCTCACGGCGCTGATCGCAGGGATCCTGCTGCTCGACGTCGGCGTGCAGGGCACGCACATCTCGAACCAGAGCGTGATCTATGCGCTCGCCGGCGACGCACGCAGCCGCGTGACGACGATCTACCTGACGAGCTACTTCATCGGCGGTGCGTTGGGGTCGTTCGCGGCGAGCGTCGCGTACGGTATCGCAGGGTGGCGCGGCGTGTGCATCGCAGGCGCGGCGTTCGCCGGGACGCTGGTCGCGCTGTGGGTCGCGTCGCAGCGTGTCGGCGTGCGGCAGGCGACTCAGTAACGTGCTCGCGCATCGGCGCATCAGGAGCGCGCGCCGTGCTGCGCTGCGAACATGCGGTGACGTTCGTCACCGCGCGCGAATACGCAGAGCCGCCTCCGCGCAACAAAAAAGCCTGGCCGCGAAACGCGGGCCAGGCTTTGTTCGTCGTGCATGCCGCATCGCAGCGGCGTGCCGCACGACGGCGGGCTTACTTCGCGTTCGCGAACGCGACGGCCGTATCGAGCATGCGGTTCGAGAAACCCCATTCGTTGTCGTACCAGCTCGACACCTTGACGAGGCGACCCGACACCTTCGTCAGCGTCGCATCGAACGTCGACGAAGCCGGATTGTGGTTGAAGTCGACCGACACCAGCGGCGCGTCGTTGTAGCCGAGGATGCCCTTCAGCGCGCCTTCCGACGCTTCCTTCATGATCGCGTTGACTTCCTCGACCGTCGTGTCGCGCTTCGCGATGAACGACAGATCGACGATCGACACGTTGATCGTCGGAACGCGGATCGCGTAGCCGTCGAGCTTGCCGTTCAGTTCCGGCAGCACGAGGCCGACCGCCGAAGCGGCGCCCGTCTTCGTCGGAATCTGGCTGTGCGTGGCCGAACGCGCGCGGCGCAGGTCTTCGTGATAGACGTCGGTCAGCACCTGGTCGTTCGTGTACGCGTGGATCGTCGTCATCAGGCCGGTTTCGAGGCCGATCTTGTCGTTCAGCGGCTTGACGAGCGGCGCGAGGCAGTTCGTCGTGCACGATGCGTTCGAGATGACCGTGTGCTCGGCCTTCAGCACGTTGTGGTTCACGCCGTAGACGATCGTCGCGTCGACGTCCTTGCCGCCCGGCGCCGAGATGATGACCTTCTTCGCGCCGCCCTTCAGGTGCGCGCTCGCCTTTTCCTTCGACGTGAAGAAGCCCGTGCACTCCATCACGACGTCGACGCCGAGCTCGCCCCACGGCAGTTCGGCCGGGTTGCGGTTCGCGAGCACGCGGATCTTGTCGCCGTTCACGACCAGGTAATCGCCGTCGACCGACACGTCGCCCGGGAACTTGCCGTGCGCGGTGTCGTACTGCGTCAGATGCGCGTTGGTCTTCGCATCGCCGAGGTCGTTGATCGCGACGATCTCGAGATCGTGCTTCTTGCCGTTTTCATAGAACGCGCGCAGCGTGTTGCGGCCGATGCGGCCGTAGCCGTTGATTGCGACGCGGATCGTCATGGTCTATCTCCTAATGGCTGAAAAAATTCGTTTCGTGCAGCTTCACGGTGCGACGCGCGCGGGCGGCCGGCGCGCGTCGCGAATGCCTGTTTTTCAGGCGAGCACGGCCTTCACCGTGTCGACGACGTGCTCGACGGTAAAGCCGAAGTACTTGAACAGCACGCCGGCCGGCGCCGATTCGCCGAACGAGTCGATCCCGACGACGCCGCCTTCGAGGCCGACGTACTTGCGCCAGAAGTCGGTCACGCCCGCTTCGATCGCGACGCGTCGCACGCCGTGCGGCAGCACGCGCTCGCGGTATTCGGCGTCCTGGCGATCGAACACGGTGGTCGACGGCATCGACACGACGCGCGCCGCAATGCCTTGCTGCGCGAGCGGCTCGACGGCCTTCATCGCGAGTTCGACTTCGGAGCCCGTCGCGATCAGGATGATCTTGCGCGCGACGACTTCTTCGTCCCAGTCCTTCAGCACGTAGCCGCCCTTGTCGATGTTCGCGATCTGCGCGTCGGTGCGCGGATTGAACGCGAGGTTCTGGCGGCTGAAGATCAGCGCCGACGGACGATGGGCTGCAACCGCGTGGGTCCACGCGACGGCGGTTTCGACCGTGTCCGCCGGGCGCCACACGTCGAGGTGCGGAATCAGGCGCAGGCTCGACACGTGCTCGACCGACTGGTGCGTCGGGCCGTCTTCGCCGAGGCCGATCGAATCGTGCGTGAACACGAAGATCGACGGCACCTTCATCAGCGCGGCGACGCGCAGCGCGTTGCGGCTGTAGTCGGAGAACGTCAGGAACGTGCCGCCGAACGGCTTGTGGCCGCCGTGCAGCGCGAGGCCGTTGATCGCGGCGCTCATCCCGAATTCGCGCACGCCGTAGTTGATGTGGTTGCCGAGCAGCACGCCCGCGCCTTCCGGATTCGCGCGCACGGCCTTCGACGCCTTCCAGTTCGTCAGGTTCGAACCGGTCAGGTCCGCCGAGCCGCCGAGCAGTTCGGGCAGCACCGCGGCGAGCCCTTCGATCGCCTGCTGCGATGCCTTGCGGGTCGCGACCGTTTCCGCGCGCTCGTTCGCGGCGGCGACGATCGCCTTCGCCTTCTCCGCCCAGTCGGCCGGCAGCTTGTTCGCCATCCGGCGCTCGAATTCGGCCGCTTCCTGCGGATACTTCGCGCGATATTGCGCGAATGCGTCGTTCCACGCCGCCTCGGCACGCTTGCCGGCTTCCTTCGCGTCCCACGCGTCGTAGACTTCCTGCGGAATCACGAACGGCTCCCACTTCCAGCCGAGCGCTTCGCGCGTCTTCGCGATTTCTTCCGCGCCGAGCGCCGCGCCGTGCACGTCGTGGCCGCCGGCCTTGGTCGCCGCACCCTTGCCGATCACCGTCTTGCAGCAGATCAGCGTCGGCTTGTCCGACCGCTTCGCCTGCGCGATCGCCGCGTCGACCGCGTCGACGTCATGGCCGTTCACGTTCGCGATCACGTTCCAGCCGTACGCTTCGAAGCGCTTCGGCGTGTCGTCGTGGAACCAGTTGACGACGTCGCCGTCGATCGAGATCCCGTTGTCGTCGTACAGCGCGATCAGCTTGTTCAGCTTCAGCGTGCCCGCAAGCGAGCATGCCTCGTGCGAAATGCCTTCCATCAGGCAGCCGTCGCCGAGGAACACGTACGTGTAGTGATCGACGATCTTCGCGTCGTCGCGGTTGAACTCGGCCGCCATCAGCGCTTCGCCGAGCGCCATGCCGACCGCGTTCGCGAGACCCTGGCCGAGCGGGCCGGTGGTCGTCTCGACGCCCGGCGTGATCCCGTATTCCGGGTGGCCCGGCGTCTTCGAGTGCAGCTGGCGGAAGTTCTTCAGCTCTTCCATCGGCAGGTCGTAGCCGGTCAGGTGCAGCAGCGAATACAGCAGCATCGAGCCGTGGCCGTTCGACAGCACGAAGCGGTCGCGGTCCGCCCAGTGCGGGTTCGTCGGGTTGTGCTTCAGATGGCGCGACCACAGCGCGACGCCGATTTCGGCCATGCCCATCGGCATGCCGGGGTGACCGGAGTTCGCTTGCTGGACGGCGTCCATCGCGAGCGCACGGATCGCGTTGGCCATCAGGGTGGTGGAGGCGGGAGACGAGGTCGTCATGTCGAGTCCGGAGAACGAGTCGAGGAAACGGGGGCACGGCGGCATCCGGAAGCTTTCGCATCGGACGTTCCCGGCGCGTGGTGCGGCGCCTGACGGACGCGAAGCGGACGGAGCCTACGGACGGGGCTGCAAAGCTCGTCATTTTAACAGATGGGCCGCCATTTCCCTTGCCGGCGCGCCCTGTTCCGGCACGGTTTTCCGCCAAAGCGCGCGCCTCCTATAATTCAGGCGTCGGAACTGCCCGCCCCTGCGGCTCGCCCGTGAGCACCACGCTACTCTTTCACCCTACGCCCGACGTCACTTACGGCTTCCCGAACGCGCGGCGGCTTGCGCGCGTCGCGTCGCCGCACCAGCAGATCGAGGTCTGGGAAACACCGCAGCTCGGCCGGCTGTTTACGCTGGACGGCCGCCCGATGACGTCCGTCGGCGACGAATACGTGTATCACGAATGCATGACGCATCCGGCCGCGCTCGCGCATCCGTGCCCGCGAAAGGCGCTCGTGCTCGGCGGCGGCGACGGCGGCGCCGCGCGCCAGTTGCTCAAGCATGCGTGCATCGAGCGGATCGTCGTCGCCGAACTGGACGACGAGGTGGTCGGAATGGCGCGCCGCTATCTCGACGACGTGCACCAGGGCGCGCTCGACGATCCGCGCGTCGAAGTCGTGATCGGCGACGCCGCGCATTTCGTCGCGTCGACCGTCGAGCATTTCGATCTCGTCGTGTTCGACCTCACGCCGCCCGATTCGCCGGCCGCCGGCCTCTATACGCGCGAGTTCTATGCACGGCTCAAGCGCGTTCTCACGCCGCGCGGCGCGATCTCGATGCATCTCGGCTCGCCGGTATTTCACGCAGCGCGCATCGCCGCGCTGCTCGACGATCTGCGCGCGAGCTTCGCGGTCGTCGACCTGCTGTCCGCGCACGTGCCGCTGTACGGCTCGCAATGGCTGATGGCGATCGCGAGCGACACGCTCGATGCGGCCGCGCTGTTCGCGCACGACGTCGAAGAACGGCTGGCCGCGCGCCGCGTCGAAGGCTTGCGCTATTACGATGCGCGGCTGCATGCGGCCCTTTTTGCGCTGCCGCGCGCGCTGCGCGCTACACTGGGCGTTCGCCGCTGAGCATCCGGGCGGCCGTACCGTTCCGCTTTCGACGCATGCATCGCGATGCACCGCACCGCGCAGATCGCCGGAACGACACCGGAGCCGCGCCCCACCCCGAACGACAGGAGATTCTTCATGACCGATCCACGTCCGGCCGACGTGCCTTGGTTGACGCCTTACCTGACCGTACGCAATGCGCGTGCGACGATCGAATTCTTCAAGGCCGCGTTCGGCTTCGAGCTGCGCGACGTACTCGACGAGGACGGCGCGATCATGCACGTCGAGATGGCCTACCGCGGCCAGCTGATCGTGATGTTCGCGCCGGAAGGCGCGTTCGGCTCGACTGCCCGTACGCCGAAGAGCGCGAACGCGATCGCGCCGCAGTCGTTCTATCTGTACGTCGACGACGTCGATGCGACATGGCAGCGCGCACTCGACGCAGGCGCGAAGTCTCTGACCGCGCCGCAGGATCAGTTCTGGGGCGACCGGTTCGCGCAGATCGAGGATCTCGACGGCTACCGTTGGGCGCTCGCACGCCGCCTCCCGGCATGAGCGGAGCCCGATACGCATGAGCGACGCCACCACCACCGCGGCCGTGCCGCGCTTTTTCGTCGACACGGCGCTGCGCGCCGACGCGACGCTCGCGCTGCCGGCCGACGTCGCGCGCCACGCGCAGGTGCTGCGACTGCAGCCCGGCGACGCGCTCGCGCTGTTCGACGGCACCGGCGGCCAGTATCGCGCGCGGCTGATCGAGATCGACAAGCGCAGCGCGCTCGCGCAGATCGACGGGTTCGAACCGGCCGAGGCCGAGCCGCCGTATCGCGTGACGCTCGCGCAGGGCATCGCCGGCGGCGACAAGATGGACTGGGTAATCGAGAAGGCGGTCGAACTGGGCGTGGCGGCAGTCGTGCCGCTGTCGACCGCGCGCGGCGTCGTGAAGCTGTCCGGCGAGCGCGCCGACAAGCGCGTCGCGCACTGGCGCGGTGTCGTTCGCGCTTCGTGCGAGCAGTGCGGACGCAACCGCGTGCCGCACGTCGCGCCGGTGCTCGGCTTCAACGCCTGGCTCGATGCGCTGCCGGCCGCGCCCGCCGACGGCGAGCTGCGGCTGCTGCTCTCGCCGCGCGCAAGCATCCCGTTCGCGTCGCTGCCCGACGCGGCGCCGGCCGCCCCCGTCACGCTGCTGATCGGGCCGGAGGGCGGACTGTCGCCCGACGAGGAAAGTGCGGCGCGCGCGCGCGGTTTTACCGCGCTGTCGCTCGGCCCGCGCGTGCTGCGCACCGAGACGGCCGGTGCGGCCGTGCTCGCCGCGCTCGCCGCGCGCTGGGGCGGGTGGTGACGCCGGCTCGATCGCGCGGCCGCGGCACCGCACGCGCGTCGCCGTGCGCGGTCCCGCAGACGCAAAAAAGCCCGCTCGAAGCGGGCTTTTTGTCGGACCGGCCAATGGTGAGCCGGCGAATTCGCGCTTACGCGAACGAATAGAACACGCGGAACGCGACCTTGCGCTCGGCCCAGAATTCGGCGGCCTCGCGGAATACGTCGAGCAGCGTCTCGCGCCCTTCTTTATCGAACTTCTGCGCGATCGGCAGCCCTTCGAGGACGATCACGAAGCCCGGCTGCGCGCCGGCCTTCGCGACGAGGTCGGTCAGGCAGTCGTACAGCGCATCGTAGTTCTTGCCGAAGTGTTTCGGAAACAGGAACGACGTCGCGATCGTTTCCATCACTTCCTGTTTCGACTGCGCGGCGCCGCAATACGCATACAGAAAGTGCTGACCGAGCCGACTGGCTTCGTCCGCAAGATCCTGCACGCGGAACGCGCGGATCGACTGCACGAGGTTGGGTCGCACGGTCGTGAAAAGGCTCATAGGCTCCTCGTTCGATGAAAGCCCGGGGTCAGCGGCTTCCTGTGGATCCGGCGCGCCGCCGACCTGTTGCGCCGCCGCGCGCAGTTGCATCACGCGCTGAAACAGATTGCCGTCGCCGGCTGCGAACAGATCCGCCGCCGCCGTGTCGTGCGCGTAGATGGAGTCGCTCATGCCGTTCTTCCCGAAGTCATTCAACAATGCGTTTAAAACTGTTGTAGTGGTCGTCCGTGTAATAACAGTTGTCGATCCGGCGCAGCGGCCCGCCGCAGACGATCCGGCGCGCACCGCGATTGCGCGCGCGCGGCGTCGGCACCGTGTACTCGCGATAGTAGCCGCGCTTCGCCTTCGGCAGAATCCGCTCGCGGTTGCCGAATACGACGCCGTCCTTCTCGTACGGGTAAGGACCGCCGGCGCTGATCAGGCCGAGCGTGGTCACGGCCTCGCGCGGGAGACGGGACGTCGGGATCGTGTCGAACCCGCCGGCGGCCACGTCGGCCGAAACGGCTTCCCGTGCGTAGGCGGCGGAAACCAGACTGCCCGTCGGCGTGCCGACGATACCCATCGCGAACATCGCGAAGACGGACGCGAGCGCGCCGTTGCGGAGCCACTTGCGTGCCATGAACCGGGGTTCCCGCTGTTAAATCAAGTAGTTGACGACCAACAAAGGCGTTAGCGTAGCGCTATTGTTCGCGCGAATCAATGTTCGATTCGGAATCGAACGGCAAAGCCTGCACCGAAACGGGCATTTTTTACCGAATTCGCGCCACGTTTATCCTTCATAAGATAAAATGCAGGCGGCATCTCTGGAGTGGCAAGTCTCTGCCTCCTTGCCACGCTCGCCGTCCGGAGCGCGGAGATGCCGACGTTGCTTATGGGAAGTGCGTTTGCGCGATGCCCGGCGGCGTGCCCGTTGCGGGCACGCCTCTTTTTGCCATTGTTTGCAATTGCGCGCGCCGCGCGATGCCGGTTCGACCGGCGGCGCGGCGGTTTGCGTCAGCGCGATGCGTTCACGTCCGCGACGAGCAGCGCGGCCATGTTGACGATGCGACGAACGGTCGCCGATTCGGTCAGCACGTGCACCGGCTGCGCGGCGCCGAGCAGGATCGGCCCGATCGCGATGTTGTTGCCGGCGGCCGTCTTCAGCAGGTTGTACGCGATGTTCGCCGCGTCGATGTTCGGCAGGATCAGCAGGTTCGCGTCGCCTTCCAGCGTCGACTCCGGCAGAATTTCCTTGCGCAGCGCCGCGTCGAGCGCGACGTCGCCGTGCATCTCGCCGTCGACCTTCAGCTCTGGCGCGCGTTCTTGCAGGATCGCGAGCGTATCGCGCATCTTCTGCGCGGAAGGCGCGTTGCTCGTGCCGAAATTCGAATGCGACAGCAGCGCGACCTTCGGCTCGATGCCGAACCGGCGCACTTCCTCCGCGGCCATGATCGTGATCTCGGCGAGTTGCTCCGGGGTCGGATCGACGTTCACGTGCGTATCGACGAGGAAGATCTGGCGGCCGGGCAGCACGAGGCCGTTCATCGCCGCGTAGACGCTGCAGCCCGGGCGCTTGCCGATCACCTGGTCGATGAAGTGCAGGTGACGATGCGTCGTGCTGATCGTGCCGCAGATCATCCCGTCGGCTTCGCCCTTCTTGACCAGCATCGAACCGATCAGCGTCGTGCGGCGACGCATCTCGACGCGCGCGAGCTGCTCGCTGATCCCCTTGCGCGCCATCATCTTGTGGTACGTCTGCCAGAAATCGCGGTAGCGCTCGTCGTGCTCGGTGTTGACGACCGTGAAATCGGTGCCCGGCGTGAGCCGCAGCCCGTAGCGCTGAATACGGTGCTCGATCACCGACGGGCGGCCGATCAGGATCGGCTTCGCGAGCTTCTCGTCGACGATGATCTGAACGGCGCGCAACACGCGCTCTTCTTCGCCTTCCGCGAACACGACGCGCTTCTTCTCCTCCGGCGCGCTGCGCGCCAGCTGGAAGATCGGCTTCATCGTCGTGCCGCTGTGATACACGAACTGCTGCAGATGCTGCTTGTACGCGTCCATGTCCTCGATCGGACGCGTCGCGACGCCGCCGTCCATCGCCGCCTGCGCGACGGCCGGCGCGATCTTCACGATCAGGCGCGGATCGAACGGCTTCGGAATCAGGTATTCGGGCCCGAACGACAGATCCTGGATCCCGTATGCGGTCGCGACGATGTCGCTCTGCTCCTGCTGCGCGAGCTCGGCGATCGCGTTGACCGCCGCGATCTCCATTTCCCGCGTGATCGTCGTCGCGCCGACGTCGAGCGCGCCGCGGAAGATGAACGGGAAGCACAGCACGTTGTTGACCTGGTTCGGATAGTCGGTGCGGCCGGTCGCGAGCACGGCGTCCGGGCGCACTTCGAGCGCGACCTCCGGCAGGATTTCCGGCGTCGGGTTCGCGAGCGCGAGGATCAGCGGACGCTCGGCCATTCCCTTGACCATTTCCTGCTTGAGCACGCCCGCGGCCGACAGGCCGAGGAAGATGTCCGCGCCTTCGATCACTTCCGCGAGCGTGCGCGCGTCGGTCTCGCGCGCGAAACGCTCCTTGTCCGGATCCATCAGCTCGGTACGGCCCTTGTAAACCACGCCGGCCAGATCGGTGACGATGATGTTCTCGAGCGGCAGCCCGATGTCGACGAGCAGGTCGAGACACGCGAGCGCGGCCGCACCCGCGCCGGACGCGACGAGCTTCACCTTCTTGATGTCCTTGCCGACCACCTTCAGCCCGTTCGTGACGGCCGCGGCGACGACGATCGCGGTGCCGTGCTGGTCGTCGTGGAACACCGGGATTTTCATCCGCTTGCGCGCTTCGCGCTCGACGATGAAGCAGTCCGGCGCCTTGATGTCCTCGAGATTGATCCCGCCGAAGGTGGGCTCCAGCGCGGCGATCACGTCGACGAGCTTGTGCGGGTCCGATTCGTTCAGCTCGATGTCGAACACGTCGATGCCGGCGAACTTCTTGAACAGCACGGCCTTGCCTTCCATCACCGGCTTCGACGCGAGCGGGCCGATGTTGCCGAGCCCGAGCACCGCCGTGCCGTTCGTGACGACGCCCACCAGGTTGCTGCGCGCGGTGAAGCGCGCGGCGTTCAGCGGGTTCTCGACGATCTCCTCGCATGCGAACGCGACGCCCGGCGAATAGGCGAGCGCAAGATCGCGCTGGTTGATCATCTGCTTGGTCGGCGCGATCGCGATTTTCCCCGGGGTCGGGAATTCGTGATAGTCGAGGGCGGCTTCGCGGAGTTTGGTTTTGGAGGAGGCTTGGCTGGACATGTGTCTCGTGACGTGCGGATTAGAATAACTGTTCGACGGCATTGTAGCGCCAATCGGTAGCCCCCAGACCGCCGATTCGGGTGCAACAGCCGCGACAAAAATGTACCGAACGGTGCAGGAGCGCCGCCGTTCCGCTCGTACAATGCCGTTCCTTCAATCGCTTCGGGTCCGTCCGCCGTGCCAGCCGCCTTGTCCGAGTTTTCGCTGATCGATCGCTTCTTCGCGCGCCGCGCGGCCCGCGGCGCACGCGCGTCGACGCTCGGCATCGGCGACGATTGCGCGCTGATCGCGCCGCGATCCGGCAAGTTGCTGGCCATTTCGACGGACATGCTGGTCGAGGGCCGCCACTTCTTCCCGGACGTCGCGCCCGACGCGCTCGGCCACAAGACGCTCGCGGTGAATCTGTCCGATCTCGCGGCGATGGGCGCCGAGCCGCGCGCGTTCACGCTCGCGTGCGCGTTGCCGCGCGCGGACGCGACGTGGCTCGAGGCATTCAGCGACGGGCTGTTCGCGCTCGCCGACCGGTACGGCTGCGAGCTGATCGGCGGCGACACGACGAGCGGGCCGCTGAATCTCTGCGTGACCGTGTTCGGCGAAGTCGCGCCGGCCGATGCGCTGCGGCGCGACGCCGCGCGCGACGGCGACGACGTGTGGGTGTCCGGCACGCTCGGCGACGCGCGTGCGGGCCTCGGCATCGCGCGCGGCGAATGGACGGCCGGCGCGCGCGAGGC
>NZ_CABVPR010000029.1 GCF_902499135.1 Burkholderia dolosa
TGGCTGCCAGGACATCCTGATCGCCGTGGTCGATGGCTTGAAGGGGCTGACCGAGGCCATCAGCGCGGCCTATCCGCGGACCACCGTTCAGACCTGCATCGTGCATCTGATCCGCAACAGCCTCGAATACGCCAGCTACAAGGACCGTAAGGTGCTCGCCGCCGCGCTGCGCCCGATCTACGCGGCGGCCAGCGAAGAGGCGGCACGGCAGGCGCTGCAAGACTTCGCCGACGGGCCTTGGGGCGCGAAGTACCCGACGATCGTGCAGTCGTGGCAACGCGCGTGGGAGCACGTCGTGCCGTTCTACGTGTTTCCGCCGGAGATTCGACGGGTCGTGTACACCACGAACGCCATAGAAAGTTTGAATATGCAGTTGCGCAAGATCATCAAGACCCGTGGTCACTTCCCGAACGACGAGGCGGCCATCAAGCTGCTCTGGCTGGCGTTGCGCAACGTACTGGCCAAGACCGTGCAGTCTGCGTTCGACTGGAAATCAGCGATGAACCAGTTTGCTATCCTGTTCGGCGAGCGATTTATGCAGGCGCGTGGATAACGTGCTGTTCAACCGCCTCGCCCACAAAAATGCGGACAGGTTCGCAAAAGCCGCTGCAACGGGCAAAACTGCTGCAACCGCCGAAGTCGCCAGCACCGCCCGTACCGGATAGACTGTCGCCCGATTCATCCCGTCGGCCGCGGCATCCTTTCGCCGCGCCCGCCCGAATGCCCTTCCCGGAGAACGAATGCTGAAGCGCTTGGGGTTTTCGCTTGTGCTGCTGGCGGCTTGCGCGATCGCGCCGCACGCCTTTGCCCAGTCGTCGCTCGAACTCGACACGAACGGTACGTCGCGCGCGCTGTCGCCGCAGGCGCTGCTCGCGCGTCCCGATGCGGCGCTGATCCGCGTGCCGCGCGACATTGCGTACGGCCGACCGATGACGTTCCGCGCGGTGCCGTTCGCCGCGCTGCTCGGCGACACGCCGCTGCCCGACGGAAGCGTGCTCGAAACGCGCGCAGCCGACGGCTTCGTCGCGCAACTGCCGGTCGATCTCGTACGCCGCCGCGCGCCGGGCGGCGCGGTCGCGTGGCTCGCGGTCGAGGACCCGGCGCATCCGTGGCCGAAGCTGCCAGGCAAAACGGTCAGCGCGGGGCCGTTCTATCTGGTGTGGGTCGGCCCGCATGCGTCGTCGATCCGCGGCGAGCAGTGGCCTTATCAGATCGTGCGCGTGACGCTCGAATCGTCGCCGCTCGCACGCTGGCCGTCGCTCGCCGTCGATCCCGCGCTGCCGACCGACGATCCGGCCCGCGCGGGTCAGCACGTGTTCGTCATGCAATGCCTCGCGTGCCACCGCATCGACGGCGCGGGCAGCAGCGACGCGGGCCCGGATCTGAACACGCCGATGAACCCGGTCGATTACTTCCAGCCCGCCGCGCTGCGCCGCTACATCCGCAACCCGGCTTCGGTGCGCGACTGGCCGGGCCGCACGATGCCGGCGTTCCCGCCCGACCAGCTGAGCGACCGGGAACTCGAACAGGTGGTCGCTTACCTCACGCACATCGCGCAGCGCCGCGCACGCAACTAGTCGCGCCGCGTCATGCAGTCATGCAGTCGCGCAGTCACGCCATCACGCGGCCACGCGATTACGCACCCGGCTCCCGCGACTCTGCAGCACCGCGCACAGCAGCACGTCGGCGCCCGCGGCCGCCCACTCCGGCGTGATCGCGTCGGCCTCGTTGTGGCGTTGATGAAAGGTTGCGGCTACCCCCGGCGCTCGCTCGCGCAGAACCCGATGTAAAAACGCTCAAGGGCAATCAGTTGTGCACACATCGAATGGAGCCGCAAGCGAGAGAGGCCGCTATCCGCGCGGGCGTGCCGAATCGCATGGCGGACCTCGCATGCCCGCAACCCGTCCGCATTGGCTGGCGCCGTGAACATGCGAGTCGCTTCGCCGTCACGCTCGATTTATGCAGCAACGCCCGTTGGCGCGAACATCATCTGCCGGGCGCCCCCAGCGCCGTGGTTGCGGTTAAACACGAAACAGCGCTGTTCGGTCGCGCTGTACCGTCAGCCCTGACCTTGACGCGCTTTACGCACGACCTCGCCTTTCGTTCGCTCGCTCAGCAGGCCGGCCATCTCCATCATCGTCGCCTTCACTTTGACGACAGCGTTGCTGAGCAGAGGCGTATCTCTCCAGCACAGAGACAGGTCGCGCTTGAAGTGGCGATTATTGATACGGACGAGCTTGAGCGTGTTCCGATCGAGTTCTGCATGCGCGGCGGACCAAGGCAGGACAGTAACGCCGATTTTCGCGGCAACCGCCGAAAAGAGAAGCGCTGCGGAGCTGGCCTCCAGGACGACATGGCATGCGAGACCGCGTTCACGCAGTGCCAATTCGACTCGCGTACGTATGCTATTTGGCGCGCTCGGCAGCACCAACGGCATTTGGGAAAGATCGGTGACGCGTATCGGTTCGCGACGGAGATCGAATTCCTGCCGTGCAAACAAATACAGCGCTTCGGAAAGCAGATATTCCGTCTTTATTCCGCGAGCTTGCACAGCGTCGGCGACGATCGCGACGTCGATGCGCCCGCTCGAAATCGCTTCCGGCAATTCAGCGCTCGGCACCTCCATCAACTCGAGCACGATGCCGGGATATCGCGCGCGGACAGCGAGGGCAAGCGGCATGGCCAGCACGCGAGAGGTGCTGGAAGGAAGTCCTACGGTCACTTTGCCCTGCGGCGTTTCCGCATCCTGGCGCAGCAACTCGCGAGTCCGGTCGGCCTCCCGCAAAAGTTGCAACGCGTGCCGATGCAGCGTTAATCCCGCGGCAGTCGGCGTCACCCCCTGAGAACTTCTGTCCAGGAGGAGCATCCCCATCTCGCTTTCCAGATTACGGATTTGCTGACTCACGGCGGGCTGCGCAACGTGCAACATTTCGCTCGCTCGCGTCACGTTAGCGCATTCAACCACTTTCACGAAATACCTCAGTTGCCGCAAATCCATATGATCCTCCGCATCGCACGCCATAAGGAAAAACGATCGGCCTATCAGAATACGATATTTCAAATCGATGAGCGTGTGCCATATGCTTTTTCTCGAGCACCGGAGCTTGTGCAGTGCCCTTCACCAGACGGATGAGGGGACGCGCAGGACAGTCGAGCACAGGGCAGGACGCTCGGCACCTCGAGCATCCTCGGTCCGATATTTCGAGCAAGGAGTATTCAAATGTCGCAAACGCACTCAAACATGCGTCCCCTTTCGGGCGTCACTGTCCTGGACTTGACGCATGTCCTTTCGGGACCATTCTGTACCATGATTCTCGCGGACCTCGGCGCACGGGTCATCAAGATCGAGCGCCCGGATAGCGGAGACGAAGCGCGGGAATTCGGTCCGTTCGTGGACGTGGAGGACGGGACGGCTTCCGGGTATTTCTTCTCCGTGAATCGTGGGAAGGAATCCATCGTGCTTGATTTGAAGGTAGCGCGGGATCGCTTCATTTTTCAGCGGATGCTCGAGCAGGCAGATATCCTTGTCGAAAACTTTAAACCGGGCGTAATGGACAGACTTGGACTCGGTTGGAAAGCCCTTTCTGAAGCGCATCCGCGACTGGTCATGTGCTCGGTTTCGGGGTTTGGTCAGACAGGACCGTATCGCGCGCTCCCAGCCTACGATTTAGTGGTGCAGGCAATGGGCGGCATCATGAGCCTGACGGGGCCTGACGGTGGCCCGGCAGTTCGCGTGGGCACGTCAATCGGAGATCTGTGTGCGGGACTGTATGCCGCTATCGGGATACTCGCAGCGCTTCACGAGCGAGAGCACACCGGGCGAGGCTCCTATGTAGACGTCGCGATGCTCGATGTTCAGGTCGCAATGCTCGAAAATGCGATCGTACGGTACCAGGTCGATGGCCGGGCACCGGAGCCGATCGGCGCGCGCCATCCGTCGGTCAGCCCGTTCGGGGCGTTCCATGCGAAGGACGGGCCACTAATGATCGCGGTCGGCAGCGACGCGATGTTCGAACAGTTCTGTCTTTCGTTGGGTTGGCCCGAAGGCCGGTGTGATTCACGCTTTCACACGAATGCCAGCCGTAACGCGCATCTGGATGAGCTCACGGCCGAAATCGAAGTCCGCCTGCGACAGGCGACCGTAGACGAGTGGCTCGTGAAACTGCAAGCCGAAGGCATTCCGTGCAGCCCGTTGAACGACGTTGGGCAAGTGCTGCGCGATCCGCAACTGCGTGCTCGCGATATGTTCGTCGATCTCCCCATCGCCAAAGACGTCAATCTGACGGTCGCCGGTTCGCCGCTGCGCTTTGCCGATCATGCCCCTCCCGCCTACCATCGCGCCCCGCGTCTCGGCGAACACAGCGATGCACTGATTGCCGAATTTTGCCCGGAATATGCGGAAATGCGGGGTGCAGCATGAATGCCATCCTCAATACGAAGTGCGTGGTCGTCACACGGCCCGCCGCGCACGTCGTGCGCATCAAGCTCGACAATTCGCCGATGAACGCGCTTTCACGCAAGCTGCGCGGCGAGCTGCGCGACGCGCTGGCCGATGCGCGTTCAGATGCCGACGTGCGCTGCCTGATTCTCACCGGCACCGGCCGGGCATTCTGCGCCGGCGACGACCTGAAGGAAGCATTGGAATACGGTCAGGATTTCTCCGAGCTCAACGCGCTTTTCAACATAGTCGAAGATTTCCCCGCGCCGGTCATTGCGGCGGTAAACGGTTGGTGCGTCGGAGGCGGCCTCGAACTCGCATTGTGTTGCGACATACGCATTGCCGCGGAAGGCGCCAACTTCACGGCTGCGGGCGTCAACGTGGGACTGGTCGCCTCCACCTATCGTTTGCCGCGCATCATCGGTCTCGGACGCGCTAAAGCGATGCTGTTGAGCGGAGCGCCGTGCGACGCGCGGACGGCGGAAAGGTATGGCCTCGTGACCGCGGTGGTGCCTGCCGCGGACCTTGCGGCAACAGCGCTTACCCAGGCGATGGAGATAGCGTCGCGTGCACCATTATCCGAACGTGCAGCGAAACGGGCAGCAAACGCTGCGTTCGACCTCACGCGAGATGAAGCGAACGCTTGCGCGATCGAGAAATTCACTGAACTGGAACGCAGCGCCGATCACCGCGCCGCGCTTGACGCTTTTTCCAGTCATCGGAACCCGGTCTTTTTCGGCCGTTAGTCACCGTCCCTTTCCAAGAGACGGTTTCATCACGACTGCTCGGCGCGGCGAAGGGTATTCCAGCAGATCGAGCAGCAACCGAGTTTGAGGAACGCGCCGTGAATGGCGGCGCGGCGCGCGAAACGAATACGGAGGCGAACGGAAGCGATGCAGCCACGCATGCGTGCGTTCAACGACCCGGCGATATGTGCCAAGGCCGCTGCCGTGTTCGGTTCGGCGCTTGGCGATCGCCGGCTCGATACCGCGATTGTGCGACGCGCTTCGTGCGCGATCGCTCGTCGTTGCGGCAGATCGCGATCAGCCTGATTCCGCTGCTCGCATCGGCTGGTTCATCCCGCGGCTGCATGCGTTTCCGGCCGACAACACTCCAGTCGTAACCAGAGCGTCGCCGCATTGCTTTCGCTGTATTCGTACGGCCGCAGGTAATAGGTGTACTGCGTCTTCGCGAGTGCCGCGCGCGCTACCGGAATCGATACTGATGTCGCGCATTCGCCATACTTGTTCGGATCGGTCGGTCCTACCCATGCGCGGCCTTCGATGACATCGTCGACTAGCGCATCGACTAATACATCACCCTCATCCAGACCGATCAATGTCGCCGAAAAATGTCCCGCTGCGTCAGATTCTCGCCGCTGAGACGGATTCGACCTCGAATGCAACCGCGTGCGTGTGCCGTGACAGCGGGGCGCCGAGCGCGAACTCGCGAACGGCGAACGCGTGAAGCTGTTCGACGTCGCGCTGAACGACGGACGCGACCACTACCTGCGCACGCGCGAGGATGCCGCCCTGCCCGACGCCCGCGCGGCGGCTGGCCGCGTGGCTGAGGAAGATGGCGGGCGTGTGAGCGCGCACCGCGGCGCGGGCGAATGCGTGTATGCGCATCACACGGCCCGCGCCCAACCGCGCTCGGCCGCATACGCAACGGTCGCCCGCGCGAGTTCGTGCGTGGTATCGACGAGCGCGAGCGGCGCGTCGCCGAGCGCATGCGCGGCAATCGGAATCTCGGTGCAGCCCATCACCGCGACGTCGACGTCCCGCCGCACGAGCGTCGCGAGCGCGCGCGACAGTTGCCGGCCCGCCGCGTCGACCCTGCCCGCCTTGACGGCCGCGATGCACGCCGCGATATCGCGTTGCGCGGTCGCGCCGGGCATCACCGGCTCGATCCCGCGCGCCCGCAGCGCCGACTGATAGAGGCCGGACGCCAGCGTGCCGCCGGTCGCGAGCACCGCGACGCGCCGTACGCCAGCAGGCAACGCGGCCACCGCCGTGTCGACGATGTGCAGGATCGGTGCCGCACTGCGCGCGCGCAGCGGCGCATACCAGTGATGCGCGGTATTGCACGGGATCGCGATCAGATCGACGCCGCTTCGGTTCAGCAGATCGATGCCGTCGAGCAGCGCGGGCAACGGATCGGTGTCGCCGTCGGTGATCGCGCGCGACCGGTCCGGCATGCGCGTCAGGTTCGCGACGAGCATCGGCAGATGATCCTGATCGCAGCGCGCGCGAGTCAAGCGGATCACGCGGTGCATGAAGTCGACCGTCGCGAGCGGCCCCATTCCGCCAAGTACGCCGATGAGTGCCATGATGTCCTCGTCACGCGCGCGCGGGTCGCGCGCAAATGGCCGACACGACGGCCGAGTTGCCGATCACGAGCAGCAGCGTGCGCAGGATCTCGCAGAACGGATCGACGGCGACGAACAGCACGAACGCGGCTTCGAACGGCAGATGCAGCGCCGCGCACGTCATCCCGACGAGCGACACCGTGACGATGCCCGACGTGCCGGTCGACGCGAAGCCGGCGAGCACCGACGCGAGCAGCGCGAGCGCAAGCTCGCCGGGACCGAGCGGACGCTCGTACAGTTGCGCGACGAACAGCGTCGCGCTCGCGAAATACACCATCGGCCCGACGCGCAGCAACGACACGGCGAGCGGCACGAGCAGCTCGACGCGGGCTCGCGAGAAGCCGAAGCCGTCCGCGAGGCATTCGATCATGCTCGGCATGCACGCGATGCTGCTGCGCGTCGCGAGCGCCATCGCGAACGGCGTGCGCAGCCGCACGAGCGTCGCGGACAGCGTGCAGCCCGCGCGCTTCCAGATCACGACGACCGCGACGGCGAGCAGCACGAGCGTGACGACGACGAACGCCGCGACGAAACGGAACATCGCCTCAAGTGGCCCGAAGCCGGACATGCCGATGTGCGCGGCGCCCGCGCAGAACAGCACGACAGGCGTCGGATACGCGAGCCAGTGCATGATCTTCTGGCACGCGAAATACACGGTCTCGAGCGTGTGGCTCAGTGCGTTCGACACACGCGTCGGCACGCGTCCGGCCGCAAAGCCGAAGAACAGCGAGAACACGAGCGCCTTCAGCGTATCGCCGCTCGCGAGCGCGGCGAAGAAGTTGCC
The DNA here is from genome assembly GCF_902499135.1 of Burkholderia dolosa. Lineage (GTDB taxonomy): Bacteria > Pseudomonadota > Gammaproteobacteria > Burkholderiales > Burkholderiaceae > Burkholderia > Burkholderia dolosa. The sequence continues at coordinate 7,591 of NZ_CABVPR010000029.1, forward strand.
GGGCACGAGCGCGATCAGCATGTCCGCGAAGCCCGACGATTTCTCGGCGGGATCGGTGCCGTGCAGCGTCATCACGGTGTCGCTCGCCGCGCCGTCGCTGCCGACCAGCGCGCCGAACGCCTTCAGCGTCGCCTGCGACAGATGCTCGCCGGGCCGCATCGCGACGAGCACGACCGCGCCGACCACGACGACGAACACCGATACGCAGCCGAACACGGCGACCACGCGCATCACGAGGTCGGACGCGCTGCCGTCGCGCAGCAGTCGCTGCAGGCTGAAGATCACGGCTGCCGTCATGAACGGCAGCGCGGTCATCTTCAGCAAGCCGATGTACACCTCGCCGACGAAGTCGAATTTCGGCGCGGCCGACGGCAGCAGCATGCCCGCGACGATGCCGAGCGCGAGGCTGCCGAAGACGGTCCACGGATGAATCGCGAGCGCGTGCAGCCGGTCGGCGCGCGTCGCGGTGCTGCGGTTGCGGTTCGTGTTCATGTCAGCGACTCATTGCATTGAGCAGGGTTTTCACGTCGAGCGGCCGGTTGCGCTCGCCGAGGAACTGGTCGACGAACGCGAGCAGCGTCGGCGACGACACCGGCACGCCGATCGCGAGCGCGTCCGTCAGGTCGTCGAACGTCGCGACGCGCAGCCTGAGCGGCGCGGTCGGATCGTCGTGCATCACGCGCTTGAGCGCGAGTTCGTCGCGATACAGCGCCGACACGGCATCCGCATTCAGCGCGTCGAGCGCGGCTTGCCAGTCCGGATAGATCCGCAGCTGCGCGGCAGGAAAGTCGCTGCGCGCGTAGTCCGCATACGCGGAGCCGGCGGCGACGCCGATCGTGCCGCGGTAGTCGCGCACGACCTCCGGCAGCGGACGCCCTTTCGCAAGCTGCGCGAAGCCGACGCGATTGATCAGCAGCGCGCGCCGCAGCCGCACGTACGGCGTGCTGAAACGGATCGTCTGCGCGCGCGGCAACGTGCGCGACAGCTTGCTGATCGCGAGATCGGCGTGGCCGGTCGCGATCAGATGCACGACGTCGTCGAACGTGCGCGCGTCGCGGACGAACCGCACCCGCACACCGAGCTTCGCGGCCAGCTCCGCCGCGAGATCGACGTCGACACCGGTCAACGTGCCGTTGCGCGACATGAAGAACGGCGGCTGGTCGACGCCGAGCACCGCGACGATCAGCGTGCCGCGCGTCGCGATGCGCGCGAATTCCGGCGCGAGCAGCCGGCCGTCGGGCATCTGTACGAGCGCGGTCGGCGCGGTCGCGGGAACCGCAGCGGAGACGGCGGTCGCAGCCGCGAGCGCGCCGGACGTTGCAGCCGCGGCCGCCGTGCCGGTCGATGCGTGCGCACCGATCTGCGAGGCCGGGGCCGATGCCGATGCCGAAGCCGCGGGCCACGATGCGACGAACAGAACGCACGTCGCGAACGCGACGAACGCCGGACCGGCCGCGCCGTGCGAACGATCCGTGCGGCGCGTGTGGCGAGTAGCCGACGGCGTGCGAGCGAACCACGCAGAACACACGCCGGCAATGCGTGCAGAAAGAAGTTTCATGGCGCAACGAGACGGTAGTGTCGAACGCCGGCACGGCGGTTCGTGCGAACGCGCGTGCCGGGCCATTGCGCGACGCGCGGCGCGGTCGAACCGCGCAACGCCTGCGCGCACCCACTGTCTCAGAAGCGACGACGGCGCGAAATCCGCCGGATGCCCCGGAACGAACGGCACGGGCCGTGCGCGAGCCGTACGCGACCGACCGTCGCATGCGGATAGAAAATCCCGATGCCGCGGATTGAAACAAGCAATTTCACAACATGCGGTTGAACCCGGATACTGCGAACACTCCACTCACCTCTGACGCAAAGGAAATCGCAAGATGCCGATCATCAACACCCAAATCAAACCGTTCAAGGCAACCGCATACCACAACGGCGAGTTCGTGCCCGTGTCCGACGAGAACTTCAAGGGCAAGTGGTCCGTCGTCGTGTTCTACCCGGCCGACTTCACGTTCGTCTGCCCGACCGAGCTGGGCGACCTCGCCGACCGCTACGCGGAATTCCAGAAGCTGGGTGTCGAAATCTACGCCGTGTCGACCGACACGCATTTCACGCACAAGGCATGGCACGACACGTCGGACACGATCGGCAAGATCAAGTACCCGATGATCGGCGACCCGACGCTGACGCTGTCGCGCAACTTCGACGTGCTGATCGAGGAAGAAGGGATGGCGCTGCGCGGCACGTTCGTGATCAACCCGGAAGGCGAGATCAAGCTGTGCGAGATCCACGACAACGGAATCGGCCGCGACGCAGGCGAACTGCTGCGCAAGGTGCAGGCCGCGCAATACATCGCCGCGCATCCGGGCGAAGTGTGCCCGGCCAAGTGGACGCCGGGCGCGGAAACGCTGACCCCGTCGCTCGACCTGATCGGCAAGATCTGACGATCGCGTCCGTGCACGTCCGACGACGTGCGCGATGCGGGCCGCCGCATCGGGCGGCCCGCCCTCTCTTCCGGCACGACGTGCCCGACCCGCCTCACTCATACGGAACCGAAACGCCATGCTCGACGCCAATCTCAAGACCCAACTGAAAGCGTACCTCGAGAAGATCACGCGCCCGATCGAACTCGTCGCGTCGCTCGACGACAGCGCGAAATCGCAGGAACTGCTCGCGCTGCTGAACGAGATTGCGTCGCTGACCGCCCACGTGCGCGTCGTCGAGCGCCGCGGCGACGCCGAGCGCAAGCCGTCGTTCACGATCGGCGAGCCCGGCAAGCCGGCCGGCATCCGCTTCGCGGGCATTCCGATGGGCCATGAATTCACGTCGCTCGTGCTCGCGCTGCTGCAGACCGGCGGCCATCCGATCAAGCTCGACGACGACGTGATCGAACAGATCCGCGCGCTCGACGGCGACTATGCGTTCGAGACGTATTTCTCGCTGTCGTGCCAGAACTGCCCGGAAGTCGTGCAGGCGCTGAACGTGATGTCGCTGATCAACCCGCGCATCCGCCACGTCGCGATCGACGGCGCGCTGTTCCAGGACGAAGTCGATGCGCGCCAGATCATGGCCGTGCCGACGATGTTCCTGAACGGCGAATCGTTCGGCCAGGGCCGCAGCAGCGTGAAGGAAATCCTCGCGAAGCTCGATACCGGCGCCGGCGCGCGCGCCGCGAAGTCGCTCGAGAACAAGCCGGTGTTCGACACGCTGATCGTCGGCGGCGGGCCGGCCGGCGCGGCGGCGGCGATCTACTCGGCGCGCAAGGGCATCGTGACGGGCGTCGTCGCCGAGCGTTTCGGCGGCCAGGTGCTCGACACGATGGCGATCGAGAACTTCGTGTCGGTGCAGGAAACCGAAGGGCCGAAATTCGCGACCGCGCTCGAGCAGCACGTGAAGCAGTACGACGTCGACATCATGGACGTGCAGCGCGCCGACGCGCTGATTCCGGGCGACGTGCACCAGATCCGCCTCGCGAACGGCGCGGTGCTGAAGGCGAAGACGATCATCCTCGCGACCGGCGCGCGCTGGCGCGAAATCAACGTGCCGGGCGAGCGCGAATACCGTAACCGCGGCGTCGCGTACTGCCCGCACTGCGACGGCCCGCTGTTCAAGGGCAAGCGTGTCGCGGTGGTCGGCGGCGGCAACTCGGGCGTCGAGGCGGCGATCGATCTCGCCGGCATCGTGAAGGAAGTCACGCTGCTCGAATACGGCGCGCAGCTGCGCGCGGACGAAGTGCTGCAGCGCAAGCTGCGCAGCCTGCCGAACGTGACGATCGTCACGCACGCGCAGACCACCGAGCTGACCGGCGACGGCAGCAAGCTGAACGGGCTCGTCTACAAGGATCTGCGCTCGGGCGACGTGAACCGCATCGATCTCGAAGGTGTGTTCGTGCAGATCGGCCTCGTGCCGAATACCGAATGGCTGAAAGGCACGGTCGAGCTGTCGAAGCACGGCGAGATCGTCGTCGATGCACGCGGCGCGACGTCGGTGCCGGGCGTGTTCGCCGCCGGCGACGTGACGACGGTGCCGTTCAAGCAGATCGTGATCGCGGTCGGCGAAGGTGCGAAGGCATCGCTCGGCGCGTTCGATCACCTGATCCGGCAGGATGCGACGCCGGCGGCGGCCGCGCAGCCGCAGGCCGAGGAAGCGCTCGCCGCGTAACGCGCGACAACGATTGTCTCTCTTGACCCCGCATGCCTGGTCGGCGTGCGGGGTCCTTTTTCGTCATGCGATCGATAACAGTCCGCCGCGCATTCGTCCCGCGCAGATATCGGCATAGGTCGCCGATCGGCCGCACTCCACCGCGAACATGTCAACGCTGCTCCACTTTCGCGCAAACATAGCCCATTTCGCCAACGATGCGTCGGAGGCCGTCTAGGAACACCTGAAAACTTCTGGATCGGTTGCCCTCCCCACGCAGAGTCGAAGCCATTAACCGGGCGCAAGATAGTTTTTGAAAAGTCGGAATCAAGCGCTTCAACTCAACCGATGGTTTCTGCCAAGAGTCCGGCTCCAAGAATTTTTTCCTCAATGCCGGTGTATCGACTCGGCAGTCAGGAAAAGCAGCCTCGAGAGCAACTAGATCACCGATATACCAACTCTCCAGCTCCTGACACACCAACCGGATTAAGGTTTCCGGACGCCCGGCTTCACAACAACATTGCCTTATTCGCTCTTTCAGAGCGACACAATCCGTCGAATCATTATCTCTTACAACAACAAAATGAACGCCTGGTTCTCGCCAAGCCTTTAATTTTCGCGGAATACTTCTATCAAGATCCGTCTTCCCTTCGTGGGGTACGCATTGAAAATGCTCTTGCACTCTCAGACCGGGAAATAGTCTCGGTATCAGATCATCAAGCAGAGCTTTCATTGATGGCTCTTCCACCAAAAAGATAATTCGCCCCCTCACCGATTTACGCCCTCAAAAAGACCCTGTTTCCAAAGATATCCCGGGAGATCACCCGCCTCAAACAGCGATCGCAAATTTTCGGAATCGTCAGCTCGTGAAATCGATGTAAATCCATCGACTTTTCGAAGACAATAGATCTCATCGAGAGATAGCGCATTTAAGAAGTCGGGCGAGTGCGTTGATATAAAAACCTGGCCACCACGCTGCGCATAGTCTCGAAACTCCTCGGCAAGCTCGGGCAGCAATTCGGGATACAGCTGATTTTCCGGCTCCTCTACAGCCAATAACGGATAAGGCTTGGGATCATTCAACAGAATCAGATATGCAAACATCTTGATCGTTCCATCAGAAACGTAACGTGCTATGAATGGGTCTTTGAAACTTCCGTCTTGAAAGCGAAGAACAAGCCGTCCATCCTCTGTTGGTTTTGCTTCGACCACAGCGACACCAGGCACTCTGTGCTTCATCGCGGCAAGGACCCTGTCGAAGCATGATCGATGATGCTCGAACAGATAATTTGCGACGAGAGGCAAGTTGTCTCCTCGCGTAGAAAGGTGCTCGGCATATCCTTCTTCCTGGCTCGGGCGTGCGTCGGAAACATGAAAATCGGAAATATGCCAATTTTCGATCATCATTCTGAATGCGCTGGCCGCCTTGAACCGTTCGAATTGGCCCAATCCCTTGATTGCCAGAATGTCCGGCGCATCGAGCTCCTGCTCCTCCCGATTCAAGGCCTCGTCGGCCTTGGAGAAATCCTCTTCATTCGTAATTGCATAGCCCCGCCCATACGAGAAATCGAGAAATCGAAAAGGCGCACCATAACTACCTCTTTTGTAGCGCAATATTTCACGCGCCACTACAGCACGCCCGGTTTTATCCGGCTCAATTTTTAAAACATAAGTAACCAGTCGTTCGTGACCAGTAATCTCGAGCCTAAACTGCAACGTCAGTTCAATAGCCTCCTTTTCGCCTCCGCGACTTGCCAGCTCTCGATAACCTCCGCGCTTCGTAACAGCTTTCGCAACATTCATCGCGAGCGCGTCTTTAAGGAAAGAAAATACGTCAAACAGCGTAGATTTTCCCGTACCATTTGCCCCGACGAGCACGCATAATCGCGGGATACGAGAAATTTTGGCATCTTTGAACAATCTGAAATTCTTTATCTCAATCGACTCTATTTGCATGCCTTACCTCATTTCACTAGAGCATCGCTCTTCAGCGATTCGTTATTTTCCGGACCATGCGGTCCCAAGAACCGCCCGATCGTTTGTCGCGCGCGTTCGACCACCCTCTCGGGACATCGACGTCGCCTCTTACTATCCGGCGACGCCAAATAAGCTTTCCAAGTCGACAGCGCTATCGGAAATGCCTGCCCATTATTGACCACTCGCAGAGCTTCCGTCTGCGTCAACCCCGACTGTTCAATCAACTTTCGCAGTTCCGTGTTGCTATCTGGTACCTCACTCATAGCTCATCAGGTACTTGGTGCACATGTGCACCAAGAATAGCATGTCAACTTTCGCGCTGAAGTCGGCAGCAACGCTTTCTCATGGAAAATGGAATGGCGTCGCAGCGGGCTACATCGTGCACGTCGGACACTCGTGTCGGCTGCAACGACCGGAAAAACGGACGCCGGCGTGCACCGTACGCGCTTGCATGCCCGGCAATTTGCGCCGCGGCGTGTGACAACGCCGATCGATATGGGATAGGACGGCACCGTAAACATGCCGCTGCGCGCCAACTGAGCTTCGATGGCGCGGACAAATGTCGGTCCGGCGCGTCCGTCAGCTAAACGAACCAACTGCGCGATTCGCGAATGCGTGAGACTTCAAGCAGCGGCGACCGCCGCTGTTGACGCTTCCCTCTCATGCTGAAGGATCCAAATGGCGCAGGTGTGCCGAATTTGCATGAGCAGGCCGATCACTATTCGGCCGCCTTACCGCTCGCCGATGCCGGCGGCGTGAAGCTGCTCGACTGCCGGACGAGCTGATCGGTCATCGCGGCGGCAACCGGATTCCCGCCGCGCGACGACACGCTGTGCGCGCCGTATCGATCGGCAGCGGCGCCGACCGGCATCTGCGGCGGCGGCAACGACGGATCGAGCTTCGCCGATTCCCTGACGAGCGCGGCCGTTTCCGGCGTTTCGGTTTTCGGCGCCGGATTCGCGAGCGCGTGCCGCTCGAGACCGTCGCGCTTGCGCGGCGCACGCTGCGTCGGTTCGGCGACTGCGGATCGCGCCGGCGCGGCGGCCTTCGGCGGGGTCGGATTCTGCGCATCGACCGTCACGACGTTGACGGTCGGCGCGTCGACGCGCTGCGCGGGTAGCGGCGCTGTCGCGGCGGGCGCGGGTGCGGCTGCCACGCGCGCAGCGGCCGGCGCGGGCTGCGGCGCGGCCGATTGCGGGATCGTCGGCTGCGGCGCGGCTTGCGCGTGCGCGGAAACCGCGGCGGCCGGTGCCGGCGGTGCGATCTGCCCTTGCGCGGCGTGATCGCCGTTCGCAGGGGCGTCGGCAACCGGCGCGGCCGATTCGCCGATGCCGGCTTCGGCGATTGCGCGGTGATCCGCGCGCAGCAGCATCAGGTAAGCGGAGCCGGCGGCAGCCACGATCACGCCGCCGGCGATCATCAGTTTCTTGCGGGTACGCGTCATGCTTGCTCAGCGAACTTTTCGACGTGAACGAACCATGATACGCGTCGGCCGCCGCTTATTCCCGCACGAATACATTTGGTTGCATTGACGCCCGCACATGCGTCCGCGCCGGCCGAATCCGTCTGACTTATCGCCGCGTCGGGCTGCGCCGCACGCGGTCAGATCCAGAAAATCGCGACCGCGATCCCGCCGAACAACGCCCATTTGACGACGTAATACACGGTGCGATTCCACGCCTTCAGCCGCTTGCCCGCGCGCCGAATCGCATAAAGGTACTTGAACGCGCGATTGAGGCCGCCGGTGCGATCGCCGATCTCGTTCGGCGACGCGGCCGCGCGCATCAGCAACTGTCCGACCGCGTCGTTCACGCGCTGGGCCCAGCGATATTTCATCGGGCGCCGGATATCGCAGAACAGGATCACGCGGTCGCGGTCGGTACGATTCTCGGCCCAGTGCAGATAGGTCTCGTCGAACATCACCGCTTCGCCGTCGCGCCACGCGTACGGCTCGCCGTCGACGACGATCCGGCACGCGTCGTCGTTCGGCGTGTCGAGACCGAGGTGGTAGCGCAGCGAGCCCGCATACGGATCGCGATGCAGCCCGAGCTTGCCGCCCGGCGGCAGCTGCGCGAACATCGCGGCCTTGACCGACGGAATCCGCGACAGGATCTCGACGGAGCGCGGACACAGCGTCCGGGCGGACGGATGTGGCGCGTCGTACCACTTCAGATAGAAGCGCTTCCAGCCGTTGCGGAAAAACGAATTGAAGCCGATGTCGTTGTATTCGCCGGATGCCTTGATCCGGCTCGCGTCGCGCAATGCGAGCGCTTCGTCGCGGAACGTGCGCCACTCGCGCTGCAGCACCGCCAGTTCGGGAAAATGCCGCGGATCGAGAAACGGCGTGCTCGGCACCGACGAGAACGCGTACGAAAAACAGTTCAGCGGCGCGGTGAAGGTCGAATGATCGGACAGTTGCCGGAACAGCCCGTGCCGCACCCTGCCGCGTCGGTGCGTATACACGACGCATGCAACGAACACGATCAACAGGACCCAGCGCATTTCCGATTCTCCCGTCAGCGGCCTGCCGGAATTCTAAGTACGGGAGAAATTTTTTGCAGCGAACGTGCATGCCGACAAACGGGGCGCGGACGACACCGACTCTGCCGCCTGTCGCCGGAATGCGCGGCGGCGCGTCGAAACGGGCGCGCAACGGCCGGCCGTGCATTCTTTCCCGCAGGTACGAAGCCGCCACGCCGCCTGCGGGCACGCGATTATTCCGGAAACGGCAAATCAGTTTGTCCGTCCGCGCGCATGCCGAACGTGTTGAGCGTCATCGCGACGAGCGCGTAATAGCCGAGCAGCGCGACGAGGTTCACGACGGTCTCGTGACCGAAGCGCGCCGTCGCGCGCGCGAACGTCGCATCGCTCACGCGCTGCGTGTCGTATAGCTCGGTCGCGAACGCATGAATCAGCGCGTCGTCGTCCGATTCGAACGTCGGCGCGATGCCGCGCCGGATCGCGTCGGCCGTCGCGGCCGGCACGCCGGCTTCGAGCGCGATCGGATGGTGGATGTGCCACTCGGCCTGCGAGCGCCAGCGCGCGGCCGTCACAAGAATCGCGAGTTCCGACAGCCGCAGCGGCAGCCCGGTTCGATAGCGGCAGAACGCGCCGAGCTGCTGCGCGTGCTGCGCGAGCTCGGGGCTCGCGATCCAGCCGAGGAACGGCCCGTTCAGGTTGCCGCGCGGGCCGCTCAGAATCTCGGCGAGCACGGCCTTCTGCACGTCGGTGGCCGACGCAGGATCGAATGGAGGCAGTCTGTCTGTCATGGCGACGGTTTCGTGAAGGGGACGCGACGGATTATGCGCGCATGCGTCACGCGGCCGCCGCCAGCGCGGCGTCGATCGCGCCCGACAGCCGTTCGACGATCGTGTCGATCTGCTGCGCGGTACAGATGAACGGCGGCGCGATCAGCACGTGATCGCCGCGCACGCCGTCGACCGTGCCGCCCATCGGATACACCATCAGGCCGCGCTGCATCGCTTCGCGCTTGATCGACGCATGCAGCTTCAGCGCCGGATCGAACGTCGTCTTGCTGTCGCGATCGCGCACGAGTTCGACGCCGACGAACAGCCCGCGGCCGCGCACGTCGCCGACATGCGGATGCGCGCCGTAGCGCTCGCGCAGCAATGCACGCAGCTGCTCGCCGCGCGCCTTCACGTTGTCGAGCAGCCTTTCCTCGGCGATCACGCGCTGCACTTCGAGCGCGGCCGCGCACGCGCTCGCGTGGCCCATATACGTGTGGCCGTGCTGGAAGAAACCGGAGCCGTCGACGATCGTCCGGTAGATCCGGTCGCTGACGAGCGTCGCGCCGATCGGCTGGTAGCCGGCGCCGAGCCCCTTCGCGACCGTCAGCAGGTCGGGCGCGACGCCGTCCTCGTCGCATGCGTACAGGTAGCCGGTGCGGCCCATCCCCGACATGATCTCGTCGAGAATCAGCAGCACGCCGTACTTGTCGCACACCGCGCGAATCTTCTGCAGGTACGTGCGCACCGGCGGCACCGCGCCGGCCGTTGCGCCCACCACCGTTTCGGCGACGAATGCCGCGACGGTGTCCGCGCCGAGTTCGACGATCTTCCGTTCGAGCTCGTCGGCGAGACGCTGCGCAAACGCGTGTTCCGTTTCGTCCGCGCGCTGCTCGCGATACGCGTAGCAAGGACTCACGTGATGCGCTTCGATCAGCAGCGGCAGGAACGGCTCGCGCCGCCACGCGTTGCCGCCGATCGCGAGCGCGCCCAGCGTATTGCCGTGATAACTCTGGCGGCGCGCGATGAAACGACGGCGCTGCGGCTCGCCCTTCTCGACGAAGTACTGGCGCGCGAGCTTCAGTGCCGCCTCGATCGCCTCCGACCCGCCCGACACGAAATACACGTGGTCGAGGCCGGCCGGCGCCGCATCGACGAGCCGGTTCGCGAGTTCCTCCGCCACTTCGGTCGTGAAGAACGACGTATGTGCGTACGGCAGCGTCCGCGCCTGCCGCACGATCGCGTCGATCACGCGCGGGTTGCTGTGGCCGAGACACGAAACGGCCGCGCCGCCGCATGCGTCGATATAGCGCTTGCCGGTCGAATCGACGATTTCGATGCCGTCGCCGGCGACGGCGACGGGCATGGTCGCGCGCGGTGTGCGATGAAAAACGGTGGTCATGCGTGGCCTCATGGTCGGCACGCGTCGTGCGCCGATGCGCGCGGCTCGATGCGCGTCGCGAAGCGCCGCGTGCGATGTTGATGAACGGTGAAATCGATCGACGCGCCGCGCAGCGCAAACACGGCGGTCGCCAGCGTGTTCTCGTCGTCCGGATCGGCCGGGTCGTCGCGATAGATCGGCAGCCCGTCCGGCGCGCGATCGCCGAGCACGTCCAGCAGCGCGGCTTCGTCGATCGCATCGATCGCGCGAGTCAGCACGTCGACGCGCCGCTGGCGATCGGCCGACGACTGCGTGACGACCTGCGCGTGCACGTCGCAGCCGGGATGGACGAGATGGTTCGCATGGCCGGCGATCCGCGCGACGTCGAGCGCCGAGCACCGCGCGACGCTCGCCTCGATGCTCAGCAGCCGCGCGTCGCCGGTCGCGGCGAGCGTGTGATGAAAACCGCTCGCGCGCGCGTGGCCGCGCAGCACGTCGACGGCTGCGTCGAGCGACGTCGCATCGAGCACGGCGCGCGCGAGGATCATCCGCGGCACGCCCGCTGCCGGCGTGCGGATCCGCAGGTTGTTGATCGTCTGCACGATGCCGGCGCGGTTCGCGGCAAACGTATGTCCAGGCAACGAGCCCGGATAGTAGAAGCCGACGAAGCCCGGCTTGCCGCGCGGCTGCACGTCGACGAGCATGCAGCGCCCGTGCAGGAACGGATCGCCGTCCTCGTTGTGCGCGATCCAGCGCGTGCCGTCGGGGCCGCGCGCGGCCAGCGTCGTGCAGCCGTCCGGCGCGTGATGGATCAGCTCGCCGCGGCAGTTCCACAGGAAGATGTCGTGCGCCGGCCAGCCGACGCCCGCCGCGATGCCGTCGAGTTCTTCGACGAGATCGGGGTATGCGGCGCGCGCCGCGTGCCGCAGCGCATCGACGAACGGATCGTCGCGCCGGCGGCGCACGGCCTGCCATGCGCGGCTCTGCTGCATGTACGCGTCGAACGTCGGGCGCGCGAGTTCGCCGAGGCGCACGCCGATGTCGAACGGCGTGCCGGCGATGACGGAGGAAACGGATAGCGACATGTCGAACGGTTCGGTGGAGACGGTCCCGGTCAGGACACGTGTTTCAGAAATTCCTTCAGCCGCGGCGTCGGCGGCCGGTCGATCAGCTCGACCGGATCGCCGTCCTCCGCGATGCCGCCCCGGTCCATGAATAGCAGGCGCGTGCCGACCCGCTTCGCGAAGCCGATCTCGTGCGTGACGACGATCATCGTCATTCCTTCGGTCGCGAGGTCCTGCATCACTTTCAGCACTTCGTGCCGCAGCTCCGGATCGAGCGCCGACGTCGGCTCGTCGAACAGCATCAGCCGCGGCCGGATCGCGAGCGAGCGCGCGATCGCGACGCGCTGCTGCTGACCGCCCGACAGCTCGGCCGGATAGTGATTCGCGCGCGACTCGAGTCCGACCTTGTCGAGCAGCATCATCGCGCGGTCGCGCGCGTCGGCGCGCGACGCGCCGCGCACCTGCATCGGGCCGAACATCACGTTCTCGAGCGCCGTCATTTGCGGAAACAGGTTGAACTGCTGGAACACCATGCCCGCCTCGAGCCGGATCTTGCGGATCGTCGACGCGTTGCCGCGCACGCTGAGCCCGTCGACGAGCAGCTCGCCGCCGGTGATTTTCTCGAGCGCGTTGATACAGCGCAGCATCGTCGACTTGCCGGAGCCGGACGGACCGATCACGACGACGACTTCGCCCGCATCGATCTTCAGGTCGATCCGCTCGAGCACCGGCACGTGGCCGAAGCTCTTCGACACGTTGTGGAATTCGATCATGCTCATAGGATCCGCATCCTCTTTTCGACGAGCCGCAGCGTCAGCGTCATCGCGCCGGTCAGCATCAGATAAATGATCGCCACCGCGGTCCAGATCTCGACCGCCTGGAAGTTGCCCGCGATGATCTCCTGCCCTTTGCGCGTGAGCTCGCCGACGCCGATCACGATGAACAGCGACGTGTCCTTCAGGCTCACGATGCACTGGTTGCCGAGCGGCGGAATCAGCCGCCGGAACGCGAGCGGCCCGACCACCTTCAGCAGCACGCGCGGCATCGACAGCCCCATCGCGAGCCCCGCTTCGGTCAACCCTTTCGGGATCGACAGCAGCGCGCCGCGCACCACTTCCGCGAGATACGCGCCCGAGTTCACGGTGATCGCGACGATCGCGGCCGTCAGGCCGTCGATGCGGATATGCGCGAGCAGCGGCAGCGCGAAATACAGGAACATCACCTGCACGACGATCGGCGTGCCGCGGATCAGTTCGATATACACCTGCGCGAGCACGTTCATCGCCTTCGGTCCGTATGCGCGGAACATGCCCGCGATCATCCCGACGACGAACCCGCCCGCGAGCCCGAAACATGCGATGAACACCGTCAACCGGACCCCGTCCAGCAGGTCCGGCAGCGCGGCCCAGATCGCCGACCAATCGAAATTCACTTGTCGCTCCCGTTCGATTCAACACCGGCGCGGCCGGTCGGCCGCGCGCCGCCACACCGTCGCGCTCACATCTTCGGCGGCTCGGCGCCGAACCACTTCCTGTAGATCTGCGCATAGCGGCCGTCCGCCTTGATCTTCGCGAGCGACGCGTCGACCTTCGGCACGAGCGGGCTGCCCTTCGGGAAGCCGATTCCGTACCGGTCGCCGGTGACCGGCTGCCCTGCGACCTTGACCTTGCCGTTGCCTGCGTTGTTGACGAAGAACAGCACGTTCGGCGTATCGTGCATCGCCGCGTCGACGCGGCCCGCTTCGAGCGCGAGATACGCCTGGTCGATGTTCGGGAACTGGCGGATCTCCTTCGGCTTCAGGTGCGCGTTGATCCAGTCGATCGTCGCGGTGCCCGTCTTCGCCGCGATCACCTTGCCGTTCAGATCGTCGATCGACTTGATCGTCGTATTGCCGACCTGCACCATCGCCGCGAGACCGCTGTCGTAGTACGGTGCCGAAAAATCGATCGCCTTCCGCCGCTCCTCCCTGATCGTCATGCCGGACAGCGCGACGTCGATGTTCTGCGTCTGCAGCGCCGGAATCAGCCCCGCGAAATCCATCGGCTGGATCGTGTATTTCCAGCCCTGGTCGCGCGCAATCTCCGCCCACAGGTCGAGATCGAAGCCGACGTACTTGTCGCCCTGCTTGAACTCGAACGGCATGAACGACGTGTCGGTACCGACGACGAGCGTCTTGGTGTCCGCATGCGCGGCGCTTGCGCCGAGCACGGCGACCGCCGCGACGGCTTTCAGGAACGAACGACGACTCATGGCTTTTCTCCGCATGATGGAACGTGATCCGGCGCGCACGCCGGACGGAACGACGACACCGGCCGGCACCGCAACATGCGATGCCGAATTAAACCTTAACGCAACATGTGTTGTCAATCGCGATACTACGACAACAAAAAAATGCGCAACGGAAAATTGCATCGAGACAAACCCGACGCTGTCGCGGTCGTGGAGCGATCGGACGATGGGCAGTCGCACGGGGGCGGTGAAGACAGGACGACGGCGAGATGAGCGCGGAATCCGGCAGCGCTCACGCAGGAAGCGAGCGAAGGTCGGACGGAAGTCCGGATCGCGTTCGGCAGATCGGCAACGGCCGTCGGAAGACTATCGGGCGCGATCGCGCTTCGGGCGTCGCGCCGTCGGGTAGTCAGGTGTTGCAACAATCGTTGCGCGCGCATCCGCCGACGGATGCGCACGCATTGCGATGTGACGCGCGTCGTCCGCGGCGGCGATAAGCGTTACGTGCAGCCGGCCCGCGTGCGCGTTCGCGTCACGGCGCGGCGAAGAACAGCGACACGATGCAGACCATTCCGGCGAACCACACGATCGAGCGCAACGACGCCCAGTTCAGCAGATACAGCAGCGAATAGACGACGCGGGTCGCGACGAACGCGACGGCGAGCCGGTCGACATGCTGGACGTTCGCGCCGTTGTGCCACGCGACGACCAGCGCGGCGGTCAACAGCGCGAGCGCCTCCCACGCGTTCTGATGCGCGGCGTGCGCGCGTGCGCGCCAGCCTTCGAGCGCCGCGAGGTACGCGCGCGGCGTACGGTTGTCGTAGCCCTTGCGCGCCTTCGCGAGGATCGTCAGCGGGAACGGCAACAGCGCCGCGATGAACAGGCACAGCTGGGACGTCGTCATCGGTGTCTCCTCGTTATGATTACATCGATCAATGGCAAGATCGCGAGAGCTTAGCATTGCATCGCGCGATTCGCGCACCGGTTTTCTAGACGGGACGCTCGGCAACGCATGCCGGACAGCGCTTCCGCGCCGCACGTGCATGTGCGGGAATTTCCACCAAATCGCCGACAAATACGTTAATAAAAACTGGTCGAACACCAATAAGATAGCGGTCGTCACTGGCTCGGCACGCGCCGGGCCAAGCCAAGCCCGCAACGACCCGTGCCGCACCGCGCGCGCCGAACGACATCCGACACGAGCCATCGCCATGCCCCGTCCCATCGTCGCCCACATCCGCCCGGACGCCGTCCGCCGCAACCTCGCATTCATCCGCCGTACCGCCGCGCAGTCGCGCGTGTGGGCGGTGGTCAAGGCCAACGCGTACGGCCACGGAATCGAACGCATCTATCCGGGCCTCGCGGCGGCCGACGGCATCGCGCTGCTCGATCTCGACGAAGCCGTGCGCGTGCGCGAGCTCGGCTGGGACAAGCCGGTGCTGCTGCTCGAAGGAATCTTCGAGCCGGCCGACGTCGAATGGGTCGACCGTCACCGGCTGACGGTCGCCGTGCACTGCGACGAACAGCTCGACCTGCTGATCGCCGCGAAGCCGCGCCAGCCGATCGACATCCAGCTGAAGATGAATTCCGGCATGAACCGGCTCGGCTACCGGCCCGATGCGTTCCGCGCCGCGTGGGAACGCGCGGCCGCCGCGCCGTCGATCGGCACGATCACGCTGATGATGCATTTCGCGAACGCCGACGAAGGCGAGATCGACTGGCAGCTCGAGCGGTTCGACGCGGCGACGGCCGGGATTCCGGGCGAGCGCACGGTAGCGAATTCGGCGGGCGTGCTGTGGCATCCGCGCGCGCACCGCGACTGGGTGCGGCCCGGCACGATCCTGTACGGCGCATCGCCGACCGGCGTCGCACGGCATATCGCGGACACGCCGCTGCTGCCCGCGATGACGCTGACGAGCCGGATCATCGGCGTGCAGACGCTCGAGCCGGGCGACACGGTCGGCTACGGCCGCCGCTTCACCGCGGATCGGCCGATGCGGATCGGCGTCGTCGCGTGCGGCTATGCGGACGGCTATCCGCGCCACGCACCGACCGGCACGCCGATCGCGGTGGACGGCGTGACGACGCGCGTCGTCGGCCGCGTGTCGATGGACATGCTGACCGTCGACCTGACGCCGTGCCCGCACGCGGGCATCGGTTCGAGCGTCGAGCTGTGGGGCGATCGGGTGAAGGTCGACGACGTCGCGGAAGCGAGCGGCACGATCGGCTACGAGCTGATGTGCGCGCTCGCGCGCCGCGTGCCGGTCGTGATCGTGCCGCCGGGCGCGGCGAGCGTGGCATCTGAACCGAGAACGGGCAGCTACGGGCGATGACGCAATGATGCGACGACGTAACCGGACTACGACCGCAGCGCGTGCGCATGGTGCGCCGTTACCGCTTTTTGTGGGCCGCTTCGCGCGGCCTTTTGTTTATCAGACGGGATCAGACGGTTACGCGCGCGTTCGCACACACCGCGGCGCCCGCGCATCGAGCGCGCGCTACGCGCGCCACGTCGGCCGGCGCTTCTCCAGGAACGCGTCGATTCCTTCGCCGGCGTCCTCATCCATCATGTTCTGCGCCATCACGTCGCCGGCATACGCGTACGCTTCGTCGAGCGGCAGTTCACGCTGCCGGTAGAACATCCGTTTCCCGTATCGCACCGCCGCCGGGCTTTTCGACACGATCTCCGCGACCTTGCGTGCGACGGCAGCATCGAGCGCGTCCTCGGGCACGGCCTCGTTGACGAGTCCCCATGCGGCGGCCGTCGCCGCATCGACGAAACGGCCGGTCACGAGCATGTCGAATGCGCGCTTGGCCGCCACGTTGCGGGTCAACGCCACGGCCGGCGTCGAACAGAACAGCCCGACGTTGATGCCGGACACCGCAAAGCGCGCAGTGTCGGCCGCGATCGCGAGATCGCACGCGGCGACGAGCTGGCAGCCGGCCGCCGTCGCGATGCCTTGCACGCGCGCGATCACCGGCACCGGCAATGCACGCATCGCGAGCATCACGCGGCTGCACTGCGCGAACAGCGTGCGGTAATGGTCGAGGTCCGGCTTGCTGCGCATCTCGCGCAGATCGTGGCCCGCGCAAAAGGCCTTGCCCGCCGCGGCGAGCACGACGCAGCGCACGTGCGGATCGGCGGCCAGCGAATCGAATGCGTCGCGCAGGCTCGCGAGCATCGCGTCGGACAACGCGTTGAACTGCTGCGGCCGGTTCAGCGTCAGCGTGACGACGCCGTCGCGCATGTCGCGCAACAGGATCGGCCCGGAACTATCGTGATCGGTTGGCATGATGGTCGGCTCGACGGAATGCGGCAGGGTTCGACCCGCCGCGAACGGCAGGCGACGACGCGCCCGCGTTCGCGGCACATGGTGCAGATGGTCCTCCACATTGCGCGCGCCGTCCAGCCGAGACGACCCGCATGCGCGGGCCCGCGCCCGCGCGTCAGCCGGCGAGCTTCTTCAGCGCATCGAGCACCGCGTCGCCCTTGAACGGCTTCACGATCCAGCCTTTCACGCCGGCCGCCTTGCCGCGCTCCTTCATCGCCGGGCTGCTCTCGGTCGTCAGCATCACGACGTTGACCGACGTGTTCGCGAGCTCGCCGCGAATCTTCTCGACCATCGTGAGCCCGTCCATGTTCGGCATGTTCACGTCGCTGATCACGAGTCGCACGCCGGGCGTCGCCTTCAGCTTCGCGAGGCCGTCCTTGCCGTCGACCGCCGTCGCGACGTCGAGCCCGTGATTGCGCAGGAAGCCCGCGACTTCGTCGCGCACCGTGCCCGAATCGTCGACCACCAGAATCTTCGCCATTCGTATTCCCCTTTGCTTGTTGCTGACTTCAAAACAGTTCGAGTTCGCCCGATTCGACCATCGGCCCGACGTCCTGCACCGATTCGCGGAAATCGTCCGGCGACCAGCTCAGGCTGAACACGAAACGCTGATCGAGCTGGACCGAGCGGCCCGACGCCGCGTCGGTCATCCGGTACTTGAAACAGAGCTGCGGACAGTCGCCGCCGAACGAGATGAACTTCTGCTTGTGATTGACGACGAGCGGCACCTGCACCGGATGCCGCGCGAGCGCTTCCGCGTCGCCGAGGTAGCGGTTCTTGAACGCGCCCCACACGAGATTGGTCAGCTCGCCGAGCACACTGTTCACGTCGCGGAAATCCGCTGCGCGGCCGTCGCCGCGCGTGCCGCCGATCATGTCGAGCAGCGGCTGCTCGCTCGTCTGCAGCAGCATGTAGCCGCGGCACCACGCGCTTTCGAGCGCGATCAGGCTGAACACTTCGCCGAAGATGATCTGGTCGCGCACGATGCACGGCGTGTCGTGCTCGATCGTCATGCCCGGAAACAGGCTGTCGAGCCGCGCTTCGGTGATCTCCGCGATGCCGCGCACGAGCGCGTTCGGATAGTCGCGGCTGAACAGATACTCGTCGATCGCACGCTCGAGCGGCGTCATGTCGGGTGCGACGTAAGCCGCGCACGCGACGCGCGCGAGCGCCGCCGGCAGCCCTTCGCGCGACGCGACCGACGCGCGGCGCAGGATGATCGGCAGCTCGGGCCGCAGCGCGTCGATCTGCGTCGCGATGATCGCGCTCTCGGCCGGCGAGCCGCCGTAGTCCTCGGCAAGCAGGATCGCGCCGAGGTCGATATTCGAGCGCAGCATCTTCAGCAGCCGGTTGCGGCGCACGGTCAGGCCGATCAGGTTGTGTTCGTCGCAAAAGCGCTTGATCGCGTCCGCGTGCGAGCGACTTTCGTCGAGTATGAGCACCTTGCTGACGGGTCGGTCTTCGGTCATCTCGCGGGTTCCTCGCGGTGGGTTCGGCACGGTCGCCCGTGCAGCATTCAGAATGGCGGCGGTCAGAACAGCTCGAGCTCGCCGCCCGTATCGGCCGCCGCGGTTTCCGGCACGTGGAAATCGACCGGCGCGTTCGCGCACACGCACAGCGTCGCGCCGATCCGCACGTCGCCGCCGAGCGTCACGTCGTATGCGGCGAGATGGTCGGGCTTCAACGCCGTCAGATAGTCGATGCTCGCGCCGCTCAGCAGATACGGCGTCGACATCCCGAGATCGGGAAACGGCGCGGTCAGCGCCTGATTGATCGCGCCGCAGCACAGGTTCGCGACCTCCATGAACGCTTCGGGCAACGGCCGCTGTGCGCCGCCAGCCTGCGTCGCGCCGACGAAGTAGCGGCGCGTCGCGTCGTCGTCGCTGAAGCGCAGCGCGAGCAGCAGCCGGAAATGCAATGCCGAGATCGTCAGCACCGCGACGTGGTCGCGCGCGTTCCGCGCCGCTCGCGCGTTCGCATGCGATCGATCGGCGCGCGTGTCGGTCGACGGATCGTGCGGTTCCGCGTGCGTCGGCCGGATCTCGCACGCGCCGCCCGACGCGAGCCGCGTGCGCGCCGCGTCGAAGAAGATCCGCTCGAAGCCGGCCTTCGCGTTCGCGCCGATCACGCGGCCTCTCCTTCGAGCCGCGCATGCAGCTGCGCGGCGAGTGTTTCGACGGTCGCGAGCGCGGCCGTGATCATCTTGCCGCCGGCCTGGATGTCCTGGAACGTCGCGGCCGTCACGAGATCGTTGCGATTCAGGCTGTCGCGATAGCTGTTCGACAGCTGCTGCGAGCGCGCGGCGAGCCCGCGCACCTCGCTCGCGACGATCGAGAAGCCGCGCCCTGCGGCGCCGGCGCGCGCGGCCTCGATCGATGCGTTCAGCGACACGATCGACACGTGCGCGACGATCGCCGACAGCTCCTGGTTCTTCGTCCGCATGTCGTGGTTCTGCGTGGTCAGCGAGATCATCTGCTCGTGCCAGCGCTCGAACGTGCCGGCGAGCCCGCGCAGCCGCGCCGCCTCGTCGGCGATCCTCGTCGCGTGCTGCGCGAGCGCCGCACGTTCGGCGGCGAGCGCATGCTGTGCGTCGCGCAGTGCGGCCGCGTCGGCCGCCTCGCGCGCGAGCGCTTCTTCCAGCTGCGCTTCGCGCAGTGCCCACGCATCGGCCGCGTCCGCATGCGCGCGCGCCGCGTCGTCGGCCCGCGCATCGGCGGCGGCCAGCGCGTCGCGCAGCACGCTCGTTTCGTTCGCCATCGCGGCGGCGAAGCGCGCACGCGCGATGCGCAGCACGATCGCGGCAAGCGCCGCGACGAC
Source organism: Burkholderia dolosa (assembly GCF_902499135.1). Taxonomy (GTDB): domain Bacteria; phylum Pseudomonadota; class Gammaproteobacteria; order Burkholderiales; family Burkholderiaceae; genus Burkholderia; species Burkholderia dolosa. The sequence continues at coordinate 27,773 of NZ_CABVPR010000029.1, forward strand.
GAGGCCGCCCGCCAGCGCGGCTGCTCCGGGAATCGTCCACGCGTGCACGGTCACTCCGCTGCGCCGGCGTTTGCGACATGCGCGCGCTCGACATGCGCGTCCGCGACGTTCCCGACATCCGCGCGCGCGTGCATCGCATCGTGGCCCGCGCCGTCGGCCGCGAAACGGTCCGGCAGCGACACGATCGTCTCGAACGCGCGGTACGGTGCGCCGACCCGATCGTCGATGAAGCGCAGCGCGATGTCGCCGCCGTCGCGCTTCAGGAAATTGCGCACCGCGTCCATCCCGACGCCGCGCCCCGATACCTCGGTCACCGCGCGCGCCGTCGAAAAGCCGGGCCGGAAGATCAGCTCGGCCACCGCGTCGTCGGACGTCACCGCTTCGCTGCCTGCGTCGAGCCAGCCGCGCTCGCGCGCGACCGCACGGATCCGGTCGAGCGCGAGGCCGCGCCCGTCGTCGCGCAGCACGAAGCGCAGCGCACCGTCGACGACGTCGACCGCAATGTCGATCGTGCCCGCTGGCGGCTTGCCGGCCGCGCGGCGCTCGTCGGACGTTTCGATCCCGTGATCGACCGCATTGCGCAGCAGATGCATGAACACGTTCTTCAGCGTCGCGGCGATCTCGCTGCGCACCCGACGGCCGTTGCTGTCGATATGGACGACCGGCGCCGGCTTGCCGAGCTCGGCCGCGAGCGACGGCAGCGATTCGATCACGCTGCCGAGCGCGTCGCCGACATGCTGCGTGCCGAGCTGGCTCAGCATCCGGCGCACCGCGTCGCGCGCCGCGCGCCAGTCGGCCGCGTTGGCCGGATCGGCGCCGTCGAGCATGCGCAGGCTCTCGCGGATGTGCGCGCGCTCGACCATCAGATAGTCGCCCGCGCCGCCGTGCGCCGGCGCCGCGCTGCGGCCGAGCGTGACCGCGTTGATCGTCGCGTAGTGCTCGACGGCCTCGCGCACGCGCGCGAGATCTTCCATCAGCGCGTCGCGGTCCCAGTCGCGGCCGCCGTCCGCGCGGCGCAGCGCGTCGTACGCCTGCTCGGCCTCGTGAACGATGTTCGTCAGATGCTGCAGGCTGTACGTGCGCGCATTGCCCTTGATCGTGTGCATGTTGCGGAACAGTGCGGCGACGATGGAATGATCCGCGCGTTCGTGCTGACGGATCATCCGCTCGTTCTCGCTGAGAAAGCCCTTTGCGCTGTGCACGAAGTCGTGGAACTTGTCCTGGCTGATCGACAGGATCTCGCCGATCATCTCGAGACGCCGCTGCTGTTCGCCGGCCTGCGCGGTCAGCTCGCGGATCTCCGTCACGTCGCGCACGCACAGCATCAGGCGCACGACGGTATCGGTCTCGTCGGTGATCGCCGACCAGCTCAGGTCCAGCCATTTCTCGCGGCCGTCCGGCATCCGCTTCGCGACCTCGTTGACGAGCAGATGCTCGTTGAACGCGAAGTTCATGCTGTCTTCGCCGAGGCACGCGTGCACGGCCGCTTCGACTTGCGAGCGCGCATCGGCGCCGATGTCCGAGTCGTCGAACACGAGCGCCATCAGGTCGCGGCCGGCGATGTCGTTCGTCTCGAAGATCGTCTCGAGGTACGCCGAATATTCGGCATGCACGACGCCGCCGTCGACGACGGTCAGAATCCCCTGCTGCATGTTCTGCAGCATCGCCTGGATGTCGGCGGTCTTCTGCTTGAGCTGCGCGGCGTTCTCCTGGATCTTCTCGATCATCCCGTTGAACGCGACGATCGAACGACCGATCTCGTCCATCCGCCCGACTGGCACGCGGCGCGTGAAGTCCTGGCTCGTCGCGATCTCGCTCATCATCGTCTGCATCCGGCTGAGCGGCCGCGTGATCTGCCGGTACAGCACGAAGCCGAGCGCGGTCAGCAGCACGACGACGGTGCCGGCCACCGCGCCGATCGCGGTCGCCGTCGTCGCGAGCATCCCGTTCAGCGCGGCGATCGCGTCGTCCTTCTGGCGGTTCTTCTCGACGCGCAGCGTGTCGACGATGCTCTCGAGCTCGTCGCGATACTGCGCGACGTTCGCGAACAGGTACGCCTGCGCGATCTCGTTCTTGCCGTCGGCCTTCATCTTCACGGTGTCGTCGATCGCCGCGAAATAGTTCGCCGCGCTGTCCTTCGCCTGCGCGACGAGACCTTCCTGCGCGCGGCCGACCGCCGATTTCGCCTGCGCGTCGAGCGCCGCGCGCAGCGCGGCCTGCTTCGCCTTCAGCTCGTCGCGCGCCTGCGCGGCGGTGTTCGCATCCGGCGCATACACGAGCGTCATCGTCGCGATCTGGATGTTCTTCACGTCGGCGACGAGATCGGCCGACGCGAGCGCGCTCGGCACGATGCCCTGCGTGACCTGGCGCACCTCGGACGCGCTCTTGCGCGTCTGGTACACCGCGTAGATGCCGATCGCCGACAACGCGACGAACGTCAGGACGACCAGCAGCGTAATGCGATGACGAATGGTCATGTGTACAGCTCCCCGCGGCGATCCGGCTTCGATCGCTCGTTGTTCATTGAAAGAATTCGAGCGCCGAATTATCGGGGGCGATGTATGACTATCCGATGACCGATAATCGATCGGTCATTGTGCAAATTGCAATGATCAATTTCGGCGCAAATCGTCTAAAGTTTCGCCGCGATCGGTCGTTAACCTCCGGCCGGGCTTTGTCCGTGCGGGAGCCGCGCCGTGCCGCCAATGCGGTCGCCGATATTCGTTCTTCGATCCGCGATAGGGATGCGGCTTCGTCAAACGAGCCGCGTAAAACGTTTGCCGATTATCCGCGAATCGATTTCATGTCGTATTTCGCTGTGCCCGCTCGATTTATTCGACGAATATCGATACGCGCGATGCGCGATATTCCGGCCGCGGCCGATGCGCCCGCCTGCCGCGCGCTTTCGCACCGGTCGATTCATTCCGGCGACGAAACGGTGAATCGCGCCGCCGTGGTTTGCATGCGCGCGTGCACGCTCTAGACTGTCGGATCGCTCCCCGCTCCGGACCCGCCCGATGCCCGACACCCTGCCGCTGACCACCGACGCCGAATCCGGCCTCTCATACCTGCTGCGCGCCGCCGCCGGCCGCCCTGCCGCCAGACTGTTGCTGCTGCACGGCGTCGGCGGCAACGAAACGAATCTGCTGCATCTGAGCGATACGGTCGACCCGCGCATCGAAATCGCGTTCGTGCGCGCGCCGCTCGCGTTCGGGCCCGGCCAGCACGCGTGGTTTCCGGTGCGCTTCGGCCCGGACGGCCCCGAAATCGATGCCGCGCGCGCGAATGCGAGCCGCGTGCGGCTGATCGCGCTGCTGCGCGCGTGGCGCGCGCAGGACGATACAAACGGCGCACACGCCGCGCCGCCGACCGTGATCGCCGGCTTCAGTCAGGGCGGCATCATGAGCGCGAGCGTCGCGCTCACTTCGCCGGCCGACGTCGCCGGTTTCGCTGTGATGTGCGGGCGCATCCTGCCCGAAATCGATCCGCTGATCGCGCCGCGCGACGCGCTGCGTACGTTGCACGCGCTGATCGTGCACGGCCGCTTCGACGACAAGCTGCCGGTCACGTGGGCCGAAACCGCCGACGCGAAACTGACCGCGCTCGGCGTCGCGCACGACACGCGGCTATACGACGCGGGTCACGCGCTGACCGACGACATGGCCGCCGATTTCGGCCGCTGGATCGACGCGCGCGCCGGGTTGAACCGATCCAGCCGCGAGCGCGCGTGACGGACGCGGCCGCCGCCGCGTGCGTCGTCATACGTTGCTCGCCGGATCCGCGATCGCGGGCGCCGCGGCCGAGCGCTCGCGGGCGGCGCCGCGCTTCGCGAGCCGCCAGCCGATCGTCAGCACGAGCACGACGAACGGAATCGTCGCGATCGTCCACGTGCCGCCCGGGTAATCGAACGCCATCAGCACCAGCACGCCGAGCAGGAACGCGAGCGTGAGCCACGACGTGAACGGCGCGCCCGGCATCCGGAACGGCACGTCGTTCAGCTCGCCGCGCTTCACCGCGCGACGGAACCGGATCTGGCACATCACGATGAACGCCCACGTCGTGATGATGCCGAGCGACGCCATGTTCAGCACGATCTCGAACGCCTGCGCCGGCACGATGTAGTTCAGCGGCACGCCGATCGCATTGATCGCGACGGTGATCAGGATCCCGCCGTACGGCACGCCGCGTGCGTTCATCCGCGACACGAAGCGCGGCGCGGAGCCGCCCATCGCGAGCGAGCGCAGCACGCGCCCGGTCGAGTAGAGGCCGGAGTTCAGGCTAGACAGCGCGGCGGTCAGCACGACCACGTTCATCACCGTGCCGACGTAAGGCACGCCGAGCTTGCCGAAGAACGTGACGAACGGGCTTTCGTGCGCGCTGTACGCGGTCCACGGCAGCAGCATCGTCAGCAGCACGACCGAGCCGACGTAGAACAGCGCAATGCGCCACATCACGCTGTTGATCGCCTTCGGCAGCACCTTGCGCGCGTCCGCGGTCTCGCCGGCCGCGACGCCGACCAGCTCGATGCTCGCGTATGCGAACACGACGCCCTGCACGATCAGCACGGCCGGCAGGATCCCGTGCGGAAAGATTCCGCCGTGATCGGCGATCAGGTGCAGCCCCGGCATCTGGCCGGCCACCGGATGACCGCTCGCGAGAAACACCGCACCGACTGCGAGGAACACCGCAAGCGTGCCGACCTTCACGAGCGAGAACCAGAACTCCATCTCGCCGAACACCTTCACGCCGATCATGTTCATCACCGACACGATCCCGAGCGCGCCGAGCGCGAATACCCACTGCGGCACATCGGAGAACACGGCCCAGTACTTCATGTAGATCGCGACCGCGGTGATGTCGACGATGCCGGTCGTCGCCCAGTTCAGGTAGTACATCCAGCCGGCGACGAACGACGCGCGTTCGCCCATGAACTCGCGCGCGTACGACACGAAGCTGCCGCTGGTCGGCCGATGCAGCACGAGCTCGCCGAGCGCGCGCACGATCAGGAACGCGAACGCGCCGCACACGAGATACACGAGCGCGAGCGCCGGCCCCGCGCTCTGCAGGCGGCCGCCCGCGCCGAGAAAGAGGCCGGTGCCGATCGCGCCGCCCATCGCGATCATCTGCACGTGGCGCGGCTTCAGCTGCTTCGCATAGCCGGCCTCGTGCGACGCGAACAGCGCGTCCGGATCGGCATGACGGGAATCGGCGCCGCCGGCCGGATCGGCCGCGCGCTCGCTGGCGTGCTTCATGGTATGTCTCCGTATGTTTGTCGAGGTGTCGCCGCCGTCGGGCGGGCGTTCGATGGAACGGCTGCGCGCGGGCCGCCGGCGACACGCGCCGGCGCCGCGCGGCCGGATTTCAGTACACGCGCGGGCGGATCAGCGCTTCGGGCCGCAGCGCGTCGTCCAGCTGCGCGTCGGTCATCAGGTTGCGTTCGCGCACGACTTCGCGGATCGATTTGCCGGTCGCGTGCGCGTCGGCCGCGACGGCCGTCGCGTTCTTGTAGCCGATGTACGGGTTCAGCGCGGTCGCGAGCGCGACCGAACGCTCGAGCGTGTCGCGCAGCCGCTCGGGGTTCGCGGTGATGCCGCTCACGCACCGGTCGGCGAGCGTCGCGCACGCCGCGGTCAGGTGGCTGAAGCTGCGGAACAGCGCGCTCGCGATCACCGGTTCGAACGCGTTGAGCTGCAGCTGGCCGGCCTCGGCCGCGAACGTGACGGTCAGATCGTTGCCGAACACTTCGAACGCGACCTGATTGACGACTTCCGGAATCACCGGATTGACCTTGCCCGGCATGATCGACGAGCCGGCTTGCACCGGCGGCAGGTTGATCTCGCCGAAGCCCGCGCGCGGGCCGCTCGACAGCAGCCGCAAGTCGTTGCAGATCTTCGACAGCTTCACCGCGATGCGCTTGAGCACGCCCGAAATCTGCACGAACGCGCCGCAATCCTGCGTCGCCTCGATCAGGTTCGGCGCGGTGCTCAGGTCGAGCCCGGTAATGCGCCGCAGCGCGGCGAGCGCCTTCTGCGCGTAGTCCGGATGCGCGGTGATGCCGGTGCCGATCGCGGTCGCGCCGAGGTTAATCTCGCGAATCAGCCAGCCGGCTTCCTGCAGGCGCGCGATATCCTCGGTCAGCATCACCGCGTACGTCGAGAATTCCTGGCCGAGCGTCATCGGCACCGCGTCCTGCAGCTGCGTGCGGCCGAGCTTCAGCAGATCGGCGAACGCGTCGGCCTTTTCCGCGAACGCGTCGCGCAGTCGCGCCATCGCCTCGAGCAGGTGTTCGACCGCGAAGCACGTCGCGATCCGAATGGCGGTCGGATAGACGTCGTTCGTACTCTGCGCGAGATTCACGTGCTCGTTCGGATGCAGGTATTCGTACTGGCCGCGCGCGTGTCCCATGATTTCGAGCGCGCGGTTGCAGATCACTTCGTTCGCGTTCATGTTCGTCGACGTGCCCGCGCCGCCCTGGATCACGTCGACGACGAACTGATCGTGCAGCCGCCCTTCGCGGATCTCGACGCACGCGGCGGCGATCGCGTCGCGGTACGCGCGCGGCAGCAGCCCGAGCTCGCAGTTCGCGTCGGCCGCCGCTTCCTTCACGGCGGCGAGCGCCATCACCAGATAAGGCAGCGACGCGATCGTGCGGCCCGTGATGTCGAAGTTCTCTTTCGCGCGCAGCGTGTGGATCCCGTAATACGCGGCGTCCGGAACGCTTCGCTTGCCTAGTAGATCCGCTTCGACGCGGAAGCCGTTTTCTGCCATCGTGCCCCTCCTGGAATGTCTCGTGCCCGTCTATGCCGCTGCGGCTCGTCGATGCCCGTCGCTCGACGGGATCGCATTCTATGCCTTTGCGTCATCGCGCTTGTCTCTGTATTATCGAAAGCGGTTTTGCGTCAGACGCAACAGCGAGAAGCGAATGAAAAAAGGAGCAACGGAGACCGGCATCGACCATTTCGGGGCGATGCGCGCGTTCGTGCGGGTGGTGGAAACCGGCAGTTTTTCGGCGGTCGCGAAGGAGATGCACGTATCGACGTCGACGATCGCGCGCAAGGTGACCGCCATCGAGGACGCGCTCGGCGTCCCGCTGCTGCACCGCTCGACGCACAGCGTGACGCTGACGGAAGCCGGCAACATCTATCTGGAGCGCGCGGTCACGCTGATCGCCGATCTCGACGACACGCTGCGTGTCGTCGCCGAGCTGAACGCGCGGCCGAGCGGGCCGCTGAAGCTCACCGCGCCGGTCGCGTTCGGCCGCCGCCATCTGGCGCCGCTCGTCGCGCCGTTCCTCGCGCGCTATCCGACGATCCAGCTCGACGTGCGGCTCACCGACAATCACAACGATCTCGTCGCCGGCGGTTTCGATCTCGACATTCACGAAGGCGAGAACTACCTCGACAATCTGGTCGTGCATCGGCTGTCGCGCAACGACAGCATCCTGTGCGCGACGCCCGGCTATCTCGACCGCTGCGGCCGCCCGTCGACGCCGGACGATCTGAAGCAGCACAACTGCCTGCGCTACGTGCATCCGGAAGGCGATCCGCACTGGGAACTGGTGAACGGCGACGCACGGCACAGCCTGCTGCCTGCCGGCAATCTCGTCACCGATCATTCGGAACTGCTGCTCGAAGCGACCTGCGCGGGGCTCGGCATCGCCGAATTCGAGATCTGGCTCGTGCGCGACCTGCTCGCGAGCGGCCAGCTCGAAGCCGTGCTGCCGCGCTATCGGCTGCACAACCGGCTGACCGGCGAGTTCATCTACATCGCGTATCTCGCGAACCGGCGCAGCTCCGCGAAGCTGCGCGTGCTGAAGGAGTTTCTCGTCGAACGCCTCGCGCACATCGGCGAGCTGTCCGAAGCCGAGCTGGCGAAGATTCGCGACACGCGCGCGTGATGTCGGCGGCTGCGGTGCCGCTTACGCGCGCTGCAGTTCGAACGGAAACGTCGCGCGGCCGATCTCGACACCCTGCGTGTTGAGCATCCGCGGCCGGTGGAACGCGGCGAGCTGCGCGCGCTGCGCGGCGGTGCCGATCTGCAAGCGTTCGAGGATCTCGCTGACGATCATGTACAGCACGTCGATATTGCCGTCCTCGATCTTCACCGAAATGCCGAGCGCGCCGCGGGCGCCGAGTTCGCGCGTACGCGTCGACGCGCGCACGCCGATGCCGTAGCACGCATCGGCGCCGAGCTTGCCGACGACGTTGCCTTCGAACGCGCGCATCAGCACCGTGCAGTAGCGTCCTTCTCCGGCAACGAGCTCCGGGTGCGCCGTCATCGCGCGATGAATGCGCGCGAGCGCACGCACGCGATCGGACACCGGCGCGCCGCCCGCGTCGACGGCGTCCGCGCCGTCGGCCAGCGACGCGTACAGGCGCGCGAGGCGATCCAGCGGGAACGCCGGCGTCGGCAGATTGCAGCCGTCGATCGCCCAGTCGACTTCGTCGTCGCGCAGCCCGCACGCGTCGGCGACGACGTGCTTCACGCGCATCTGCATCGGATGATCGGGCAAGTGGTAGTCGGCGACCGCGGCGCCGATCGCGCGCGCGCCGCCGAGCATCCCGACGTGCTTGCCCGAACAGTTGCTGCATACGCCGGTCGGCGTGTAGTCGCGCTTGATCCACGCGCGGTACACCGCGTCGGACAACGGCGGATGGCCGCCGCAGCGCAGATCCGACTCGTGCGCATCGACCTTGGCGAGCATCGCGCGCGTACGTTCGATGTGCCGGTCCTCGCTGCTGTGCGACGCGCACATCAATGCGATGTCCGCGTCGTCGAAGCCGAACCGCTCCGGCGCACCGGTCTCGATCACCGACAACGCCTGCGCGGGTTTCGCGGCCGAGCGCGCGAGCGTCGTCCGGAACGGATCGCCGAGCCGATACAGCAGCGTGCCGCGGGCGTCCACCACCGCGACGTGTGCGGTGTGCGTGTTCTCGATTGCGTTGCCGCGGTATGTCGTGACCGCTGCGCGTCCGGTATCCATCGTGTGCCGTCTCCTTCATTTGCGGGCCTGGTGTGCGCGGCCCGTCCCGCCGGGTACGGAGTGTAGCGACTCGCTTGCACGTCGAGCGCGGTGGACGATGAAAAGCCGTGTTGCATGCGGCGCAAAACCGGCTCGGCGCCCGGTGCGTCGGTCACGCCCGATCGGTGACGACGATGCGACGCAAACGTCCGGTTTTCACCGCCCCCGCCCGTCGAGCGTCACGCCGACGGCGACGCTTCCAGCGCGAGCAGCGCGAACGTCGCGAGCCAGTGCTCGCCCATGTAGTCGCCGGCCACGTGCGCGAGCGCGGATGCGAGGTGCCGGCCGGCCGCGTCGAGCAGCTTCGCGCGCCGCGCGTCGCCTTCCGGCAGCGCCGTCGCGAGCGAGCGCTGGCACCACGCGCGGCTCAGGTTCAGGCCGTCGAGATGCGCGATCTTGCCGTCGCTGCGGTCGCTGACCGTCGCGGGCTCGAACAGCGTCGCCGGCTCGCCGCGCGCGAGATCCGGCAGAAAGCGCGCGAACCAGCCGTCGAACTCGGCCGCCGGCAGCACGCGCCGCATCAGCTCCGCTTCCATCAGCGCCGGCGACAGGAACTCGTCGCCCGACGGTTCCCATGCCTGGCACGCGACGTCGTTCAGATGCCAGCGCTTCGCGGTATCGACGATCAGCGCCGCGAGGCCGTCGCGCCGCGTCGCGCGCGCGAAGTCGAGCGTGAGCGCAAGCGCGAACGCGGTGTTGAAATGCGTGCCGACGCGCAGCGGATACGTCGCTTTCGGCAGGAACGCCTCGAAGCGCGCGACGAAGAGGTCGGTGAGCGGCGTCATCGTCTTCGCCCAGCGCGCGGCCTGCGGCAGCACGCCCTTCAGCGCCAGCCGCTCGAGCTGTTCGGACAGCGCGAGCAGCCACGCCCAGCCGTACGGCCGCTCGAAGCCGGCGTTGTGCGGCAGCGCGAGATACGCACGCTCGCCGGCGACGTTCGCGTCGGTGAAGTGCGCATCGACGACGGCAACGATGCGCTCCGCTTCCGGCAGCGCCGGATAGCGCTCGAGCACGCGCAGCACGAGCCAGTAGCCGTGCACGCACGAGTGCCAGTCGTAGCTGCCGTAGAAGATCGGATGCAGCGCGCGCGGCCCCTGCACGTCGTGCGGGCCTTCGAGCGCATGCGTGAGCTTGTTCGGATATTCGCGGGTCAAGTGCGCAAGCGCGAGCGACGCGAATTTCGATGCGAGTTCGGGTGTCAGGCGGTCGGTCATAAGCGTCTCGTCAGAAGCGGAATACGAACGCGTACATCAGCAGCGTGTTCACGGCCAGCAGCAAGACGGCGGTCGGCCATTGCGCCTTGATCACGCCGTTCTTGTCCTTCAGTTCGAGCAGCGCAGCGGGCACGACGTTGAAGTTCGCGGCCATCGGCGTCATCAGCGTACCGCAGAAGCCGCTCAGCATCCCGATCGCGCCGACGATCGCCGGATTGCCGTGGAACTGATGGACGAGCAGCGGCAGGCCGATGCCGGCCGTCATGACCGGGAACGCGGCAAAGCCGTTGCCCATGATCATCGTGAACAGCGCCATGCCGATCGTGTAGGCCGCGACGACCGCGAACGGCGAATCGATCGGCACCCAGTCCTTCACGAGCCCCGACACGACGCCGCCGACGCCCGCGATCGCGAACAGCGCGCCGAGCGCCGCGAGCATCTGCGGCAGGATCGCGGCCCAGCCGACCGCATCCATCGTGTGGCGTGCCTCCTTCAGCGCATGAACGGGCGCATCGCGCAGCGTCGCGAGCGCGACCGCGAACGCGACGAGCGTGCCGAGCACGAGCGAGATCAGCGTCACGCTCTTCGCATCGACGAACGGCACGTGCTTCAGCGCGAACGTGCCGATCAGCGTGACGAACGGAATCAGCAGCGCGGGCAGGAACAGCCGGTTGCCGAAACGCCGCGCGCTCGCTTCGCGCCGCGCGGCGGCCGCCTCCCCTGCTTCGTCGGATTTGCCGCGGCCGAGCTTGCCCGAACCGGCGATCAGCGCGAGTGCGATCGCGAGGCATCCGGTCACGAAATGCGGCAGCCGCGCGCCGAACAGAAACGTGACCGCGTAGATCGCCCAGAACGCGCCGTTGACGACGCGGCGCGGATTCGTGCGATCGACCAGGTTGAACCACGCGAACGCGGCGAACATCAGGCCGGCGAGCGTGTACAGCGATTCGAGGCCGATCATCGCGCGCCCTCCCGCCCGAATGCCGCGATGCCGCGCGACAGCCGATGATCGAGCAGCGCGAGCCGCGTGCAGTGGATCAGCAGCGCGGCGATCGCGGTCGGGATCGCCCACACCGACAGATGCAGCGGCTCGACGACGATCCCGTTCTGCTCGAGAAAACCCTTGATCAGCAGGATCGACTGGATCGCGATGAAGATGTCCTCGCCGAAGAACACGGCGACGTTGTCGGCCGCCGACGCGTGCGCGCGGATCTGCTGGCGCACCGACTCGGGCAGTTCGCCGTGCCGGCCGACGGCCGCCGCTTCGGCCATCGGCGCGATCAGCGGACGCACCATCTGCGCGTGCCCGCCGAGCGACGTGAGGCCGAGCGCGGCCGTCACCTGACGCAGCACGAAGTACAGCATCAGCACGCGGCCGGTGGTGGCCGCATGCACGCGCGAGATCATCCGCTTCGCCTGCTCCTTGAGCCCGTTGCGCTCGAGCAGTGCGATCACGGGCAGCGTCAGCCAGATGAGTCCCATGTAGCGGTTGTCGGTGAACGCCTTGCCGAACGCGCTGACGATGTCGACGAGATTCAGCCCGCCCGCGAGCCCGGTTGCGAGCCCCGCGATCGTCACCACCAGCAGCGCGTTGAAGCGCAGCGCAAAGCCGATCACGACGATCGGCACCCCAATCAGCACCAGCATTGCTCCTCCTTGTGTCGGATCCGCGACGCGATCGCCGCGCGCCGCCTGCCCGGTCTCGACCGGATTCAGACGGCGAAATCTAACACGAGACTTTATCGATAAAAAGTCGACAAATTGAGGCTCCGGGTAAACGTTGAAGCGCAGGCGGCCGGACGGATCGTGCGGCGAATCGGGGACGGACAATCGCGCAACGGCGGGCGGCGCCGGTCGTTCTGCGCGCATCGGGCGCGCGTTCGCCGAACTGGCGCGGCGCGACCGCCGTCGGTGGCACGCCGCCGGTGCGCCGACTAAACTGGAAAGCACCGTGGACGTTCGGGAGAGCCGCCATGATTGACGTATTCCAGACCATCGGCAGCCGCGCGTTCTCCGCTCATCTGGCGAAGGACGGGATGGTGACGCTGATGGAGCAGCAGCACGAAGTGGACCGCGTGACGCTCGCGACCGCCTATGCCGCGCTCGTCGAGGGCGCGGAGCAGGAAGCCGATCTGCGCGACGCGACGGTCGAAGGGATGATGCGCGCGCTGATTCAGGGGTACGCGCGCACTCATTGACCGCGCGGTGTGCTCGTACGTCGGCAGCCGGCCGGCGTTCGCGGGGTCGGCGGGTCGGCGGGTCGACGCGTCAGCGCGAGCAACAGCATCGCGTGATGCTGTCGCCGGCGCAGCAACCGCGCGCGGCGCCGGCGTTCATCGCGCACCGTATTCGGCTGGAGCATTCAGCTGAACGAAGACGCGCGATGAACGACGCGTGCACGCTTTCACGACGTCCTGGCGAAGACCGCATTCGTCGTTCGCGATCGACAGTGACTTGCGCGCGTGCGCGTGTCGGACGCGCACCGCGTTTCCCGTGGCCCGAAGCGAAAACGGCCTGTGCATGCGTCGCCGTCAACCTGCTGCCATACAGTCGCGTCGCCGTGCACGCGGCCCGTCCGCGCTATTGATGCATCGAACGTCGTGCAGCCATAGAGGAAACGCACTGAAACCGCGCAATACGCGATTTTTCGATTGCCGTCGCTTGCGCTGCATGACAGCATGCGGAGCGTCGCCAGCGAAGCGAACGCCGTGCCGCGCGGCCGCCGATGCGGTGGGCGGCACCGGCCCCGAAGCGCGCTCCACGAACCCGGCCGACACCACTATTGCGAACTGACCGGAGAATCCCGCTCGTGAACATCGGCATCGTCAACGACCTCCCGCTTGCCGTCGAGGCGATGCGCCGCGCGCTCGCGCAGCGCCCCGAGCATCGCGTGCTGTGGGTCGCGACCGACGGCGCGCAGGCCGTCGAGCTGTGCGCCGCGCAACCGCCCGACGTCGTGCTGATGGATCTGATCATGCCGAAATGCGACGGAATCGAAGCGACGCGGCGGATCATGCGCTCCGCGCGCCCGTGCGCGATCCTCGTCGTCACGAGCTGCATCGGCGCGAACGCGTGGCGCGTGTTCGAAGCGATGGGCGCCGGCGCGCTCGACGCGGTCGACACGCCGCGGCTCGGCGAACGCGCCGCCGGCGACACGGCGCGACTGCTGCTCGAGAAGATCGACCGGATCGGCCGGCTGCTCGACGCACCCGGCACCGCGTGCGACCGCGTCGCGGCCGCGCATGCGCGCAGCGAGCCGCTGATCGCGATCGGCGCATCGGCCGGCGGCCCCGGCGCGCTCGCGTCGATCCTCGGCGGGCTGCCGGCCGATTTCGACGCGCCGATCGTGATCGTGCAGCACGTCGACCGCGCATTCGCCGAAAGGATGGCGCAATGGCTCGACGGGTACACGCCGCTCGCCGTGCGCGTCGCGCGCGAAGGCGATCGCCCGCAGCCGCGCGTCGCGCTGCTCGCCGCGACCGACGACCATCTGCGCATCACGCGCGCAGGCTCGCTCGAATACACGCGCGAGCCGGCCGCGACGCCGTACCGGCCGTCGGTCGACGTGTTCTTCAACAGCATTGCCGAACACTGGCCGGGCCGCGCGATCGGCGTGCTGCTCACCGGCATGGGACGCGACGGCGCGATCGGCCTGAAGGCGCTGCGGATGAAGGGCTGTCACACGATCGCGCAGGACGAGGCGACGAGCGCCGTATACGGAATGCCGAAAGCCGCCGCGACGCTCGGCGCCGCACGCGCGATCCTGCCGCTCGGACGCATCGCGGGCGAACTGGCGACGCTCGCGCGGATCTGACCGGTGACTTCCCGCAATCCGCATCGATCATGACGAGCGACCCGACACGTCCGCCAGCCGGCACCCGACCCACGTTCGACGTGGCGCATGCGTCGCGCACGTCGCTCGCCGACGCGCCCGCGATGGTGCTGCTGGTCGACGATCAGACGATCGTCGCCGAGGCCGTGCGTCGCGCACTCGTCGACGAAGCCGGCATCGACTTCCACTACTGTCCGCATGCGGACGAAGCGATGGCCGTCGCGCTCGACACGCGGCCGACCGTGATCCTGCAGGACCTCGTGATGCCCGGCATCGACGGGCTGACGCTCGTGAGCGCATATCGCGCGAATGCGGCGACGCGCGACGTGCCGATCATCGTGCTGTCGACGCACGACGAGCCGGCGATCAAGCGCGCCGCGTTCGCGGCCGGCGCGAACGACTATCTGGTGAAGCTGCCCGACCGCATCGAGCTCGTCGCGCGGATCCGCTATCACTCGCGCTCGTATCTGAACCTGCTGCAGCGCGACGAAGCGTATCGCGCGCTGCGGCAGTCGCAGCAGCAGCTGCTCGAAGCGAATCTCGAACTGCGGCGGCTCACGCATTCCGACGGCCTCACCGGCCTGTCCAACCGCCGCTATCTCGACGAGTATCTGGCCGCCGAATGGCGGCGCGGCTCACGCGAGCGCGGCGAGCTGGCGCTGCTGATGATCGACGTCGACAACTTCAAGCAGTACAACGACACGTACGGCCACGTGGCCGGCGACGGCTTGCTCAGGCAGATTGCCGCGACGCTCGAGCGCTGTGTCGGGCGATCCGGCGCGCTCGCCGCGCGCTTCGGCGGCGAGGAATTCGCGGTCGTGATGCCTGCGTCGTCGGCGAGCGCCGCGCGGCTTCTCGCGGAGAAAATCCGCCTCGCGGTCGAAGCGCTGCGGCTCGAGCATGCGCATGCGTCGCCGGGCCGCTACGTGACGGTCAGCATCGGCGGCGCGAGCATCGTGCCGACGCCCGACGTGCCGCCGACCGCACTGATCGAAGCGGCCGATCGCGCGCTGTATCGCGCGAAGCATGAAGGCAAGAACCGTGTGGACATCGATGCGGCGCCGGCGCTGCCGCGCGGCGACGCGCCCGGCGGTTCCGTGTGAGCGCCGCGGCCGGGCTCATACCGCGACGAGCCGGCGTACGTAGTCGGCCGGCTCCAGCGGCTCGCCGAACAGATAGCCTTGCTGCATGTCGCAGCCGATCTGCTGCAGGAAACTCGATTGGGCAAGCGTCTCGACGCCTTCCGCGGTCACCTTCATCCCGAGCGAATGCGCCATCGCGACGACGGCCTGCGTGATCGCGACCGAGTCGCGATGATCGGGCACGCCCGACACGAACGAGCGGTCGACCTTCAGGTTGTGCAGCGGAAAGCGCTTCAGATACGCGAGCGACGAATAGCCGGTACCGAAATCGTCGACCGAGATCCGCACGTTCATCGCCGTCAGCGCTTCGAGCATCGGCAGCACGGTCGCCGTGTCGTTCATCAGCACGCCTTCGGTGATCTCGAGTTCGAGCGCCGACGGATCGAGCCGCGTCTGTGCGAGACAGCGGCGGACCGATTCGACGAGCCCGTCGTGGAATTGCCGCGGCGACAGGTTGACGGCCAGCATCAGGTCGGGCGCGATCGTGCGGCGCCATTCGGCGACCTGCCGGCATGCGGTTTCGAGCACCCACTGGCCGATCGCGACGATGAGCCCCGTGTCTTCCGCGACCGGAATGAATTCGGCCGGCGACAGCGGCCCGAGCTCGGGGCTCGTCCAGCGCAGCAGCGCTTCCGCGCCGACCGTGCGGCCGCTGCGTGCGTCGACCACCGGCTGGTACGCGAGCCGCAGCATGTCCGACGACAGCGCGCGCCGCAGCGACTGCTCGATCGCGAAGCGGCGCTGCAGACGCAGGTTCAGCTGCGCGGTGAAGAACGTGAAGTGATGACGGCCGCGCTGCTTCGCGTCGTACATCGCCGAATCGGCGTTGCGCATCAGCGTGACCGCGTCTTCGCCGTCGCGCGGCGCGATGCTGATGCCGATCGATACGCCGAGCCAGTATTCGTTGTTCGCGATCGCGAACGGCTTGCCGATCGCGTCGATCACTTCGCGCGCGAGCACCGCGAGGCTCTCGGGATCGTCGCAGTCGTCGACGAGGATCACGAACTCGTCGCCGCCGACGCGCGTCAGCGCGTGCCCGCCCGCGCACGCCGCGAGCCGCGACGCGACGCTGCGCAGCAGCGCGTCGCCCGCGTCGTGGCCGGCCGTGTCGTTGACCTTCTTGAAGCCGACGAGGTCGATGAACAGGATCGCGACCCGCGCCGGGCCGCCCGCCGACCCGCGCCCGTCGAACAGCTCGCGCATCCGGTCGGACAGCCAGCGGCGGTTGTAGAGGCCGGTGAGCGCATCGCGCGTCGCGAGATAGCGCAACTGCTGCTGCGCTTCGCGCACGGGCCCGATGTCGTTGAACGACACGAGCACCGATTCGGCCTGCGTCTCGCCGGGCTTCACGATCGGCACCGCATTGCCGCGTACCCAGATCACGTCGCCGTCCGCGAGCCCGAAGCCGACCGTGTAGCCGAGCAGCGGCGCGGCCGTCGCGAGCGCACGCCGGCTCGGCCACTCGTCGGGCCGGATCGGCGTGCCGTCCTCGTGCAGCTTGCGCAGGATCACCGTCGACAGCCGGCGGCCGACGAGTTCGCCGGTCACGCGCAGCATCCGGTTCGCGCTCGGATTGCTCGCGACCACGATGCCGTCGCGCGACACGACCAGAATGCCTTCATTGAGGCTGTTGACGACGAGACGGTGATGTTCCTCGCTGCGCGCGAGCTGGCTTGCGATGCGGTCCTGATGCACGGCGAGCCCGACGCTGTTGCCGATATCGCGCAGCAGCCGGGTTTCCTCTTCGGTCGGCAGGCGCGGCGTGCCGTGATAGACGGCGAATGCGCCGAGCACGGTGCCCGTGTCGTCCTGCAGCGGCACCGACCAGCACGAGCGCAGACCGAACGGCAGCGCGAACGAACGATAGTCGGCCCACAGCGGATCGGTCGCGATGTCCTCGACGGCGACCATCCGCCGCTCGTACATCGCCGTGCCGCACGAGCCGGCAGCCGGCCCGATCGGCGCGCCGTCGATTGCGGCGCTGTAGGCGGCGGGCAGCGACGGTGCCGCGCCGACGCGCACGTGCAGGCCGTCGGCGTCGAGCAGCAGGATCGTGCACGATGCGCCGTCGCCGAGCAGCGCCTCGGCGCGCCGGCAAACCTCGACGAGCAGTTCAGGCAGCGGCGTGTTGCGCGTGATCAGCCGCAGCACGCTTTGCTCGGATGCGAGCACTTCCGCCGCGAGGCCAACGCTGTAGAGGGAACTGTGCGGTACGGTATTCAAGATGAATCCTGCCGTCTGTTCTACCGGGCTCGATGCGCCCGATTCGTTAGCGAATGCTTCGTGCCGCCGTTTGCGCCGGATGGAGCCGATCCCGGTGCGCCCCGATCGCGCGCCGGATCGGGGCGCGCCGAAATATATTTAACACTAATCCGCGCGGCATCGTGCAGTTACGCGCATCGGGAGTTACGCGCGGTCGCCGCGCAGCATCGTCGCTGCGGCGCGCCATCGGTCGGCATGTCGATTCGTCGGACGATTGATGCGCGACGCGCGCGTCAGTCTTTGCGGATATGTTCGGCCAGGAAGTCGATCAGCAGCCGTACGCGCGGCAGCAGCCCGCGCCGCGACGGAAACACCGCGTGAATCACGCCGCCCTTCGGCACCCAGCCGGGCAGCACGTCGACCAGCTTCCGTGTGCGCAAATCGTCTTCGACGACCATGCATGGCAGCTGCACGATACCGACGCCGTGAATCGCCGCATCGCGCAACGCGTGCATGTCGTCGGTGACGAAGCGCGGGTGATGGCGCAGTTGCTCGTGCCGGCCGTCCGGACCGACGAGTTGCCATACGTGATGACGAGGCGGCCCCCAATCGAGGCTCGGCATGCCGACCAGCGCGGCGGGTGCCGTCGGCGGGCTGCGTCCTTCGAGCAGATGCGGCGCGGCCACCAGCCTTTGCGGACTGTCGCCGAGAATGCGCATCACCAGATCGCTGTCCTCCAGCGGCGGAAAGCGCACGCGCAGCGCGAGGTCGATGCCTTCGCTGACCAGATCGACGCGCCGGTTCGTCGCTTCCAGATGCACGCGCACCTTCGGATGGAGCGCCATGAAGCGTGCGACGAGTTCGCTCACGCGATATTCGAGCAGCGCGGTCGGACAGCTCACGCGGACGATGCCCTGCGGCTCCGCGTGCCTGCGCTCGATCACTTCGCGCGCCGCTTCGGCCTCGACCAGCACGCCGACGCAACGCTCGTAGAACTCGCGCCCGGTTTCCGTCACGGTGAAACGACGCGTCGTGCGCTGCAACAGCCGCACGTCGTATTGCGCTTCCAGTGCGGCGATGCGCCGGCTCAGCGTCGATTTCGGCACGCCGAGCACGCGCCCCGCCTGCGTGAAGCCGCCATGCTCGACCACCTTCACGAAATAGTAGAGGTCGTTCAGGTCATCCATGATTGTTCCACCGATAGAACACTGACGGCATTTTACGAGACTGGAAAGCCGATCGTTGCACGCATAGCATCTGGCTTCAGGTGGAACGTTGCGATCGCGGCGGCCGGCAATTCTTCTGTCGGGCCAGTCGCCGCGGCGCCGATTCACTACGCTCGAAGCGTTCGCCCGCCGCACTATTCGAGCCGGACGCGCGGCAGTTCGAGCGCATCGCCGCGACGCGTGTCCCGACGCCGTGGCCGCCACGACCTCGATCCTCGGGATTTCCTACGTATTGTTTCTGGAGGCAACCATGGCAAGCGAACCGGTTCGCGATCCCGCGAACGACCACCTGCTCACCCCGCAGAACGCGGCGTTCATCGTCATCGATTACCAGCCGGTCCAGGTGAACTCCATCGGGTCGATGGACCGCCAGCTGCTGATCAACAACATCGTTGGCGCATCGAAGGCCGCGGTCGCATACAAGCTGCCGATCGTCCACTCGACCGTCAACGTGAAGACCGGCCTGAACAAGCCGCCGATTCCGCAGCTGCGTGCGGCGCTCGAAGGTTATCCGACCTACGACCGCACCAGCATCAACTCGTGGGAGGACGTCGACTTCCGTCAGGCCGTCGAAGCGACCGGCCGCAAGAAGCTGATCATGACCGCGCTGTGGACCGAAGCGTGCCTGACGTTCCCGGCACTCGACGCGCTGAAGGCCGGCTACGAGGTCTACGTGGTCGTCGATGCGGTCGGCGGCACGTCGGTCGCCGCGCACGAAGCCGCGCTGCGCCGCATCGAACAGGCAGGCGGCAAGATGATCAGCGTCGCGCAGCTGTTCTGCGAGCTGCAGCGCGACTGGGCGCGCAGCGAAACCGTACCGGCCTTCATGAACCTGTTCATCGAAACCGGCGGCACCGCGGGGATTCAGTTCTCGTACGACAGGAGCTGATCGGCATCGCGCGCGGCGGCTCGTCGGCGGCCGCGCGCGTCCTCGGGTCGGCGACATCGCGCCGGTTGCGCGCAGCTATGCCGACGCCTTGGGGCAAACCTGACTGGCGGACGTTGGACGCCTCGCGACCGAACGCGTGCGATGCGCGGCAGCCGATGTGGATCGGCGCGCTCGCGCGGCACGTCGATCGATCAGAAGTCTGCGGTCGGTGCGGTCGGTCCGCTCGGCTTCTCCGCGTGCGTGAAGGCGCACGGCGCGGCGAGCCGCTCGCGCGACTTGCCGCGCGCACGCATCCGCCCGCGGCGCGCATTCTGCGCGTTGCGGGGTGGTATGAACGGGAAGCGACGCGACGGCGCGGCGACGGCGGCCGCGCTCAGCCGCGCGGATTCGGCGTCGAGTCGAACGTCGGATGGCACTCGAACGCGAGTTCCGAGCGCGCATCGACGCGGCGGCCGCCGGTCAGCGACTCCTGCTTCACGCTCGCGCGCATCCCGCGCTGCGTGCAGTAGTCGGTGGCTTCGCTGACGGCTTTCTCATGGGCGTCGGCCCACGACGTCGACACGCCGAGCGTGCGCGTCTTCACTGTGAAAACGTTCGGATTCGACGTCGTCGTGACGTCGGAAGCGGTCGAACAAGCGGCGAGCAAGCATACGGCAGCTGCTGCTGTCAACCATTGGACGGATCGGAAAGGCGATGAAATGAACATGAGGAGCAAGCGTGCGTCGGTTCGACGGCATTCGGCAACGTAGGCGACAGTATGCCTGCCCGATCGCCGGAGATCATGCCCCTTTCGCTGAACACATTGTTTCGAATGGTTAAACGATGGGGTTTGCGCGCGCAATATTTACGGGCGGTGTGTGGCGATCTTCGCGCATCGGGTCGTTTTTGCCGCGGGCCGTTCGCCGTTCGCCGTTCGACTTGCTCTCAATGCTGTGCCGCGCGCGGCTTAATGCTCGTTCGAGCTCGATTCCGGCACCTGTTCGAGATTCCGTCCACCGCCGACGCGACACATAGCCCGCTCAACGTACGCCGCCGATCAAGTGGTCTGCCGAACGCCGCGCGCATCTCGGAACCCGGCACGTCGCTGAACCGGCGATGACCGGATAACGATCGCGTCGTGCAACACGTTCAAGCGACTCGCGCGTAGCGATCGGCTCGCACTCGTGTCGATTCCCGTCACGACGCACGGGCGAAATGCACGACGCTGTTCGCTTTCACTCCGCGTCGCACACAGCACGGAACGCACGTCGCGCCGAATGTGCGGTGCACGTTCGCAAAGAAGCGTGCGTCATCAGCGTTTCCGCTCTACGCGTGCCGCGCTACACGAACCGACGCTTGCCACCACAGCCATTCGAATTCGTAACGCGGCGCTTCGTCGATCTGAAACCCTCGGTTCATGTTCCGCGTTGCGTGCTTCGCCGGATGCGTTAGCGAACGTGCGCAAAGCACGACCATGTCCGCACGTGCATATCGTCGAATGCAGCGAACAGCCGACATATCGATGCGCGCGCAACGACCTGCATCTCGAACGACGACGAGCGAGCGTCGCCGCTGCATCCAACGCATCGGCCTCAGATCTCGAAATGCGATATGCGTTTAAAACGGTTCTCCTTGCACATGCATCGCGCGCACGGCACGCGCTGCATCGACCGTCACGTCGCCAACTTTTTACAACGTCGTGTGCACGCGCGAACGGCGATGCTCGCCAGGTACGCGTCGCTCCACACACCGTCTCGCGCACGCGCGAGCGCCATTCATCGGCGCGCGCCCATGCAGGCACGGTGCTTGCGTCATCCACGCGCCGCCGATTCGGCGGGACACCATCCATCCCTCAACCCGGCGCTGCGCCCCCGCGCGGTTTTCCGCGCGGCGGTATCGCATCGCAAGCAGGTTCCTGAACGAGAGGACGACATGAAATCGATACGAACCATTGTGGCCTTGTGCTCCGTCATTTCCGTGCTCGCAGCATGCGGCGGCGACGGCGACGACGTCGGGACCGTACTCGGCATCTCGAAGCCGCAGGCGCGCTTCGTCAACGCGGTGCCGGCCGGCCCCAACGTCGACTATTACCTGAACGGGAAAGTCGACGCGTCCGGTGTCGCGTACAAGGGCGTCACGCGTTATCACGACATCGACTCGGGCACGCAGACCGCGAGCTACGACGTAACCGGTACTTCGGTGACGGTGGCATCGCAGTCGTTCAGCGCAGCGAACGGCCATCACTACACGACGATCGCGCTGCCGAGCACGTCTTCGGCGATCTCCGTGATCGACGATCCGTATGCGAAGGGCCTGCTGTCCGACAAGGCGCGCGTGCGCAGCTTCAACGCGTCGCCGAACGCGCAGAACGTCGACGTATACGTGGTCCCGCCGGGAACCGACATCACGACGCAAAGCCCGACGCTCGCAGGCGCCGCGTATCAGAACGCGGTGCCGGCATCGGGCCAGGATTCGGTCTATATGAACGGCGGCACGTATCAGGTCGTCGTCACGACCGCGGGCAGCAAGTCGCCGATCCTGCGGACCGCGCCGGTCGCGCTGAACAACAACGCCGACTGGCTGATCATGACGATTCCCGCGGGCGGCATCGGCGACGTGACGCCGAACGACGTGCACGTGCTCGTTGCGCAAGGCAACGATGCAGATACGTCCGCGCAGGAACTCGGCCCGCAGTAACGGCCTGCGGGAAGGAAACGGCCGGCGCGTGCGCGCCGGCCGTTTTCGTTCATTCTTCGATCCGCTCGAAACGGATCACGTGTTCGGCACGCGCGGTGTCGCCGTGCTCGACGTCGACCTCGCCGACATGGCGTACGCGCCAGCCCGGCCGCGTTCCGATCAGCGGCGCGTTGCCGCCCGGCCGGCTCTCGATGCCGCCGAGCCCGGCGGCCGGCGTGCGCACCGACTCGTCGAGCGACGCGTTCGAATAGATCACGTTGTCGTGCCATTCGGTCGCACCGGTACGCGCCTCCATGCCCTTGCCGTCGACGTCGACGGTGTTGTCGGTCGCCGCCATGTTCGCGTTGTCGATCGTCACGATTCGCGCGGCCGCGCGGCGCACCGGATCGCCGCTGTCGCCGGCACGCGCGTCGGTGTCGATCGGCGGCAGCCCGGTCGGCATTTTCCCGGCCACGGCCTCCGGCGATAGCGGACGCTGCGCGGTCTCCGCCGCCTGCGTCGCCGCGTCGGGCATGTCGCCCGCAGCCGGCGTCTTCACCGGGCTCTTCGCGATCTGTTCTCGCTGCTGCTTCGGAGTGAGGTTCGATTCCGCGTTCTGCATTGCACCTCCTTTACGGCTGATCGGCGCCGACATCGAATGACGGCGCCGGTCCGGGAAACACTACAAAGCGCCTTGCAAATCTTTCACGCACGGCGCCGCGGCCGCGCGCACACGCGAGTGCGCACGCAGCCGCTGGACGACACGCGGACGGCGCGCGCACGCGCGCGCCATGCCGCCCTCGCCATCAACCTCCGCCGCTCGCGCCGGACGGCGCCGACGCCGCGCCCGGAGCCGGCATGCTGGCGCCCGTATCGGCACCCGTGCCCGCGGTGCCGCTGCTCGGCGTGCCGGACGGCGCGGTGGACGGCGCAGCCGACATGCCGCCCGTCGTGCCCTGGTCGGAACTGGTGCCGGTGTCGCTCTTCTTCTGGCACCCGGCGCCCGCTGCCAGCCCTGCGATCAGGATGCCGGCGAAGACGGCTCGCGATACATCGCGAAATGAATATCGCTGCATGAAACCTCCGCTGATGTCGATGTGGATGGAGCCTTCATGCGCGCAATTCGTGTGCCGAAACCGCGCGGCCCGCGCACCGGCAGCCGGCACGTGCCGCATTCGTTTTTCAAATGACGATCAGCCGAAGATTTAATTTCCCATCGTCGCGCGGGCCGCCCATACTCGCGCACGAATCCGCCATATCACGTCCGCGTCGACCGGCCCGGCGCTGCGTCTGCTACGCAGCCGGTTCGCGCGCCGTCCACGGAAGGAACCGCGCCGTGCATCATCCGAAGCCGCTCACTGCGTCGGCCCCGCATCGGAAAGGGTCGTATCGACATGCGTGACGTACTGGACCGTCGCGCGCGACCGCGCGATGCAGCCGATGCAGCGGACGCGCTCGACATGCTCGACGCGAGGCTGATGCGCATCCTGCTCGTGCTGCTGACCGAGCGCACCGTATCGCGCGCAGCCGTGCGGCTGAACATGTCGCAGCCCGCGACGAGCGCCGCGCTCAAGCGGCTGCGCACGCTGCTCGGCGATCCGCTGCTCGTGCGCAGCCGTTACGGGATGGTGCCGACCGAACTCGGCGCGCGGCTGATCGAGCCGCTGCGCAACGCGCTGCAGGTGATCGACTTCATCCGCATCCAGCAGCCGACGTTCGACGCGCGCACGTCGGTACGCACGTACCGGGTCGGGTGCCCCGACTACCTGAACGTCCTGTTCGTGCCGAAGCTCGTCGCGCTGTTTCGCGAGCGCGCGCCCAACGCGCAGCTCGTGTTCCATCCGCTCGGCGACGGCTTCGACGACGAACGCGCACTCGCCGAAGGCGAACTCGACGTCGTGATCGACAACCGCTGCACGCATCGGCCGCGGATCCGGCACGACGATCTGTTCGACGATCGCATCGTGTGCATGATGCGTGCGACGCATCCGCTCGCCGCGCGCGGCGCGATGACCGTCCACGACTTCGCACACGCGCCGCAGCTGTGTCCGACGCCGTCGTGGCTCGACGCGTCCGGCGCGATAGACCGTCAACTCGAGCGCGTCGGCCTGCGGCGACGGATCGCCGTCACGCTGCCGCACTTCGAGCTCGCCGCGCATGCGCTCGTGCGATCCGATCTCATCCTGACCACCACGTACCGGCTCGCGCGGCATTACGCGAGGCTGCTGCCGCTGCGCGTCGTCGCATTGCCGGCCGAACCGCCGAACATCGTGTATCGGATAATGTGGAACGAAGCGGGTTCGTGCGTCGACGGCGTGCGCTGGCTGCGCGCGTTGATCGCCGAAGCGACACGTTGCTGGCTCGACGCAGAAGCCGCGCAGCCGGCGGTCGCGGCGATTGCCGCATCTGCGTCTGCATCGGCCGCCGCGCATGCCGAATCGAATACGGAAACGCGCACGGCGGCCGCGATCGCGACCGCCGTATCCGATCCGCCGCGACGCGCGCGCCGCCCGCAACGGACACGCTGCCGCGCATCGCAACGGCCCGGCGTCGCGCGTACCGCGCGCATTCCTCGCCACCGCTTCGCGGCGAAGCCGCATTGACCGACGCGCGCGCGTCATCGCGCGACGCCGGCCGGCTCGCGCTTCGCCACGACGAACAGCCCGACGCTGACGAGCGCGCAAGGGCTCGCGGCCGCGCGAATATGCATTTCGCGATTCGATGTTTGTGTGCGCGAAGCCGATTCCGTAATCTGCCCGTCAGCCGCGCGGCCCGCGCGCGGATCACCGAGGACACCCCGTCATGAATTCGTCTCCGTCACGAGGCCGACGCCGCGCGCTGCTGCGCGTCGCGGCCGTCGCCGCCGCACCGTTGGCCGGCAGCATCGCGCTGCCCGCGCGCGCGGCCGGCGCCGATTCGTCCGGCGTCACGCTCGTGCTCGGCGACCAGGCGGGCGGACTGCGCGCGCTCGCCGAAGCCGCGCGCGTGCTCGACGGCGCGCCATACCGGTTCCGCTGGGCGAACTTCCAGGGCGCGGCGCCGCTGTTCGAAGCGCAGCGCGCGGGCGCGATCGACCTTGCGCCGGCCGGCGACTTGCCGGTGCTGACGGCCGCGCTCGGCGATCCGGCACTGCGTATCGTCGCGACGCGCGTCGGTTCGCCGACGTCGCTCGGCATCGTCGTGCAGCCCGACTCGCCGGTGCGCACGGTCGCCGATCTGAAGGGGCGGACCGTCGTCGTATCGTCCGCGCGCGGCAGCATCTCGCAGTATCAGCTGTATGGCGCACTGCGCGAGCACGGCCTCGCACCGGCCGACGTCGACGTGCGCTTCGTGCTGCCCGTCGACGCGTTCGCCGCGTTCGAAGCGAAGCAGATCGGCATCTGGGCGACGTTCGATCCGTACTACGGACACGCGGTGCGACGCGGCGCGCGCGTCGTGCGC
Source organism: Burkholderia dolosa (assembly GCF_902499135.1). Classification (GTDB taxonomy): domain Bacteria; phylum Pseudomonadota; class Gammaproteobacteria; order Burkholderiales; family Burkholderiaceae; genus Burkholderia; species Burkholderia dolosa. Next base: position 53,396 of record NZ_CABVPR010000029.1, read on the forward strand.
GACGGCAGCGGAATCAATTCGGGGCTCGCGTTCCTCACGTCGCCGGTCGACACGCTGAACGATCGCGCAAAGCGCGCGGCGCTCGCCGACGTGCTCGCCCGCCTCGCCCGCGCCGGTCAGTGGGCGCTCGCGCATCCGGCCGACTACGCGAGCGTCTATGCGTCGCTCACGCGTCTGCCGCGCGATGCGGCGGCCGACATCGCACGCCGGGCGGCGCTCGCGCAGCGCAGCGTATCGAGCGCCGACATCGACGTGCTGCAGCGCGTCGCCGATCGCGCGGCCGCCGATGCGATCCTGCCGACGCGCGTCGATGTCGCGTCGATCGCCATCCGGAATGTTTCCGCCACGTAGCGTGGCAGCGATGAGGACGTCGAGACGCGCAGCGCTCAACGCGGTTTCGACATGTCGAGATCCGGCACGTCGTCGCCGAACGTCGACGCGACCAGCGTGCGCATCGCGGCAATCAGCAGCGTCGGTCCCGACTGGTTGAACGTGCAGCGCTCGCCCGCAGCCGGCACCGCGCGATGCAGCACCGCGCGCCATGGGCCGCGGCCGCCGTCGCGCTCGAACGCGGCGAACGGCAGCCGCTCGACGATCGGCCCGCCGTCCGCCCACGACGACGACGGCGCGAACGGCACCGGCGCACCGCCCGGCTCGCGCACGACCGTACATCGCGACGCGTCCGCGCGCGGTGCGCCGAGGTCTTCGGCCATCGCGACCCAGAAATCGAGCGGCGCGCCGGTCAAGTCCTGTACTTGCATGGTCGTCTCCGTCGCATGTCGTCGTTCGTTACATGCTAGCCGTTGTACGCCGGATCGCCCAGACCGTTCGCCCGACGAGGCCGACGCCGCGGTTCGGCCGGCGCCGGCGCGGCCGCATTCGACATTCGCCCACCGATGCAGACGACAACCCAACGCAGCCGCGCACCGGATTCGCCCGCTCGGCCGCTCAATCGAGCGACACGCCGTCGAAGCGATGTCCGCCGAGCGGCGAAAACACGAGTCCATGCACGCGCTTCGACGCAGGCAGCGATACGATCGACGTCGCGATCGGCGTGAACGGAACCTGATCCTTGAATACGACCTGCGCCTGTTCGTACAGCGCCGTGCGTTTCTCGACATCCGAGATCGAGCGTGCCGCATCGACGAGCCGCTCGAAATCGCGATTGCACCACTTCGCGACGTTGCTGCCGTGCACCGCATCGCAGCCGAGCAGCGTGCCGAGCCAGTTGTCCGGGTCGCCGTTGTCGCCCGACCAGCCGTACAGGATCGCGTCGTGCTGCCCTTCGCGCTTCGCTCGGCGATTGTATTCACCCCACTCGAAACTGACGATCTTCGCGCGCACGCCGATCTTCGCCCAGTCGTGCTGAATCAGTTGCGCCATCAGTTGTGCGTTCGGGTTGTACGGCCGCTGCACGGGCATCGCCCACAGCGTCAGATCGAAGCCGTTCGGGAAGCCTGCCCGTGCGAGCAGCGCGCTTGCGGCAGCCGGATCGCGCGGCGCGTCCTTCAGCCAGCCGCGTTGTACGACCATTGAGTGGGCGGCATCGGATTCGTCGCGATCGTCGCGTCGCCGTTGAACACGGTCTTCACGATCGCTGCCTTGTCGATCGCGATGTCAAGTGCACGCCGCACATCGACGCGATCGAGCGGCGGATGCCGGGTGTTGTACGCGACGAAGCCGACGTTGAAGCCGACGCCGGACAGCAGCGTCAGCTTCGGGTCGCGCCGCACGGTGTCGAGATCGGCCGGACGCGGGAACACCGACACCTGGCATTCGCCGGCGACGAGTTTCTGCAGGCGTGCTGCCGGATCCGGTGTGATCGAAAATAGGAGATGGGCGAGTTTGATGTCATCGGGTTTCCAGTAGTCCACGTTCGCGTCGTAGCGAATCACCGCATCCTTCTGATACGTTCGCAGCACGAACGGGCCCGTACCGACCGGCAGCAGGTCGAGGTCGGCTTCGCGATGGCGGGTTGCGAGCTGGCCCGCATATTCGGCGGACAGGATCGACGCGAACGCCATCGCGAGATTGCGCACGAACACGACGTCCGGCAGTTTCAGCACGAAGCGCACCGTGTAGTCGTCGACCTTTTCGATCCGCTCGATGTTGCGATCGAACCCAAGATCGCTGAAATACGGGAAGCTGACCGGGTAAGCCTTGCGGAACGGATCGTCGGGATCGAGCATCCGGCGGAACGTGAACAAAACGTCGTCGGCCTCGAACGTGCGCGTCGGCTTGAACCACGCGGTCGTGTGGAACTTCACGCCGCGCCGCAGATGGAACGTGTACACGCGCTGATCGGCCGACACGTCCCAGCCGGTCGCGAGCCCGGGCTCGCGCTCGAGCGTGCCGCGCCTGAACTGCACGAGTTCGTTGTACAGCGCGTGCGTGCTCGCGTCGAAATCGGTGCTGGTCGTATGCTGGCCCGGGTCGAAACCGGCCGGGCTGCCTTCGGTGCAGAGCACGAGCGTCTTGCCGGCCGGTGTGGCCGCTGCAGCGAGCGCATGCGACACACCGCCCGTCAGCAACAGCGCCGCCGCGATGCAGCGAAGCACTGCAGCGGGATACTGCCCACGGCGCGCACGATGCGCAGCCGACGAAACGAAAGGGATTTTCATGATGGGCGAAGCGAAGAACGGTCATGCGAACGGCCTCCGATCTTCGCGCACCTGCCGGCGATCGCTTACCAATTGATTCCGCGTTGCTTATCGCCGGACGTGCATCGCGCCGCCGATGCATCGGAACGTCCGACGGAACGTCGCGAACGCCGACACGGACGCCGGCACGCCGATGTGCGAACCGCCGCCGTTCGCGCGTTCTTGCATCCGCTGCAAGTTCCGCCGAACTGGCGCATCGTATCGGTTTGCCACCGCCGGCGCGCCTGCCGACGCGCCGCCGCACCATGGAGGACCATGATGTCGATCAGTCCCGATACGCCGTCTCGCCCCGTGAAGTCGCCGGGCCCCGATCATCCGATCGCGATCGAGCCGCATCCGGCGCGCGTCGTCGTGAAGGTCGCAGGCAAGATCGTTGCCGATACGCGGCGCGCACTCGCGCTGCGCGAGGCCGACTATCCGGCCGTGCTGTACATCCCGCGCGAAGACGCCGACATGACGCTGCTGCAACGCACCGATCACGCGACGTATTGCCCGTACAAGGGCGACTGCGCGTACTACTCGATCCCGGCGGGCGGCGAGCGCGCGATCAACGCGGTGTGGACCTACGAACATCCGTATCCGGCCGTCGAAGCGATTCAGGGCCACCTCGCGTTCTATCCCGGCCGCGTCGACTCGATCGACGAAAGTGCGATCGGCGCCGATTGACGGCGCCGCCGCGGTTCCGGCCTGCAGCATCGCCGGCACGCGCGAGCTGCGGGCCGCGCGCGCATCCGGCCTGCCGATGATTTGCATATGCGCATTCGTTGGTTGGCCGCCGGCGCGCGCCGACGTATCGTCCTGAATCCGGCGCGGGCCGGCCCGCTGCGCTCATCGTCTGCAAGCGGCCGCACGCTGCGCCGGCCGCGCCGCCTTGCGCGCGCGAACCGTTGAACCGCACGCAGGACGCTTCGATGAATAACCGCACACATCACCCGCTCGCTCGAACGACATCGCCGAACGCACGCCGCCGCTGGCTGCATCGCGCGGCCGCCGGACTCGCCGGCCTTGCGCTCGGGCCGCTCGCCGGCCTGTCCGCGCAAGCGCAACGCAACGGCGCACAGCTGCGCATCGGTTTTCAGAAATACGGCAACTTCGTGGTGCTCAAGGCGCGCGGCACGCTCGAGAAGCGGCTCGCGAGCCAGGGCGTCGCAGTGCAATGGCTCGAATTTCCGGCCGGTCCGCAATTGCTCGAAGGGCTGAACGCCGGCGCGATCGACGTCGGCACGGTCGGCGAGACGCCGCCGATCTTCGCGCAGGCCGCCGGCGTCGACTTCGTCTATATCGGCAGCGAGCCGCCCGCGCCGCGCGGCGAAGCGATCGTCGTGCTGCCGGACTCGCCGATCCGCAACGTCGCGCAGCTGCGCGGCAAGAAAGTCGCGTTCAACAAGGGCTCGAACGTTCACTATCTGCTCGTGAAGGCGCTCGAGCACGCCGGTCTCACGTACACCGACATCCAGCCGATCTACCTGACGCCTGCCGACGCGCGCGCGGCGTTCGTGCAGCGCAGCGTCGACGCATGGGTGATCTGGGATCCGTATCTGGCCGCCGCGGAGCGGCAGCTCGGCGCACGTGTCGTCGCGAACGGCGAAGGATTGGTGCGCAACACGCAGTATTACCTCGCCGCACGCAAGTACGCGGCCGCGCAGCCGCAGGTGCTGCGTGCGCTGCTCGACGAAGTCGATGCCGTCGATCGCTGGGGACGCGACCACATTCCTGAAGTGGCCGCGCAGCTGTCGCCGCTCGTCGGTCTCGATGCGCCGACGCTCGAAATCGCGCTCAGGCGCACCGGCTACGGCGTGCAGCCGATCACCGACGCGACGCTCGCGTACCAGCAAGGGATCGCCGACGCGTTCAGCGCGCTGAAGCTGATTCCGGGCAAGGTCACGGTCGCGAATGCCCGCTGACGAACGTCGACGCGCTGCGCGCCGTTTTAGCCGGACGACGACGTCGTCGCACCGATCCGTCGCCATTCGTCGTAGTCGGTGACGAGCCCCGCTTCGTCGATCGCGATATCGGCCGCATACGTGCCGCTTTCGTAGCGGTATAGGCGCTCGGCCGTGCGCGTATACCGCTGCTCGCCGCGCACGATGTCGAAGTCCGGAAAACGAAGCCACGCGGTGCGGATATCGGCCGATTCGCCGACGGCCAGCGCGAGGCGCCGGATCGGCAGCGTATTGGTCGACGGGCTGAAGCCGAGATCGACGTCGGTCGCGCCGTCGAGCGCCGGCGCCGCGACGCCGTCGATCGTCCAGCGCCCCGCATCGCAGCCGATGTCGAACTGCCGCCGCGCCGCACCGAGCCAGCGCGTGATGCGCGCGGAACGTGTGAGCCAGTCGGCGCCGCACGCGATCGCATAGTCGATCCGGAACGGCGTGCCGTCGATCGCGCCCGACACCGAACCCGACAGATCGACGCCCGCACGCGACTCCACCAGCCTGCACCATTCGGCCGCCTGCCACGTCTGCACGATCTGCCATGCCGCGCATCGGGTGCGCGCCGCTTCGTCCTGTCGCGTCATGTCGTCTCCTGACGGCAATGCATGCGCGCCGCGCTCACCACGCCTGCCGATAAATATGCAGTGCGTCGGCCTCCGTCACTTCGCGCGGATTGTTCACGAGCAAGCGCGTCTGCAGCATCGCGTCCGATGCCATCCTCGGCAGATCGCCGTCGCCGATCCCGACTTCGCGCAGCGTACGCGGAATGCCCGTCGCGACGATCAGCCGGTCGATCTCGTCGATCAGTGCGTGCGTCTTCGCTTCGTCGCTGCCCGTCGCCGACGGCGCGACGATCGCCGCGAGCTCCGCATACAGCGGCGCGGCCGCTTCCGCGTTGAAGCGCAGCACGTGCGGCAGCACGAGCGCGTTGGACAACCCGTGCGGCACGTGAAAAATGCCGCCGACCGGATACGCGAGCGCATGAACGGCCGCGACCGGCGCATTCGCGAACGCCTGCCCCGCGAACATCGCGCCGACCAGCATCGCTTCGCGCGCATGCCGGTTGCGCCCGTCGTCGCACGCGGCCAACAGGTTGCGCGACAGCAGCGTCAGCGCGCGCACGGCCAGCATGTCGGACACCGGATTCTTCAGCCGCGCGGACGTGTACGCCTCGATCGCGTGCACCATCGCGTCGATGCCGGTCGCGGCGGTCGCCGCGCGCGGCAGCCCGAGCGTCAGCTCGGCGTCGAGAATCGCGACGTCCGCGAACAGGTGCGGCGACACGACGCCCATCTTGCGCCCTTCGCCGACCGTGACGATCGACACGGCCGTCACCTCCGACCCGGTGCCGGCCGTCGTCGGCATCTGCACGAGCGGCAGCCGCGCAGTCGCGACCTTGTCGACGCCGTACATGTCGGCCAGCGCCTGCCGCCCCGGCGCGAGCACGGCGATCAGCTTCGCGACGTCCATCGACGAGCCGCCGCCGAGGCCGAGCACGATTTCCGCGTCGGCGGCGACCGCGCGTGCAGTCGCGTCGAGCACCACATGCTCGGGCGGATCGGCGATCACGTCGTCGATCACGGTCGCCTGCCAGCCGTGCGCGGCGAGGCTGTCGAGCGCCGGTGCGAGCACGCCGCTGCGATGCAGGAACGCATCGGTGACGACGCACACCCGCACGAGCGCGGGGAAGCGTTCGCGCAGCAGCGCGCCGAGACGGCGCGCGGCGCCGAATTCGACGATCAGCGTCGGAACGGTACGGAATTGAAACGGATTCATCGGGTGCCTCCCGGTGGGGCCGCCGTGCCGGTGTCCGGCTGCACGATGCAGCGCGTCACGCCGCGACGGTCGAACAACGGGATGATCGCCCGGACGGCGATCCGCTGGAAATGCGGCGTTTCCCGATGCGTGCCGGAATCGCTGCCGAGGCGGCCGCGCGCCTGGGCAGCGCGATGCGGTACGAATACCGGATGGCAACGCGCCGCGCGCCGCCGTGCACGCCGGCGTCGCATACCGATGCGCACGCAACTACCACGCGACGGTGCGCCCCTGGTAATCGAGGTACTCCAGCCCCGCGCGCTGCTGCTTGTCGATCAGCACGTTCACGAGGCTCGGCACGCTCTCGTCGATCGTCAGCGGCGCGTCCGGCCCGCCGAGCTCGGTGCGCACCCAGCCGGGCGCCATCAGCACCATCGCACGCGGCGTGCCCGCCTGCCGCGCGGCGAAGCTGCGCATGAACTGGTTCAGCGCGGCCTTGCTGCCCCGGTATACCTCGCGCATTCCGGTCACGTTGTTCGCGACGCTGCCCTGCCCCGACGACATCACGCCGATCAGGCCGTCCGCGCGCACGTAGCGCTGCAGCGCCTCGACCACGCGCATCGGCGCGAGCGCGTTCGTGATCATCACCCGCACGAACTCGTCGGTCGTCACTTCGCCGATCGTCTCTTTCTCGTCATTCGTCGTGCCTGCATTCACGAACAGCATGTCGAACACGCGGCCCGCGAGCCGTTCGCGCAGTGCGGCGATTTGCGCCGGCTCGCAGATGTCGAGCGTTTCGATTTCGAGGCTGCCGGCGAACCGCTCCGCCAGTGCGTGCAGCCGGGTCCGCCCCGATCCTGCACGGACCGTGCCGACCACGTGCCAGCCCTTCTTCAGGAATTCCTCCGCCATCGCGAGCCCGAGGCCGCGCGACGCGGCGACGAGCAGCAGCGTGCGCGGGTTCCGGTTCGATTCAGTCGATTGCATGGTTTCCACCTTCGCCGATGTCCGCAATCGAGTCACTATAGTTGCGCGGCATCCGATGCACCAGACGCACCGGACTCAAACAATAGTTGCATCGGACGCCATGCCGGCGCGCCCGATACCGTATGCTTGCCGCATGGAAGACATCGACCTGAATCTCGTCACTGCGCTCGACGTGCTGCTGACCGAAGGCAGCGTGACCGGCGCCGCACGCCGGCTCGGCCTCAGCACGTCCGCGATGAGCCGCACGCTCGCGCGATTGCGCGCCGCCACCGGCGATCCGTTGCTGGTCCGTGCCGGCCGCGCGCTCGTGCCGACACCGCACGCCGCCGCGTTGCGCGATCGCGTGCACGCGATCGCCGCCGATGCCCGCGCGGTGCTGCGCCCGGCAGCCGACGTCGACGTCGCGACGCTCGCGTCGACGTTCACGATCCGTGCGGCCGAGTCGTTCATGGACATGCTGGCCGGCCCGGTGGTCGCCGCGCTCGCCGAACTCGCGCCGCGCGTGCGGCTGCGCTTCGTCGCGAAGCTTGCCCGCGATCCGGGTCCGTTGCGCGACGGCGCGGTCGATCTGGAAATCGGCAAGCGCGGCGACGACGCGCCCGAGCTGCACACGCGCGTGCTGTTTTACGACCGGCACGTCGCGGTAGCACGAGCCGATCATCCGCTGTTCGCATCGGCCCGCATCACGCGTGCGCGCTACGCCGCGTGCCGCCATGTAATCGCGACGCCGCTCGGCGATTTCGACGGACCGACCGACGATGTCCTCGGCAAGCTCGATCCGGACGCGACCGTCAGCGTCGTCGTGCCGAGCTATCCCGACGCGATGCGCGTCGCGGCCGGCACCGACCTGATTGCGCTCGTGCCGCGCTCGAGCCTCGGCAACGCGTTCTCGTCCGGGCTCGCCGACACCTTGAGGCTGCGCAGCTTCGACGTGCCGGTGCACATGCCCGATATCGAAATCTCGGCGCTGTGGCATCCGCGCATGCATGGCGACCCCGTGCATCGCCGGTTGCGCGACGCGGTGATCGACGTATGCCGGCGCGCGTATCCGGACGCGCAAGCGCCGCCGCGCGCCGCAACGCGCAGCATGAAGCGGCGCGAGAGCAGCTGACGCCGAGCCGCGGCGCCGGCGCGCTTCGCCGAACCCGACGCCGGCATCGCGCGCGCGGCGCCGGCGGGCCCTTCGGCTAAAATGCCGCACTTTCCACCCTGTCCGGCCCGCTCGCCATGCAACCCGCCTCTTCCGCCCGCTCCGCCGCCAGTGCCGACGATGCCGACTCGGCCCGCGACCTCGTCTACGGCCCGAACGACCGCCCTGCGCCGATGGTCGCGTTCGTCGCCGCGCTCCAGCACCTGCTCGCGATCATCGTGCCGATCGTCACGCCCGGCCTGCTGATCTGCCAAGCGCTCGGCGTATCGAGCCGCGATACCACGCTGATCGTGTCGATGTCGCTGGTGATTTCCGGCATCGCGACGTTCGTGCAGTGCAGGCGGTTCGGTCCGCTCGGCGCGGGCTTGCTGATCGTGCAGGGCACGAGCTTCAACTTCGTCGGCCCGCTGATCGCCGGCGGCAGCGTGATGGTCAAGCAAGGCACGCCGGTCGAGACCGTGATGGCCGCGATCTTCGGTGTCGTGATCGCCGGCTCGTTCGTCGAGATGAGCGTGTCGCGCATCCTGCCGTTCGTGAAGCGGCTGATCACGCCGCTCGTCACCGGCATCGTCGTGCTGCTGATCGGCCTCACGCTGATCAAGGTCGGCCTCGTCAGCATGGGCGGCGGCTACGGCGCGATAGCGAACGGGACGTTCGCGAGCGCCGAGAACCTGACGCTGTCCGGGCTCGTGCTCGGCACGATCGTGCTGCTCAACCGCGTGCCGGTCGTCTGGGTGCGCAGCACCGCGCTCGTGATCGCGCTCGCGATCGGCTATCTCGCGGCCGCGCTGCTTGGCCGCCTCGATTTCACCGGCGTGCATCAGGCCGCACTGTTCCAGGTGCCGACGCCGCTGCACTTCGGCATCGGCTTCTCGTGGTCGCTGTTCGTGCCGATGCTGATCATCTATCTGGTCACGTCGCTCGAAGCGATCGGCGACGTCACCGCGACCAGCAAGATCTCGAAGGAGCCGGTCGAAGGACCGGTGTGGATGCAACGAATCAAGGGCGGCGTGCTCGTGAACGGCGCGAACTCGCTGCTCGCCGGCGTGTTCAACACGTTTCCGAGCTCGGTGTTCGCGCAGAACAACGGCGTGATCCAGATCACCGGCGTCGCGAGCCGCCATGTCGGCATCTGGATCGCGGCGATGCTCGTCGTGCTCGGCCTGTTCCCGACGGTGGCCGGCGTGCTGCAGGCCGTGCCCGAGCCGGTGCTCGGCGGCGCGGCGATGGTGATGTTCGGCGCGGTCGCCGCATCGGGCATCAACATTCTCGCGGGCATCCACCTCGACCGTCGTGCGCTGCTGATCATCGCGGTGTCGCTGGCGCTCGGCCTCGGCGTGTCGCAGGTGCCGGACATTCTGAACAGCCTGCCGCATGCGCTGAAGAACGTGCTGGAATCGGGCGTCGCGACCGGCGGCATCAGCGCGCTCGTGATGAACTGGTTCCTGCCGGAGAAGAAGTAACGCGGAGACGTGGCGACGCGGTCGCGTGGTCCGGAGCGCGACGTCGCGCGCAGGCCGCCACGTCGCTTCATCCGGAACGCGGCAGGTATCGAACTTGCGCGCGTTGTCCGCGAAAACCGGCTTGGCCCACGCTGCGACGCTGGTTAGAATCCTTCAACACCCTGCGCGTTCATTCATGAGTTCTCCGGAAACGAGCGTCGTACCGACCAAGGAACGGGCCACCGTCGTCTGCTACCGCGACGAACAGGTGCTGCTCGTCGCTCGCGCGTCGTCGCGATGGGCGTTGCCGGGCGGCACGATCAAGCGCGGGGAAACGCCGCTCGAAGCCGCGCATCGCGAGTTGCACGAAGAAACCGGCATCGCGGGCCTGCAACTCGTCTATTCGATGCAGTTCACCGGGCTCGCGAAAATCCATCACGTGTTCTTTGCGGAGGTCGGCGCGGGCGAGACGCCGCAGGCGAGCAACGAGATCGAGCGATGCAAGTGGTTTCGCGTCGACGTCGTCGACAAGCTCCGAGCGAGCATCCCGACGAAGCGCATCGTCGAACTCGTCTACCGGCACGAAATCCGCCCGTAAGCCATGCGGTTCCCGCCGGCCCGACCGGGCCGGTATGATGCGTGCACCGCCCATCGTCACGGCCTACTCGAGCGAGCAGCAGATGAACAGTGTGTACACCTATCGCGGCTACACGATCGACGTCCGATGCGAATTCAAGGTCGACGATCCGCGCGACGACGCACCGGCCGATACGCCGAGCTTCGGTTTCGTCGCAATCGTGCAGGTGCTGGCCGCAGACGTGCCGTCGCGCGTGCTCGCGCCGATCCGCCTGGCCGACGACGGCGGCCGCCTGTTCTCCGACAGTCTGAATGCGTTGCGCGCAGGCCGCTCGGCGGGCGAAATCGTCGTCGACGACCTGCTCGCCGATTCGGGCGCGGCTGAAGAACGACCGCGCTGCTGAACCGTCACGCGGCCGGGCCGGCCGATCGTCGAACGTGCCGCGGTGCGCGTGCGCTCAGTGCACGCGCTTTCTTCGCCATTCGTGTGTGGAATAGACGGCGACGAAGATGCCGAGCATCGCGATGCCGAACGCGATGAAGTCGTTCATGCTTCCGGGCCCGTGCATCGACTTCGGCGAGATGCCGAGGCTCAACCCTGCCACCGCGAGCAGCAGCCCGGCAGCCACGCCCCAGATCGGCCCGGCGGTTTTGTCGTTGATGTTTTTCATACAGCGCTCGTCCACGGTCATTGCCTTGTCGTTCGGCAAACGACGCCGCGCGACCTTCAGTGTTTCCACTATAGCCGGTCAATAATCCGCGTAGTTTCAGGGCTTTTCCCGATCAAGTTTCAGCGTGTGCGGCCGCGCGGGCGGCGCGCAGCCGGTAGCGTATGCCGCTTCTTACGTGCCGACGCAGGATTTACCGTTCGTTTCAAAGCTGACCGCGCCACGCGTCGCGCACGGCGCTATCCTTCGTCGCACCCACAATAACCTCCCGGGGGGGGGATACAACGATGAACACGATCTGGAAGGCCGCGCTGTGCGCGGCAATGATGCCGTTCGCGCTGACCGGCTGCGGCGGCGGAGACGACGGCGGCGCCACGCAAACCGGCACGCTGCACGTCGCGATGACGGACGCGCCGTCGTGCGGCTTCGATCACGTGTACGTGACCGTGTCGCAGGTGCGTGTCAATGCAAATGCGAATGCAGGCGATAACGATTCCGGCTGGTCGACGATCTCGCTCGCGACGCCGCAGAAGATCGACCTGCTGTCGCTGACCAACGGCGTGCTCGCCGACCTCGGGCAGACCGCATTGCCGGCCGGTCAGTATCAGCAAGTCCGCCTCGTGCTCGCGCAGAACCAGGGCAATACGCTCGCGAACTCCGTCGTTCCGACCGGCGGCACCGAACAGGCGCTGGCGACGCCGAGCGCGACGCAGAGCGGCTACAAGATCATCCAGCCGTTCACGGTACAGCCGAACACGCTCGTCGATCTCGTGCTCGACTTCAATGCGTGCAAGTCGATCGTCCAGCGCGGCAACGGCTCGTATGCGCTGAAGCCGGTCGTCACCGCGATTCCGACCGTCGTGAGCGGCGCGATCTCGGGCTACGTCGCGCCGGCCGAGGCAGGCGCGACCGTCTATGCCGAGCAAGGCGGCAAGGTCGTGCGCGGCACGGTGGCCGACGGCACCGGCAAGTTCGTGTTGTCGCCGCTGATCCAGAGCTCGACGCAAGGCAACTACGACGTCGTGATCGTGCAGAACGGTTTCGCGTCCGGCATCGTGCGGTCGGTGCCGGTCGTCGTGAACGCGACGACGGCCGTGTCGGCATCGAACGCACCGATCACGCTGCCCGCCTCGACGATGAGCACCGTCAGCGGCACGGTCACCGCGAGCGCGAATGCGTTCGTGCGCGCGTTGCAGACGATCGATGCCAACGCGTATGAAATCACGTCGATCAACGCGAACATGGACACGGGCGCGTATGCGTTGTCGGTGCCGACCGCCGCGCCGATCGTCGGCACGTATTCGGGCTCGCTGCCCGTCGCGCTTGCTGCGGCGCCCGCGGCTGCCGCCCAATACACGATCGAAGCCGACGCGGCGTCGGGCGCCACGCAATCGACGAACGTCAACGCGGCAACGAGTCAGTCGAACGTCAATTTCAGCTTCTGACGAATCGACGCAACATCGAAAGGGCCGGCCGGCCCTTTCGTACCGAACGGGAGAACGAAGTGAAAAAAACGGTTATCGCACTGCTCGCCGCGGCGAGCACGGTCGGTGCGCTCGGCGGGTGCGTCGCGTACGTTCCCGGGCCACCGGTGGTGGTCGCGCCGCAAGGCGGTCCGGGCAACGGCTTCTGCCCGCCCGGCCAGGCGAAGAAAGGCAATTGCTGAACAGGTGAAGCCCGCGTCCCGCGGGCTTTTTCAACCGTACAGCAGCGGGTACGCGACAAGCCCGATCAACGCCGCGCCGGCCACGATCGCCGGCTCGGGCAGTTTCCTGAACTTCACGAGCAGCACGATCGTCAGCAGCGCGAGCACGATGGTCGGCACGTCGTGGATCGACCGTCGCGCGAGCACGATCACCGCACCGGTGATCGCACCCACCGCGGCGGCGGTCACGCCGTCGACGAACGCGAGGATCGCCGGCACCTTGCCGTATTTCTTGAAGTACGGCGCCGGCAGCACGGTGAACAGATAGCACGGCAGAAACGTCGCGGCAGCCGCGACGCACGCGCCCGGCAAGCCGGCGACGAGATAGCCGATGAACCCGACCGTGATCACGACGGGGCCCGGCGTGATCATCGCGACCGCGACCGCATCGACGAACTGCTTTTCGCTGAGCCAGTGATGCTCCGTGACGACGCCGCCGTACAGGAACGGCACGATCGCGAGACCGGACCCGAACACGAACGCGCCGGCCTTCGCGAAGAACGCGCCGATCTGCACGAGAAGCGGCCAGTGGACGAACCCCGCCGCACCGGCGGCCGTCGGCAGCGCAGCCGCCGCGACGAGGTTCGCCGAACCGCCGCGCAGCCACCGCGGCGGAGCGCGCCACAGCCACACGACGACGCCGGACGCGACGAACAGCCACGCCACTTCGGATTCCGTGACGACGGTGACCGTCGCCGAGATCAGGTAGATCGCCCACAGCAGCGCGTCCTTGCCGATGCTCTTCGCGGCCAGCTTGCGTGCGCTGATCGCGATGATCCCGACCACGGCCGCGCCGACGCCGTAGAACACCGCCTGCATCCACGCGATGCCGCCGAACGTCGCGTACGCGCAGCCGAGCGCGACGACCATCAGGAACGACGGCAGCACGAACGCGATGCCGACCAGCGTCGCGCCGGCGATCCGATAGTGGACGTAGCCCAGATAGATCGCGAGCTGCGCGGCCATCGGGCCCGGCGCGAGCTGCGCGAGCGCGAGCCCTTCCTTGTAGTCGGCATCCGACAGCCACTGCCGCGATTCGACGAGATCGCGACGCATGTAGCCGACCAGCGCGACCGGGCCGCCGAAGCCGAACGTGCCGAGCCGCACGAAGTACAGCATCAGCTGCCATAGCGTGTAGACCGGACGCTCGTGCGGCGCCGATTCCGGCGTGTCGATTTTCGCTGTCGTGTTCATCGTGATCCGCGTCCGAAGGTCATGAAGGAAGCTGGCTGCCCGAATAGTGCGCATACAACGAATCCAGCACCGAGCCGATTTCGTGCAGCAGTGCATCGTCGCCTGCGAGCCGCTTGCGCGCGCCGGACAGGATCGCCTCGAAGCCGCCTGCCTCGACGGTCGTCGCGCCGCCGACGTCCAGCGCATGGACGAGCGCGGCGATGCGCGCGAGCCCGCGGTCGCGGTCCAGCCCGAAGCTCGCGACCAGCACTTCGAACGACACGCGCTCGCCGACATGCGTGAACGTCGCGCCATCGAAATCGAAACCGAGTGCGTCCGCCGGGCAATCGCCGGGCGTTTCGAGCCACAGGAATCGCGCGTGCGGATCGATGAAGCGCCGAATCAGCCACGCGCACGCGACGCGGTCGACCCACAGGCCGCGGCGCGTCGCCCACTGACGTCCCTGGTAGTGCGCGCGATCGCGGCGCGGGATCGTGCCGCCGGCCGCGCGCGGCTCGCCGGGCGACGAGCATGTCTCGATCGCGGCGGAAAAGTCGCGCCATTGCGCGTCCGCGCGGGCCGACGCTTCGTTCGGGAAAAAATCGATGCCGCGGATCGCGTCGTATGCGCGTGCGTAGCGCCGCTTCACGCGTGCCAGCTCGGCGGCCGGCAGACCGGCGAGCGTTTCGCGTGCGTGCGCGAGTTCGGCGAGCCACGTCGAGAAATCCGCGCTGCGGTCGAACAATGCGCGAAGCGAAGCGTTCTGGTCGGCGTCGTCGCCGGTGACCGTCAGCAGCCACGCTTGGCCGTTTTCCGCGCGTGCGTCGGCGACCAGTGCGCGAAACTGCGGCGCCTGCTCGACGTGCGCGGGCAACAGATACGCGCCGTCGCGCAGCGGTGCGCCGCCGAGCGTCTTGATCGCACGCCAGATCCGCATGCGCGCGGTCGCACCGGACGTCGGCAGGCTGACGATCAGCAGAAGCCAGGAATCGGGGGCAGCGTTCATAACGGCAGCATAGGCGGCCGTATCGATCGCTTCAACCTTGTAGAGATCGCTACATCCGACGATATGCGCGGCTGGGGGAAGCGGCCCGCGAACCGCCGCGCACCGTCGCCGCCCGTCCCGCGGTCGGGGCCGGTGGCCCGGCACGCGCAAAGCGATCGTCAGCGCCGCGCAGCCGCGGGATCGGCTGCGCGGCGCGGACAACCACCTGCTACTTCTGCAGCGAGATCTCCACGCGCCGGTTGCTCGCCCGCCCTTCGGCGGTCGCGTTCGACGCGCCCGGATCCGCCTTTCCTTTCCCCGTCGCGACGAACGAATCGGCGTTCAGCCCGCGCTCGCGCAAGTACGCGGCGACGGCGTCCGCGCGACGCCGCGACAGCGCGACGTTGTACGCGTCCGAGCCGACCGCGTCGGTATAGCCGGTCACTTCGATACGCGAGAAATGCCGGTCGCCCTGCCGGTTCAGCAGTTTGTCGAGCGCGGCTCGCGCAGCCGGCGTCAGCGTAGCCGAGTCGGTCGCGAAGTACGCATCGCCGGTCAGGCTCACTTTCTCGACGGCAGCCGGCGCCGCCGGCACAGGCGCCGCAGCCGGCGCAGGTGCCGCGCCGCACTGGAACACGAGCGAGCGCGGATCGGCGCCGTCACGGAACGGCGCGGCCGAATCGACGACGCGCACCGGCTCCTTGTCGCACATCCGCGTCGCGACCTTCATGCAGGTCTTTTCGCTCGACAGAATGCCGTGACAGTCGACCTGGAAGGTGCGAACGCCGTTTCTCGGCTGCAGTTCGTATGCGTTGAACGTCGGCCCGGACGCGCTCGAACAGGCGGCAAGAAAAGCGACGGACGCGAGCAGTGCAAGATGCAGTTTTTTCACTGGATAACTCCGGAAAATCGATGGGATACGACGCATGCGGCCAGCCGGCGCGGCGGCCGCATGCGAATTGCGTTCTCGTTCGCGGCGATCGTTCCGGCGCAGCGCGCCGAAACGATCCGGCCGCAACGGATCACTTCCACTGATACAGCATGCCCGCGCCGACCACGCGCTGGCTGCCCGCGAAACCGCCGTTCAGCGTCGCCTTCAGGTTCTCCGTGATGCGCGCCTGCATGCCGACCGCCATCGCCTTCTGACCGAGGAACGTCGCCGTACCGACGCCCATCGCGAAGTTCGAGTCGCGGTCCATGTGCGGAATCGATGCGATCGCGGCGGTCGCCGCGATCCCCTCGCGCGCCATCGAATCGGTCTGCTGGATCTGCTGCTGCATCTGCGTGAGCTGATTGTTCACGTTGTTCAGCGACTGCGTGAACGAGTTCGACACCGCGTTCAGCTGATTCACGTTCACCGCGTCGGTGCCCTGCGTACCGGCCGCGACGTTGACCACCTGCCGCGCCGAATCCGCGGAGCCGACCGCGACGACGTTCGAGCGACCGCCGTCGTTGCTGCCCGCGCCGATCGCCGTCGAGTTGTTGCCCGATGCGGTCGAGCCGACGCCGATCGCCGTCGAACCGTTGCCCGACGCCTGCGAGCTGTTGCCCACCGCCGTGCTGTTCGAGCCCGACGCGACCGCGCCCGAGCCGCCCGCCGACGAGTTGTCCCCGGTCGAGCCCGGCGGCACGTTCGTGCCGATCGGGTTCGACGAATACGAGCCGTTCGCGGTGCGCTGGTCGATCAGCGTCGTCAGCTGGTTCGCAACCGCATCGAGCTGCGACACGTTCACCGCATCGGTGCCGTTCTTGCCGGCTGCAAGCCCGGTGATCTGACGATTGCCGACGTTCACTTCGCCGCTCGACGATTGCGGGCTGCTCAATCCGTACGCGATGTA
>NZ_CABVPR010000030.1 GCF_902499135.1 Burkholderia dolosa
CGTCGGTCGCGCTGCTCGCGCTGCGTGCGCCGGCGGGCGGCGCCGACGCGCCCGCGTTCGGCCTGCTCGTGCTCGGCTCGCCCGATCCGCGCCGCTTCCACGACGGGATGGCGACCGACTTCCTCGCGCAGATCGCAACGCTCGCGAGCGCCGCGCTCACGCGCCTGCTGCCGCACTGATGCCGCGCACGCGATGACCGACGATCCGATCGCCGCATACCTGTCGAACCTGAAGCACGTCAGGCAGCTGTCGGAACACACGCTGCGCGCGTACACGCACGAACTCGACGAGCTGAAGAAGCTCGCGGCCGGCCGGCCGCTCGAAACGCTGACCGCCGTCGACATGCGCGGCGCGGTCGCGCGTGCGCATGCGGGCGGGCTGTCCGCGCGGTCGATCGCACACCGGCTGTCCGCGTGGCGCGCGTTCTACCGCTGGCTCGCGCAGCACGTCGAGATGCCAGCGAATCCGGTTGCCGCGGTGCGCGCGCCGAAGCGGCCGAAGACGCTGCCGAAAGCGCTGTCGGTCGACGACGCGTCGGCACTGATGGATGCGCCGCTCGCCGATACCACCGAAGGCATCCGCGATCGCGCGATCCTCGAGCTGTTCTATTCGTCGGGGCTGCGCCTCGCGGAACTGATCGGGCTCGACGTCGCCTATGCGCAGGCCGACGGCTACCGTTCGGCCGGCTGGCTGGATCTCGCGGAAGCCGAAGTGACCGTGCGCGGCAAAGGCAACAAGGAACGCAAGGTGCCGGTCGGCCGCAAGGCGATCGACGCGCTGAACGCGTGGCTCGCGGTACGCGGCGAATTCGTCAGGCACGACCCGCATCCGCTGTTCCTGTCAGTGCGCGGCAACCGGATGGCGCCGGGCGTCGTGCGCGAGCGCGTGAAGCGCGCGGCGCTCGCGGCCGGCATTCCGGCGAACGTTCATCCGCACGTGCTGCGCCACTCGTTCGCGACGCACGTGCTGCAGTCGAGCGGCGACCTGCGCGCGGTGCAGGAGCTGCTCGGCCACGCGAGCGTCGCGGCGACGCAGATCTATACGTCGCTCGACTTCCAGCATCTCGCGAAGATTTACGACAGCGCGCATCCGCGCGCGAAGAAGCGCGACTGACGCGCTCCCCGTGTTACCCGCCGCGCGGCGCCGGTCACGCCGGTTTCGCCCGCGGCCCATTTCGATCTCATCATGCAAACCGTCACACTGAAGCCGTCCAAGGAAAAATCGCTGCTGCGCCGCCATCCGTGGATCTACGCGAATGCGATCGACCGCGTCGACGGCAAGCCGGCAGCGGGCGCGACCGTGATCGTGCGCGCGCACGACGGCCGCTTCCTCGCGCGCGGCGCGTACAGCCCGCAATCGCAGATCCGCGTGCGCGTATGGAGCTTCGACGAGAACGAGCCGATCGATCATGCGTTCTTCAAGCGGCGCGTGCAGCGGGCGGTCGCACACCGCAACGCGATGGTGTCGGGCACCGGTGCGGTGCGGCTCGTATTCGGCGAGGCCGACGGGCTGCCGGGGCTGATCGTCGACTACTACGTCGCCGACACGCCGGCGTCCGACGCGCCGCCGCGCGGCCAGCTCGTCTGCCAGTTCATGGCCGCCGGCGTCGAAGCGTGGAAGGACGCGATCGTCGCGGCGCTGATCGGCGCGACCGGCTGCCCGAACGTGTACGAACGCTCGGACGTGTCGATCCGCGAAAAGGAAGGCCTCGAACAGACGACCGGCGTGCTCGCGGGCGACGCGCCGCCCGCGACGCTGATCGCGAACGAGAACGGCGTGCGCTATCACGTCGACGTGCCGAACGGCCACAAGACCGGTTTCTACGTCGACCAGCGCGACAACCGCGCGCTCGTCGCGCAGTACGCGGCGGGCCGCGACGTGCTGAACTGCTTCTGCTACACCGGCGGCTTCTCGCTCGCGGCGCTCAAGGGCGGCGCAAAGCGCGTCGTGTCGATCGACTCGTCGGGCGACGCGCTCGCGCTCGCGCAGCAGAACGTCGTGGCGAACGGCTTCGACGCCGAACGCGCGACGTGGCTCGACGCGGACGCGTTCAAGACGCTGCGCCGCCTCGTCGACGAAGGCGAGCGTTTCGACCTGATCGTGCTCGATCCGCCGAAGTTCGCACCGACGCGCGACAGCGTCGACCGCGCGGCCCGCGCGTACAAGGACATCAACCTGAGCGGCTTCAGGCTGCTGCGTCCGGGCGGGCTGCTGTTCACGTACTCGTGCTCCGGCGCGATCGACATGGATCTGTTCCAGAAGATCGTCGCGGGCGCGGCGGCCGACGCGAAAGTCGACGCCCGGATCCTGAAGCGGCTCGGCGCGGGCGTCGATCATCCGCTGCTCGCCGCCTTCCCCGAAGGCGAATATCTGAAGGGGCTGCTGTTGCAAATCGTCTGATCGCCCCGATCTGCGCGGACACCGCGTCCGCCGCTTTTCGGTACGCTGGCGGACCGATACGCGCCCCTGTCGTCCGGACGACGGGCGCGTGCTTGACAGGTATGTTTCAATGGATGGCTGTGCGCCCCGGCCCGCGTGGAGCAGGGCGCGATGCACATCCCGGTTTTTGACCCCGATTCACGAACTACAGGCGACCGACATGGCCACTCCCGTCACCATCCTCACCGGCTTCCTCGGCAGCGGCAAGACGACGCTGCTCAAGCGCATCCTGAACGAACAGCACGGCATGAAGATCGCCGTGATCGAGAACGAATTCGGCGAAGAGAACATCGACAACGAAATCCTCGTGCAGGACACGAACGAGCAGATCATCCAGATGAGCAACGGCTGCATCTGCTGCACGATCCGCGGCGACCTCGCGCGCGCGCTCGGCGATCTGGCCGCGCAAAAGCGCGAAGGCAAGCTCGACTTCGACCGCATCGTGATCGAGACGACCGGCCTCGCGAATCCGGGCCCGGTCGCGCAGACGTTCTTCATCGACAGCGAAATCGCCGACGACTTCCTGCTCGACGCAGTGATCACGCTCGTCGACGCGAAGCACGCGAACGCGCAGCTCGACGAGCACGAAGTCGTCCAGCGCCAGGTCGGCTTCGCGGACCGACTGTTCATCACGAAGTCGGATCTCGTCGACGACCAGACCGTCGCCGGCCTCAAGCACCGCCTGATGCACATGAACCCGAAGGCGACGATCAAGCTCGTGAACTTCGGCGAAGCCGACATCAAGGAAATCTTCGACCTGCGCGGCTTCAACCTGAACGCGAAGCTCGAGATCGATCCCGACTTCCTCGCCGAGGACGATCACGCGCACCACCACCACGATCACGACCATGATCACGATCACGCGAATTGCGATCACGATCACGGTGAATGCGCGCACGATCACGGCCACGGTCACCACCATCACCATGCGCACCACGACGACAAGATCAAGTCGTTCGTGTATCGCAACGATCGTCCGTTCGATCCGAACAAGCTGGAAGACTTCCTCGGCGGCATCCTGCAGATCTACGGCGAGCGGATGCTGCGCTACAAGGGCGTGCTGTACATGAAGGGCGTCGACCGCAAGGTCGTGTTCCAGGGCGTGCATCAGATGATGGGCAGCGATCTGGCCGCGAAATGGCTGCCGGCCGAGAAGAAGACCAACAAGATGGTGTTCATCGGCGTCGACCTGCCGCAGGACCTGATCACAGACGGCCTGGACGCCTGCCTCGCCTGACGCCGCCAGGTCGGGCGGCGCCCCGCGCACGCGCGCTGCGGGGCCCGCTCGGCGGCGCTGCGGCACCCGCGCCGGGAAGGGTTTTGCCGTCATCGCTTTTTCGCGATTTGCGCGTTATATTTTCAAGATATTGGCGCTGCCGACGGGGATCGACCCGATACGGCGCACGCTTGCGATTCAGTTACAATACGTGCCCGCTGGAGTACGGCAACAACAGGCCCGGTTCTTGCAGAATCGTCGTCCGGGCATCGCAACGGCGCCGGATCGCCATCCGCCGACCGGCCGCGGCCGATGCGATCTGCCGCGCAGCACACCGGTTCGCCGCGCGCGCAAATCCGCGCCAGGCCCGTCCTGGTATTTGAGAACCGGTTTTCCAGAGGCTTTCGGCCCCGCAGCGGCGAATCGCAAGCGATTGCAAGCGCAGTTGCGGGTAATCCCAAAGTGCAGGCAATATCTGCTGATTTGCCGCACATTGAAGAAGCAAGCAGATGACGAAGAAACTCTTGACCGAAGCCGAAATCCTGAAGATGAGCGACAAGGATTACATGAATGAGGATCAGCTCGCCTTCTTCAAAGCTCGGCTCGAACAGTTGCAGGCGGAAATCCTCCACAATGCGGGCCAGACGACCGAGAACCTTCGCGAGACGGTGATCGTCCCCGACCCGGCCGATCGCGCGACGATCGAGGAAGAGCACGCGCTCGAGCTGCGCACGCGCGATCGAGAGCGCAAGCTGCTGAAGAAGGTCCAGCAATCGCTCGCGCGCATCGAGTCCGGCGAATACGGCTGGTGCGAGGAAACCGGCGAACCGATCGGCATCCCGCGCCTGCTCGCGCGCCCGACGGCGACGCTGTCGCTCGAGGCGCAAGAGCGCCGCGAACTGCGCCAGAAGCTGTTCGGCGACTGATCGGAGCGGCGTTCCGCTCCAACACGCTGCTTCCCGAAAGCGCGCGGCCTGCCGCGCGCTTTTTGTTTTCCGGCGCCGGCAGCGCCTGCGCTGCCGACAGCGGCAGTAGCCGCTTCCCGGCCGATCTGCCCCGCCTCTTGATATCCCGGCGCCCGCCCTAAAATGGAACGGATGCGCGCCGGGCCCCTCCCCGGCGCACTGCGATTCACGCGGCAGCGCCCGGCGCCGCCGCCTCTTCCCCGTTTTTCTCAAGGAACGCAGATGGAGCAATTTCACGGCACGACCATCGTTTCGGTCCGGCGCGGCGACAAGGTCGCGCTCGGCGGCGACGGCCAGGTAACCCTCGGCAACATCGTCATGAAGGGTGGCGCGCGGAAAGTGCGGCGGATCTACAACAACCAGGTGCTGGTCGGATTCGCGGGCGGCACCGCCGATGCGTTCTCGCTGCTCGACCGCTTCGAAGCGAAGCTCGAGAAGCACCAGGGCAATCTGACCCGCGCGGCCGTCGAGCTCGCGAAGGACTGGCGCACCGACCGGATGCTGCGCCGCCTCGAAGCGATGCTGATCACGGCCGATGCCAACACGACGCTCGTGATCACCGGCAACGGCGACGTGCTCGATCCGGAAGGCGGGATCTGCGCGATCGGCTCCGGCGGCGCGTATGCGCAGGCCGCCGCGCGCGCGCTCGCCGAGAATACCGAGCTGTCGCCGCGCCAGATCGTCGAGAAGTCGCTCGAAATCGCCGGCGACATGTGCATCTACACGAACCACAACCGGATCATCGAAACGATCGAGTAAGGACCGCACCATGAGCACCATGACCCCTGCCGAGATCGTCTCGGAACTCGACAAGCACATCATCGGCCAGGCGAAAGCGAAAAAGGCCGTCGCGGTCGCGCTGCGCAACCGCTGGCGCCGCCAGCAGGTCGCCGAGCCGCTGCGTCAGGAAATCACGCCGAAGAACATCCTGATGATCGGGCCGACCGGCGTCGGCAAGACGGAAATCGCACGCCGCCTCGCGAAGCTCGCCGACGCGCCGTTCATCAAGATCGAAGCGACCAAGTTCACCGAGGTCGGCTATGTCGGCCGCGACGTCGACAGCATCGTGCGCGACCTGATCGAGATCTCGGTCAAGCAGACGCGCGAAAGCGAAATGCGCAAGGTGCGCAGCAAGGCGACCGATCAGGCCGAAGACCGGATCCTCGACATCCTGCTGCCGCAGCCGCGTGCGGTCGGCTTCGGCGGCAACGCCGAGCACGCGAACGACGACAACAACGCGACGCGCCAGACGTTCCGCAAGCGGCTGCGCGAAGGACAGCTCGACGACAAGGAAATCGAGCTCGATCTCGAGCAGCCGAGCGTCGGCATGGACATCATGGCGCCGCCGGGGATGGAAGAGATGACCGAGCAGATCCGCTCGATGTTCTCGAACCTCGGCGGCGGCAAGAAGCAGCGCCGCAAGGTGAAGATCAAGGAGGCGCTGAAGCTGCTGACCGACGAGGAAGCGGCGAAGATGCTGAACGAAGAGGAAGTGAAGACGAAGGCCGTGCAGAACGTCGAGCAGAACGGCATCGTGTTCCTCGACGAGATCGACAAGATCACGTCGCGCAACAACGAAGGCAGCGGCGGCGAAGTGTCGCGTCAGGGCGTGCAGCGCGACCTGCTGCCGCTCGTCGAAGGCACGACGGTCAACACGAAGTACGGGATGGTGAAGACCGATCACATCCTGTTCATCGCGAGCGGCGCGTTCCATCTCGCGAAGCCGAGCGATCTGATTCCGGAGCTGCAGGGCCGTTTTCCGATCCGCGTCGAGCTCGACTCGCTGTCGGTGAACGACTTCGAGGCGATCCTCGTGTCGACCGACGCGAGCCTCGTCAAGCAGTATCAGGCGCTGCTCGCGACCGAGGACGTGCAGCTCGAGTTCGCGGACGACGGCATCCGCCGCCTCGCGGAAATCGCGTATTCGGTCAACGAGAAGACCGAGAACATCGGCGCACGCCGGCTGTACACGGTGATCGAGAAGCTGCTCGAGGAAGTGTCGTTCTCGGCCGGCAATCACGCCGGCGAGCGCGTGACGATCGATGCGAAGTATGTCGACCGCGCGCTCGGCGAAGTGTCGCAGGACGAGGACCTGTCGCGCTACGTGCTGTAACGCGACGCGCGACGCTGCGCGAACGACGGGCGGCCCTTTGCGGGGCCGCCCGTTTTCGTTGGTGGTCGCAGAAGATTCGGAGACTCGAACCGGCGTGGCCGGCGCACTGCCGCGGACCGCGGTCACGGTGCGCAGCGAGCGGTCGACGTCGTCAGCAATCGTCATTGCGCGAGCGTGCCGTGCGCGGCGCTACCGCTGTCGCTGCGGCGAACCGGCACGGCGGCGATGCCAACACGGTCCTTGCAGAAGCCCGGATTCGTCGGCCGCCCGTCTCGCGCGCGACCGACACAGGAAGGCGCAGCCGCGCCAGCCGCGCGCGGCCGCTTGCCGCGGCCTACTGCCGCACCGGCTTCTTCGCGAGCTTGCGCTGCAGCGTGCGGCGGTGCATGTTCAGTGCGCGCGCGGTCGCCGAGATGTTGTTGTTGTTCTCCGCGAGCACGCGCTGAATGTGCTCCCACTCGAGCCGATCGACCGACAGCACGACCGGATTCTCGAGCGCCTCGTCGGCCTGCACCTCGCTTGCGTTGGTCTGCAGCGCGGCCAGGATCGATTCGACGTTCGCGGGCTTCGCGAGATAGTTGTCCGCGCCCTCCTTCACCGCCTGCACCGCGGTCGCGATGCTCGCATAGCCGGTCAGCACGAGGATCCGCGCGTCGGGCTGCAGATCGCACAACGGCGCGATCAGGCTCAGGCCCGAGTCGTTGCCGAGATGCAGATCCACGGTGATGAACTGGAACTTGCCGGCCGCGGCGAGCCTGAGCGCCGTCTCCTTGTCGTGCGCCTGCTGGACCGCATAGCCGCGGCGCTCGAGGCCGCGCGCGAGCGTCCCCGCGAACACCTCGTTGTCGTCGATCACCAGGAAATTGTTCTCGCTCATGGGGTTTCTCCGTCTACGTGTTGGTTGACGCGGCCGGTGCCGCGATGCGCGTCGCCGGCAGGCGCAGCACGGCGCGCGTGCCGCGGCCGGACGCCGCCGGTTCGATACGGCCGGCCGTCGCTGCGCCGGCTCGCGCGTCCTGTGCGCCGGCCGCGCGCTCGGCGGGCGCTGCGTATCCGCTGTATCCGCTGTATCCGCTCGCTGAACCGCCGGCCCGCGCGTTGCCGCTCGCCGCACGCGGCGTCACATCGGACAGTTCGATCTCGCCGCCGAGCCGTGCGGCTGCGCTGAAGGCCAGATACAGCCCGACCCCGTGCCCGCCCTGCGTGCTGTCGACCGGCATCGCGCCGAGCGATTCGCGCAGCGCGGCCGGAATGCCGGGGCCGTCGTCGCATACCTCGAATTCGATCGCGTCGGCCGCCCGCCCGTCGTGCGTGACCTTCGCGGCCAGCGTCACACGATGCGGACTCGCGCGCGCAGCGTTGTCGAGCAGGATCGTCAGGATCTGGCCGGCCGCGACGGTGTCGTCGAGCGCAACGCCGGACGGACGCGCGCCGAGCAATTCGAATTGCACGTGCGGATGCCGCAGCCGCCAGTGCTCGACGAACGTGTCGAGCCAGTCGTCCACCGGCTGGCGGCTCGCCGGTGCGCTCGCGCGGCTGCGCAGGCGCGCGAGCGCAGACGTGCAAAGCGTCATCTGCTCGTCGAGCACCTTCAGGTCGGCCTCGTAGCGGGCCAGCCCCGGATCGGTGCGCGCGGCGTCGCGCAGTTCCTCCGTGAGCATCGCGATCGTCGACAGCGGCGTGCCCATCTCGTGCGCAACGGTCGCCGCCTGCACGCCGAGCGCGACCGCACGCTCGTCGCGCAGCAGGCGCTGCTGCGCTTCGCCGAGCGCCGAATCGCGCTGACGCAGCGCGTTCGACATCCGCGCGACGAACCACGCGATCAGCCCGACGCTCACCATGAAGTTCACCCACATCCCCGTCCGGTAGTAATCGAACAGGTTCGCCGGATTGTCCATGTTGAGCGGCACCGAGTCGAAGCCGAGCGCCGCATAGCACGCGACGGCGAATGCCGCGAGCCAGATCATCAGGTGCCACGGCAGCACGGCCGCCGCGATCGCGAGCGACGGCAGGTACAGCGACACGAAAGGGTTCGTCGTGCCGCCCGACAGGAACAGCAGCGCCGACAGCGCGCCGAGGTCGACCCACAGCTGACCGAGCAGCTCGAAGTTGGTCTCCGGACGCGCGCGCAGCCCGCGCACCCAGGTCAGCGCGTTGAAAACGATTTCGAGCGCGATGACCATCAGCATGGCCGGCAGCGGCAAGTGCACGCCGAAATAGGTCTGCACGATGCCGATCGTGACGAGCTGGCCGATGATCGCGAGATTGCGCAGCCAGAACAAATGGCTGAGGTTGACTCGCCCGGTGGTGGTGATTCGTTGCATCCGGCCAGTTTACCCGTTTAGCGCACGGCGCCACTCGCGGGGACGGATCGCGACGCCGCAACTGCAACTCGCTGCGTCCGCGGCACGGGCGGGCCGCCAACGTCGTCAATCCGCCGCACCGGCGATGCGCTGCGCGATTTCGTCGGCGAGGCACTCCGGACACCGGCATCGCGCGCCGGCCGCGGGCTGCGCGCCGCCGGGCAGCGCGGGCATCGACGCGCACCAGCAGTCGAACGGCTGCGTGCCGGCACCGCAGTCGAAGCCGCGCCCGCAATGCGGGCAGCGCGCACGGCGCGGGACGGAACGGGCATCGGCGGCGGAATCGATCATCACGTCATCGCTGAAACGGGCACGCATGCCCTTCGCGACAAGCATAGCGCGGCGCGCGGATTTTGCACGTCGGCCGACCGGCCGATGCGCGCCGCCGACGCCGTCCGACGAGCGTCGCGCCGTGATGCGCGCACGGCCCGCGCATCGCGCTGCGCCATAGCCGGCGGGCCACGCAGCGCCGCGGCATGCACGCGGAGTCGGCCTTCCGGCCAGTCCAAAAACACGATGCTGCGCTGCGCCACTCCTGTACAATTCGCCCTGTTTCAACCGTTCCCAGCCAGAGCCGCCGCCATGTCCGAGCCCATCGACCTCTCGCAGATCGCCCCGACGCTGAAAGCAGAAATCCTCGCCGAGGCGCTGCCGTACATCCGCCGCTACCACGGCAAGACCGTGGTGATCAAATACGGCGGCAACGCGATGACGGAAGAGCGGCTCAAGCAAGGGTTCGCACGCGACGTGATCCTGCTGAAACTCGTCGGCATCAACCCGGTGATCGTCCACGGCGGCGGCCCGCAGATCGACCACGCGCTGAAGAAAATCGGCAAGGCGGGCACCTTCATCCAGGGCATGCGCGTGACCGACGAGGAGACGATGGAAGTCGTCGAATGGGTGCTGGGCGGCGAAGTGCAGCAGGACATCGTGATGCTGATCAACCACTTCGGCGGCCATGCGGTCGGCCTGACCGGCAAGGACGGTGGCCTGATCCACGCACGCAAGCTGCTGATGCCGGATCGCGACAATCCGGGCCAGTACATCGACATCGGCCAGGTCGGCGAAGTCGAGGCGATCAATCCGGCGGTCGTGAAGGCGCTGCAGGACGACGCATTCATCCCGGTGATCTCGCCGATCGGCTTCGGCGAAGACGGCCTGTCGTACAACATCAACGCGGACCTCGTCGCCGGCAAGCTTGCCACCGTGCTGAACGCCGAGAAGCTGCTGATGATGACCAACATCCCCGGCGTGATGGACAAGGACGGCAACCTGCTGACCGATCTGTCCGCGCGCGAGATCGACGCGCTGTTCGAGGACGGCACGATCTCGGGCGGGATGCTGCCGAAGATCTCGTCGGCGCTCGATGCCGCGAAAAGCGGTGTGAAGTCCGTGCACATCGTCGACGGCCGGATCGAACATTCGGTGCTGCTGGAAATCCTGACCGAGCAGCCGTTCGGCACGATGATCCGCTCGCATTGAGCGCGCACCGCACGCTCCGTTCCACCGATCTGCCGGCCGCGCTGCGGCGCCGGCGCATCTCGCGCAGCCGGCCCCGCGCCGGCGCGCCGGTGTGGCTGTTCGATCTCGACAATACGCTGCACCACGCGTCGCACGCGATCTTCCCCGAAATCAACCGCGCGATGACGCAGTACATCGTCGACGCGCTGCAGATCGAGCGCGCTGAAGCCGACCGCCTGCGCACCGGCTACACGCAGCGCTACGGCGCGACGCTGCTCGGCCTCGCGCGCCATCATCCGATCGATCCGCACGACTTCCTGCGCGCGGTCCATACGTTTTCCGATCTGCCGGCGATGCTGCGTTCGGAGCGCGGCCTCGCGCGCATCGTCGCCGCGCTGCCGGGCCGCAAGTTCGTGCTGACCAATGCGCCGGAGAACTACGCACGTGCGGTACTGCGCGAATTGCGCATCGAACGGCTGTTCGAGCGCGTAATCGCGATCGAGCACATGCGCGACCGCCGCATGTGGCGCGCGAAGCCCGATCCCACGATGCTGCGTCGCGCGCTGCGAGCCGCGCATGCGCGGCTCGCGGACGCGATCCTCGTCGAGGACACGCGCGGCCACCTGAAGCGCTACAAGCGTCTGGGCATCGGCACGGTATGGATCACCGGCCACTTGCCGGGGCACCTGCCGAGTACCGGGCGCCCGCATTATGTCGATCAGCGCATTCGTTCGCTAAAATCGCTGCGACTGGGCACACGATCGGGGCGACAAAAATGCAGCCGACTTACCCGCAGGACCACGCCGTAACGGAAGACCAGGCCACACCGCCCCGCCCGCGCCCGAAGCCAGGCGAGCGTCGCGTGATGATCCTTCAGGCGCTCGCCGCGATGCTCGAGGCGCCGAAATCCGAAAAGATCACGACGGCCGCGCTCGCCGCTCGCCTCGACGTGTCGGAAGCCGCGCTTTACCGGCATTTCAGCAGCAAGGCGAAGATGTACGAAGGGTTGATCGAGTTCATCGAGACGACGTTCTTCGGCCTCGTCAACCAAATTGCCGCGAAGGAGCCGGACGGCGTGCTGCAGGCGCGTGCGATTGCGTTGATGCTGCTCAATTTCGCCGCGAAGAACCCCGGGATGACACGCGTGCTGACCGGCGAGGCGCTGGTCGGCGAGGACGAGCGGCTCGCGGAGCGCGTCGAGCAAATGCTCGAGCGCGTCGAAGCGTCGATCAGGCAGTCGCTGCGGCTCGCGCGCGTCGACGCCGGTGCGGGCAACGAAGCGAGCGCGACCGGCACGGCAGCGCTGCCGGCCGATTACGATCCTTCGATACGTGCGAGCCTCGTCGTCAGCTACGTGCTCGGCCGCTGGCACCGCTACGCGAAAAGCGGCTTCGCGAAACCGCCGACCGAACACGCGGACGCCCAACTGCGTTTGATCCTGCAGTAGGCGGCAGGGCCGCGGCGAGAGGAAAACGGTCGGCGGCTCGGGCCGACGGTGCCGCGCACACCCCCGACCTCCGCCATCGCGCCGCGCACGCGGCGTTCGCACTAAGCGTAAGACGCGCGGAATTTGAACGCGTGCGCCGGCGGTGCATCCGCGTCGGCCAGCTCGAGTTCGACACGCGCGAGCGTACGCTTCGACGCCAGCGCGTCGAGCCACTGTGCAGCAAGCCGCGGCAGCACATGCTGCTCGATGAACCCGATCAGCAGACGCGCACCCGTTTCCTGCACCAGACAACGTTCGACGATGTAATCGAGCACTGCCGGCGCATAGCTGAACGCCACACCGTGTCCGTCGGCCATGCGCGCCGCCACGCGGTCCAGATGCAGGCGCACGATCTGCGACAGCGTCGTCTGCGCGAGCGGCCGGTACGGCACGACCGTCACGCGGCCGAGAAACGCCGCCGGGAAGACCTTCAGCAACGCGGGCCCGAGCGCCGCGCACAGCGCATCCGCGGGCGGCGCGAGCATTTCGTCCGAACACAAGCTCGCGATCAGCTCGGAGCCCGCATTGCTGGTCAGCAGGATCGTGGTGTTGCGGAAGTCGATGTAGCGGCCGTCGCCGTCCTCCATATAGCCCTTGTCGAACACCTGGAAGAACATCTCGTGCACGTCGCCGTGCGCCTTTTCGATTTCGTCCAGCAGCACCACTGAATACGGGCGGCGGCGCACTGCCTCGGTCAGCACGCCGCCCTCGCCGTAGCCGACGTAGCCGGGCGGCGCGCCTTTCAGCCCGGACACCGTATGAGCCTCCTGATACTCGCTCATGTTGATCGTGATCAGGTTCTGCTCGCCGCCATACAACGCGTCGGCCAGCGCAAGCGCCGTCTCGGTCTTGCCGACGCCCGACGGGCCGGCCAGCAGGAACACGCCCAGCGGCTTCTTCGGATCCGTCAGGCCGGCGCGTGCGGTCTGCACGCGCTCGCCGATCTGCCGCAGCGCATCCGGCTGCCCGATCACGCGGGCGGCCAGCGTGTCGGGCAGCGTGCGTACCGCGGCGACCTCGTCGGTGACCATCCGGCGCACCGGAATGCCGGTCCAGTCGGACACGATCGCCGCGACGATCGCTTCGTTCACCTCGGGAAATACGAGCGCGGTCTCGCCCTGTTGCTCCGCGAGCGCACGCTCGAGCGCGTGCAATTCGTCGCCCGGCGCGCGGTCGCCTGCATCGCCCGCGGCCTCGCGGGCGCTCAACAATGCATGCGCGGCTGCGGCCTGCGCACGCCAGCACGCGTCCACGCTCGCAGCCTCCCGCTCCAGTTCGGCAATGCGTGCGTGCGCGCGGGCCACCGCGTCCGCGTCGCCCAGGCCGATGCGGCGTTCATGGTCGAGCAGCTCGTGTTCGACTTGCGCGGCCTGCAAGCGCTGGCGTACATCCTGCAGTTCGCGCGGCGGCGCGTGCTGCGACAGCGCAACGCGTGCACAAGCCGTGTCGAGCAGGCTGATCGCCTTGTCCGGCAGTTGACGGGACGGAATATATCGATGCGACAGCGTAACGGCCGCGCGAATTGCCTCGTCCAGCACGACGACACCGTGATGCCGCGAAAAGGTACGCGCGAGCCCGCGCACCATGTCGATCGCCGCAGCCTCGTCGGGCTCCGGCACCTGAAGCACCTGGAAGCGCCGCGTGAGCGCCGGATCCTTTTCGATATGACGCTTGTATTCGGCCCACGTCGTCGCGCCGATCGTGCGCAGCGTGCCGCGCGCGAGCGCCGGCTTCAGCAGGTTGGCGGCGTCGCCCGTGCCGGCCTGACCGCCCGCGCCGATCAGCGTGTGGATCTCGTCGACGAACAGGATGACGGGCACGGCCGATTTCGTTGCCGCGTCGAGCACGGCCTTCACACGCGCCTCGAATTCGCCCTTCATGCTCGCACCGGCGAGCAGCGCGCCCACGTCGAGGCTCAGCAGCCGCACGTCGGCCAGCTTCGGCGGCACGTCGCCGTCCGCGATCGCGCGCGCGAGTCCCTCGACCACGGCGGTCTTGCCGACGCCGGCCTCGCCGGTCAACAGCGGGTTGTTCTGGCGTCGGCGCAACAGCACGTCGACCATCGTGCGGATCTCGAGCTCGCGGCCGACGACCGGATCGATGTCGCCGGCGCGCGCACGCGCGGTCAGGTCGCTGCAGAACTGCTCGAGCGGCGAGCCGCCCGCGGCCGCCGGCGCTAGCGCGCCGGCCGACTCGCCGGGCACCGCGCCGCCGAAGTCGGTGCCGTCGTACGGTGCGTCGGCCGCCTCCGGCGACCCGTCGATCCACGCGGGCAGCATCTCGCGCAGGTTCTCGAGCGGGATCTTGCCGAACGCCGGCGAGATCGACAGCAGCACGCGGCGCAGTTCGGGCGTCTTCACGAGCGCGGCAACGAGCCATGCACCTCGGATCCGTCGATCGCCGAACTCGAGCGAGGCCAACACCCATGCGCGTTCGACAGCCGCCTCGACGTGATGCGAGAAATCGCTGATCGAGCTCGCGCCGGCCGGCAGCGCAGACAGCGCGTGCAGCACGTCGCGATCGAGCGCGTCCGTGTCGATGTCGCAGTGCCTGACGATCCGCTGCAGATCGCCGTCGGCGGTCTGCAGCAGTTGATGCAGCCAATGCACCAGCTCGACGTACGGGTTGCCGCGCAGCTTGCAGAACGTCGTGGCCGATTCGATGCTCCTGAACAGCGAGTGTCCGAGCTTGCCGAACAGCGCTTGCCTTGAAATCGTCATAAGGTCGACTTTGAAAATGTGTGGCGTCGCGCACGAAAACGACGCGAATGTCGCCGATCGTCCCGCACGCAAGCGGAAATGGTCGACATTAAATACGCACCTGTCTCAAATCAATCGGACGAGTATTAATTCTCATCTCAATCGGGACGCAAATTCGATCGCGCCCGCTGAGCCACATCGGCATCCGCATGCCGGCCGCGTCGCCTGCTTGGCGGCAGGCTTGTGACGCCGCAGCTTCCGCGCCGCGGGCGCATACGCGCAATACGGTGATGTACGCGGCCACGACCACTGCAATCTGCGCAGATATTTAGAACAATTCCGATATCCGTCGAAATTAATGGGCGATAAGATTCGCGTTCAAATCACGATCGAATTTCGAGCATCGCGATCATCCGCACATTATCGCGATTCGATTTGACTCGTTACCGCCATTTATCTCGAATTAGTCCCGGGGCTGCGCAATTCCTCCGCATCGCTGCCCCTGGCTTGTTACGGACCCGGACGCCATGTCGAAAATCAGTGTGAACGCGGCCTGCCCGCACGACTGCACGCCGCCCGACGGCCCGCGTGCCGATCCCGCGCCGGCGGTCGATCTGATTGCGCTCGGCAACGCGCTGCGTCGCAGCGAGCCGGCCGCGTTCGCCGACCTCGCTGCACTCGCGCGCGTGACGAGCGACACCGACATGCCGCTCGCCATCCTGGACGACGAACCGCTCGGCGTCGTTGCGCCGGCGTCGCCCGATTCCGGCGACGGCGATCCGCTCGAAATGCTGCTCGCCGAATACCGGCGTGCGCTGGTCCACCGCGAGCGCTCGCCCGCGCACCCGCTGAAGGAAATGGAACCGCCGCAGATCGCCGTCCCGCTTCCGCCCGATCCGTTCGCCGATACCGACCGCTATCGCACCGGATCGCTGTTGAGCGACTTGCTCGACACACGTCAGCAGATCGACCGGGTGCTCGACGAAATGAATCCGTTCCTTGCCGAACAGCTTTTCGCGGACAGCACTCGGCACGACGTCCTGCAACTGCTCGCGCCGGCCCGGCGGCAGCGCCCGCATTTCGCTTCGACGGCGCTGCTCGCGCGCCGTGAGCATCATCAGATCAGCGTCGACAGCTACTTCCCGATGCTGGACACCTTCACCGACACCTCGACGACGGAACCGACATGACGACGAACGCGGGTGATCGCGGCATGCCGGCTACCCGCCGGCCGGTGCCGCAAAATCTGCTGCACAGCGCATCGTTCGATGCGCTGAAGGAGCAAACCGTCGAAGCGGTGCGTCAGCATCCGTCCGATGCATCGGAACGCTGGCTGCTGTTTCAGTTGCTGTGCATCGACGGCGACTGGGAGCGTGCACTCAAGCAATTGCAGACCTGGGCGACGCTCGAGCCCGACGGTACCGCGCGTGCGCAGCTTCATCGCGGGCTGATACGGAGCGAGATGTTCCGCACCGAGGTGTTCGCCGGCACGCGCACGCCCGGCTTCGTCGATGACGTCGTGCCCGCGTGGATCGATCAACTGCTGCAGGCGAACGCACGCCTCGGCGCGGGCGACGTGGCCGGTGCCGATGCGCTGCGCGATGCCGCGCTCGGCGCGGCGCCGGCGAGCCGCGGCGAATACGCCGAAGCGGACAGCTTCGAATGGCTGACCGACAGCGACACGCGGCTCGGCCCCGTCTGCGAAATGGCCGTCGCGGGCGGCTACCGGTGGATTCCGTTTGCGCAGATCAAATCGCTGACGCTCACGCCGATCGGCACGCTGACCGATCTCGTGTGGCGGCCTGCCACGCTGATCCTGCGCAACGCGACGGTTCTCAGAGGCTACGTGCCGACCCGCTACCCGGGCTCGGAGCACGGTCCTGCCGCGATTCGGCTCGCGCGCGAAACCCGGTGGCAAGACGTCGGCGAAACCAACGTCATCGCGCTCGGGCAAAAAACCTGGACGACCGACCGCGGCGACCGCGGCCTGCTCGACATCAACGGCTGCCGCTTCACGGACGGAGACGCAGATGGCACGCGACCCTGACGGCCAGCATCAGCGCGCTTATCTGCCGTCCTTGCTCGATCGGCTGCAGGACGACGCGCCGCATGCGCGTCACGAGTCGCCTGCCGCGTACGCGCCGAACGGTGAAGGCATGCGCCGGATCATTCGGCGCGATCTCGCATCGCTGCTCAACGCGACGAACCTCGACGGCGAACTGGACGCCGGCCGCTACCCGCAGGCCGCCGCGTCCGTCGTCAACTACGGCCTGCCGCCGTTGTCGGGAAGCTATCTGAGCGACCGGAACTGGGAAACGGTGGAAAAACTCGTTCGTACCGCGATCGTCCGGTTCGAACCGCGCCTGCTGCCCGAGTCGATTGCGATCCGGCCCGTCGAAGGCCGCGAGGCGGTCAGCTACAACCGGCTGACGTTCGAGATTCGCGGGTTGATGCAATGGTCGCCGTATCCGCTCGAATTCAGGATCCAGAGCACGTTCGACATCGAATCGAACAAGGTAGCGCTCGATCCGGACACGCGCCCCCGACACTGACATGGATCCCAGATTTCTCGACCACTACAACCGCGAACTGACGTACATGCGCGAGCTGTCCGCGGAGTTCGCCGCGCAGCACCCGAAGATCGCGCGCCGGCTCGGCATGCACGGCATCGAAACGGCCGACCCATACGTGGAGCGGATGATCGAAGCGTTCTGCTTCATGTCGGCCCGTACGCAGCTCAAGCTCGACGCCGAATTTCCGCGTTTCACGCAGCGCCTGCTCGAAGTCGTGTATCCGAACTACGTTGCGCCGACCCCGTCGATGGCCGTCGCGCGGCTGCGTCCGAGCCTGCGTGAGGGCAATTTCAGCAAGGGCTTCACGGTGCCGCGCCACAGCGTGCTGCGCTCCGCGATCGCACCGGGCGAACAGACGGCCTGCGAGTTCCGCAGCGGTCATGAAATCACGCTATGGCCGATCGAGATCGTCGACGCGAAGCTGACCGCCGTGCCGCCCGATCTTCCGGACCTGGAGCGCAGCCTGTTGCCGCACCTGCGGCTGCGCGGCGCGCTGCGCTTGCGGCTGCGTACGGTCGGTGAGATCAAGTTCTCGCAGATCGACGGACTCGATCGGCTGTCGCTCTATATCGGCGGCGACGAGCGGATCGCGTCGCATCTGTTCGAACTGATCCACGCGGGCAGCGTCGCGTCGGTCGTGCGCGCATATGGCGCCGTCCGCGACGCGTGCACGGTCATCGCGAAGAATCCGGTCGACTTCGAAGGCTTGCGCCCCGATCAGAGCCTGTTGCCGCAGGTGTGGAACACGTTCCATGGTCACAATCTGCTGCAGGAGTACTTCACCTGCAGGCAGCGCTTCTATTTCTTCGCGCTCACGCAGTTGCGGGCTGGGCTGTCTGCGATCGACGGCAAGGAAGCGGAAATCGTGCTGCTGCTGCACCGGCTGCCCGACGAGCTGACCGCTCACGTCGATGCATCCAGTTTCCAGTTGTTCTGTACGCCGATCGTCAACCTGTTTCCACGCCGCACCGACCGGATCGAGATCAATCGGGCGCTGACCGCGTTCCATCTGATTCCGGATCGCAGCCGCCCGCTCGACTACGAGGTTTTCTCGGTGTCGCGCGTGTTCGGCCAGAAAGCCGAAACGTCGAGCGAAGTGACGTTCAATCCGCTCTACCAGACGCTGCACAGCGATATCGGCAATTACGGGCGCTACTTCTCGATCCTGCGCGAGCCGCGCACGGTATCGGCCAATGCGCGCAAGTACGGCACGCGCAGCCCGTACGTCGGCACCGAAGTGTTCGTGTCGCTCGTGGATCAAGCGGAAGCGCCGTATTCGGACGCGATCCGCTATCTGTCCGTCGACGCGTGGCTGACCAATCGCGACCTGCCGCGCCTGATTCCCCGTAACGGAATCAACGACCTCACGATGCAGGACTCGGTGCCGATCGACGGCGTGGCGCTCGTGCATCCGCCGAGCATGCCGCGCGAGCCTTATGCGACCGGCGAGACCGCATGGCGATTGATCCGCCAGTTGAGCTTCAACTACATGCCGCTCGCCGAACTCGATCATCGCGACGGCGGTCAGGCGCTGCGCAACATGCTGCGACTTTTCGTCGGGACGAGCGAGCACGAGCAGCGTGCGCTGATCGAAAGCCTCGTCGGCGCGCGTACCGAACCGGTCGTGCGACGCGTGCCCGGTCATGGGCTGCTCGTCTACGGGCGCGGCGTGCGCTGCGAACTGACGGTCGACGAAACCGGCTTCTCCGGTGTGAGCCCGTATCTGTTCGGGCTCGTGCTTGAGCAGTACCTGTCGCGGCATGTGTCGATCAACGTGTTTACGGAGACGGAGCTGCACTCGATGCAACGGGGCGTCGTCGCGCGATGGCAGCCGCGCATGGGCGGGCGGGGAGCGGTGTAATCGATGGACGGACTCGATTCGGCACCGGTCAAGGACGGCTCGCCGCTGCACCCGGATGCGCTGCGCGCATGGTTCGACGAACGCGCGCCGTGGCAAGCGGGCTTCCTGAGTCTGCTGCGCGCGATCGCCGCGCGCGACACGATGCAGCCGCTGCCCGGCACCGCACGCCTGCCGAAGCAGGAGCCGTTCCGCATCGGGCAGCAGCCGTCGATGGCGTTCGCGCCGCGCGAGATCGCGGCACTCGGCGTGCAGCACGGCCGGCTCGACGTCAGGTTGTTCGGACTCGGAGTCTGGGGACCGCAGGGGCCGCTGCCGCTCCATATGACGGAACTCGCGTACAGCCGTGCGGAGAGCCATCAGGACAACACGCTCATTGCATTCGCGAACCTGTTCCATCACCGCTCGCTCACGCTGTTCTACCGCGCGTGGGCATCGGCTCAGGCGACCGTCTCGCTCGACCGGCCCGAGCATGAAACCTTCTCGTTCTACGTCGCGAGCCTGATCGGAACCGACCCGGCCGAAGCCGCGCGCACGCACCCGCCGCCGCATGCGCGCTATGCGGCGGCGTCGCACCTGGTGCGGGAGGCGCGGAATCCGGAAGGTCTCGCCGCGACGCTGTCCCATTACTTCGGCGTGCCGGTCGCGATCGACGAATACGTGCCGCACTGGATTCGGATTACCGGCCCGGAACGCTGCAGGCTCGGCGCGCCGGCCGCTTCGACGATCGTCGGCGAGGGTGCGCTGCTCGGCGACATGATTCCCGATTGCCAGCATAAATTCCGCGTCGTGATCGGCCCGCTCGATCTGGATCAGTATCTGCGCCTCACCCCTCACGGCGACGATCTGCCCACGCTGGTCGATTGGGTCCGCGCGTTCGTCGGTCTCGAATACGACTGGGAAATCAAGCTGCTGGTCAAGCCGCGCGCCGCGCCGCCGGCACGCGCCGACAGTTCGCACCGGCTCGGCTACTCGACGTGGCTCGGCGAAGCGATGAACGACGAGCCTATCGTCGGCATGGTGTTCGAGCCGGAGAAATACCGCGGCCAACTGGAGAATCGACGATGAATGCCCACACGCCCGGCGCGCTGCTGCGCTATGCCGACCTGCTCGAGCCCGTTTCAGCGGACGCGCCGTGCGGGCCCGATCTCGAGTACGATCCGGCCTTCGTCATGCTGCAAGCAGCGGTCGCGCCGCGCACGGATGCGCAATACGGCGATTTCGTCGACGCGCCGCCGCAGGCGAATTGGGCCGAGGCTGAACGCGACTGTCGCGCGCTGCTGCTCCGCACGAAGGACATCCGGCTGCTGACGATCCTGATTCGGTGCCGCATCCGTCAAAGCGGCGCCGAAGGGCTGCGCGACGGCGTCGCGCTGCTGCTGCAGATGCTCACGCGCTACGGCGAAGCATTGCACCCGATGCCGACGACCGACGGCGAGCGCGATCCGCTGGTTTACTCGAACGCGATCGCCGCGCTCGCCGATGCCGACGCGACGCTGGCCGACGCACGCGACATCCGGCTGCCGAAGACTGCCGGTCTCCAGTTGCAATTGCGCGACATCGAAAAAGCATTCGCAGTGCCGCGCGCGAAGGACGCACTCGCGCCCGAATCCGCAAGCCGGCTGCTCAGCGAACTGTGGAACCGGCGCGACCCGGTAATCGTCGCGCTGGCCGACGCGCACCGCGCGGTCGCCGAGATTGCCGCGTGGACGCGCGACGCGCTGCAAAACGATGCGCCGGATCTCGACGGCATCGTGAAACTGCTGCGCCCGTTCGCGCCAGCGGCCCTCGACGCAGGCTGTGCGCCCGTCGCAGCGGGTTCCTCGGATACGCGTCCGCAGCCTTCTTCGGCAGCGGAGGCCGTCGAATGCGCGAGCGCCGACAGGGCGCCGCACGAACACCATGAGCCGGCCCGCGCACCGCACGTCGCTCGGCCCGCGGACCGCTGGAGCGCGCTTGCGGCGATTCGCGAAACGCGGCTGTGGTTCGAGCAAAACGAGCCGAGCAGCCCGGTGATCGTGCTGCTCCGCCAATCCGAGCGAATGGTCGGAAAGCGCTTTTCCGAGCTCGCGAACGTGATCCCCGCCGAGCTTCTCGCGCAATGGGACGCCATCGACATCTGAACACGGCAGCGCCGTGCCACCCTGACTCATCGCCTTCCGTGCGGGTTACATGATGAAAAAAATTTCAGCCTTCGTCGCTTCGGTGTGCCTGCTTGCCGCATCGCCGGCGGCACTGGCGGCGTGTCGGCCCATCACCGAGGAAGAGGCCGCTATGTGGGGAAATACAAAGCCCTTTCCGATCAAGACGATGTCTGCGTTCAACATCAGCTTCTCGGCCGCGACCATCGACGTCGACCCCGATCTGGCGATCGGCAGCGTGATCGCGACCGGCGAGTCCGCGCCGACGCAGGCGTTCTTTTTTATCGTCTGCCAGGCACCGGTCGGCACGATCAACTATGACTTCGTCACGCCGCCCCCGCTTTCTGCACTGGGCAACAAGATTTACTCGACCAACGTGCCTGGCGTCGGGTTTCGTCTAAGCTACGTTCGCGCAAGCGGCACGACGAGCGTCGTGCCTTATACGAACAACTGGACGCACCGGCCGTCCGAGCCGATGCACGAACTGATCCAGTATGGCAACGGCGCAAAATTCAAGATCGATCTGGTCAAGACCAGCAACGACATCCCGAGCAAATCAACGGTCACGTTCGGCCACGTCGCCAGGACCTACGGCGATGGCAGACCGGGCATCTCGGTAACCGATATCCACTCCGCCAACGTGTCGCTCCGCGTATTGCCGAGTTGCCGTGTCGACAGCAGCACGCTGAACGTCGACTTCGGCCAGTTCGGGCCTTATGACGTTTCGCACACGGTCGGTCCGACTCGCCCCGTGAGCTTCCGCATACTATGCTCGGGCCCGACGCCGCCCGCGTCGATCACGGCCACGTTGAGCGCGCCTCGGGATCCTGAGGATTCCGCGCTGATCCAGAACACCGGCGCCGGGCATCTCGCGATCCGCCTGCGCGACAAAACGACCGGAACCGTGCTCAAGCCGAGCGACCCGAGCAGCACGCTCGTTCAGAAGCCTGGCGGTGCGATGGAATCCGGCTTCGACCTCGAGGCTACCGTGCTGCGGGTCGGCAGCAACACGCCGACGACCGGCAAGATCGACGCAACGTCGGTCATTATCCTCAGCATTCTGTAGCGCGTCCGCGCGCCGAAACCCGTTGCACGATGAAACACAGCATTTTTGTCCAGATCGCCAGCTATCGCGATCCGCAGTTGATCCCGACGCTGCTCGAGCTGGTCGAGCGCGCGGCCCGCCCTGACCAGCTGCGCATCGTCGTATGCTGGCAGCATGCGCTCGACGAAACCGTCGGCGCCTTCATCGCTCACGGTTTCTCGCGCTGGCACGTGCACTACGGCGACACGTTCGCGGCTCATACGCTCTGCTACCGAGACGCGTCGATCGAGCTGATCGACGTGCCCCATCGGCAGTCGCAAGGCGCGTGCTGGGCGCGCAACCTGATTCAGCAACGGTACCGCGACGAGCAGTACACGCTGCAGCTCGACTCTCATCACTACTTTGTCGACGCGTGGGACGAACAAGCCGTGTCGATGCTCGAGTCGCTTCGCGCGCGCAGCGCGAAGCCGGTCCTCACCACCTATCTGCCCGGCTTCCAGCCGGGTGCTGCACGTGAAGCGCTTGATCATGTACCGACCGGCCTGTACTTCCAGCGCTTTACGCCGGACGGCGTAGTCGTGATTCGCTCCGGATGGCTCGACAATTGGAAAACGCTCGACGCGCCGATCCCGAGCGCGTTCTACAGCGCCCACTTCGCTTTTGCGGACGGGCATTTCGCCGCCGACGTGCAGCACGACCCGAACTACTTCTTTCTCGGCGAGGAAATCTCGATCGCCGTGCGCGCGTTTACGCACGGCTACGACCTGTATGTGCCGCATCGCGTGCTCGCATGGCACGAATACACGCGCGCGAACCGCGTGAAGATATGGACCGACCACACGCCCGAAGCGCAAGCGAGCGGCCTCGTGGCCGAGAACTGGGAAGCGCGCAACGCCCGCTCTTATCAGCGCAATCGTGCACTGCTCGGCGTCGACGGTACATCGAGCGACGGCATCGATTTCGGGCCGTACGGTCTAGGCACGCAACGCACGCTCGCGCAGTACGAAGCGTACGCCGGCATCAGCTTCGCCCATCGCGGCGTGCGCCGGGAAACGCTGGACGGCCAGCCGCCGATGCCCGATGCGCGTGCATGGACTTCGGCGGAGGAATGCAAAACGATGCTGCTGCGCGCGCACGACATCCGCGTCTGGGCGCATCGGAGCCGGTTCGCGGATATCCTGCCGCGACTCGAGCAATGCCGCCTGTCTGCTCATGCGCAAGATGGGACAGTGATGTACGGCAAAACGCTCGATGCCGGTCAGTTTCACAAGCACGTCAACCGTGAGTGGTTCGA
Source organism: Burkholderia dolosa (assembly GCF_902499135.1). Taxonomy (GTDB): domain Bacteria; phylum Pseudomonadota; class Gammaproteobacteria; order Burkholderiales; family Burkholderiaceae; genus Burkholderia; species Burkholderia dolosa. The sequence continues at coordinate 23,654 of NZ_CABVPR010000030.1, forward strand.
CATGCATCTGTACTTCGCCGCCGAGTTCGACCGCGTGCTTGCCCGCTACACGATCGAATTGTTCGGCGGCGACCGGACGCCGCTGCGCACGCTCGAGCGCTCGGTCTAGACCGGCGCGCCGCCGGCGGCGGCGTGCGTCGCGGAAGTCGCGCGAGCGGAACCCGCGCTGTCGACATGCATGCGCGGTCTAGCGGTCCAGGTACGCCAGCCACTCACCGCCCGGCACGACATCGTCGTCGACATCGCCCGTCAACCGCGTGGTTAGATCGATCGGCCCGTCTGCACAGATTGCGCCGTCGACGTCGGCCGTCGGACGCATCAGCGATACGGCGCGGCCGGTCGGATTCGCAGCGCTTAACGGATTGGACACGTAGCGATACGGACTCACGCCGGCCGGCGCCGAACGGTCTGGACTCAGATAGCGCCCGGCGTCGGGATCGTAGTAACGCCGGCCATTCAGGTGCAGCCCCGTCTCGTCGTCCAGATACTGACCTGCAAACCGTAACGGCTGCCACACCGGCGTGGCGAGCCGCGTCCACGGTATCACGCGTCCCCATGCGTTGTAGCGGCCGCTCCACACGAGCTTGCCGCCCTCGTCGGTCAGCGCGACCGCGGTGCCGGCGAGATCGGTTTGGTAGTGATACACGTGCGTCGCGTAAAACGTGCCGTCGTCCCTGCGTTGCCGATGCACGCAGGCGAGCGGCGCAAACCCGACAGCGCCTTCCCGTGCCGGCTGATACAGATAGATCCGCACGTTGTCGCCCGTCGTTTCCTGAACGAGGCGCTCGCCCTGCCAGACGAAGCGCGTGACCGCCTCCGCGCGATCCGCCGGCCCGAGCATCCCGCTCGCTGTCGGTTGCGAAACCGATTTGGCCACGCGACGCCCCAGCGCGTCGTAACGGTAGCGCACGACGCATCGTCTGCTGCGCGCGCTCATCAGCCGACCGTCCGCGTCCCACGTGAACGTCTGTTCGCAGGCCGCGCCTCGCTTCGCGACCACCTGTCCCCACGAATCGTATTCGTAGCGATATCCGCGGTGCTCGCGTAGCCGGTGATCGGGATAGACGGTACGTTGCCATCCAGCGCTCGGCGTATCGAGCAGATTGCCGGCGGCATCCCACGTGAAGTGTTCGAGGCCGATGTCGTCCGACACGACCCGCAGCAGGCAGCCGCGACGATCGTAGTCGTAATAGGTGCGACCGTTGAAGCGATCGTCGACCTGCACGAGGTGACCGGCCGGGCTGTAGCGGAACTCGCGCCAGAACTCGGCGCTGCCCGGCAGCATCTCGTTGTCGGACGTGCGCGTCACCGTCATCGCAAACCAGCGCTCGAGCGATGAGCCCGCATAAACGGAACGCAGGTACAGCTCGCCGACGGAGCGCAGCAATTGACGCGTTCCGAGCTCGTAATGGAACGCGGCGATAGCGCGCACGTCGTCGCCGTGCGCCAGCCCCGCGAGCGCGACCGTACCGACGTCGTCACGCTCCGTCTTCACGATGTGTCCGTCGGGAAGCGTGACTGCGACGAGCCGTCCTGCAGCGTCATACGCGTAGCGCAGCGTGCCGTGCATGTCATGCTCCGCCGTCACGCGGCCGGCTGCGTCGTATTCGAAGCGAAGCGTGTCAGGCTCCACGCCGATCGCCGCCCCCGCGTCGGTCGGCAGGCATTGGATCATCCCGAGCAAACTGTCGCGTACGTACGTGTAGCGATAGCGCGCATGCTCGGTGTCGCGGCCTACCACCCGGCCGAGCGCATCGGTGGCGAACGTTTCGATCCGAGTGTGCCCGTCCGACGTCCACGTGATCTGCTGCAAATCTCCGGACGCCGCGTAGGAGAACGAACGCGTGACGCCGTCCGCATCGACGACCGACGTCAGCCGGTCGACCGGGCCCCAGGTCAGGCGCTGAATGCCGCCATTGCCGGCAACGGTCCGGATCCTGCGGCCGTGTGCGTCGAACTCGTGCGCGGTAACGTTCCCCTCCTCATCGACCGCACGCACCACGCATCCGTATTGATCGCGATGCCAGTGCCGCGCCTGCCCGTCCACGCCGATCGACGTGATCAATTGCCCGGCGGCGTTCCAGACCCGACGCTCCTGCCTGCCGTCCGGCAGCGTGATGACCTGCGGTCGTCCGAGCAGATCCGGTTCGAACTGCGTGACGGCGCCGAATGGATCCGTGATGGCCGCGACATGTCCGTTGGCGTCGCGCCGATAGACCGTCGTGCGTCCCGCGGCGTCGGTGCGCTTCAGCACGAGGCCGCGCGCGTCGCACTCCAGCACGACTGCGCCGCGCTGCTCGTGCGTGTCGGTTCGAATCTGCACGCCGTCACGCTCCTCATACGCAATCTGCGTGATGCCATCGGACGGCGACTGGAACTGCGTCGGACGCAACTGCTCGTCGCGCTGCCACAGCCACGTCCGATCGTCTTGCAGGCGAATGCTCAACGGCTCGCGTGTCGCGAACGCGTACACCGTCGAACGCACGCCGTCCAGCGGCGTCTCCTCGCGGGTCGGCCGGCCCAGATTGTCGTTGACCACGCGTATCTGGCGGTCGCCCGGCAGCGTCAGCTCGGTCGGCCATCCCGCGCCGTCGTATTGAAACGCATATCGCCGGCCGTCGAAATCGGCGTAAGCAAGCACGCGGCCGTGCTGGTCGTACTGCCAGTGCGCGGTATGACCGAACACGTCGGTCGCGCGCGTGCCGCGCTCGCCCAGTTCGTACGTGCAGCGTTCACGCGCGCCGCGACACGTCGAGCGCTCGACGACGCGCGGCGCGCCGCCGATCGTTTGCCACGTATAACGCGTCGTCTGACGAAGCGGGCCGACTTCTTCGATCATCCGGCCATCGGCATCGTAGGCAAAGCCGCGAACGATGTCGCCGTGCCGGTTGCGCACTTCGGCGAGCCGGCCGTGCTCGTCATATGCGTAGCGAACGAGGAAGCCGGTCGGGCCGCCGTCGACGCATTCAATGCCGGTCAAATGCACCGCGTCGCGCTCATAGTGCATGCGCAGCTCGTGCCCGCACGTGCCGCGCATGCGCAGCAAACGCCCAGCGCCGTCCCAGATGCAGCCGATCCGGCGACGCGCGAGATCCTCGACGTACTTGATGCGCGCGACGCCGTGTTGGTCGAATTCTCCGAACACGGTGTAATGAGGTGTCAGATCGGCGACGACGAACCTGTCGTCGGCCAGTCGCGCGACGTGAAGCTGCTCGGACGACACGACGATCTGACTACCTCGCTCGGGCATCGGCAGCGACACGGTCCGGCCCTGATCGTCGACGTAGTCGATCCGGTCGCCGTCCCGGCGTCGCAACACGGCGTCCCAGCCGGTCCGCCAGCCGGTTCCGAGCATGCCGTCGACGGACAGCGCACTCGAATAGAACCGCGCCCAACTCATCGGCAAACGGCCCGGCAGCGTGAAGTCGACTTCGTTGCGCGACAGGCATATCTTGCTGCCCGACACCATGTCGACCGACTCGCACAGGAGGCCCGACAGCGCGCGGTCGACGCCATAGCGACGGGCGAGATCGCCCGGCTGCTGCCGATGACGGTCGACGCGCGGCGCGATGTCGACCGACTCCAGCACCGTCCCGGGCAGCCCGGCAAGCACGCCGCCCAATCCTCCGATTCCACTCATGCGAACTCCCTGAACTTCTTGAATTGCCGTTAGTGCCGTCAGCCGCCGATGAACACGTCGCCGGACCCGGTGACGACCGGTGCGCCGCAGCACGTACAGCACGCCACGAACGCTGCCGGGATGCCGTTGATGAACACGGACCCGGAGCCGACGACGACTGCCTGGGCTGAACAATGGACACCGCATACCGCGACGCTGCCGACATGCGCGGCCGGTATCCCGTTGGTGAACACATTTCCCGAGCCGGTCACGATCGCACCACCATGGCCTATCGCGTCACCGACTCTAGCTGCAGGACTGCTCATGAAGAACGCTCTCCAGTCGAAACCACGCCGTTCGTTGCCGCAACGACCGTCGGGCGCGCAGCGGCATACGGCTTGGCAATGAAATTCAAATCTCCGAAACCGATGGCTCCTCGCTCGGCGGTGGCGTCTCGCTTGGCGGCGGCGTTTCGCTCGGCGGCGGCGTTTCGCTCGGCGGCGGTTCCTCGCTCGGCGGTGGCGTTTCGCTCGGTGGCGGCTCCTCGCTCGGCGGCGGCTCCTCGCTCGGCGGCGGCGCTTCGCTCGGTGGTGGCGTCTCGCTCGGCGGTGGTGTTTCGCTCGGTGGCGGCTCCTCGCTTGGCGGCGGTTCCTCGCTCGGTGGCGGTTCCTCGCTTGGCGGCGGTTCCTCGCTTGGCGGCGGTTCCTCGCTCGGCGGCGGCTCCTCGCTTGGCGGCGGCGCTTCGCTCGGTGGTGGCGTCTCGCTCGGCGGTGGCGTCTCGCTCGGCGGCGGCTCCTCGCTCGGCGGCGGCACCTCGCTCGGCGGTGGAGGATTGACGGTCGGCGGCGGCGGTACGGGCGGCAAAACCGGCTTGGTGATTCTCAAGAACGATCGCGGCAACGGGATCGGCGGAATCGCACCGCCGCCACCACCGCCGCCTGCGCCGCTGCCGTCGCAGCATCCGGGGTTCAACTGCAGCGGCGAGCCCTGGACGACCACCTCGTCGCTGCCGACGATCCGGATCTTCGTGCCGACCAGCTTGATCGTGCCGTCGGCCGTCATGTTGATGGCCGATGCGCCGCATACGATCGACAGCGCGCCGCCGACGTTCACCGCATAAGCGCCACCGACCGACGTCGACATCGCGCCGCCCACCGCGATCCCGTACGCGCCGCCGACGTTCAGCCCGCACGCGCCGCCGATCATGGTGGACTCGGCGCCGCCCACCGCGTAGCTCGCGGCGCCGCCCACGACGCTGCTGAACATCCCGCCGACTGCGCGCGTATGCGTCAGTCCGACGCCCAGCGACAGATTCACGCCGACCGTATGCGACTCGTTGTTCTTCGTCAGGCGGTTCATGTCACGCTCCGCCTGCACGTGGAATTCCTCCGCACCCAACTTGTCTTCGAAGCGGATGCCGTTGTAGTTGTCGCGGCCGCCGGTGATCGTCTTGCTCTTGAAGCCGCTTTTCGTCGCTTCCGCAGGCAGGTCCCACGGCGGCGGCGTCACGGTGTTGTACAGGCTGCCGAGGATCAATGGTCGATCCGGGTCGCCGTTCATGAAACCGACGATCACTTCCTGCCCGATCCGCGGAATGTAGATGCCGCCGAAGTTCACGCCCGCCCACGCCTGGCTCACACGCACCCAGCACGAATCCGTCGCATCGTTGCGCGCATACCGGTCCCACAGGAAGCGCACCTTGACGCGGCCGAACTCGTCGGTCCACACCTCGTGTCCCGGCGGGCCGACGACGATCGCCGATTGCGGGCCGCTCGTGGTCGGCTTCGGCGTCTCGCGCGGCATCCGGAACACTTCGCTCGTCGGCTGCACGATCAGCTCGTTGCCGCACTCGTAGCGATAGCCGCTGCCGGATTCGTCCGCGATTTCGGTCAGCATCAGCGCCGATTCGACGATCAGGTACTCGCGATTCGCTTCCTCGTGCTGATGGTTCGTCAGCGTGAACGTCTGGCCGCACGCGAGACCGCGCACGTTGCCCTTGCCGAATGCGCGCGTGCCGGCCGCACGACGCTCCTCCATCCGGATGCGGCTGATCAGGTCGCCATGCTTGCTGTCGGTATAGTCGCCCGGCCATTCGAACAGTTCGCCCTCGCCCCAGTTCGTATCGCGCGGTTGATGATTCGACGTCACGAGCAGCGCCCGCGGGCGCGTGAAATCGAAATCGTCGACGACCACGCGGCCCGGCCTCAGCGACTCGTTTGTCGAGAAGTAGTCGAGATACTCGATGTCGATCTTGCCGCCTTCCGGATGATGGCGAATTTCGTGATAGGCGGCACTCGGCGAGCGGCGATGCGCGCCGATGTGATCGCACAGCACGAGACGGTGCTTCCCAGCGGAATGCTCGAAGAACCAGTAAATCCCCCATTCCTCCATCAGGCGCTGGATGAAATCGAAATCCGTCTCGCCGTACTGGACCTGGAACGCCCGCGGTTCGTTGCGCGCGCTCTCGCCCTGCACCGTGTATTTGTCGACGTCGAGCCGCTTGTCGACCGGATACGGATAATCGCTCAGCACGGTGTCGATGATCTCGACCACCGTCTTGTCCTGAAAAATCTTGTAGTCGCTCGTCAGCGTGGCGAGCCAGAGCCACGGCCGCAGTACGATCCGATAGACGTTGTAGCGCCCTTCGGTACGCAGGAAACCCGCTTTCACGACGAGGCCGCTGATTTCGCGTCCGCCGGCGCCGACACCGCCTTCGGCGCCCGTGCCGACGCCCTCGAGCTGCACGCTGACGGTCATCTCCGTCCCGATCATTGCCTTCAGATCGAGGTTCGCACTCGTCGACAACGGCACGTGAAAATCGTCCGGCGTGCGCAGCAGCAGCTCGTATGCGTACAGCCTCCCGAGGTGTTCTTCGCCGCGCAGCGACAGGAACCGCAGCGCGGGCCGGCCGAGCAGCCGCGGCATCGCGTCGCTGCGAACCGTTACCGTGCGCTCCTGAACGATCGGTCCTTCCGAAGAGTTGATTGACATGCGGTCTTTTCGCTCCCACTCACCCAAAACAAACATGCGCGCGTGCGCATCGCGTCATATGCGCCGGCAGTCGCGCGGCGGCTCGACACGACGTCACGGGCCGGCCGCACGCGCGGGATACCGGACTCGCACGGCCGCGCGCCGGAGCAGCACGTCGATCAGCAGATCGGCGCCGATGCTCGTTGCGGCATCGCGCAGATAGCTCGCAGCCAGTTCGAGATCGGCCGGCTCGCGCGCATCGACGATCTTTCGGCCGAACGCTACGACTCGCCGCATGCAATAGATCGCGCGCGCGGCTGGAACCGGCGGCGCATCGCCCACCGGATCGATGCCCACGATCCAGCCGATCGGCACCGCATGCACGCCGAGCCACTCGCCGAGCATCCCGGCAATCGTCGCGAGGTTGCCGCCGGCACACAGCGCTGCCGCATTCGCGTCGTCGACACGCTGCAGCTGCGAAGCTGCCAGCCATAACGCGCGTTCGAGCTTTTTGATGTGCGGCGTGCGACGAAAAGCAATCAGTTCGCGGTATTCGCGCTGACGGCTGCGCAGCGTCGTGCAATTCGATGCAAGCGCTCGTTCGAGTGCGCGCGTGCTCGCGTCGTGCTCGCTCGGCAGTTGATCGAACGTGTATGTGTCAGCGTTCCGTATGTTCATGAATCTGCCTCGACTCGACATCGACGAAGCGCCCCGTATTTCGATCCGATTCTCGTTCGTCGCGACAGGCTGCTGCGGCCGCTTCGTATGCGCGTGCACCGTGGACCCATTGACGACGGACGAAGCCGCCGCAGTCGTCCTGCCGCCGGCGCCGTCCGCCGTCGCGCCCGGCCGCACATCGCAGCAGCGTCGTCCGCGGACGCGCCCGGCACGCCGGCCGGCATGCGTGCGCAGTCATTCGGCGGGCTGTGTCGAACGGCACGCAGCACAGTCGCCGCCCGGCGAGCGGATCGCCACGGCATACGGGCTCGCGCCGCCGGCAAAGAACCTGCGCGTCCGTCGCGCGGTGACGGATCTGTGAGCTCGATGCCGGCAGCCGCCTCGTCGTCGCCCGCATCCCGACGCTCATGCGAGGCCTCCCGGACATTGAAAGTCGGTCAGCAGATTGCTCGTCAGCGGATTCGACTGCCCGCTCGTCATCAGTTCGAGCGCCGCATGCCGGCCGTCGAAATCGAAATCCAGCGTCAGCCGGCTCGCCGACGCGGTGCCGGTGAGCCGGCCTCGCTCGATCAACCGGAACAGCGCCCACGGCCCGGTGGTGACGATCGTCGACGTATCGGGCCGGATCGCGGGGCGCGCGGCGACTTCGGCCATCGCTCCGCCGCGCGGACCGGGCCAGCTCAGCGCGAACGGCATGACGGGACCATGTACGTAACGCTGGGTCTGACCGTCGACGTCGATCAGCAATTCGGTGATCTCGGGGTCGATCGCCGCGACCTTGGCGTCCATCTTCCACGCCATCCGCTTCGCGCCCTGATCGCGAAAAAACACTTCGCGGATCGCGGACGCCCTTTCGAACGGTTCGAGGCTCGGCCCCTTGATCGGCGGCATGCCGGGGCTCAGCGACTTGTAGCGCCACGGCTTCGCGTTCGTGTCGACATAGTTCGCGAGCGATTTCTGGAAAAATTCGTCGAATACGCCGCCCGCCGCGAACATGCGATTGAAGTCTTCTACGTCGACTTCCTGGCTGCTGCGCGCGAACGGATACTTTCCGCCGATCGTGCGTCGGCAGCTTTGCCCGACGCTCGTATCGACCTGCATCGCGAGCAACCCGCCGACTTCCTGTCCGACCTTGTCCGCGACCTGCGTCGCGATGCCGCCCAGTACGAGCCGCAACGGTGCCGGCAGCTTTTCCGCCTCCGTCTGCAACGTCGTGCCGATGTCGAGCGCGGGCGGCATGCTGTTGGCGGACAGCGCATTGCTCGCGACGACGACTCGCGTGTATTGCTCGTTGATCAGCGCGAGGATCGCGTCGAGTTGCAATGCCTTGGCGCCGCCGGCCGCGCCCGGCGTATCGGTCATCGCCGGGCCGCTGCCGGTGTCCGCCTGCCCGGTCGTGACCTCACGCAGCGCAGCGAAGCGGTTGTCGACGAATTCCTTTTCCATCCGCTGTTCGGGCCGCTGCGCGGCAAGCTTCGCTGCGTCGATGGCCGCGCTTTTCGCGACCGCGGACTGGCGGCCGACCGCCGTCAACGCGAGATCGCTCAGCGACGACGAGTCCGGCGCATCGACGATCGACAGCGAGGTTTCGCGAACCGCCGCGCGTGCGAGCCTCACCAGCGGCGAGTCCGGCGCCGCGAGCGCGCGCAACGTCGCCAGATCGAGCGTCAGTGTGCCGTCGCGGCCATTCTCGCCGCCGATCGCCGGCCGAATGTCGGCGAGAAACTGCTGCCAGTAGTTGCCGTAATCGATCAGATACTGACGACGAATCTCGTCGGCAAGCGACGACCTCGCCGTCACGACGCGCATCTGCTGTATCGACGCGACCAGGTCGCCGCGCTTGCCGACACGCCCCATGACCCAGTCGTCGTCGTTCTGTGCGCGCGCGAGGAATTCGGGCAGGCGCCGGCTGAACAGCGTGTGGTAGCCGTCGTACGTGTAGAGCCCCGGCACGCCCCGTTCGAAGCGCGAGCCCTCCACCAGCCTGAAAAGCGACGCGCCCTGCAGCCCGAGCGCCTGCGCGAGCGTGAAATTGTCGGGCGCCTCTTTCGCCATCGCGCCGATCGCCCGCTCGTAAAGCCGTTTCGGCGCGGGATTCCGGCTCAGGAAGAGTCGCGCCTGCTGCACGAGCGCGGCATTCAGCCCGACGGTCGGCGTAATCGGACGGGCGTTGCCGAACAGCGCGTCCAGGTGCCGCGCCATCGCGTTGCGGCCGCCCATCGGCGCCGCGCTGTCGGAACGCTCCCAATCGCGCAGCACCCACGCCCTCACCGCGTTCGCGTCGTAGTGCTCGGCGTCGTACAGCATCAGGTAGACGGTTAGCGTCCGGTACACGTCGTCCGAGTCTTGCGCGGCGATCTGCGCACTCAGCTCGCGTTCGACGCGCGTCACGATCTGCGGCAGCAACGTTTGCTTCAGCAGACTCAGATAGGTCGTGTCCGATGCCGTGACGATCGCCGGAACGACATAGAGCCCGTAGCGGTACGCGCCGCCCGGCGCGTCGAGATCGAGATCGCCGTGGCGCGGCAGATCCGCCGAACCGTCGAGCAGCCCCCCGATCGCAGCTGCCTTCGGCGCCTTGCCGTATGCCGCGGCACGCGCGGCAAGCGCCGACGTCTTGCCGGAAATCGCGGCCAGATAGTGCCGGTTGTTCTCATAGCTCACCGTCAGCGAAAACGCGAGCCACATGAACAGCGCCACACTGAGCAGATGACACGCGACACGCATCGCCCTGAAGCGAATCTCCCACTTCAGATCGGCTCTGACCAGATGCGCTTCCGGCACGATCACATGCTGGAACACGTTGCGCAGGAAGAAGCTGCGATGTCCGGACATCGCGCCGTCGCAACGCAACTGCGCCGATGCGCCGCTGCCCGCGCGCGGGCGCGCCAGCTTGCGCGTCAGCCGCTGCAGCACCGTGTCGCGATCGGCGGCCACGATCGCGTCCGTCTGCTCGGCGCTCGTGAAATACACGCCGCGCAGCATGTTCTGCAACTGTGCGTCGTCGTAACGCGAATCGAGGAATACCAGCTCGAGCAGATCCGCGAGCGGCGCCGACAGACTGCGAAACTCCTGAGCCAGCGGGTACAGTCGTTTGCGCCGCTCTCCCTCGTACTCTTCCAGCAGGCGGTTGTTCAGGCCCGCATCGATCCGCGCTTCGAGCAGCGTCAATTCGCGCAGGCAGTGACGTCGCAGCCCGTCGACGACCGGCGCGCCCGACTCGTCGCAAGGCAGCGTGAAGCCCCAGATCTGTGTGCGCGCGTCGGCGGTCAGCGACTGGAAATACTCGGTGAAGCCGGGCAACAGATCGAGCTTCGTCACGAACACGTACACCGGGAAACGGATTCCCAGTTGCTGCCGCAGTTCGCCGAGCCGCGCCCGCAAGCTCGCAGCGAGCGCGGTGCGCTCGGCATCCGACCGGTTGACCAGATCGGCGACGCTGACCGTCAGGATCGCGCCATTGAGCGGCGCGCGCGGCCGATGCTTGCGCAACTGGCCGAGCAGTTCCTTCCATTCCGCGGCGTTCACGGTCTTGCCGGTTTCGTCCTGCGCGTCGTCCTGCTCGACGTAGCGGCCCGCGGTATCGATCAGCACCGCCTCGTTCGCAAACCACCATTCGCAGTTCGCGGTGCGCTCGATGCCGTTCACCGAACGTGCCCCCATCTGTCCGGTCAGCGGGAACTGCAGGCCGGAACCGAGAATCGCCGTCGTCTTCCCGGCACCCGGCGTGCCGAGCATCATGTACCACGGCAACCCGTACAGATGCCGGTCGACCTCGAGCAGGCGCCGCCACCCGAACGTGCCGCCGCGCAGCCGCTTCAACTGCGCAACGGCCTTCGAGACGACCATCGCGACCGCGCGCGCTTCGTCGTGTCCGGCTTCGACCGGCCGGTCGCCGCTCGGCTCGAGAAAACGCTTCAGCAGCGCATCGTTCGATCGAAGCGCGTGCCACAGCTTGTACAGGCCGTATACGGCGTAGCAGAGCAGAATCGCCACGACGAGCAGGACGCGCACCGCGATCGGCGCGAGCGGACGATGCTCGCCGAAGCCGAACAACGGCCCCACATGCCAGAGCGCGACGCAAAGCGCGATCACCCAGACCGGACTCAGCGGCAACCGCATGAGCCACAGCACGAGCAGGCCGAGCAGCAGTGCGATCGCAATCGAACGGATCACGACGCCGGCGAACGGATGCAGTTCGCCGAACACAAACAGCGGCCCGAGGAACCATACCGCCGCGCATGCCAGCAGAACCGCCGCGCATGCGAGCATCCGCCACGAGAACAACCATCTGAAAAGACGCTTCAAATAAGCCATGCTGAGTTCCGGTGCTACAGGGTGACCATGATTTCGACGCGGCGGTTCAGCGCTCGGCCGGCGGCCGTCGCGTTGTCGCCGACCGGCTGCGTGTCACCCTTGCCGACCGCGCGGATCCGCTCGGCCGGCGTACCATCCCGCTGCAGGATCTGCGCGACATAGGCCGCGCGCTTTTCCGACAGCGCAAGGTTGTTCGCGAACGCGGCGCTGCGGATCGGCTGGTTGTCGGTATGCCCGGTCACGAGCACGGTGCCGCCCACACGGGCGACCTCGCGCGCGACCTTGTCGAGGATCGGCTCGATCCCGGGCAACACCGTGCTCTGGCCCGACGCGAACATCGAATCGCCTTTGAACACGACGATGCTGCGCCGCTCGTCTTCGTCGACGGTCAGCACGCCGCGCGCGATCTCGTCACGCAACAATTGAGACAGACGCAAACGCTGCGGCGCGGACGCCAGCCGCTCGCGGCCGATCTCGAGAATGCGCGCCTCGAGCGCATGACGCTCGGTCAGCAGCCGGTACTGGTAGAACACGAACAGCCCGGACACCGCCAGCGCAGCGCAGGCGGCGGAAACCCAGACCGGCACGCTGCGCAGCAACGGCAATCTGCCCGGCGGAGCGCCGCGCCAGTGCGGCGACAGCTCGGGCTGGACCGCGTCCCGCGCACCGGTGATCAGCGTCCACAGGCGTTGGCGAATCTGTTCGAGATGACGGCGTCCGTCCGGCATGACGCTGTAACGCCCTTCGAATCCGAGGCCAAGCACGCGATACAGGATTTCGAGGACGTCGACGTATTCCTGCGGATCGGTCGCCATTCGGCCGATCAGCAGGAAGAACTTCTCGCCGCCGTCGACTTCGCCTTCGAACGTGATCAGCAGGCTTTGCGCAGCCCATACGCCTGCACCGCCCCACGTCGTGCGGTTGGCGGCCTCGTCGAGCGCAGTGCATAGGCAATAGCGCGCGACCGCCATGTGCTTCCATCGCAGATCGGCCTTGTCGCACACCTTCTGGAACAGTCCGATCTCGCGCACGAGCAGCGTCCGCAACCCGGCCACCGCGTCCGACGTGTCGAGCGTTGCCGGCATGTCGGCCAGCATTCTGAGCAGCGGCCGCGCCGCCTCCAGCAGCGGATTGGCCGACGCCAGCACCTCATCGACACGCTGCTGGATATCCGCGACGGCGTCGAACCCGTCGGCATCGGCCGACACGGGCCTGACGTCGCCGACCGGCTCCTTCGGCGGCTCGAGCGACGCGCCGGAGCCGTCAGCGAGAAAGTCGAATGCGTCTTTGTCGAACGTAGCGGAATTCATTTATGGCGCACGCCCCACAGTTCGAGCTTCAACTCCGGGAAGTGGCCGGCGATGTGCATCGCGAGCCCGCCTTGTTGCGCGATCTGCTCCCAGAACGGCCCGCTGCGCGACAGCTCGTAATAGATGTAGCTCGAATTGAACGGAATTTGTCGCGGCGGCACGGGCAACGGCACCATCGTGAGCCCCGGCAGGTGCGAACGAATCAGTTCCGGCAGGCGCTGCGGCTGGCTGATCTTGGTCTGCGCCGCGAATTGCTGCTGCAGGACGTCGGGCGACATCTGCGCACCGACCGCGAGCACGAGGCTCGAATAACCGGACAGTTCGGCCGGCATCACTGCGGCCACACGGATGCCGTGCGGTTGCTCGGTCAGCGGTATCGGCTGAGCGCCGCGAATCAGCACCTGGTTGAGCAGGTAGTGCACCTCTTCGACAAGCGGCCGAATGCTCGCGTACAGCTGCGCATGATCGTAGCCCGGTGTCGGCAGCGGCCGGCGCGTCTGTGGTCGAACGAACGTCGACAGTTCACCGGCCATCATCGCCAGCTCCCGATACAACGCGTGCGGCGGCGTCTCGTGAATCCGGCAGATGTGTTCGAGCAGCGGCTCGTATCGATTCAGCACTTGCAGCAGCAGGTAGTCCGATACTTCCGCCGCCGCACCCGCGCGCCCGTCGCTCCCCGACAGCCGTGCGGCCAGCGCATCGGCGCGCAGCTTCGTGAGACCGTGCAGTTGCGTCGCCCATTCGCGCAGCAGCGGGTCGGCACCATACTGGCTGACCGGCGGAATGTGGTCGGTATCGTGAAGCGATACCGACCCGTCCGCGTGCAGCGTCTTGATGCGCGTCAGCGCGATGCCGATCCACGATTGCGTCAGTTCCTTCTCGGGCAGCAACCGCAGTCGCAGGTTCGCGAGTTGCACGGGCTTGGCTCCCTGACCGATCGTGTTGCTGTCGCGCAGCTCGTTTTCGAACGCGAGATAGCGGGCGAGCGACGCCGCATCGTCGCGAAACACGGTTTCTTCGGTATTCGGCAATCGCAGCGGAACAGCGAGATAGACGATCTGGTTCTGGTGCTCGGGTGCGATTGTCAGCGGCGGCGGCGGTGGTGCATGCGCGGGCACGTCGAACGGCGTGCCGTCCGGAAACACGCCGGCACCGCGCTTGAACACCAGCTTGCCGAACGCGAGCGACTCGTGGTCGATCTCGAACTGACTGAATCCCCAGAAGAACGGACTGAGCGGCGCAGAGCGCTTATGCGCGAAATGTTCGAAATAGCGCTCTTGCTGCTGGAACAGCTGTGGCAGCAGGAAAAGACCTTCGCTCCACACGACCTTGTTATGCCAACTCATGTCAGTCCAATTCGGTAACCAGAACGGCGCGCTGGCCGATATCCACGTTCAACTTGATCTTGGTATGCGCGGCGAATAGCCGAAGCCACGCTTCGTCGGGTCGCGGCGGCAAGCGGTAGACGCCGCGCCACACCGACTTGCCGAGCTCGCGATATCCAGCGAGTACGCCGAACGCGGTCGTCGCCGCATTGATGCGCCGGCGAATGTTCGCGACGTCGCCCGGACGCAGGACGAACTCGTCGATCGCGATCGCGTCGTCGCCCAGCGCTTTCTTGCTGTCGCTCTGCAGCGTGAAGAAGTCCGCGTTGTCGAACGTGTAGGCGGACTTCAGCTCGTAGATCCTCACCATGATCGGCGCGGGGCGGCCCAATTCATCGGGATTGACGCCGGCGCTCACGTTGATCTTCAAATTCAGCGAGGCCGGTTTCGGTCCGTTCGGTGCGCCCGCGCACGCGGTCAGCGACAGAAACGACAGTCCGAGCGCGATCCGTTCGAGCGCATCGCGACGCGTCACCGTGTCATGCGGCAATCGAGAAAACATTTGGAAGATCCTGTGCCACCAGGGGCCGCGGTTGACCGGACGCGGCGCGTCGCGCTGCTACCACGGTCAACATCCCGCGAACCCGCCGACGTCGACGGCGACGCCGGCGGATTCACCCCGAAACGACGGACGATGCTCAGGCCGCGTTGCGCTTGATGTCGAACGTCGCCGTAATCGCACCGCCGCTGCCGCCCTGAGCGTTCTGCACGACGTATTCCTGCTTGAAGCGCGAGAACGACAGCCGAACGGCCTCGCGCGGACGCGACTCGTCATCCGCCACACCGGCCGGGCTCACCTGCGTGACCAGCACGTCGTTCATCGTCAACAGGATGTATTCGAGCGGGTTGCCGCCGGCCTTGCGCACCGTGAGCTTCGCTTCGTCGATGTGCTTGCCGAGCAGACAGTACTGAACGAGATTCGGGCTCGACCGATCGATGTAATGCTCGAATTGCAGATCGTCCACGGTAGCCTTGCCCGCGCCGCCGCCCGAGCCGAGATGCATGTTCGACTGCTGCGATACGTTCCACGACCAGCTCAAGACCTCGATTTCGTTCTGGTGAGTCGCGTCCCTGGATTCGCCGTCGATTCCGTTGATCTTGAGGAAAATGTCGTGTGCCATGGCATCACTCCTTGTTCTTGGTTGAGTTTTGGGTAGCGGTAATGTGATCAGGGCGATTTGCAGAGTGCTGATCACCACTCTCGGCGCACAACGCCGCGCCGGAATCCCGGCACACCGATCGCGCCTATTGCACCGACGCGGTATCGGCATGCCGGAGTGCGATCGCCGTCAGCCGCCGATCGCCGCATCGATGCGGTGCGATCACGCGGCGGCCTTGACCGACGGCAGCTTCGCAACGAGCCGCAACGACACGGTCAGACCTTCCAGCTGGAAATGCGGACGCAGGAAGAACTTCGCTTGGTAGTAGCCGGGATTGCCTTCGACTTCTTCGACGACCACCTCGGCAGCGGCAAGCGGACGACGCGCCTTGGTTTCCTGGGACGAGTTCGCAGGATCGGCGTCGACGTAGTACATGATCCATTCGTTGAGCCATTGCTGCATTTCGTCGCGCTCCTTGAACGAGCCGATCTTGTCGCGCACGATGCATTTCAGGTAGTGCGCGAAGCGCGAGCACGCAAACAGATACGGCAGACGCGCGGAAAGATTCGCGTTCGCCGTCGCGTCCGGATCGTGGTATTCGGCGGGCTTTTGCAGCGACTGCGCGCCGATGAACGCCGCGTAGTCGGTGTTCTTCCGATGGATCAGCGGAATGAAGCCGTTCTTCGACAGCTCGGCCTCGCGTCGGTCCGAAATCGCGATCTCGGTCGGACATTTCATGTCGATGCCGCCGTCGTCGGTCGGGAACGTATGGCACGGGAGGTTTTCGACGACGCCGCCGCTCTCGACGCCGCGGATCAGCGTGCACCAGCCATAGTGCTTGAACGAGCGATTGATGTTGACGGCCATTGCATACGCAGCGTTCGCCCACGTGTACTTGCGGTGATCGGATCCGTCGGTCGCCTCCTCGAAATCGAACTCGTCGACCGGGTTGGTGCGGACGCCGTACGGCAACCGTGCGAGAAAGCGCGGCATCGCTAGACCGATGTAGCGCGCATCCTCCGAGTTGCGCAGCGAGTTCCACGGCGCATACTCGAGGTTCTGCGTGAAGATCTTGGTCAGATCCCGAGGGTTCGCCAGCTCTTGCCACGAATCCATCTGCAGCACGGACGGCGACGCGCCGGTGATGAACGGCGCATGCGCGGCGGCCGCGACCTTGCCGATCGATGCAAGCAGATCGACGTCCGGCGGCGTGTGATCGAAGTAGTAGTCGGCGACCAGGCAGCCGTACGGCTCGCCGCCCAGCTGACCGTATTCCTCTTCGTAAATCTGCTTGAAGAACGGACTCTGATCCCACGCGACGCCCTTGTAGCGCTTCATCGTGCGGCGCAGATCCTCCTTCGACACGTCCATGAAGCGGATCTTCAGCTTCTCGTCGGTTTCCGTGTTCGTGACCAGATGGTGCAACCCGCGCCATGCGCTTTCCAGCTTCTGGAAATCCTCGTGATGCAGAATCAGATTGATCTGCTCCGACAGCTTGCGATCGATCTCGCCGATGATCGCCGCGATGCTCTTGTAGGCGTCGTCCGACATCGTCGCCGAATTGGCCAGCGCCTGCTCGGCGAGCGTCTTCACGGCGGCTTCCACCGCTTCGCGTGCCTGCTCCGTCTTGGGTTTGAACTCGCGCGACAGCAACGCGTTGAAATCCGATTCGATGCCGAGCTGCGCGTCCGCAACGCGCGCCTGCGATTCACGTACAGCCATTTTCTTCCCCATCTGTTAGATCGTGGTTTGCCGCCCGGCGCGTCACTCTTGGTCTTGCGACTCCGCGGAGTCCGGTTTCCGCGTTTCGGGCTTCGGCGCCTTTGCAAGCGCGTTCAGCAGCGCCGGATCCTTCAGCACCTGGCTCACCAGGTTTTCCGCGCCCGACTTGCCGTCCATGTACGTCTGCAGGTTCGCGAGCTGCGTCCGTGCGTCGAGCAGCTGCGACAACGCGTCGACGTTTCGCGCAATCGCCGCCGGCGAAAAGTCGTCCATGCTTTCGAACGTGATGTCGACCATCAACTGACCGTCGCCGGACAGCGTGTTCGGCACCGAAAACGCGACGCGCGGCTTCATCGCCTTCATCCGCTCGTCGAAGTTGTCGATGTCGATGTTGTAGAACTTGCGATCGCCGACCGCCGGCAACGGCTCCAACGGCTTGCCGGAGAGATCGGCGAGCACGCCCATCACGAACGGCAACTCCACTTTCTTTTCGGAACCGTAGATTTCAACGTCGTATTCGATCTGGACGCGCGGAGCACGATTTCGCGCAATGAATTTCTGTGCACTATTGGATATGGTCATAACGTCTCCAGACTTATCCGAATGAGGTAAATATCAATGAGCGAATGCTCGTCCGTTTCGCTCTTTTCAGCGCAAACCCGAGCCATCTTACGGGACGCGATCGTCAACTTATATAGGATCGGTACTAACTTATTCGGTTAAATTGGAGACTTTGTGAATTCATTTAACGAATCGACAATCTCGATATTTTTAATCTCAATAAACGCGCGGATTTAAAACGCGGACCCCGGCACACGATTCGGACAAGTTGCTCTTTCTAAAAATTGCCGGCGTGTCGAAGAACCGCCGCCGTGCGATTGCAGCGACCGCGTCGAAATGAGCAAACGGCGATGCGCCGGCGCTCGAGCACATGCCGGCGCCGTCAATGATCTGCGGCGTCCGGAATCAGCGAAACGTCGACGCGCCTGTTCAGCGCCCGGCCTGCCTCGGTCGCGTTGTCGCCGATCGGGCGCAGGTCTCCCATGCCCTGGATCGCAATACGCGTGATCGGCAACCCGCCCTCAACGACCAGCCAATCGCGGATCGCACGCGCACGCGCCTCCGACAACCGAAAGTTCGCATCCGGCGATCCTTCGCTGTCCGCATGCCCCTCGATCAGCACGCGGTGGTCGGGGTTCTGCAGGATCAGCCGAAGCACGTGCGCCAGTTCGCGTCGAGCGCGCGCCGCGGAAAAAGTAGCCTTGCCGCGCGCGAACAGCGGCAGGCTGTCGAGCTGCAGTGTCGTCACCGGCGGACGATAGGCGGCCAGCGCCGCATCGAGGCGGGACATCAACGCGTGTCCCGGATACAGTCCCCAGCCCGCCGCGAACGGCGCGCCGTCGCGTAGATGGCGCGCGATCTCGTCGCGCGTCGCACGCAACCGGTCGAATGCGTCGATCGACGCAGTGATCCGCTCGCGCGGCGTGTTCCAGTACGCGGACAGATCGCCAGCGACCCGCTCGACGAGCCGGCCGTTCACCACACCGGATATTGCAATCGCCGCGGTCGCGGCCGCCGCGCTGGACAGCAGCACATGCGACGCGAGCGGGCGCGCGCGGCCGATCCGCGCCGAAGGTGCGGACGGCGCCGCGGCACGCGCCGGCACATGGACGAAAGGTAGCGGCAGCGGCCTCGTGATCGGCTCCGTCGGCCGCCGCTGCAGCCCTGTTCTGGCAATTAGCCAGCGTGTCCATGCACCGGGCCGAACCGGCATATCCGGGATGTCGGCCAGCGAAGCGCCGCGTAGTGCGAGCGGCGCCGTGTTCGACAGCGCGGAGATCGACGATAGCAAGGCCGCCTCGTCGAGCCAGTCGAACACCGCAAGCCCGAGTGCGCTCCGGACGATCGCCGCTCGTTGTCGCGACTCGGCAAGGTGACGGCGGATCGTCGGCAATCGATCGTAAAGCCGGACCGCGTTGTCGACACGCGCCACACCGACTTCGAGCACGTCGCCGAACCATCGCGTTTCGGCCACGGCGTCGTCGTCCGTACCCAGACACGCATACACCGCGACATGGCAGGACAACACGCATTCGGGATGGCAATACGCGGCCTGCAGCGCGATGCGCCATTGCGCAAACTCGCGGCGCAGCACGCTTTCGTCGTCGCCCTCTGTCACCACGGGCAGCAGCGCGGCATCCGGGAAGCGCCCGCGCGCCGCCTTCACCTGCGCCATGACGTCGTTCAGCCGCTCGGGCGTGTCGGCCAGCAGCCACACCGCGCGATCGTCGCGCCGAAGCGTCGAGCGCCGCTGGTCGCGTGGAAACAAAGCGGCCGCGCAAGGGCCGACGACGACGATCACCGCAAGCTCACGTGCTGCGCTGTCGAGCCCTTCGTCGGCCCCGGCGGATGCCGTGGATTCGCCCGATCGATCGCCGGCTGCCGTGCGCCGGTGCTCGCGCCATACGGCCGCCCGCACAGCCAACGCGACGGCCAGCGCAATGCACGTCGCGCTCAGCCAAGCCGGCAGCGGCGCGAATGCCCAAGCCGCGCCGAATACGACGACCGGCATCGCGATCCAGATCAGCGCAACGTCGAACATCGATCGATTCCTCACCGTCGCGCCTCCTCACTGTTCAGCGCGACGCGCGCCGCCGACTCGGGCAAGCGCTCCACCGCGCGCCGCAACGAGATGTCGCAGGCGATCCAGACGGCTGCGAGCACCGCCATCGCGACCATCGCTTGCCAAAGCGGCGTCCATGCGCGCGCGGCCGCCGCGGCAAAGCGCCGCGCGAACGACCGTGCGGGCTCGGACGCCGATTGCGCGACACGCTGTTCTCCGTGCGAAGTCGCCGCGCAGCGTGCGTTCGGAACATCACGAACGTCGTCGCCGTCAGGCGATGGCCGAAGGTCGAGCAGCGTCCTGTACACGTCGAGTAACTGCGCATCCGAATCCGCGGCGCTCGACCACGCGTCGAATCGCGCGGTTATCCCGCCGGCATCGCTGCGCAGACGATGAAAACGGAACAGCAGCGTCTCGCGCAACCATTCGTCTTGCTTGCCCGCCGGCAAATGACGCAGCGTCACGTCGTCCAGCAGTTCGCACTGCGCGATGCCGACATCGCGCACGATGTCGGCGGCGTAACCGCCGTCGCGCATCGCCTGATCGAGCCGCTCGACGAGCCCGATGCAGCGCGCGCGCCATACGTGGATTTCCGGTATCGACGCACGCTGTGCGAGCAACGCGACGTGAAGCACGGTCTCTTGAAGCGACGCGCGCAACGCGGCGCCTGAACGATCCAATGTCATGCGAATGGCGAGGAAAGCGGTCGGTGAAGTGCCGTCACGGCATTTGAATCACGAAGGTCGCGTACGTGCGAACCCGGCCCGCGCTCGTCGGACCGGTCGCGTAATACTGCGCACCGAACGGAACCGACGTCGTGGCCGACGCGTCGATGCTCACGGTCTTCATCGTCGCTGCATCGCCGACCTGAATCGGCGAGCCGTCGCCGTTCGTCAACTGCACCTGGACATTCTTGGCGCTGGCCGGATCGCTCGGACTCTCGATGTCGAGATTGCCGTTCGCGTTCGTCGTCACGCCGCGCTGAAAATAAACACGTACTGCGTCGATGCTGCCGTCGCAACGCAGCGGAATGGTGAAGGCCGTAGAACCCGCCGTCAGTCCGGGCGACGTCAGCGATGCCGTCGAAATCCGCGGCAACTTGATCGTTTGATTCTCCTGTCCGGCCACGATCGTGCACGTCACCGAGTTGTAGGAGCCCTGGAACTTGACCGTCACGGTGGGATTGCCTGCCCCCAAAGCAGCGCCCGCCGGCCAAGCGGCTATCGCTACCGCCGCGCTCGATGCAACGCATCGGATGCACCGCGATGCGTGCGTTCGTGTCATTCTGCCCATCAACCTGTGCCTCACTTTGACGCGCGCGCGTCATTGCATCGCCGTCGCGTCGCATCGCAAGCGCACGCGCGTCGCCATCTTGATCTTCGTCGCATCCGCCGGTGCGGCTGGTATCGCATAGGGAAGCGTGCACTGGTCGGCAGGCCCGACACCCCACTTCGCGGTCAGCTCGCCCGAGCCTTCCAGCCCGCGCAGGAATGCCATGCCGCCCTGGCCGACGCCGCCGATCGACTTGCCCGTCGCGTCGAACAGCTGCGACCCCATCGGCAACGGCGAACCGTCCCGCCGCTCCATCGTCGCGAACACCGGGCGGCCGCGCACCGTATTCATCTTCACGAATACGACCGAGTTGTAGCGCGGCACCACCTCCTCGATCGTGTTACCGAGTTCGACATCGTCCGGCAGGCGGGACGGATCGATCTCGACCGTGTTGACGCGATACGGCATCAACGAAGGGATCACCGCGTACCCGAACCGGTCGATCGCTGCGCCTTGACCGTTGACGATCTGCCCGCCGGTCGCGCCCTTCGCTTCGATCAACGCCGCTGCCTGGCCGAGCGGCGGGCTGAGCGTGACGCCGCCGCGATGCACGATCATCGCGCCGTTTGCACCGAACGCCGCCTGGCGCGTCCGGTTGCTGAGCGACGCGTTCGCGCTGTAGGTGCCGATGGGCGAGCGGTACGTACCGTAGCCGCCGAACGAAGCGAGCGTATCGCCGCCGTGGATACGCGATGCGGTAATCCCGTAACTGAACGGCGCGATGCTGTCCTGGCTGCCCGACATATCGATCTGCACTGCGCTGTTCCCGCTCGAATCGCGCGAAGCCGACGTGGTCAGCGAACTGAAGACGCTGCTCCGCGTGTAAGTCTGCTTGCCGAGCGGAATCGTCACGTTGACGCCGACCTGCGTGACGGTTCGATCGTCGCCGCTACGGGTCCGCTGCGCATAGACGGAATACGACACGCGACGGAACGTGCTGCTGACGCCGATCTGATACTGAAGGTCGCGGCCCCGTTCGCCGCCCCAGTAGTCCTGTGAGCTGCCGGTCGCGTAGATCGTGCTGCGTTCGCCCACGCGTTGATTGACGTTCAGTTGCAAACGCGTGCGAGCGCGGTAGCGATACTGGCCGGCCGAGCCGTTCCAATCGTTGCGCGCACTGACCGCGTCCTGAAAACTGAAAAAGCTGGCCGTCGAATAGCGGTACGCGGCCACGGAAAAATGAGTGCCCGTCGACGCCAGTGCCTTGCTGTATGTGATGCGGGAACTGAGCCCGCGATACGTGCGCCGACCCGGCACCTGCGTATGCGCGGACGTCACGTCGAACGCGAACGCGCCGACGGACGTATTCAACGCGACTCCGAACAGACCTGAACCGTAGCCGGCCGACGCCAATGCACCGGCATAAGCGGTGACGAGATTCGTGATGCCGCGCTGATAGGTCAGCTGGGCGACCCACGGCTTCGCATCGGACAACGTATCGCGATACTGCCCGACCGTGACGCTGAAACGATGTTGACCCGGCCGCAACAATTGCGGAACGGCGGCGAACGGCACGGAGAAGCGCCGCACACGTCCGTCCGATTCGGTGACCGTCACGTCGAGGTCGCCGCCGTAGCCGGTTGCAGGTAGATCGTTGAACTCGAACGGCCCCGGCGACACGGTCTCCTCATAGATCGTGTTGCCGCCCTGCCGCACGACTACGCGCGCATTGGTATCGGCGACGCCGCGGATCGTCGGCGCATAAGCCTGCATTGAATTCGGCAGCATGCGATCGTCGCTCGACAACTGCACACCACGCACGCCGAACGAATCGAAAAGCTCGCCGCTCGTGAAACTGTCGCCGAGCACGATCTGGCTGCGCAGCGGCGTGATGTCGCGCTGAACGAACGTTTCGAGACTTCGCCATGACACACCGGGCCCGCGGCTCGCCCAGTTCAGCGTCGAACGGTGACGAAAGCGCCACGGACCGACGTTCACGCCCGACTGCAGGCCCGTATACAGACTGCTGAAGTTGTGCCCGAAGAAATTGCTCTCGCTCGTATAGCCGTTGACGCTGTACTGCAGCAGCCCGACGCTGATTCCGTCGTCCCAGCGCGACGGATCGACGTAACCCTGCGCCGTCTTTCTCATCTCGATCTGCGGAATCGTCAGATCGAGCGTCAAGTCCGCACTATCGAACGTATAGGTTGCGCCGGGTATCGCGTCGCGCAGCGCCGTGCACGCGGTCGACTCGCGCTCGTTCACGGGCTGGACGTCGTCGTCTCGCACCCGCTTCGGCTGATGAATTCGGTTTCCGACCTTGTCGCCGTCGACACCGAACTGCTCCAGCATCGCGATCGGGAAGCACGGCGCGGCGACGTCGCTGCCGGGCACGGCGCGAAACAGCACGTCGCGGCGCCCGTGCCGTTTGCCGTTGACGGTCACATCGACAGCGTAATTGCCGGGCTCGACCGGATTGCCTCTCGCGAAACGCGATAGATCGACGCCGCTGCCGGCGAATAGTCGAGGGTTGAACGCAACCACCGCGGGTTCCGTCGCGGTCAACGCCGCCACGTGCATCACCGGCTGCGTCGTTACGCCGGCCGCCACGTGTGCCGCCGACACGCCGTCTGCCTGCTGGCCGGCATCGACACCGCTCAGTTCGGTCGCGCCAGCGTCGTCACCGGTGAAGCCCATGCCGAACGCGAGACTGACCGCCAGCGCCACCCGCCGGCGGCGAAAGACGCTCAGATCGACATCATGGCTACCGCCAAACGCGATATTTCGTGCTGCTTGAACCACTCTTCGATCCTCATCGTTTCCGACACAGTCGGCTGTTATTCCACGGTCGCCGACCCGGCCACCTCCGCGCCGTAATCGTTGAGTAGCCGATAAGAAACCGTGCCTCGCGCGAGCGCGGCATGCGCACCCTTCTGCTGCACGAACGACACGTGATCGAATGGCGGCACCATCGACGGGTCGAACTGGATTTCCCTGTCGCCGGCCTTCAATGTCACGCGGCTGAACGACACGTAATAAGGAGACGGGTTGTCGACGCGCAGCACGCTCGCGCCTTTGTCGTCATGGGCGATCGTCCATTTCAGCGGCGCGCCGGATGGGCCGTCCTGAAGCGCGGCCGGTCGGAAGAAAAGCTTGATGCGCGTGCGAAACGCGAGTTGCAGCAGATTCGTGTCTTCCGCGTTCGTCGGTTGCGGGGGAATTTCCTGAACGTTGAACCAGAACAGCGATTCGCGATCGGTCGGCAGATTCGTGCCCGTGTACATCACGCGCAACGTCTGTCCTTTTTTCGGCTCGACGCGAAACACCGGCGGCGTCAGTACGAACGGCACGTTGATCTGATCGGGATTCGCGTTCGCGTCACCGTCGTCGATCCACGATTGCACCAGCACTGGCGCCGCTTCGATGTTGGTCAACCGCACATTGACTTCGCGACTTTGCTCCGGGTAGACGATTCGGGTGCCCGTGATGACGATCGCCGCTTGGACCGAGACCGCCATCGCGCCCAACGCGAAAGCGGTCGCGACGCTCGTCCATTTCCATAACCGCACGCAAACCTCCTTGATCGGTCGTCGCGCGGATTCCGGACGCTCCTTCGTGGAGCGTCCGGAATCCGCCTACGAGCTACTTGAGACCCGGGATTAGAGATAAGCGAGCGTGAAGCGAGCGAAGGTATTCACCTTACCCGCCGTAGTCGCGCCGGTTGCGTAGTACTGACCGCCGTAGATCAGCGTCGCGCCAAGATTGGGGGCTGTGCCCGCCACATCGAAGTAATGACCTGTCGAGCCGGCGCGGATCCCGGTACCGTCGGAGTTCACCAACTGAACGACGACGTTCTTCGCCGCAGTCGTACCGGTGAGCAGGTTCTTCAGATAGCCGGTGGCGGGATCCATGTTCGTCATCTCGAAGTGGGCGGCGACCTTTTTCACGTCGGCCGAGCATTTCGTCACGTTGATTTCGAACGACGTCGATCCTGCCGTGTCGCCGCTCTTCGCCAACGCAACCGTCGAGACCTTCGGCAGCGTCACTTTCTTGTCTTCATCGCCGGCTGCGATCGAACACGTGCTCGCCGTCAGCTCGCCGTCGAACGTCACCTTGCCTTGCGTCACGGCCGGCTCCGGCTTCGGCTCCGGTGCGGGAGTTTCTCCGCTCGTCTGTGCAAAGGCCGGCAACGCCACCCACGAGCCAAGCAGCATCGCTGCGGAAACGGCCAATACCTTCTTCTTCATTGAATGCTCCTGCTCAAATGAAAGTACATCGAACTTTTCGACCAGGTTCACGAGCCGCCATGCCGCCCATCCAGGCCATGTTTATCTCGTTTAATTGAACCTGTAAAAATACTAACAACCCCATTTCGGCACTGATATAGGACGAGTTCAAACTTTCAGGCAGTTCTAGATTTGAGCCTGCAAAACCGCAAAAAACAGGCAATTCGTATAAGAAGTGCCGCGTCGTTCGGAGACAAAAAAGACGCGGCATGCAGGACGTCGAATGTCGCTTGCGCAGTTGAAATTCGAAGAGCACGGCGTCGCGTCGAATGCGAGTCGGCGCGGGCCGATAACGGCGGCTGCTTCGCACCGTGGAAGTCGCGCATCGTCGAAAGCAAAACTCGACCGAACGGCCAGCGCGTCGTGATGCGCAAGCAGCGAACAACGACACGCCGGTGTCCGTGCTTCTCGACGCACCGCTCGTCGATCGCCGGCTTTCAGCTCATGATGCGGGCCGCCCATACGATGCGGCCTCGTGCGTCAAAACACATAGCCGATCGTCGGCGCGCGCTTTCGATCGATATCGAAAGACGGCCCGTTCGACGCGACGACCGCCACGCTCGTCACGACGTCGCGGTAAGCGCGGGGCTGCGGCATATCGAGCGTGATCGCGCGATGCTGGGCGGCCGCAACCGGAGCCATGATGTTTTCGTGGACCACGCTTCGGTACGTGCGGTTGTCGCGGTCAGGCCCGACCTTCGTCTCGGCGGTCAGGCGCCAATCGACGTCGCGCCGCGCATCCGCGGTGGCGAGCATTGCGTCGTGCGCGGTCCGGTACGGCTTCTGCGACGCCGCCGACGCAAGCCCGCCCGCCTTCGGCGCGACGAGCGCCGCGGCAATTTCCGTCGCGCTCGGCATTTCGGACAAGGTATTCGCGCGCGACGTCGGATGCGCGTCGTACGGCTGTGTCACGTGCGCGTCGATCGCTACCGCCGAAAGCCGCTCGGAAATACGTCCGTCCGGCTTCGCGTGTACCGCGCGGACGAGCGGGCTGCGGTCATGAGAGTCGGCGTGAGATACCGCGTGCGTGCGGACCCGCATCGCGACATGTGGCCGTCGCGAAGCCGGCGCGCGATCCGCCGTCGATGGCGGACGATCGCCGCCGATGCCGGCCACCTGCGCCGCAAGCTCGTCGATACTTACCGGCGCTAATTGCGCGATTGGCCGTCCGCCGACGAGTTGCCGCGTCGGCTCCGCGACACGGATCGACGGCGACCATTGCCGCGCGAAATCGGTATCGCCGATCGCGGCTTCGGCCGACCATACGCGATCGCGAACGACCGCAGCGACGGAATCCGACACGAGCCCCGCCGTCGTCCATGCCGGGACGGGCGAGTTCCGCCTATCGAGTCCGGTTGTCGTCGAATGCGGCTCGGCAAACGCGATATGTCCTGCGAACGACGCATGACGAGCGACCTCGCCGTCCGGCATGGACGACACGCTGTCGGGCGACGCGCGAAGCGCGAGTTCGGAAATGGCAAACGAGAACGGCGACGCGAACGGCGCGACGACATCGGCAGCGCCAGCCGCCGCGCGGGTCGACATTTCGACCGGCAGCACGTGCATGCGTGCGTATGCAACCTGATCCGCGTAGAAGGGCGCGCGTATCAAGCCGCCGCTCGACACGTCGCCGCGCTCGCGGCTCGCTGCATGCGCCGCGCCAGGCTCGTCGTGGGTAGACGCATCGGCGAGCGCGACATGGCGGGCAAGCGCGTCCGCCACCTGATCGGCATAGAACGGAGACGCGTCCGGCCCGGACGACCGCATAGCGGCCATGGCCGGCAACGGCGGCACGCCCGGCGCCGCGACGCGGACCAGACGCGCGCCGTCGATTCCCGGCGCGCGCGGAGACGCAGCAGTACCAGTACCGTCCGTATAGCTCAGTAAAGGACCGCCGCGATACGGGCGGAACGGATCGAAGCGCTCGTCCGGCAGCGGACCGCTCGGCAGCGGCGGACAATCGGCCAGCGCGCCTGCGGCCGACGAACCGTCGAGCAACCGGTCGTCGAGCAAAAGGGCGACAGAGGAAGGCCGCGGCAGTGAAAGCGACGGCGCACGACGCGCAGGCCGCACCGCGCGTGGCGGGCGCCCGCTCGTCGCATCGAACGGCGGCCCTACAACCGGCTCGGCCCGTTCTGCAGCATGATGTGCATCGCGTGCGTCGGCCGCCGGCCGCAACGATGACGCGGGCGCCGGCGAGGCAAGCGGCGCCGACGTCGGCGTGCGAGCCGTTCCGGCTTCTCCGGGCGTGCACGAGCCGAGATACGGCGCAGTCGCCATCAACGCGGCAGTCACGAGGCCCGAGCCGCCGGCGCTTAGCTTCGCCCGTTCGTTTGCTGCGGCTGCCCGCCGTCGTTCTGTATCGCCCGTTCCGTTCGTCATCGTCGTATCGGCCGCGCGCTCGCCGGATGTTGCGCGCGCCGCCGGCCCATTCAAGTAGCCGAGAATCTAGCGACGCGTGTCGGCATCGGCAATCGGACGGGTATTTCGGCGCAATGCCAAAACGCTAATACATGTCCGATTTATCCACGCAGGTCGGTACCAACCCAGTTGAACCGTCGAGCGAAGCGATCACGCCGACCCGCGCGGCACGGAACCGCGGACGCCCGTCGATGCGTACGGCGACACGACGCAGGACTCCCGGCAAAGCAGAAACAGACATGACGGCGAAACCCGCCACGCGGCGGTGCACCCGACGCTAGCGCCCCGCCCAGCGCCGCACGACGCGCACCGCCCGGCATCTCCCCATGCGCGCCGCCGCGCACCCGCTCGCACGTATCCACGGGCGCGAGCGCTCCCTGCATCGCGCCGATTTTCCGCTATACTCTGCCGACTGCCGCCCGTGGGCGGCATGTCGGAAGCGCGCCGATTTGCTGACTCGATTGCGGGCGCGCGAACCGGCCAGGGCGTCGATCTGTCGTCGTCCCGGCGGTTCACTACAAATGCGGCTAAAGAGGTCGTCAGCCGCGCATCTTCGACTCCGCGCATCGCCGACACCATTTAGCCGCCCAGTCATAAGGCGGAACGAATGGAATCGATCGGCATCGTCGCTCCACAGACCATGCACTTCGCCGAACCGCTGCGCTTGCAAAGCGGCAGCGTGATCGGCAACTATCAGCTCGTCGTCGAGACGTACGGCGAGCTCAATGCCGCGCGCTCGAACGCGGTGCTCGTCTGCCACGCGCTCAACGCGTCGCATCACGTCGCCGGCGTCTACGCGGACGATCCGCGCAGCACCGGGTGGTGGGACAACATGGTCGGGCCGGGCAAGCCGCTCGACACCAACCGCTTCTTCGTGATCGGCGTGAACAACCTCGGCTCGTGCTTCGGCTCGACCGGCCCGATGAGCATCGATCCGTCGACCGGCAAGCCGTATGGCGCGCGCTTTCCGGTCGTCACCGTCGAGGACTGGGTGCATGCGCAGGCGCGCGTCGCCGATGCGTTCGGCATCGAGCGCTTCGCGGCGGTGATGGGCGGCAGCCTCGGCGGGATGCAGGCGCTCGCATGGAGCCTGATGTATCCGGAGCGCGTCGCGCACTGCATCGACATCGCGTCGACGCCGAAGCTGTCCGCGCAGAACATCGCGTTCAACGAGGTCGCGCGCTCGGCGATCCTGTCCGATCCGGATTTCCACGGCGGCGACTACTACGCGCACGGCGTGAAGCCGCGGCGCGGGCTGCGCGTCGCGCGAATGATCGGCCACATCACGTACCTGTCCGACGACGACATGGCCGAGAAATTCGGCCGCGCGCTGCGCCGCGCGGACGGCGCGCTCGACGCGTACAACTTCAGCTTCGACGTCGAGTTCGAGGTCGAGTCGTATCTGCGCTATCAGGGCGACAAGTTCGCCGACTACTTCGATGCGAACACGTACCTGCTGATCACGCGCGCGCTCGACTACTTCGATCCGGCGAAGGCGTTCGACGGCAACCTGACGGCCGCGCTCGCGCACACGCAGGCGAAGTACCTGATCGCGAGCTTCACGACCGACTGGCGCTTCGCGCCCGCGCGGTCGCGCGAAATCGTGAAGGCGCTGCTCGACAACAAGCGGACGGTCAGCTATGCGGAGATCGACGCGCCGCACGGCCACGACGCGTTCCTGCTCGACGACGCGCGCTATCACAACCTGATCCGCGCGTATTACGAACGAATCGCCAACGAGGTGGGTGCATGAACCAGCAAGCGCTGAACTCCCTGTCCGCGCGCGCGGACTTCCGCGCGATCGCGCGCTGGGTCGAGCCGCGCTCGACGGTGCTCGACCTCGGCTGCGGCGACGGCTCGCTGCTGTCGCTGCTGATGGAGGAGCTGGACGTCACCGGCTACGGGATCGAGCTGAACGACGCGGGCGTGCTCGCGAGCGCGAAGAACGGGATCAACGTGATCCAGCAGAACCTCGAGGACGGACTGCGCCTGTTCGAGGATCACAGCTTCGACTTCGCGATCCTGTCGCAGACGCTGCAGACGATCCACCAGACAGCCGCGATCCTGCGCGAAACGGCGCGCGTCGGCCGCGAGTGCATCGTGTCGTTCCCGAACTTCGGCTACTGGGCGCACCGGCTGTCGGTGCTGCGCGGCCGGATGCCGGTGTCGAAGTCGCTGCCTTACCAGTGGCACAACACGCCGAACGTGCGCGTGCTGACGATCAAGGACTTCGAGGCGCTCGCGCCGGAAGTCGGCGTGACGATCCTCGACCGCGTCGTGCTGCACGAAGGCCAGCCGATTCGATGGGGAGCGAACTGGCGTGGTAGTCTTGCTGTCTACCGCGTCAAGCGCAGCTGAGCCGGGAAGCCGTCGACCGGTGCCCGGCCGGGCAGGTACGGGGTGCGCCGCCGCGCCGCACCCGCCCCGCGCTGCCGCCGCAACCACGTCAACGCTACCCAGTTCCAGTCCATGTCGAAAACGCCGCGCGAGGCGCCTGCACTCACCGCCCACGACGATCATCCCGGCTGGCGCGCCTATCTGAACACGCACATGCTGATCTGCGTGTTCCTGGGCTTCACGTCCGGTCTGCCCCTGTTCACGCTCGTCTATCTCGTGCAGGCATGGCTGCGCTCCGAAGGCGTGAACCTGAAGGAAATCGGCCTGTTCGCGCTGATCCAGTTCCCGTATACGTGGAAGTTCCTGTGGGCGCCGCTGATGGACCGCTACGTGCCGCGCCTGCCCGGCTGGCGGCCGGGCCGCCGGCGCGGCTGGATGCTGCTCACGCAGCTGCTGGTCGCCGGCGCGATCGCCGCGCTCGGCTTCGTGTCGCCGCGCGATTCGATCTGGACGGTCGCCGCGCTGACGACGCTCGTCGCGTTCTTCGGCGCGAGCTCCGACATCGTGATCGACGCATACCGCCGCGAACTGCTGCGCGACACCGAGCAGGGGCTCGGCAACGCGGTGCACGTGAACGCGTACAAGATCGCCGCGCTGATCCCCGGTTCGCTGTCGCTGATCCTGTCCGATCACCTGCCGTGGGACGTCGTGTTCGCGGTCACCGGCGCGTTCATGCTGCCGGGCATCGCGATGACGCTGCTCGTGCGCGAACCGGACGTGGCCGGCACGCCGCCGCGCACGCTGCGCGACGCGATCGTGCTGCCGTTTCGCGAATTCATCCAGCGCGACGGCTGGGCGGGCGCACTGCTCGTCATCGCTTTCATCTTCCTGTTCAAGATCGGCGACACGATGGCGACCACGCTGTCGACGTCGTTCTTCCTCGACATCGGCTTCACGCGCACCGAGATCGGCATCGTCGCGAAGACCACCGCGCTCGTCGCGAGCGTGGCCGGCGGCATCATCGGCGGCGTGTGGCTTGTGAAGATCGGGATCGGCCGCGGGCTGTGGATCTTCGGGGCGCTGCAGATGGTGTCGACGCTCGGCTTCGCATGGCTCGCGCAGCTGGGCCCCGGCTCGCCGGTGCTCGCGATGCTGTACGACTTCACGGTCGCGGCGAGCCATGCGATCGCGTCGATGCTGTCGGTGTTCGGCGTGGCCGTCGCGCCGCAGTTCAGCCCGATGACGGTCGCGCTCGCGATCGTGTACGGCGTCGAGACGTTCACGACCGGCCTCACGATGGCCGCCTTCGTCGCGTATATCGCGAGCACGACCGATCCGCGCTACACGGCGACGCAGTTCGCGCTGTTCACGAGCCTCGCATCGGTGCCGCGCACGCTCGCGTCGGCCGCGAGCGGCTTCATCGTCGCGAAGATCGGCTGGTTCGACTACTTCCTGGTGTGCACGGCGCTTGCGATTCCCGGCATGCTGCTGCTGTTCAAGATCGCGCCGTGGAACGGCGTCGCGCGCAATGGCGAGGCCAGCCGTGCGCAGTGATCGGCTGCATCGCATCGCGCACGCGGCTGCCGCGCTGAGCATCGGCGTCGCGGCGTGCGGCGCGGGATTCGCGTACGCGGCCGATACCGGCACGCCGCCGGCAGGCGCCGCGCCGGCGGCGGCGCCGTCCGCGGCGGCGGCACCGGTCGCGCCGTCGGCCGCCGAAGCCGCGCAGCCGACCGGCGGCGCCGCATCGACGAAAGGCTATACGCCGGGATCGCAGCAGGTCCGCTACGGCAACGCCATCGCGTTCCGCACGCTGATCCCGTCGCCGCTGCTCGAACAGCTCACCGCGAACGAATACGCGCAGATCGTGCAGACGGCCGCCGACGGCAATCGTCTGCTGCCGGCGAGCCAGCCGCGCGTGAAGCGCCTGCGCGCGATCGTCGCGAAGCTCGCGCCGTATTCGGTGAAGTGGAACGACCGCGTGAAGAGCTGGGCATGGGACGTCAATGCGATCCGCTCGCGCGACATCCGCATCACGTGCCTGCCGGGCGGGAAGATCCTCGTATACGGCGGCATGCTCGAGCGCGTGCGTCTGAACGACGACGAGCTCGGCGTGCTGCTCGCGCACGGCATCGCGCATGCGCTGCGCGAACACGCGCGCAGCAATTTCAGCACGACGTCGCAGACGTCGCTGCGCGCCGCGACGCTGCCGCCGCTGTTCGGCGTCGGCGATCCGCTGCCGCAGGCGCTGAACATCGGCGAGCGGCTGCAGACGCTCCACTACGACCCGACCGACGAAACCGAAGCCGACGTGATCGGCGGCGACATCGCCGCACGCGCGGGCTTCGACCCGCGCGCGGCGATCACGCTGTGGGACAAGCTCGCGGCCGCGACGCGCGCGAACAAGGCGACGGGCTTCATCTACACGCATCCGTACAGCGCCGCGCGCCGCCGCGATCTGCTGAACCGGCTGCCGGACCTGATGCCACTGTACGCGAAAGCGATCGGCAAGCGCATCGATACGCTGCCCGACTACGCGGGGATCAGCGCGCAGCGGCGCAAGGTCGTGCGGCGCTGAGCGGCGCGGCACGGCTGCCAGCCGCATCGGGGCGGTGCGCGGCACGCAGGACCGGCGCACTATGCGCGGACGTCCGACTCGATCTGCCGGCTGCCGCTGCCGTTTCCGCTGTCGCGCATCGAGCGCACTTCGTCGCCCGGGCTGCGGCCGAACAGCCGCTTGAACTCGCGGCTGAACTGCGACGCGCTCGCATAGCCGACGCGCGCGGCGGCCGCGCCGGCGCCGACGCCGTCCTGCACCATCATCAGCCGCGCCTGATGCAGGCGTGCGGCCTTCACGTACTGCATCGGCGACGTTGCGGTCACATGCTTGAACTGCGCGTGGAACACCGCGAGACTCATCCCCGCCTCGCGCGCGAGCGTCTCGACGTCGAGGTCCGCCGCGAGATCCGCATGGATGCGCCGCAGCGCCTTCGCGACGCGGCCGAAGTGATGCTGCTGGACGAGCGCCGCGCGAATCGCGTCGCCCTGCGCGCCGGTCAGCACGCGATACGCGATCTCGCGCATGATCGCC
The DNA here is from genome assembly GCF_902499135.1 of Burkholderia dolosa. GTDB lineage: Bacteria > Pseudomonadota > Gammaproteobacteria > Burkholderiales > Burkholderiaceae > Burkholderia > Burkholderia dolosa. The sequence goes on from NZ_CABVPR010000030.1 coordinate 56,785, forward strand.
GGGCCGAGCACGCGCGTGTCGTGCGGCGATGCGAGCGCTTCGAGCAGCCGCAGCACCGCGTCGGCGAGCGGCGCGTCGAGCGGCGTCGAATACACGCCGTGCGGCTCGCTCGCGGCTGCGCCGAGCGTCTCGTCGAGCAGGATCGCGAGCTCGGCGATCACCGCGAGATCGACACGGATCGAGATCGCGAGAAACGGCTCGTCGGCGCTCGCGAACGTCTCGCACTCGAACGGCAGCGGCACCGACAGCACCAGGTACTGCTGCGCGTCGTAGACGAACGAGCGGTCGCCGAGATAGCCGAGCTTGCGGCCCTGGCACACGACGATGATGCTCGGCTCGTACAGCACGGGCATGCGCGGCGCGGGCCGGCTCACGCGAATGAAGCGCACGCCGTCGAGCACGGCGCACGTGTCGCCTTCGTTCGGCGCGAGGCGCGTGTGCAGCTCGATCATGCGGCGGCGCACGCGGTCGTCCGAGTCGTCGAAAAGGGGCTGGAAGCTCATCGGCGTCATCCTGTCCGGCAAGAGAATCTGGCTCGCAATTTAGCACCGTGAAAGCGTTTTGACGGTCGCGCGCGCGCAATTCGAGAGGAATAGGCAAATCTTCCAGACCTTCATGTATTTCACCGGCGCGCGTCGCTCCTTACGATGGGGGCCTGTCTCGCCGCATCGCCACGACGCGGCGGCAGTCTGTTTTGCCGGACGTTTTTTCCCGGACAAGGAGCCCACTGCATGAGCACAACCTATGCCTACGCGGCGGCCGACGCACGCTCGCCGCTCGCCCCGTTCGAATTCCAGCGCCGCGCGCTGCGCGACCTCGACGTTCAGATCGAGGTGCTCTACTGCGGCGTCTGCCACTCCGATCTGCACCAGGCCCGCAACGAATGGCGCAACACGATCTATCCGGTCGTGCCGGGCCACGAGATCGTCGGCCGCGTGACCGCGACCGGCCCGCAGGTATCGCGCTTCAAGGTCGGCGAGCTGGTCGGCGTCGGCTGTCTCGTCGATTCGTGCCGCACCTGCGCGAGCTGCGCGGAAGGCCTCGAACAGTATTGCGAGAACGGCTTCGTCGGCACCTACAACGGGCAGGACCGCGTGACGGGCGAAGTCACGTACGGCGGCTATTCGACGCAGATCGTCGTCGACGAAGCGTTCGTACTGCGCGTGCCCGACACGCTCGATCCGGCCGGCGCCGCGCCGCTGCTGTGCGCGGGCATCACGACCTACTCGCCGCTGCGTCAGTGGAACGTCGGGCCCGGCAAGAAGGTCGGCATCGTCGGCCTCGGCGGCCTCGGTCACATGGGCGTGAAGCTCGCGCGCGCGATGGGCGCGCACGTCGTGCTGTTCACGACGTCGCCGTCGAAGATCGAGGACGGCAAGCGGCTCGGCGCACACGAAGTCGTGATCTCGAAGGACGAAGCGCAGATGAACGCGCACCTGAACAGCTTCGACTTCATCCTGAACACCGTCGCCGCGCAGCACGACCTGAATCCGTTCCTGAACCTGCTGAAGCGGGACGGCACGATGACGCTCGTCGGCGCGCCCGAGCACGACCATCCGTCGCCGCAGGTGTTCAACCTGATCTTCAAGCGGCGCCGCCTCGCCGGCTCGCTGATCGGCGGGATCGCCGAGACGCAGGAAATGCTCGACTTCTGCGCGGAGCACGGCATCACGTCGGACATCGAGACGATTCCGATGCAGCAGATCAACGCCGCTTACGAGCGGATGCTGAAGAGCGACGTCAAGTATCGCTTCGTGATCGACATGGCGTCGCTGAAGCAGTGACCGATCGCGCGCGGCACGCATGAGCGCCGCGTTGCAAACGAAACGGGCCGCATGCTGCACATGCGGCCCGTTCTGCATTCGCCTGCGCGCCGCGCGCCGGCCTGGCACGACGCGGCGCGCGGTGCGTCACGTGCTGTAGTCGTAGTCCACGGTCAGCGGCGCGTGATCGCTGAACTTGATGTCCTTGAAGATCGACGTGCTTTTGGCGGTCGCGGCCACGCCCGGCGTCGCGATCTGGTAATCGATCCGCCACCCGACGTTCTTCGCGTACGCCTGGCCGCGGTTGCTCCACCACGTGTACTGCTCGGGCCGCGGGTCGAGCGTGCGGAACACGTCGACGTAGCCGACGTCGTCGAACAGCTTCGTGAGCCACGCGCGCTCCTCGGGCAGGCAGCCCGAGTTCTTCTGGTTGCTCTTCCAGTTCTTGATGTCGATTTCCTTGTGCACGATGTTCACGTCGCCGCACAGGATCACTTCGCGCTTTTTCTTCAGCTCGGCCAGATGCGGCATGAATTCGTCCATGAACCGGTACTTCGCCTGCTGGCGCTCGTCGCCGCTCGAGCCGGACGGCACGTACACCGACACGATCGACAGCTTGCCGTAGCGCGCCTCGACGTAGCGCCCTTCCGGATCGAACTCGCTGCTGCCGAAGCCGATGATCACGTCGTCCGGCTCGCGGCGACTGTACAGGCCCGCGCCGCTGTAACCCTTCTTCGCGGCATGGTGGAAATAGCTGCGCAAGCCGTGCGGCTCGACGAATTCGGCCGGCAGATCGTCGGCCGACACCTTGATTTCCTGTACGCACACGCAATCGGCGTTCTGCTGGCCGAGCCAGTCGAAGAAGCCCTTCTTCGCGGCGGAGCGGATGCCGTTCAGGTTGGCGGTAATCACTCGCATCATGTCGGTTTTCCGTGGTTCGTTCGATGTTGGTCGGGGCCGCAGCTTAGCGGATCTTCACGCCTTCGAGTTCGGGCTTCGGCGGCGGATATTCGAGCTTCATGTCGGTCATCGTGCGCAGCAGCAGCTCGGCGATCATCACGTTGCGGTGCGTCTTCGAGTCGGCCGGGATCACGTACCACGGCGCGTGCTCGGCCGACGTCGCCGCGAGCGCGTCGCGGTACGCCGACTGATAGGCGTCCCAGTGCTTGCGCGCATCGAGGTCCGCGATGTCGAACTTCCAGTGCTTGGTCGGATCGTCGACGCGCGCCTGCAGCCGCGCGCGCTGCTCGTCCTTCGAGATGTGCAGGAAACATTTGACGATCGTCGTGCCGTTCTCGGCGAGCATCGTCTCGAAATCGCGGATCTGCCGGTAGCGGCGCTCGCACTCCTTGTCGCCGAGCGTGCCGAGCACGCGCGGCACGAGCACGTCTTCGTAATGGCTGCGGTTGAAGATCGCGAGCTCGCCGGCGGCCGGCACCTGCGCGTGCACGCGCCACAGGAAGTCGTGTGCGGCCTCGATCGGCGTCGGCGCCTTGAACGACACGATGCGCACGCCGAGCGGATCGACGTCGCGGAACACCGCGCGCACGGTGCCGTCCTTGCCGCTCGTGTCCATCCCCTGCAGCACGAGCAGCACGCGCTTCTTCTGCTGCGTGTGCAGCCGCTCCTGCTGCACGTCGAGCTCGGCCGACACGGCCGACAGCCGTTCGCGGTCGGCTTCCTTCGAGCCGGACGAGAACGGCTTCGCGGCCGGATCGAACGCATCGAGCGTGAATGCGGCGGCTTCCTTCCCGTGCGTGCCGTACGGCACGCGGAAATCGTCGAGCGACGGTCGTTTCGGCATTGCGTTCCTCCGTTGGGCGATGCTGCGCGCTCGCGCACGCAGCAAACGCAACGGGCCGCCGCGAACTGGTTCGGCGGCGGCCCGTCGTCAAGCGCGGTTCAGACGCGCGGTCATGTTCAGCCGAGCTTCTTCTTCAGCAGTTCGTTGACCTGCTGCGGGTTGGCCTTGCCCTTGGTCGCCTTCATCGCCTGGCCGATCAGCGCGTTGAACGCCTTCTCCTTGCCCGCGCGGAACTCCTCGACCGACTTCGCGTTCGCGGCGAGCACCTCGTCGATGATCGCTTCGAGCGCGCCGGTGTCGGAGATCTGCTTCAGGCCCTTCGCGTCGATGATGCGATCGGCCGCGCCTTCGTCGGCGGCCTTTTCTTCCCACATCGTCGCGAAGATCTCCTTCGCGATCTTGTTCGAGATCGTGCCGTCGGCGATGCGCTGCAGCAGCAGCGCGAGCTGCGCGGCCGACACCGGAATCGCGTCGATGTCGATGCCGTCGCGGTTCAGCTGCGACGACACGTCGCCCATCAGCCAGTTCGCGGCGATCTTCGCGTTCGCGGCGCCGGCCTTCGCGACGACGGCCTCGAAATACGCGGCCATCGCCTTGCTCGACGTCAGCACGCCGGCGTCGTACGCGGACACGCCGTACTGCTCGACGAAGCGCTGCTGCATCGCGGCCGGCAGCTCGGGCATCCCCGCCTGCACGCGCTCGACCCAGTCGCGGCCGATCACGAGCGGCATCAGATCCGGATCGGGGAAGTAGCGGTAGTCGTGCGCGTCTTCCTTGCTGCGCATCGAGCGCGTCTCGCGCTTGTCCGGATCGTACAGGCGCGTTTCCTGCACGACTTCGCCGCCGTCCTCGATCAGCTCGATCTGGCGGCGCACTTCGTAGTTGATCGCTTCCTCGAGGAACCGGAACGAGTTCAGGTTCTTGATCTCGGCGCGCGTGCCGAATTCCTTCTGGCCGACCGGACGCACCGACACGTTCGCGTCGCAGCGGAACGAGCCTTCCTGCATGTTGCCGTCGCAGATGCCGAGCCACACGACGAGCGCATGCAGCGCCTTCGCGTACGCGACCGCTTCGGCCGCGCTGCGCATTTCCGGCTCGGTGACGATCTCGAGCAGCGGCGTGCCCGCGCGGTTCAGGTCGATCCCGGTCATTCCGGCGAAGTCTTCATGCAGCGACTTGCCCGCATCCTCCTCGAGGTGCGCGCGGGTCAGGTTGACCGTCTTCTCGTACGCCGGCTTGCCGGCCTTTTCGTTGGCCGGCACCTGGATCGTGATCGCGCCGCCCTGCACGACCGGAATCTCGTACTGGCTGATCTGATAGCCCTTCGGCAGATCGGGATAGAAATAATTCTTGCGCGCGAAGATGCTGCGCGGCGCGATCGTCGCGCCGATCGCGAGACCGAAGCGGATCGCGCGCTCGACCGCGCCGCGGTTCAGCACCGGCAGCACGCCCGGCAGCGCGAGGTCGACCGCGCACGCCTGCGTGTTCGGCTGCGCGCCGAACTGCGTCGATGCGCCGGAAAAAATCTTCGAGACGGTCGACAGCTGCGCGTGCGTCTCGAGACCGATCACAACTTCCCATTGAGTAGACATGTGCTTACACCCCTGCCGGAACTTGCTTGTGCCAGTCGGTCGCGCGCTGGAACGCGTCGGCGACCTGCAGCATCCGGGCTTCGTCGAAATAGTTGCCGATGATCTGCAGACCGACCGGACGCTGCGCGTTCGCGCCGGCGCCGAAGCCGCACGGCACGCTCATCCCGGGCAGGCCGGCGAGGCTCACCGACAGCGTGTAGATGTCCGCGAGATACATCTGCACCGGATCGTCGCCCTTCGCGCCGAGGTCCCACGCGACCGTCGGCGACGCCGGCCCCATGATCACGTCGCAGGACTTGAACGCTTCCTGGAAATCCTGCGCGATGATCCGGCGGATCTTCTGCGCCTGCAGGTAGTACGCGTCGTAGTAGCCGTGCGACAGCACGTACGTGCCGACGAGGATCCGGCGCTTCACCTCGGGCCCGAAGCCCTCGGCGCGCGACTTCTTGTACATGTCGAGCAGGTCGCCGTACTGCGCGGCGCGGTGGCCGAAGCGCACGCCGTCGAACCGCGACAGGTTCGACGACGCCTCGGCCGGCGCGATCACGTAGTACACGGGAATCGACAATTCCGTTTTCGGCAGCGACACCGGCACGAGCGTCGCGCCGAGCGCCTCGTATTGCTTGAGCGCCGCGTCGATCGCCGCGCGCACGTCGTCGGCGAGGCCATCGCCGAAATACTCGTTCGGCAGGCCGATGCGCAGCCCGGCGAGCGGTTTCGCCGCATCGTTGCCCGGCGCCCACGGCTGGCCGAGGTGGCGCGTGAAGTCTTCGTCGTCGCGCTCGAGGCTCGTCGAGTCGCGCTCGTCGAAGCCGGCCATCGCGTTCAGCAGCAGCGCGCAGTCGGATGCGCTCTGCGCCATCGGGCCGCCCTGATCGAGCGACGACGCGAACGCGATCATCCCGTAGCGCGACACGCGGCCGTACGTCGGCTTGATGCCGGTCACGCCGGCGAACGACGCGGGCTGGCGGATCGAGCCGCCGGTATCGGTGCCGGTCGCGGCCGGCGCGAGCCGCGCGGCGACGGCGGCCGAGCTGCCGCCCGAGCTGCCGCCCGGCACCGCGCGCGTGTCCCACGGGTTCTTCACCGCGCCGAATGCGGAGTTCTCGTTCGACGAGCCCATCGCGAACTCGTCCATGTTGGTCTTGCCGAGCGTGACCATGCCGGCCGCCTGCAGGCGGGCGACGACGGTCGCGTCGAACGGGCTCTCGTAGTTCGCGAGCATCTTCGAGCCGGCGGTCGAGCGCCAGCCGCGCGTGACGAACACGTCCTTGTGCGCGATCGGCAGGCCCGTCAGCGGGCCGCCCGCGCCGCGCGCGAGCTCGGCATCGGCGGCCTTCGCCTGCGCGAGGGTGAGATCGGGCTCGACGTGGACGAACGCGTTCAGGTCGCGTGCGGCGTCGATCCGCTTCAGGTAGTGCTGCGCGAGCTCGACGGCCGAGCATTCCTTGGCGGCGAGCGCGGCGCGCAGTTCGGTCAGGCTTTTAGCGTGCATTGAGTGTTTTCCTGGGAATTCTGGATCGCGCGCGGCGGCAGGCGGCCGCGCGCCGGTCGTCGAGCGCTTACTCGATCACCTTCGGCACGAGATAGAGGCCGTCCTGGACGGCCGGCGCCGGACGCTGGTTGTCGTCGCGATTCACGACTTCGGTCACGGCGTCGTCGCGCAGACGCTGCGCGACTTCCTGGATCTGTTCGATCGGGTGGGCGAGCGGCGCGATGCCGGCAGTGTCGACCGCCTGCATCTGCTCGACGAGGCCGAAGAATTCGTTGAGCTGGCCGAGCGTGTGCTCGGCGTCGGCGTCGGCCATTTCGAGTCGCGCGAGGTGTGCGATGCGTTTCACATCGGTCAGGGTCAGGGCCATGCGATCACCGGAAAAAACAAGGCTGCGCAGTGCGGGAAAAACGGCGCTGCGGCGGGGGTTGGAGGGCGCGATCGCGCCCTCAAAAATCGGGGCCGAAGCGGCAAAAATACCGCCCGTTTCGATTCAAATACCGAGAAATTATAAGGTATCATTACGCGTTCGACCCAAACCCGGCAGCCTTTTCCCGCATCGTTTCGCCGCTTTTCGGCAAGCCGTGCGTGCTTCGTGCGATTCCCGGTAGACATCACTCGCAGCTTCGTGCGCCGCGGCGGCCGCAACCGCCCCGATCCGAGGCTGTTATTTTTTCCGCTGCCGCCCTGACGCGCTGCTCGCAGGCAGGGCCGGCCCAGAGCGAAACAGGATTCTGAATGTTCGGTTTTTTGCGCAGCTACTTCTCCAACGATCTGGCGATCGACCTCGGCACCGCAAACACCCTGATCTACATGCGCGGCAAGGGCATCGTGCTCGATGAGCCGTCCGTCGTGTCGATTCGCCAGGAAGGCGGCCCCAACGGCAAGAAGACGATCCAGGCGGTCGGCAAGGAAGCCAAGCAGATGCTCGGCAAGGTGCCCGGCAACATCGAGGCGATCCGCCCGATGAAGGACGGCGTGATCGCCGACTTCACCGTCACCGAGCAGATGATCAAGCAGTTCATCAAGACGGCCCACGAGTCGCGCATGTTCTCGCCGTCGCCGCGCATCATCATCTGCGTGCCGTGCGGCTCGACGCAGGTCGAGCGCCGCGCGATCAAGGAAGCGGCGCACGGCGCCGGCGCATCGCAGGTCTACCTGATCGAGGAGCCGATGGCGGCCGCGATCGGCGCCGGCCTGCCGGTATCGGAAGCCACCGGCTCGATGGTCGTCGACATCGGCGGCGGCACGACCGAAGTCGGCGTGATCTCGCTCGGCGGCATCGTGTACAAAGGCTCGGTGCGCGTCGGCGGCGACAAGTTCGACGAGGCGATCGTCAACTACATCCGCCGCAACTACGGGATGCTGATCGGCGAACAGACGGCCGAAGCGATCAAGAAGGAAATCGGCTCCGCGTTCCCGGGCTCCGAAGTCAAGGAAATGGAAGTGAAGGGCCGCAACCTGTCCGAAGGCATTCCGCGCAGCTTCACGATCTCCAGCAACGAAATCCTCGAAGCGCTGACCGATCCGCTGAACCAGATCGTGTCGTCGGTGAAGATCGCGCTCGAGCAGACGCCGCCGGAACTCGGCGCCGACATCGCCGAGCGCGGGATGATGCTGACCGGCGGCGGCGCGCTGCTGCGCGACCTCGACCGCCTGCTCGCGGAAGAAACCGGCCTGCCGGTGCTCGTCGCCGAAGACCCGCTCACCTGCGTGGTGCGCGGCTCGGGCATGGCACTCGAGCGCATGGACAAGCTGGGCAGCATCTTCTCGTACGAGTGATCGTCTAGGCAGTTCCTTGACATGACGCACGTGCGGCGCGGCCGGATCGCTCGTTCAGAACGAACCGCCGCGCCGTTCGCGCGTCTGAGCATCATTTAACCGATCACCACGCGCCCGGCGCCGACCATGGAATACAGTCCGCCGCCCCTCTTCAAGCAAGGTCCGCCCGCGCTCGCGCGGCTCATCTTCTTCGTCGCCCTCGCGATCGCGCTCCTCGTGTCGGACGCGCGCTTCAGCACGCTCGAAATCGTCCGCGGCGTGCTCGGCACCGTGCTGTATCCGCTGCAGCGCGCGGCGCTCGTGCCGCGCGACCTGTTCATGGGCGCGGCCGACATCGCCGTGACCAGCGCATCGCTGCGGCACGAGAACGACGCGCTGCGCAAGCGCAATCTGCAGCTGTCGACGCAGGCGAACCAGGCGGCCGTGCTCGCGCAGGAAAACGCGCATCTGCGCGCGGTGCTCGAACTGCGCCAGCACATCGCGACGCAGTCGACGCCGGTCGAGATCCAGTACGACACGACCGATCCGTTCACGCAGAAGATCGTGATCGGGCAAGGCTCGCAGCAGGGTATCCAGAACGGCGCGCCGGTCGTCAGCGAGGACGGCGTCGTCGGGCAGGTCACGCGCGTGTTCCCGCTGCAGGCGGAAGTCACGCTGATCACCGACCGCGATCTCGCGATTCCGGTGCAGGTGCTGCGCACCGGCCTGCGCAGCGTGATCTACGGCACGCCGAAGGGCGATTCGCTCGACTTGCGCTTCGTGCCGACGAGCGCCGATCTCGTCGTCGGCGACGAACTCGTGACGAGCGGCCTCGACGGCATCTATCCGCCGGGGCTGCCGGTCGCGAAAGTCGTACGCGTCGACAAGCTTGCCGACACGGCGTTCGCGCGCGTGATCTGCGCGCCGATCGCCGCCGTGCGCGGCGCGCGGCAGATGCTCGTGCTGCATTACCAGAACGACATCCCGCCGCGGCCGGCCGAAGCCGATCCTGCCGCGGAGAAGAACGCGAAGGGCAAGAAAGGCGCGAAGGGCGCCGCCAAGGGCGACAAGGCGGACAAGGCCGACGCCAACGCGAAGCCGGGCGTCGCCGCGCAGCCCGGCACGCAGCCGGCGTCGGCCGCGGCTGCCGCAGCCGCCGCGCCGGGCAAGCCCGCGGCCGCATCGGACAAGCCCGTCGCCGCACCGGCCAAGCCCGCAGCCGCACAACCGGGAGCGCAGCGATGAACCGTCCGCAATACATCCTGCAGCCGGTCAATCCGTACTTCATCGTCTTCAGCCTCGCCGCCGCGTTCCTGCTGAACCTGATGCCGTGGGGCCATCTGGCCGGCGTGCCCGATTTCGTCGCGCTCGTGCTGCTGTTCTGGAACATCCACCAGCCGCGCAAGGTCGGGATGGGCGTCGCGTTCGCGCTCGGCATCCTGATGGACGTGCACGACGCAGGGCTGCTCGGCGAGCACGCGCTCGCGTATACGCTGCTGTCGTACGGCGCGATCACGATCCATCGCCGCGTACTGTGGATGCCGATCGGCGTACAGGTGCTGTACGTGACGCCGCTGCTCGTCGGCGCGCAGCTCGTGCCGTTCGTGATCCGCCTGATGATGGGCGCCGCGTTCTCCGGCTGGCAGTATCTGGTCGACGGTTTCGTCGAAGCCGCGCTGTGGCCGGTCGCGAGCCATCTGCTGCTGATGCCGCAACGCCGCCCGGTCGACCCGGACGATACGCGGCCCATCTGAGCCGACCGACCTTGAACACCCGCTGCCCGTCTCCGCACCTCGTCGCGGCATCTCGCCCGCGCGCAGGCAGCCCGACCGTAACCGCATGACCGAATTCAACGACACCCAACAGCAGCTCTCGAAGTTCCGCCTGCGCGTCGCGGCGGCGGGCGTGTTCGTGTTCGTCTGCTTCGGGCTGCTCGCGAGCCGCTTCTTCTATCTGCAGCTGATGCAGCACGGCAAGTACGCGCTGCAGGCCGAGGAAAACCGCATCTCGGTCGCGCCGATCGTGCCGAACCGCGGGATCATCACCGACCGCAACGGCGTGATCCTCGCGAAGAACTATTCGGCGTACACGCTCGAGATCACGCCGTCGAAGCTCGACGACACGCTCGACAACACGATCGACAAGCTGTCCGAGATCATCCCGATCGATGCGCGCGACCGCCGCCGCTTCAAGAAGCTGCAGGAAGACTCGAAGAACTTCGAGAGCCTGCCGATCCGCACGCGGCTCACCGACGCGGAAGTCGCGCGCTTCACCGCGCAGCGCTTCCGCTTCCCCGGCGTCGAGGTGCGCGCGCGGCTGTTCCGGCAATATCCGCTCGGCACGACGGCTGCGCACGTGATCGGCTACATCGGCCGGATCTCGAAGCGCGACCAGGACCGCATCGACGCGATGAGCGACGAAAACGACAGCGATCCGGAACACTACGATCCGCGCCGCGACGCGAACAACTACAAGGGCACCGACTACATCGGCAAGATCGGCGTCGAGCAGAGCTACGAAACCGAGCTGCACGGGCTCACCGGCTTCGAGGAAGTCGAGGTGACGGCCGGCGGCCGTCCGGTGCGCACGCTGTCGCGCACGCAGGCGACGCCCGGCGACAACCTCGTGCTGTCGCTCGACATCGGGCTGCAGCAGGTGGCCGAGCAGGCGTTCGCGGGCAAGCGCGGCGCGCTCGTCGCGATCGAGCCGAAGACGGGCGACGTGCTCGCGTTCGTGTCGTCGCCGAGCTTCGATCCGAACTCGTTCGTCGACGGCATCGACCAGCAGACCTGGGACGAGCTGAACAACTCGCCCGACAAGCCGCTGCTGAACCGCCCGCTGCACGGCACCTACCCGCCCGGCTCGACGTACAAGCCGTTCATGGCGCTCGCGGGCCTGACGCTCGGCAAGCGCACACCCGGCTGGGGCTTCCAGGATCCCGGCTACTTCACGTTCGGCGGCCACACGTTCCGCAACGACGTGCGCTCCGGCCAGGGCTGGGTCGACATGAACAAGGCGATCATGGTGTCGAACGACACGTACTTCTACATGCTCGCGCGCGATCTCGGCGTGAACGCGATCGCGAACTTCATGAAGCCGTTCGGCTTCGGCCAGATCACCGGAATCGACATCCAGGGCGAGGCGCGCGGCATCCTGCCGTCGACCGAGTGGAAGAAGAAGGCGTTCAAGAAGCCCGCGCAGCAGAAATGGTACGACGGCGAGACGATCAGCCTCGGGATCGGCCAGGGCTACAACTCGTTCACGATTCTGCAGCTCGCGCATGCGACCGCGACGCTCGCGAACAACGGGATCGTGATGAAGCCTCACCTCGTGAAGGAGATCGAGGATCCGATCACGCGCGCACGCCATCTGACCGTGCCGAAGGAAAGCGCGGTGATTCCGCTGAAGCAGGCCGACATCGACGTCGTGAAGCGCGGAATGGAGAACGTGATCGAAAACCCGTCCGGCACCGCGTACAAGGTGTTCCGCGGCGCGCAATACCTCGCGGCGGGCAAGACGGGTACCGCGCAGGTGTTCTCGCTGCAGGGCGGCAACTACAAGGGCCACCTGCTCGCCGAGCACCTGCGCGACCACGCGCTGTTCATCGCGTATGCGCCGGTCGATCATCCGCAGATCGCGCTCGCGCTGATCGTCGAGAACGGCGGCTGGGGTGCGCAGGCGGCCGGCCCGATCGCGCGCCGCGTGCTCGACTTCTACCTCGTCGAACGCCAGAACCCGCAGAACGAGGCTGCTGCCGTGGCCGCCGCCGCGTCGGCGACCGAGCCGGTAAGCGCACCGGTGATCGGCGATGCGAACAGGCCCGTCACCGTCGCGGCGGGCTTCAACGCATTGCCGCAGCCGGTCGTGCCGAGCGCGGCCAGCGCGGCAGATGCAGCGTCGGCGTCAGCGGCGTCCGCGCCCGACGCATCGGCTGCCGCCGGCGCCAGCGCCGCGCGGCCGACCGATGCCGAAGC
>NZ_CABVPR010000031.1 GCF_902499135.1 Burkholderia dolosa
CTACGAAGTGCGGCAACGGCTGCGCGAGCTGGCACAGGAGCGGCCACGGTTTGGCTCACCCCGCCTGCATGTCTTGCTACGCCGGGAGGGCTTGGTCCAGAACCACAAGCGCACTGAGCGGCTGTACCGCGCAGAAGGCCTATCGCTTCGCCTGAAACGTCGAAAGAAACGCCCGAGTCATCTACGCGTGGTCATGCCGACGCCCAGCGGCGCAGACGAAAGCTGGGCGATGGACTTTGTTGCTGATGCGCTGGTGCATGGCCGACGCATACGCATGTTGACGATCATCGACGCGTGGAACCGCGAGTGCCCGCATATCGAGGTCGACTTCTCGCTAACGGGTGTACGCGTGGCGCGTGTGCTCGAGCAATTGCGGCAACGAGGGCGGTGTCCCAACCTGATTCAGGTGGATAACGGGCCGGAGTTCGTCAGCAAGGCGCTCGATGCCTGGGCGCACGAACATGGCGTCAAGCTGCAGTTCATCCGTCCAGGCAAGCCGGTGGAAAACGCGCACATCGAAAGCTTCAACGGCCGACTGCGCGAAGAATGTTTGAACCAGCACGCGTTCGTCAGTCTCGACGATGCACGCATGCGAATCGAAGCGCGGCGCACGGACTACAACTCGGTGCGCCCGCATAGCGCCTTGGGGCAACTGGCGCCGGACCAATTCCGGCAACTGCATCAACCGAAAACCGGCGAGCCCACTAAATTACGAATGGTGTACTCGGCGGGGTAAGGTCAGCTTCGCGCTTACCCAGGTAAATAAAATCAAAGTTTCAGTACGCTGCAGCAAAGAAATTGTGTCAAAAATATGTGCCGACACCGATTAAAAGCAGGCGAATTTCGGCAAGACGAACGTATTCGGATATGGTAAAAATACCCCTAGAAAACTTGTGGTAATCGTCGAAGAACACGATCGCTGCGTCGGCGTGGGCGGATACTAAAACCGGTCAAAATTGCATGTCCCTCTTTCGGCAGTTTGAATCCGGCGACTTGGAATCATCGTGGCGACACGGACTTCATTGCCGCGTTGAGCCGGGGAAAACCCTGCCCCAAAATTGGGCTTGATCGCTTCGGCCGCTGCTCGCAGCGCAAGTTTTACGCCTGCCCGCCGCTGTACGCGGCGCCGGACCCGACGCCGCGCACCGGCCAAAATTCAAGTTAGTCGCCGGATCGCGAGAGATCATGGCAGAAGCCGGCCGCACGCAGGACGATGGCGACTGTCCGCGGCTATCCAGACCCTCATTCCCAGTCCTAACGGATGCTTGCAAGGTTTAAGAAGTACCGTCAATATACGTTTATGCACGCATCTGCGCACCAGCGCGCAAACGTTTTACGTACTACGATATGCATGCAAGCGAGACAGCGGCGTAAGTCCAACGCCGCGTCTCGTGGTTTAAAACGGGGACGATATGATCAGCGACCTTCTTGAACCCGCGCCTACGTTGTCAAACGCAGGCGGTGAAGACGCATGGGCCGACGCCTTGACGGAAATCGGCGCCCAGCACGGGTTTGACTACACCTTGTTTGCCATCCTGCCCCGCCCGGGGCTTGGCTTCAAGGACATCTTTCTGAAGAGCAACTATCCGAAGGAATGGCGAGAAACGTACGATAAGCAGGGGCTTGCGGCGATTGACCCGACCGTCAAGCATATTTTTGGCCAGTCGCGGCCGCTCATCTGGCATGAGAAAACGTTCGCGACCGATTGCGAGCGCGAGCTTTACGACGGCGCGGCGAGTCATGGACTCAGGAGCGGTATTATTTTCCCCATACACGGGCCTCAGCACGAGACCGGCATGCTTGGTTTTGCAACGTCCGACGCCCCGGGCACCGGTGTCTGGCAAGGTCTGTCGGAGCGCCTGCCAATGCTCGGCATGCTGAGAGATGCGGCATTCGAAAGTGCGCAGGCGTTTCTCGTGTCTCACGTCGCGTCCGTCGTGCCGAAAGTGACTCGTCGAGAAAAAGAGTGCCTGAAATGGATGGCATGCGGGAAATCGATTTGGGAAATGTCGAAAATCCTTACGTGTTCCGAAGCGACCATCAATTTCCACATGACCAACCTCCGCAATAAATTCGGCGTTACGTCCCGAGCGGCTCTCGTGTACAAGGCTGCACGGATGGGCTTGCTCGATATGGCCTGATTGCCGCTGACGATATCGGACCCCACTGATTCAGGCCCGCCCCCGGGGCCGTTTACCTTTCCATCGCGCATTTGCTTCGCCATCACCCGTCCATGCGGTATGTGATGCGGTAATTGCTGCCGTTTTGTTAGTGATGGCGTACCACTTATCGCGGAAGCAATATGGGGATTTTATGATGAAAATGAATGGGGAGGGATTAATTGGCGCCTCTTCCTATATGAATCTATAGTTTGGAAAAATTTGGGCTTTGCCTATCGTTACGCTCGTTATCTTAATTATCGAGTGGAGAACAGGTATGGTTCCTACGATTCGTATTGCGCCCCAACGTGACTGGGAAATGAGCGACCTCGTCGATATGTACCGCTTTCGCGCCCGTGTCTTTAGCGATCGAATGGGCTGGGAGGTGAATCGGTTCGGCGACCTGGAGGTCGACGCTTATGACGGTCTGTCGCCTCACTACATGCTGATTCGCGACGAGAGCGAACAAGTGCGCGGCTGTTGGCGTCTGCTTCCGACGGAAGGGCCGTACATGCTGAAGGACACATTTCCTCAATTGCTGCATGGTCAGGACGCGCCGCAGGCACCGGACGTCTGGGAGTTGAGCCGTTTCGCACTGGATTCGAGCGGTAACGAAAGCGCGTTCGGCTTCACCGATTTCGCGATGGAGGCCATCCGCGAGATCATCGCGTTTGGCGAGCGCCGCGGCTTGCGCCAGTACGTGACCGTGACGACGACCGCGGTCGAGCGTCTGCTGCGTCGTACCGGAATCGAAATCCATCGTTTCGGCCCGCCGGTTCGCGTGGGCAAGGAGAACGCCGTTGCGCTGACGGTCGTGCTCGGCGAACAGACTCATACGGCGCTGTTCGGCGAGATGCTCGTCGCTGCGTGACCGCTCGGCGGCCGTCGGTGGCGCGGAGCTGCCGGGCGAGCGAGAGACAGGGGAGGGGAAGCGGAGAGAAGCCGCGCCGGCGGAAGCTGGCGCGGCTTTTTGTCGCATGCTGGGCTACTGCGTCGCGATGGATGCCGGATCGCCATCCACAGGCGTTCGTCGGACGTCACTGGAGCGCCGATCCCGTCAGCGGCGCTCACATTGAACGTGAACATCTGCGGCAGGAACAGGAACTCCTGAAGCGTTTCATACGACGGTTCGTCGTTGTCGGCCGACAACCTCTTCGGATACTTGCCCTTGCCGCCGACCGCGGACGGTGAACCGAGCAACGGGAACGTCGTGGCGCCACGTTAGCCTTTCATCTCGAGCTGATATTCGCGACATGTTGTTTCGGTTGCGGGCGCAATCGAACTGCTCGACATGCACCGCAAGGGTGCGTCAAGCATCGGTTCGAAGCGTTTGGCGGCGCTCGCCGTGCCGGGGTGATTGCTGCACGTCACATCGAGCGCATATCGAAGACCGAGTACTGCTGCATCGATCGTCCCGATCAGCGCGTTGCTGTCCGGCCGACAGTCAGCCATTGCGGCGCGCCATTGTCGGAAAGCTCGACGGCGTCAGCTGGGCTGACGAGCGCGAAGCAATACGGAGGCACTCCGCCTTGCTCGGTAAGTTGCGCTTTCGCTTCCCGGCGGCAGGTCGCGCCTGTCAACCCGACTGGCAGCGTTGCGGGCTGCATCTGCGGAATGGGTGGCGTACTGACGTCGAGCGTGACCGCGTGGGACTCCGCGCTTCGCGGCGCTGCGATACGCGACGGCAAATCGTATCGATGGCGGCATGTACCGGCGATATCGCTGGCATATCGCGCGGCTCGAAGCGTTGACGAGTCGCGCCGGGGCATCGACGTTAGCCTTTGTCGAGCAACGCAGTACGGCGCAGACACGCAGCGCGATGCGCATGCGCGGGCGGCTGCCGACACCATGGACGGCTTCGCTACCGGAAGCGATCAGACCGGCGCCGCTCGAAAGGGCGCCGGCACTTCAAACCGCTGTTGCAAGTCGTCTACGAACGATCGGGTTGATCCGGCAACGCGAACAACGAGAAGTGACAGCTCTTGTCGGTCTGATAGCTCGACGCGTCCGGCTTGACCGTTGACCGGTCATTGCTATCGACGTGCCAGAAAAGGCCCGTGTCCGCGGCCACGCCGCAGAGATTTCCGTCGATTTCGTAGTAGGCGAAGTGGCAGAACGGGTCGATTTCCTCCTTTACGGCGACGATGTAGTTGTTGGAGCCGATCAGGACTCTGCTCAACCAGACGCCGCGCCCAGAAGCGCCCGGCGCGTGGAATTTCAGCGCAAACGTCGGGTGCACAGCCGAAACGTCCAGCGGCTCGAGCAGCAGCGGCGATGCCGTCTGCTGCGTGTCCTCGGTCGCGGCGAGTTTCCCGTCGCTTTGTACTTTCAGCCATTTCCTCGGGGTTGAGGCCTGCACAGCGTAGTAACCGCTTTTCGGTAAGCTCATCGATTTTCTCCCAGGTAGGTAGCACGAACGGGTAGCGCTGCGGCGAGTGGAAGCTGCAGCGGACAATAACCACCCGTCTCAAGTGTTGGCGATGTACGCAGGCGCCGCTACTCAAGGAATGGATAGTTGTGCATGCCGAGTCGCTTTGCTTGCGTGCGCAGATGCGAGAAGCGTGAACAGATCGACGGCCACGCAACGATCATCGCGCTTTGATTCGGCACGGCGAGCACGCAATCGATGCGCCGTCGCGGATCCGATATACGTGACCCGTTCGAAAAAAATCCGGTGCGCGGTCGCATTGCACGACCGCCGCACCGGCAACGCCTGGAGACCTGGCTTTTCAGCGGCGCCCCGAGATCACCGGGAGCGTGAAGCGAAGCCGCCGGCTCCTCGAGAATCGGAAGAGCGGCAGCGTCCGGCACGAGCGCGCGCCGGACATGGAAGAAAAAGGCGAGCAGGGGTATTGCTCGCAAAGTCCCTTGGCGGCACGAGGAGGCCAAGGGAGAGCACTCGAGAAAGCGGCGCGTCGATCGCCGCCGAAGGACTTCCGGCGTGGAGCTGCACGATTGCCGGTAATCGCGAAATAAAAGAGCGGGCGGGGCGGGCCCACCCGCGAATCGTCCCGCCATCCGAGGTCACGGTAAAAGCGGCGGAACGTTGAAGTGCCGCAAGCCTGCATACCGTCCATGGACGCCGCGATGACTGTCACCTGCATGATGTTCGGCTTCGTGAATTCGTCTTGATGCACGGCGGCAACGGCGACGATGCTAAAGATCCCTGATCGATTGCCGGCCGCCGGTCGATTTCCTGTAACGGCAATTCTGCGCGATACATCGACGACGCGACACTATATGAAGCGATAGGTAAGGTATCCGTTGAAACACAGCAAAGAATGAGGGCGAGCGTTTTTGCCGTCGCAAAGCGCGCCGAGGAACGTTGTACGCGCGGTCGTTTGGAACGGCCATGGTGCGCGCAGAACGACGGCGCGTCGCCCATTGCGCGCCCGCGTGAAAATGGGCCGATTCTCATTGATGTCTCAAGGTTATCGGCCACAATAGGTCTCGTGAAGCGGCGCGAGGGAGAGAGCGGTATGGACAACCAGTCGATCCGAAATCGATGCATGCAGGAGGAAGTGTCGCGCATCGTCAGGCACCTTCCGAAGCGGCTGCGCAGGCGCAAGGCCGGGCCGACCAGAGCCGACGACGCCGCACGCGACCGCGACCGCGACCGCCGCGGTGGCGGCATCGGCGCTCAAGAGCTGCCCGCATGGGCGCAGCCGCTCTGCGGCGGAATCACGGAAGCTCAGTCCGCGAGCATCAATGCACTGCGCGAACGCGACATCATGCTCCGGCATCTTTTGACGGTGTTCGGCCCGGACTGCATCGTCAACGTCGTGTCGGGCCGCGTGCGCATCGTGCACGAAACGGCTACCGAATGGTTCGACTTGCCGTCGGTCTGAGCCGTTTCCGTGCGACGTGGCCGCACTACGCCGCGATTCGTCGTTCGACCGTGGCGAGCGGCGCCTCACGATCGCTCAACAACTCGAGCGTATAGCGGAGCGGGACGCGATCGATGCTGCACATGAACGGCCACAAGTGCTCGAACCAGCCGGACGCGACGCTGTTTCTCAGTGCATCGCCCGATATCGCGTGAACGTTCAGTTCGGCATCGTTCTGGTCGAACACGCGCAAGCGCGCCGAAGCGGCGGTTTCGCAATGGCGCAGATCGCTTTGGTGCAGACAGATGCGAATGTCGTTGGAGCGTTGCAGCGATTCGAGCCATTCGCTTTCCGGCAGCGTGTGCCGGTTGTCGGCGACGGGCGCAGTCCCTTCCAGTGCCGCGCGATGTACGCCGCGATGCGCGAAGCTGATGCCGGCATAGCGCTCGTAGTCGGTCACGCTACGGACGTTGCCGAATCCGTAGCGGCCGGGATCGATGTGCTCGCCGCCGGCCATCCCGAACAGAGATAGAAACCGCTTGCGGCTTTCCTGCGCGCGGTCCCACCATCCCCTTTCCACATGACCGTCGCGCTTCGCTTCGTCATTGTGGTCGCCCCAGATCTTCGGTCGACGATCCGGGCGCGCGTACTCGTGCCACAGAATCAGCACGTTCGGATGGTAGAAGTCGTAGCCGTACGTGTACGCCCGCACCGCGATCGACATTTCTTCGCCGTAAAAGAAGTAGTTCGGATCGTGCTGCACATCGACCGCGAACGATCCGTCGGCAAACGCGAATCCGGCCGCGTAGAACCGGCCGCGTACGGGCCGCGCGCGTTCCGAGTCGGCGATATACCGCGTATTCAGCATCGGGAAGCCTTCCCACGTGAATCGCTCGAACG
Organism: Burkholderia dolosa; assembly: GCF_902499135.1. Lineage (GTDB taxonomy): Bacteria > Pseudomonadota > Gammaproteobacteria > Burkholderiales > Burkholderiaceae > Burkholderia > Burkholderia dolosa. The sequence continues at coordinate 6,887 of NZ_CABVPR010000031.1, forward strand.
TCATCACGGTCGGCCACATGATCCTGCTGGCCGGATCGTCGTGCGGATCGAAGTCGGGCGGGTAAGTGGTGAGGACGGGCTTCGGGCTCTCGGCGCGCAAGCTCTCGATCATGTCGACGAGCAATGCGTCCCAGTCCTTGACGAAGCGATGATGCGAGTCGAGCTGCAGCGTGTACGTTTCGTTGCGGTAACACTGCTGAATGAGGTTGCGCGCCCAGCAGACGCCTTGCGACCTGAAATGCGGGACGTCGATCAATTCCACCGTGGCGCCGTTCAGACCCAGCACGCGCAGCGTGAAGCCGGCAGCCGTTTCAACGCTGTACAACGCAAATCCGTGCCGCAGGAATTCGTCGATCGTCTCGTCCGGCGCATGCTGCCAGCAGACGACGATGCGCAGCGCCTCCGGACGCCGCGATTGTTCGATCAGATCGATCAACGTGGGGATCAGTTGCGGATCGCGATAACTGGCGATCTGGACGAAGATGTCGTGACTCATGGGATAGCGGATTCCGGTTCGAAGATTGAAGACGGTCGGTCAGACGTACGGGCGCTCCCGTACCCACTTCGTCATGATCCATTTTTCGCCGTCGCGTACGGGCGCGCCGGCATGCAGCGTGGCGGGATCGAGCTGGCGCAGGCGATTCATGTAGCGGAAGTAGACGGCGTCGCCGCGGCGGGGCACCACTGAAATGCCGGCCTCGGGAAACACCGTTTCTCCGCCGGACGGCACGTCGTTCAGGTAGACGATCAACGTCGCGACACGCTGCCCGCCGGTTCGAACGTGGGTGAGCGATCCGGCCGCCGTCGGCTGGAAGTAGTCATAGTGCGAACGGTATTCGCCGCCCGGCGTATAGCGCAGCACCTGCAATCCCTCGCCGTTTTCGACCGGACAGTTCATCAGTGCGGCCAGACGGGTTTCGATTCGACGGATCAGCGCGTCTTCGCCATTCTGGAACCACGTGCCGTGGCTCGTTCGATGACGAATCACCTCCTGCGTACCCGTTTCGGCATTGACCGTCGTGGATTGTTCGAGCTTGTGCATCGATCGCTGGATCATCTCGTCGCACTCGTCCTGGTCGAGGACGTTGCCGAAGACGACGATTTGCGGGCGCTCGCATCGGATCAGTACCGGGATGCGGCGATCCGCGGCGTCGATGACATTCCCGACCGCGATTGGACACGCGTCGTACTGATACTCGCCGTACTTGCGCACCGGCATCGCCGCTTCGACGCCTCGCATGTCGCCGTGATCGGCGACGGTGGTTTCCAGCGCGACTTTGGCTTCATCGGAACCGAAGCCTGCATCGACCATCATCTCGATCATCGATTCGGGCGTGCAACCCCGGCTCTTGTTGTGTATTACCCAGGTTCGCCAAGATTCGTCCAACAACACAGGTGCCTCCGTATCGACTGCGCTGCACGATCATTGCACGAACAACGAGCCGGGAAACCTATAAGAACTTGGAGTACGCGCGGAGGCGGCACCTTGACGCGATACGCGCCGGCGATGTGCAGTCAGACCGTGCAGAGCCGGCGCACGTGCCGCGCCGCGGCATTGCAATGCGTGCAGCCGTTATGGATGACGCGGCGAGTTGCCGCACGCGCGATGCGCACGGCGGCCGGTAACGCCGTCTGGCCTCGCGGTCGAACGCGCGGAGCGTTTCGCCGGCGAGGCAGCCGACGCGCCGGCGCTTCAGCCGTCGGCTCGGCACGCAAACGCATCGAGGACGGCGCACAGACGGTCGAATTCGTCGTTTGCCTGCGCCCACGCGCCGTCGATGCAGAGCGTCTGCAGCGCGACGCAATGCGCAGCCTCGGCGTCGAGGCCGACCGCGAGCAGCGCGCCCTGCAGCCGATGCAATCGCCGTCGGCTGCGGTCGCGATCGCGCTGCGCGAACGTTTCCCTGATTCCGTCGCGCTCGTGCGGCCAGCTTTGCGCGAACGCTTGCTGCAGCGCCGCATCGAGCGCGCTGCTGCGAGGCGGTCGGTCACCGGTGTCTGCCTGGCGGCGCGACTCGTCCGGAACGCGCGCAACGGCGGGCGCTTTCGTCAGCACGTCGCGAAGTTGGGCGAGCAGGACCGGCTTGCGCAGCACGTGCGTGAACCGGCGCGCCGTTTCCGGCGACAGATCGCTCGAGCCGGCTGCCGTCGTCGCGACGACGAACGCGTTCGGCCGGCGCTTGCGGATCTCGTCGAGCAATCCCGCACCGTCGAGGTACGGCATGCCGACGTCGGTCAGTACGATGTCGGCTTCGCGCTCGCACCAAAGATCGAGCGCTTCCCGGCCGTCTTTCGCGATGCGAACCGACGTATAGCCCAACGTGCGAAGCTGGTCGGCGATCAGCACGCGGTTCACGGGGTCGTCCTCCGCAACGAGCACGTCGAGCGACTCGCCGCCGTTCGGCTGCGACGAGGCGGCCGCGTCGGAGTCGGCCGCCTGTCGTTCCGCAAGCGTGAGCAGCGCGGCGAGCAGCGCATCGGTCGAATACAGCGACACGTTGATGATCGTGCCGTTTCGCTCCGGCGTGAGCGGCCCGTCATGGGCGACGCGGATCGTGCCGCGCAGCGGTTGCGTCGATGCGGCGGCCGGCGGCACGCGAGGGTCGGGGCCGGCGATCAGTATGTCGGGACGCGTTGCGCTCGGCGCCGCGCACACGCGTGCGCCCCAGTGTTCGAGCCTGCCCGACCACATCGCGACGAGCCGTGCATCGTCGGCCGCGACGGCCACCGAGATGTCGCGCAGCGGCGCCGGCGGCGCTTCGTCCGCCGACTCCAGCATACGCAACGGCACTTCGATACCGAACGTGCTGCCGACGTTCGGCTCGCTTTGCAGCGTGATCCGGCCGCCCATCAATTCCGCGAGATTGCGGCACAGGAACAGCCCGAGGCCCGTTCCGCCGAAGCGGCGGCTGATCGACGCATCGGCTTGGACCAGCGGCTTGAATACCATCGCCTGCAGCGCCGACGGGATGCCGATGCCCGTATCGGCGACCTCGATGCGCACCCACAGGCGGTCGTCGTGCCGGTCGAGCAGCGTCGTCGAAACGGATATCGTCCCGTGCTGCGTAAACTTCGCCGCGTTGCTGACCAGGTTCTGCAGAATCTGCATCAGCCGTTGATCGTCGCCTTCGAGCAGCCGATCGAGCGCGGGGTCCGTATAGCAGTGCAGCGCGACGTTGTGAGCGAGAATCGTCGGCGCGAAATGCTGAGCGCAGTATTCGGCGATACGGTTCACGTAGATCGGCAATGCGTTGACCGTCAGCGCGTTCGCTTCGATGCGCGTGGTGTCGAGCAGGTCGTTGATCAGCGACAGCAGCGAATCGAACGAGCGGCGAATCAACCCCACTCGTTCGCGCTGGCCGGCGTCGAGCGACGTGTTCGACAGGAGCTCGAGATGGCCCGTGGCGCCGTGCAGCGGTGTCCGGATCTCGTGGCTCATGATCGCGAGAAAGATGGATTTCTCGCGGTTCGCGCGATCGGCGGCGCGGCGCGCATCGATCAGCATGGCCTCCGTCGTCTTGCGCTCCGTGATGTCGACGAGTCCGAACAGCAGCGCATCGCGCCCGCCGAAACGCGTGGCCGACGACGCGGCGCCGATGTACATTTCGCCGCTGGCCGTCTTCCACGGAATCTCGAAGAAGCTGTGGCCGGTATTGGCTCGATCGGACGAAACGGCCATGCTCTGTTCGCGCGCGCGCGCGACGGCCTCGTAAAACTCGACGTGCGGGCCCGCATCGCCGAACAGGTGCCGGGCGACCGCATTTTCGAGGATCACGCTGCGGCGCTCGGGGTCGAACACGGCGATGCCGACCGGCGCCGTGTCGATGATCGACCGGTTGAACTCCTCGGCCTCGACGAGCTTCTTCGCGTCGCGTTCGAAGGGTTGCGCGACGCGTCGGTCGAAATATCCGACGCCGGTCCACAGCAGCGCGAGTGCGCCGATGCAGAGCAATACGGCAGCGGCGATTTCGCCGCGCATGCCGCCCACGACGTCCGTCCAGTCGAACGCATAGACGGCAAGCCAGTCGGGGCCCGCGATGCGCTGCGCGACGATGAACGTCAGCCCGTCCCGGAGCAGCGTCGTGCCGGTTGCGACGGCCTGAAGCCGCGGCGCCTGCGCCTGTACCGCGGCGAGCAGTGCGGCGTCGCGTGCCGACGTCGGGCCGGCGCCGAGCGGCAGAAAATGCTTGCCGGCCAGCACAAAGAAGCCCTCGGGACGCGACGCGTCGAGAAAGTAGTGGAGAAACTGGTCTCGCGGCACCCGGCCGACGATCGTGGCGACACGCTCGCGGCCATGGAAGATCGGCACGACGATTTCGGCGAGCGCCCGCTGCCGCACCGGATCTTCGAGCGCGATCCATAGCGGCCGGCTTTTCCGCAGTTGCGCTTCCGATTGCGATTGCAGCCGATCCTCGATGGGGTCGGCGTTCGCGTGGATGAACGTGCGCGCGTCCTGCTCGAGATCGTCGGGCGTCAGGAACGGCGCCGTGACCGGCGCGGCGGCCAGTATCGTGCGGTCCGACGAGTAGACGAATCCGGACACCGTGACGCCGCGGCGAATATCGAACACCGGGTCGGCAGAAATGCGGCGTACGATGTGAAGCATCGTGCTCAGTCGACCGCGATCGTCGGCGTCCGGCTGCGTCCCGACGAGCAGGAACGGCGTGACTGCCAGGTCGGAGCCCGTCGTCACGATGCCGTGATGGTCGCGCAGCGCCTGTCGATAGCGGTCGAGCGGAATCGCTTCCTGATTGTGAAAAGCCCAGTTTCCCTCGTAGAGGTCCGCCATGTTCATCAATCGCGACGACAGACGCACCACTTCGGCCTGCGCGTGTTCCTGGTTGCGCACGAGCGTGTTCTGACGGGCTTCGAAGAAGCGCGTCACCGCGCTGCCGACGAACAGCGTGGCGCCGCCGCCGATCGTCGCCGACAGAAGGACGGCGAATCCATAGAGCACGCGGCGGTGAAAGCGTGCAGTTTGGGCGAGCGATCGTTGCCGTCCGGACACGTTTGACCTCGGTGATGAGCGTAGGCGCGCGATGCCGGCGACAGTCGTCCTTCACCGGGCGCGATGCGCGACGAGTGTACCGCAGCGGGAACATCGCGCCTCGTCGATTGGGAAATCGCCTATAGAAAAGTATAGGGCTCGCCTATTCCGCTAGTGGCGAAAAGGTAAATAATGGACACTGAGCGATCGGCGGAAGACGCGTCTTCGTCGTTCAACACGCTGGCATATCGGTGCGAGGAGCCATGAAAAGGATTCGGGTTGCTGTGGCGGACGATCACCCGATCGTTCTCGTCGGGATAAAAGGCATCTTGATGGATGCGCCCGATATCGAGGTGTCGTTTCTGGCAGACAACATCAAGACGCTGCTTGAGAAGGTGAGGGAAGAGCCGATCGACGTGCTCGTATGCGACTACGAGTTCGAGGACGACAAGGAGGCGGACGGCCTCAATCTGCTGCGCCGCCTGATCCAGCTCGTTCCCGATACGCGCGTCCTCTTTCTGAGCTCGCACTCGGCGACGCATATCGTGTCGGCGGCGCTGGCGGGTGGAGCCGCCGGGTTCATCGGCAAGTCCAAGGCGGATTTCGCGGTGCTCGCGGATGCGATTCGACGCGTACACGGCGGCGAAACCTATATTCCGCCGTCGATCGCGACGGAAATTCTCGCGAACGTCTTCAGCAGCCGTACTCGCCAGACGACCGGCGTCGACACGTTGTCGCCCCGCGAGCTCGAAGTCGTTCGCCTGATCTGTGCCGGTCATTCGATCGCCGAGATTGCCGAGCGCGTGTGCCGGAGCCCGAAGACGATCAGCAATCAGAAGAACGCAGCGATGCGCAAGCTCGCGGTGCGCAACGACGTCGAACTGGCGCGCGCTGCGCGGGACCTCGGCATCATTTAGTCGTTTATTTCAGCGGACCGTTGAATACGACCAGCGCATCGTTGAAGAGCTGGTGCGTATCGTTTTTCCCCGACGCACCGGCGACGACACAGCCGAGCGAACTCAACATGTCGCGCACGCTGATCGACGAACTCGCGCCGTCGCTCGTGACGTCGAGCGTGACCTTGCCCGACGCACCGGTGGAGAAAACGTAGGTTCCGAGATTGCTCGTGACGCTCGCGGCGCTGCCGACGAATTGCTGACCGTTGGCGTTGCCGCCGTCGATATGAAGCGTGACGGTCTGGACGACCGGCGAGTTGACGAGGACGGTTGCGCCGTAGCGCGTGTTCGGCTGAAGAGAGATTTGCGTATTCGAAGCAGACATGAAAAGCCTCCTGAAACGTTGTTGACTTGCACCGCGGCGAGTTATCGGACGGCTACCGGGCGACGCCGGCACGCGCGGAACGCCGCGCGCGCTTCGCGCGGCGTCCGGCGCGTCGCTGGACTCAGCGCAGCGGCCAATTGAAGAAGACCAGCGCGTCGTCGTAGGCGTTGTCGCCATCGGCGCCGTTGTAGATCGCAATCACGCCGATGTAGGACCGCTTCGTCGGTATGTCTTTCTGGCCCGCGTGGAACAACGACGTCTTGCCGCCGGCCGACGCTTTCAGCGTGACCTTGCCTTGCGCCTTCGCGGTCAGCACGACCGTACCCTGATTGACGTCGCCGCTTCCCGTGCCCGTGATCTGATAGGCCGGCTGCGCATCGTCATCGAGGTAGACCGCGATCGTCTGCTCGACTTTCGAATTCAGCAGCACCGTAACGGCGAACTGCGTTCCGGCCGGCACGTGGAACGGGTGCTCGCCCTTGTTCGGATCCGGGGTAGGGCTCGGAGTCGGCGTCGGGCCGGGGCTCGGTGTCGGATGCGGGCTAGGCGTCGGGCCGGGACTCGGCGTCGGATTGGGGGTGGGCGTCGGGCTGGGACTCGGCGTCGGATTGGGACTCGGCGTCGGGCTCGGACCGGGTGCGGCGGATGCCACCTTGAACACCCAGATGTCGCTTGTCGCACCGTTGGCGGAATCGGATTTCAGGGAGGCGGGCCGCCCCGTGCCGTGGGTCAGGAACAGATATTGGCCTTCGCCGGCTTTGGAATTGCCTGCCTGGAGGCGAAACTGCGAGTCGGTCGACAGGCCGTCGCCGCCGCTCACGACGATCGGTACCCATATGAAGCCGGGATCGGCGACCTGGAACGGCGCGATCGTGACTTGCTGACTTTCAGTCGCGTACAAATAGCCCGACGTCGTCTTCAGCAGCATGCCCTTGCTCGTCGATACCTGCCCCGATTCGCCGTTGTAGCTCTCGATTTGCCACAGGCTCGTCGTGCCTCCTGTAATCGACGCATCGCTTTGCAGGTACGTGTTCGAACCGTTGCCGATGCTCATGTCCACGACCCATACGCTGTCGCCGTAGTTGATAGGATTTCCCATGTTCTCTCTCTTCGTGAGGTGATCTGTTCGACCGATCGTCCAGATTCGACAAGCCAACTGACCCGCGTTCGCAATCATCGGGATCGCGCCGTCGATTCGCGCGATGCCGCACGGGTTGCCGGCTCGAGCGCGGCATCCGCCGACGCCGACGCGTACCGTCTCGCTCGACTGTTCGGTCCGCACCGGGCAATGCGTTGCACGATGACGGGCGCCGCTCGTCGTGGCAGCGCTGAATCGTGCGATATAAGGCCCGTGAAGGCGTTCGCGTCGAAACAGCGTGTCGACTCAGCCATATGCAGCCTACAGGCGGGGTGGGTGTGTGCGTACCTATCGCTTCTTATAGGAGACGCGGCGCGCGCGACGTGACCGCGCGCTTGATGGATGGCGAACGACGGGCATCAAGCACGATGCCGGCGCTCGGCACACGCACGCGGCGCGATCGCGCGACAAAAAAATCCCCCGGCGTTGGAGCTGAACGCCAGGGGACGAAACGAGAAACCGCTGAGGACAGTTTCTCCGTGCGAGCCGACCAGTGCATCTGTCGAGCAGGCGCGTCGTCGGTCGACGGCGGCCGGCGCTCGCGAATCGCTCATGCGTGTGGTTGCGTGTGTCGGCCGCGCGCGCCTTTCGCAGAGAATTGCTCATCGCGGAAAGCTTGCCGGCACCGTATGCGCAAGTATTCCAGCGATCGTGAAATCCATGGATGGGCGGCGGCGTATTTGCCGATAGGCGACGTCCCGGTGCGTGTCGGCGCGACGCACTTCCCGCTACACGACCATTGGCGCTCGAGCCGAGCGGGCGATGGCCGTGCGCTGTCCGGTTTCCGATGCCCGTCCACGTGGCGCACGTGCATCAGGCGACCGCCGGCGATCAGACCGGCGACAGCGTGATGGGCACGACGCAGCAGGCGTCCGGCTCGGGCAACGTCCGCATTACCGTCACGTCGAACGGCAAGCTCACGCCGATCAAGTCGACGCAATCCAGTATCGACTCGAACCTGAACTGGGGGATCGTCGGCGTACCGGATGCGAATGGCCACTACAACGACTGCGTGGTCTTCCTCAACTGGCCGATCAAATAAGAGAGGCGCGGCGTCGATCGCCGCGCGAATGCGCTGGCGCCGGAACGCAACCCGGCGCCGACGCATATTGTTGCGCGATTACCGGGACACGGAAATCATCGCTTGCCGATAAGTGGCGGTGATCGACTGCGGACGCGTGATCGCACTCCCTACCACGACGACGTCTGCGCCGAGCTCGAGCACGCGCGCCGCATGTGCGGGCTGGCCGATGCCGCCTTCCGCAACGAGCGGACATCGTGTGGTGGCGGCCCTCAACGCACTGAAGTGAGCGAAGTCGTGGTCGGACAGACGTCGTCCCGCCGTATCCGGCGTATAGCCGTATGCAGCACTCGAAATGCAGTCGAAGCCGATTTCCTGCGCACGGATTGCTTCGGCGACCGTCGCGATCTCGGCCATCAGCAGCAGCGACGGATACCGCTCGCGAATGCGCGAGAAGAATGCGTCGAGCGTGTCGTCGTCGGGCCGGCGCCGATCGGTCGCATCGAGCCCCGCCATTTGCGCGCCTGCGGCCACGATCTCGTCGATCTCGGTCATCGTTGCGGTCAGCGCGATATCCGAGCCGGCATACCCGCGCGTCACGACGCCGATCAGCGGAAGCTCGACGCACGCGCGAATTCGTGCGATATCGTCGCCTCCGTTTGCCAGTACGCCGGCCGCGCCGCCTTCTGCCGCGGCACGCGCCATCGCGCACATATGGTCGCTTCCGTGCAGCGGTTCGCCGGGCAGCGCCTGGCACGACACGACGAGACCGCCTTTTATGCGTGCGAGCAACGTCATTTCACTTGCCCTCCGGTACGACGAAGCGCGTCGGCGACCGACGCGAGCGACGGGACGGCGACGCGCTGATCGTGTTTGTCGATCAGCCATCGATCGATATCGAGCAGCCATAACCGCTCGACGGTCAGCTCGTAAAAGCGCCGCTTGCCGTCGCCGCGAAAGTCGTCGAGCGGAAGCATCCATTCGTGTCGGGCGGCGTCGTCGACGAAGTTGCGCGCGTAGTAGTGCTCGTGGAAAACCGCCAACTCGTCTGCCGGGATGGCGCGGCACGTTCCTTCCAACTGCAGGCCGTCGAGGCCGAGCGGCGACTCGTGCGTCAGATCCGTCCGGAAGATCGATGCGGTGGCGCGCGCGTTCGATTCGATATTGCGCGAATGACGTGCGTCGCGCATCGAGTACCAAACGACGTGGATCGACGCGTCTTCCATCGGCACGTAGTTGACCGTCGACGCCCACGGCTCGCCGGCCGGCGATACGGTGGCGAGCGTCGTGAATCGCGCGGATCCCAGCAGGAATGCCGCGCGGCGGAATGCGTTTTCTGTATCGGACATCGGTATTTCCGGTTGCAGCGGCAGTCCGGCCGGCGGATGCGAAGCAGCGCCGGCCGGACTGCACGCGTCGTCGTTACGCCGCGCTCGTCGTGCGGCGAACCGGCGCGTCGTTCAGCAGGCGGGCCTCGAGGATCTCCCACCAGTCGTCTTGCTCGACGCGACGCTGCTCCCATGCGGGATCGTGCGATCGTGCGGAAACGGCGGATCGATACGCGCCCCACGCAGCCTCGTCTTCGAACGAGATCGAATGCTCGAGCGAATGGACGTCCTGGCCGATCGTACGCACGTACCAGCGCGGGTCGACGGCCATGTCCAGACCGCCGTAGAACCATGCTTCGCGCTCGCTCAGCCAGTTCCAGAACGCCTTCATGTCGCGGCGCGCTTTCGTCGTGGGTTTGAGGACATACACCAGATGAAGCATTTCAATCTCCTTCAATAAGTTTCGACGTCGAACAGGTTCCATTCGGGGCTGAGATGGCTTTGAAACTCCCGACGAAATTCCTGAACGAGCGTGTGGTTGTGAAGCGTGACGGCGTCCTGGTTCAGCCGCGATCCGTCGCTCAGCGCGACCACGGCGGCGAGCGGCTCCAGTTGCGCGCCGCGTTTCGCCTTTGCCTGCAGCGCGGCGATCGATAGCCGCACTTCGCTGAACCCTTGCGCTGCCGCGTAGTCGAGCGGCGCGTAATAGCAGAGGCAGAAATATCGGAAGTCCTTGTCGGCGATCGCATAGTTCGACCCGAAGTAGCGCGCATGCAAGGACCGGCCGAAGCGGTAGAAGAGCGTGAGGCCGACGACTTCGTCGCCACGCATGGCGACCGCCGCGATCGCCGAGTCGATGACGCCCGATTTCCGCTGGCCGGCCAGCATTCGGCGCATCCATTCGTTGCTCGGCGCGCTACCGTGACGCTCGCGATTTTGTGCGATCAGATGGGCAGCGACGGCCTCCAGTTCGTCGTCGATCGGCCGCCATTCGATATGGTTTCCTTTGCGTTCGAAAGCGGCGATCTCGGCGTTAGCGGAGACGCGGTCGTGAGTCCTCCAACTGGCTATCATTTCATGCAGTCCGCCGTGCGGGACCGGCGTCGCGGCCTCCGCCGTGTGGAGCACCAACGCTGCATTGGGCAGACTGCCGACGAGTTCCAGCGCGGTCGGCAGCGGCACATAAGGCACCACGATGCCTGCGCGATCTTGTGCCGCGGCGCGATCGACGGCCGCATGGAGGAGGTGCTTCAGCGCCGCGGCCTTTCGATGCCCCGATACGCATGCGATCTCGTTGTGCGTCGACCGTCGTCCGCCGAGCCACAGAAAATCGCGCTCCCACGGGCCCGGGATGTTCGCGAACAGTTCGGCGGCGCAGAAGAGGCCGGACGTGCGTTCGCCGTCCCATAGCGCGCAGCCGGCCAGCAGGCCGGTGGGCCCGCGCACGGTCAGCAGCGGTGTATCGCCGAGTGCGTGATCGAGCGACGCGAGCCATCCCCAGCTGTTGAAGAAATCATGGTCCGAAACGAGGGCGTCCCATTGATGCCTGTCGACGTCGGCAGTGGACGCCAGCGCTTCGGCTCGCAGCGCGAGGTCGCCGGTTTGTCCACCGCGCGCGAGTTCGAGGTTGCCGATTTCAGCGACGAGCATATCGACCTCATGCAAGGCGGCAATCCATCAGAATGGAGTGCGGTTTCCGAAGGTAGGCCTTCAGTTCTTCCGGTGCGGTGTCGACGCTTTGCATGCCGGGCGGCACCGGGTCTTTCCAGTCTACGGAGGCGAAGCCCGCAGCCTTCAGCGCGCGTTCGAACGCGGCGACCGACCAGTACCATGCGGAAACGTTTGCCTCGTAGTGCTGGCGGCACAGTTCGAGGCACACTTCACCGCCTTCGGTGTACGGATCGTCGTTCGCCGCGCGCAGGCGGAAACCATACGGCTCGTAGTATTCCGGCCGCGGTTCGTACGCAGGATGGATCGGCAGCGTGACGAGACGGCCGCCGGGGCGCAGCAGTTTGCCGATCCGCGCGCACATCGCGTGCAGCATCTGCTCGGTCGACGCATACGGCAGAACGTACACGGCCAGCACGAGATCGAACTGACGATCGAAGTTCGGCGTGAGCGCGGTCGTGAATTCGATGCCGAGCCGCTCCTTCTCTTCGCGTCGCTGCGCGTATCGCAGCATGCCGCCGGCTTCGTCGTAGCCGACCACGCGTCGTGCGCCGCGCGCTTTCAGCATGCGCGAATAGAACGCCGAACCGCATCCGAAATCGAGCACGTCGAGTCCCTGTACTCCGCCAAGCAGTTGCATCACGCTCGGGATCTCGATGTCTCGTCTAAACGGCCATGACGACATGTCCTCGTAAAGGTTCGCGAGGTCGTCGAACTGGCTCTCATGAATCTGCGTCATTGCAGGTCTCCTATGAAATGAGCGGCCATTACATCACCGCTGTCGACGCAAAAAACCTGAAAGGTCGTATAGGTGACGTGTCCGAAGAACTAGTGAAAACAACCGCGACGCGCATTGAGCGGCGAACGGCAACGCGCGTTGCGCAGATGCGTGATGCGGGCCCGCGCACGGGTTGCGCGCAATAGTCGTATCGGGGTCCCTATCATTTGAAATGCTTGAATTAGGGCGCGACGCGTGATGCAACTTTCCGCGGTCGCGCGTAGTCGAGGGGTCGGTTCACGAAGACGGTTGCGTCGGTGTCGTCGTTATCCCGTACATCGTCTGCGGGGCACGCGTAATGACCGTTTCCTGTCCCTGGCGCCATGCACGTTCGATTGAAGAAACACGATGTTCGCTTCTTGCGATCGACCCGCGCGACGACGCGAACGGCCGCGCTCAGTGCAACGCGCACGATGTCGGGCCGCTGCCCGGTATTTCGCCAAACGTTGCGCGTGCAACGGTACGCGACCAGTTGAGCGCTCTCAACCGAAACGCGAGCAGCGCTTCGGTGCGCTCGGTGCCGATGTCTCGGCCGTATGCGTCGACGCACATGATGTTCGTGTAAAGGGCGCCGTGCGCGATCTCGAGCGTGTCCGACGTGTGGTCGAGATACCAGTCCCAGCCCACCGAAATCCGGAGATACCCGAGATAGCACAGGTTTTGCCATTCGGTGTGCCCGGCGACGATCGCATCGATACGATCGTTCTTGAGTTCGCGCAGCACTTCGGCGTCGATATCCGAATGCTGATGCTGGAGATGAAGTTCGGCCAGCGCCTGCATCGGCAAGCGGACATAGCCGTCAAAGGAAAGACCGTTCATTCGTGCCTCCGAACCGAAACGTATCGTCGACCGATTGCCGGAAGACGACGCAGCGTTGCCGATGGACGCTGCCGGCAGCGCCGACTCGGTTTCATTATTGACAGCCGGGGTTGCCCGATGAAATGGGCGAATTCCCAAACTCCCGACGAGATGAATGCGGATTCCGCCTATCGGCCAAAAACAGCGGAATACGCGACTGCGAGAAGAAGAAACGCGCGGCATCAAGAAGAGAACGAAGAGCGACGCAGCGCGCTCAACGACCGTTTCGGTGCAATTTGCGAGATCGCCTATCGCGTAACCGTACCGACGCGTTCACACTTCTGTGCGTCGTTTCCCGGGTTATCGCCGCATCGTGCTGCGAGACCTCACGAAAGAATCCACGACCCTGCAAGCTATCCCCATGAAACGCCACTTCGATCGATTCGCCGTCAATGCGCTTGCGTGCGTTCTGGTCGGCTCGTGGATCGCAGGCGCGGTGGTCGATTGGTCCGGGACGGCGGGATGGTTGCGGTTCCTGCCGCCGCTGCCGAAGCTCGTTCTCACCGGCTGTTTCGCTTGCGCGATGTTGGCCGCCGCGCCGCTGCTGCGACGCGCGATCGCGCCGCGAACGCGCAGGCTCCTGTTCGACAGCGACAAATTGGCGGCCGCACGCCGCGGCAGGTTCGCGGGCCTGGTTGCCGGCATCGTGCTCGGCTTCGCAATGGCGGGCGGCTTCTCGCATTCGCCGGTATCGGACGACGGTTCCGTACATTCATCCGCTTCCGCTACGAGCATCGGGGCGACTGGTTGACAGCGTACGGCGTTACGCGTTTCCCGCTACCTATAGGTTCGTTCAGGTTCGATCGCGGAGCAAACGCTGTAACGTCCGGTTTGAAAAGGCCTCGCGGATCTCGACGTCGCCGGATCGTCGACCGCGACGCGTCGTCCCTTGTGGCACAGGCTCGTCGTGATTTGAGAATCGGCCCATATCGCTCGCCGGTTTCGATCGGGAAAATCGCAGTCATCGATTGTCGTCGCCGCAAACCGGCAAGGGCGTTCGCGATGAAGCACGGCGCCTTCGTCGCGCGGTACGGGCGATCGCGCATGAGTGACGTATGTCGGGAGAAGCGATGCTCGTGCATCATCGGCGCCGCGCACGGCACCGGACGACGACGATACAGATTCGAGGCGAGACCGATGACCGATCCCTACGCACAGGTTGAATACCGGTTGCCGCTCCTGAAAGGCTGGGAGCAGCGCGGCGGTGACGACTCCGCGCACATTCCCGCTGTTGACGACAGCCATGACGAGCTGGCCGACATGCTCGAGACGGTGACGCGCGATGCGCGCCGGCTCGACGACGAGATCGACGCGCTGTCCGCGCGGCTCGTGCATGCCCGGACCGAGAAAGAGGTCGCGCAGACGAAAGCGGAGCGGCTCGCCGCGCTTATCGAGGAAATCGAAACGATGCGCGCACGACCGGAGCCGCTTGCGCTCGCGGAGCACGCCGCGGCCGACACGACGGCGAGCTCGGACGATGCCGTCCTGACGGAGGTCCCGCGGGCGACGCGTCGGATCTGGCCGGTATGGATCGCGGCGACCGTCATTGCGATCGGCGCGCTGGCGGCCTGGCACTACTGGCCGTTGTTGGACAGCTATATTCGATGACGGCCGGACGTGAATCGACGCGTCGGACGTATCGACGCAGTCCGATACGGAAGTAGACGAATACGACGAACGCCGGTCGTACTTGCGCACGATCGCGAAACCGCCCGACGCGGTGCTGCGATCTCACATTCGATGGAGTCGATCATGACCGACACGAAGCAGATCAAAGCGTATATCGAGGACGCATCGGGTCGACTGGTGCCGCTTGCCGCGAATTCCGTGGTGCTCGAGTTCCCGTCGGGCGACTCGCTCGAGGTGTCGTGGGACGCGCGCGATCCGAACGACCCGCGTCCGATATGTGCGGAAGTATGGAGCGGCCGTCGTGTTTCGAAGCCGATGTCGGAAGAGGAGATCGACGCGGTTACGCGGGCGACGTCCGTCGTGATGTTGCCGGCGGCAGCGAACGTCGTACTCGTCCACCCGTCCTCGTATCCGGTCCGAAAGCGTACGTAACGATCAGCGCCGTGCTGGAACGACGTCTCCCGCATCGGCGGTCCGGAAGATGCCGATGACGAACTGCCGTCGATCGATCTAGCGATTTTCGGCTCGCAATGCCCGCTTGACTCGAATCTCGCGCGGCGCGGCCGACCATCCGACGCGACGGCGTTGTCGAATCGCCGAGCGCAGCAATCGACCGCGCCGTTTCGTGCGACCGATCGATCCGGTGCGGAAGCCGCCGTCCGCACCGGCACGGCCGCCGCATCGATGTGCGGCGGCGACGCGCTTACGCCACCGTGACCGTCGGATCCCAGCAGCAGTAGCTCTTCAGGTTTTGCGTCTCGCCCTTGTCGTCGAGCAGGTACAAGCCGAAGTACACGCGGTAGGCCTCCGTGCCCTTGTTGCGCACGGTCGCGCTGAGGCTCGTAAACGATGCCGGTTGATGCGTCGCCGGGATGCCGTTTTCCGTGTTGGCATCCGGCATCGCCGCGCCGCTGCGTTGCACGACTTCCGGGTGGAACGGGTTGAACACCTGCGGCTGGCCGCCGAGCGGAACGATGTTGTAGATCACGATGGCCGCGTCCGAGTTGTCGTAGACCGAACGGCCGCGGAAGCAGACGGTGTCGCCGACGTTCGCCGAGAAACCGAGATTCCAGCTGCCTTGCCCCGTTACGTTGCCGCGCGAGCCGGTGACGATCATGTACTCGCAGTCGTGGCCCAGGCTGATCGGGTTGTTCGGATCCGTGCTGACCCGATTTTTGAGGTCGATGAGAGCCTGGTCCGTATCGATGACGACCATCACGTTGATTTGTTGCGACGACGACATAAAAGCCTCCTGTTCCTAAGGTGTAGTAGCGGTTCGCGACATGAGCATCGCTGCGCCAATATGAACCGCGGAGCCGGGCTTGCACACCTATATGTTCCGTTAGGTTTTGCGTGTCGGCGAATCCGGCACGCTATCCGTCACGTGCATCCATCGGCGTGATCGTGGCGTCGTACGGCGTTGCATCGCGTGTCGACGCGCGGCAGCCATACGCACTAAAGGGACTGATAGGTTGGCTGCGCGTCCGTTGCGCAGTAATGTCATTCAAACGTCACGGACGCGAACGGATGCGAACCGAAAAAATTCCATCCCGTCGACTGCAAAGCGATGCCCACAGGTGAATCGATGAACGTCAACAGAATGCGTCGCAGCAGAGGCCGCCGATCGAGGTTTTTCTGTCGTCGGTTCGTACATCGATCGCGCTGCTGCGCCGATGTCGTCGGCGTCCGGATTTGCGCAGCGACGGTGAGCGCCGGACGGTGGTAGATGCGTGACGCAGTACGCGACGACGACACGCGAAACGAGGAACAAGAAAGAGAGGCGGGGATACGAGATGGCAGTGACTACGAGACCGGCAGTCGAAGCGGGCCGTATGACGGAACAGCGTGACGTCGATGTTGCCGCGTGGATCATGCGTCTGCGGCGCGAAGCGGACGAGGCGCGCGCGCTGATGGACGCCTATATCGCGATCGGTGGCGTCGCGCGGCCCATCGTTCGCGCGGTGCCGCAGCTGTCCGGCGGCGCGGGCTATTTGCCGCCCGCGCGCCCGCGCGAACAGACGTGCGCGGTATGCAGACGGACCGGCGCATCTCGCGGCGACGCAAACGACCATTGATTGTGTCGGACGTCTGCATCGACATCGATCGCTTACGGCCGCGAAGCACGCGCATCGGCGCGCGCGTCCGACGTAGGCGCTGCGAGCGAATCGGGCGGGACGGCGAGCAGTTGCATCGTTCGCGCTGCGATGCTCGCGAACACCGGCCCGGCGACTGCGCCGCCGAAGTGCGAGCCCGCGCGCGGCTGATCGATGGAGACCGCGATGACGGCCCGCGGCCGGCTCGCCGGCACGATCCCGACGAAAGACGCGCGATACGCGTGCTTGTCGTAGCCGTGCGCGGTCCACCGATACGCGGTGCCGGTCTTGCCTGCAACGCTATAGCCGGGCACGGCGGCGAGCGGCGCGGTGCCGCCGGTCGCCGCGACCGTCTGCATCATCGCGCGCACTTCGCGCGCGACGCGAGCCGAGTAGACGCGCCGTGCGACGACGCGCCGCTCGTCGGAGCCGAAGATCGTGGCCGGCACGACGCAGCCGTCGTCCGCGAACACCGTATAGGCTTGCGCGAGCTGCAGCAGCGACGCTGAAAGTCCATAGCCGTACGAGATGGTCGCTTGGTCGACCCGGCGCCAATCGCGCCACGGACGCAGCGTGCCGGCCGCTTCGCCGGGCAGGCCGGCGTCCGGACGTGTGCCGAAGCCGACTGCGCGAAGGTTGCGCCACATGTCGCGCGGCTGCATCATCAGCGCGATCTTCGTCGTGCCGACGTTGCTCGATTTCTGGATGACGCCCGCCACCGTCAGCGTGCCGAAATCGGCATCGTCGTGGATCGTTACGCCGTCCAGCCGCAGTGTGCCGCCGCCCGTCGTCACGATGGAACGACGCGACACCTTTCCCTGCTGCAAAGCGAGCGCGATCGTCAGCGGCTTCAGCACGGAGCCGGGCTCGAATGCGTCGGTCACGGCGCGGTTCCGCACCGCCGCGCCGTGACGTTCGTCGATCCGGTTCGGATCGTAGTTCGGCCAGTTCGCCATCGCGAGAATGCCGCCCGTCTGCGCATCGAGCACGATCGCGGAGCCGGATGCCGCATCGAACCGTTTCACGGTTTGCTCGAGCGCCGTCGCTGCCGCGTACTGGATCGGCAGGTCGATCGACAGGCGGACGTCGCGCCCGTCATGCGGCGAAACCGTCGCGAGGTTGTCGATGATGTTGCCGAGCTCGTCGTGCAACACTTGCCTGTTGCCGTCGGTTCCCGCGAGTGCGTGGTCGGCCGCGTATTCGATCCCCTCCCGGCCGGCCCCGTCGATGCCGGCGAAGCCGATCACGTTGGATGCGAGGCGACCTTCCGGATAACTGCGACGGTAATCGTCGTGCGCGAACAGGCCGGGCAGACGAAGGCTCAGCGCGCGGGCGGCGACGTCGCGCGGAACGTTGCGGCGCACGTACGCGAAGCGCCGGTTCGACGCGTAGATGCGTGCAATCTGCGTCGGATCGACGCCCACGAGATGCGCGAGCGAGTCGATCTGCCGTTGCGACGGGCGCGATGTCGCGTCGAATGCGTCGATCCATAACGAACGGGTCGGCACGCTGGTCGCGAGCAGGCGACCGTGCAGATCGACGACGTTGCCTCGGGAAGCCGGGACGGTGAGATCCGCGACCTGCCGGCGGGCGCCTTCGCGCCGATAAAAGGCGTCGTTGATCCCTTGTACCCACATCGCCCTCACGGCGAGCGAGAACAAGGCGAACGTCAGCGCCGCACTGACCAGCTTCGAGCGACGCATCCGTGTCCTGACAGTGCGTTCGACGCGGTACATGCGTATCAGTGCGGGGCGCGCGGCTCGACGGCACTTCGTGGCCGGTGGCGCCGATTCGATGTTGCGCGGCGGTCGTCGTGAATGTCGTGCGAAACCATGTTCTACTCCGGTGCGGGCGTGTCGGCGCGAGCGGCACGTGGACAACGCCGGGGCGGCGCGACGTCGACCGGAGCGATGATCGCGGAGCGGCACGATCGGCGATATGGGCTGACGCCCAAACTGCATCGCGCGTGCGTCGGAACATCGCGTCGGTCGATGTCTTGTGCAGACGTCGCTGCGCAGCCGGGATGCGCTAGGTGCGTGTCATGGGGCAATGCTTTGTCGCTGCGGCAAATGGCGCGACGCTGGCCGGCGTCGATCGGTCGATGTTCACCTCGGGCCGGAACGACCGTTTGTGAAGTCAAGATGTCGGTTCGCCGGTCGATATCGATCGGCGGAAGAACCCGACGGGAAAATGCACGGATTCGCGTGGCCGCGCGTCCGGCGCCGCTTGCAAATGCGCGTGTTCGATTTAGTATGCGCAAACCGCGTCCGGCGACGGGCGCAGCCCATTTGCGTTTGCGACGAGGAGACGATGCACGCCCGAACGGCAGCCCCTTACCTGATTGTGACGATCGGCATCGTGGTCGCTTGCGCGCTGATGGGCCTGTGCGTATTGCAGCTGTTCCAGAGCCGCCACGATGCGCTCGATCGCGCGCGCGAAACGTCGCGTAATGTCGGCCTGATGGCCGAGCGCGACATCGAGCGCAATTTCGAGCTCTACGACTTGTCGTTGCAGGCCGTCATCCAGGGCTTGCAACGGCCCGACGTGATGGCGGCGACGCCGGCGCTGCGGCGCGACGTGCTGTTCGACCACGCGATGACCGCGCGGTTTCTCGGCTCGCAGCTGGTGCTCGATGCCGACGGCAACATCGTGCTGGACTCCGCCAACGACGTGCCGCGCCATGGAAATTTCGCCGACCGCAAGTACTTCACCGTCCACCGCGACCATCCTGACGTCGGCCTTTACGTCAGCGATCCGTTCGCGTCGCGGCTGCGCGGCGGGACGCCCAGCATCGCGCTGTCGCGGCGGATTTCGAATCCGGACGGCTCGTTTGCCGGCATCGCGCTCATTGCCGTCAACCTCGAATATTTCCACCAGCTGTTTGCCGGCCTGTCGTTGGGGCAGCACGGTTCGATCTCGCTGATCGGCAACGACGGCATCGTGGTAATGCGCCAGCCGTACGATGTGCGCAACATCGGCCGCGACATCAGCAAGGCCGCCACGTTCCGGCGATTCCAGACGGCGCCGGAAGGCACGTTCGTGGAAACGTCGTCGATCGACGGCGTGCGCCGGCTGTACTACTTCAAGCACCTGCCGAAGCTGCCGCTGATCATCATGGTCGCGGAAGCCGAGCAGGACATCTACGCGGCGTGGCGGCGCCGCGCGGCGACGATCGGCGCGCTGATCGCCGCGTTCGGTGCCGCGTTCATCGCGGTGTCGGTGATGCTCGGCGCGCAACTGCGGCGGCGGATCCGAGCGGAGTCCGAGCTCGTGCTGCTCGCGCGGACCGACGGTCTGACGGGGCTCAACAATCGCCGCAGCTTCGGCGAGGTGCTGGACCGCGAGTGGCGGCGCGCGCGCCGCGCGCGTTCGGTTTTCTCGCTGCTGTTCGTCGACGTCGATCGCTTCAAGGCTTACAACGACACGTATGGACATCAGGCGGGGGACGACGCGCTGGCGGCCGTCGCGCGGTGCATCGGCGACAACATCCGGCAGCCGGTCGATACGGCAGCGCGCTACGGCGGCGAGGAGTTCGTCGTGCTACTTCCCGACACGCCGCAGACCGATGCTGCGCGGATCGCCGAGCGGATCCGCGCGGCCATCGACGAGTTGGCGCTCGAGCACGCCGGTAGCGAATACGGGCGCGTGACCGCCAGCATTGGCCTCGCGAGCTGGACGCCGGAACAGGAGGGCGAGGCCGGCGCGGTGATCAAGGCGGCCGACGAGGCGCTTTACTACGCGAAGGCGACAGGCCGCAACAAGGTCGCCGCCTTTCAGGCCGCGGATTGATGAAGCTCGGGTTTGCGACTGTCGCGCGCACGAGCCGACCCTGCGGGGCGGCGCCACGGTGCTGGCAAGCGGAATGTTTTCGAAGATCGGCTACGGCGCCGCTTCGCACGCGGACGGCTTGACCGGCCTGACGGCAGCGCACAGTCGCCGCACGCGCGTATGGATTTTTCGGCGTCCGGCAACTGTCCGGCGCGCCGGAATTGAAGTGAAGGATCGACGCAGTCGGCCGCCGACGCATCGACCCTTGTAACCGGCGACTCCAATAAAAAAGCCCGCTGCTGGAGCGGGCCAAAGCCATGTTTGGAGACATGGAGGAGACAAGCGTCAATTTAAGGGAAAACCCGGAGTCGTGCAATACGCTGCCGATATCCCGTTGTATCGATGCAACGCACTTCCGGAACGCCGATCGGCGGCCGGCGTGCGCCCGTCAGGGGCCCATTCGCCGTGCCGTCGGAGGCGAACCAATCTTCCGCTTTCCGGCTGCATCGTATCGTCCCGTCATTTACGAGCCGGCCGCCCGCGCATGCGCGGCAAACCCGCCGAAGCGCTCCTGTGCGACGGACAGCGCGTACTTGTCGCGCATCTCCGTCTCGATCCACGCACAGGTCGCGCGTGCACAGTCGGTCAGCGCATGGCGCGTCGCATGCCCGTCGATGTCGTAGACGAAACGCACATCGACCTCGTCGTCGGCCACCTTCCGCTGCAGCTGCTTGAGCTGCATTTGCGGTCCGTGCTGCTGCGACAGCGCACGCAGTTCGTCGAAGTGATATTCGAGCCAGTCCGCGAAGAACAGCGCGTCGCTGCGGCACTGCAGCCGGAAAGCCGCGTGGCGGGACGGGCGCGCGCCGGTGTCCGCCGCAGCCGCACGCCCGTCGGTGCGGTGCTCGGCCACCGTATCGGCGGTATCGACCGGCGCGAGCGGATGCCGGATCTGCCGATACGGCTCGCGCTCGCGAAGCGCGTGCCACAGCAGTTCGTCGCCCGCGGCGCCGGACGGCTGCATCGTCAGGTCGTGCCGGCCGTCGCCGAGCGCGGCGACGTCGCGGATCACGACGCGCAGCGAGCAGAGCGGTTCGTCCGCGACGAGCAGCGTCGCTGTTCGCGGCAGCCCGCAGACGAGCGGCGCAGGGCCGGGTGCACGGAATACAAGCCCGCTGCGGTCGAGCCGCACGAGCGGCAGCGGATCGGGAAACGACGGGTAGGCGACCGCGATCCGCGCGCCGTCGGCGCTCGTCAACCCGGGCATCATCGCGCGAAAGACCTGAGACTGGTCCACGTAGGTTCTCCTTCGTTACGATGCCGCCCGGACGGATGACGCGTGTTCCGGCTCAGGCGGCGATAGCTTGCCGGGCGGCGGGGCCCGGCTCGATTCCAAGTGCAGCAAACGTTTGCGGATCGATGTCGATCCAGCAAGCGACGACCAGACGTCCGTCCACCTGCTTCGGCGGGCCTGCACGGTGTGCGTGCACGCCGATCCGGCGGAACAGCCGTTCCATGCTCGCGAACGTCACGCCGATCAGCTGCCGCGCGCCGAGCTGCGCCGCGCATTCGACGACCGCCGCGAGCATCGGGCGCACCGCCCATTCGGCGTTGCCCGGCCCGTTTTCGTCGGCCGTCGCTGCGAACCGCGACAGCTCCCAGACGGCGGCCGATTTGGGCAGCGGCACGTCCTGCGCGACGAGGTCGGCGAACAGCGACTCCAGCAGATACGGCTGCGTGGTCGGCAGCAGGCGCGCGCATCCGCACATTTCGCCGGCCGCGTTTCGCGCCATCACGTAGACGGTGTCGTCGCGATCGAACTGGTCCCGTTCGAACGCTTCGTTCGCCGACGGAAGGGCCCAACCGAGCTGTTCGACGAATACGCGGCGCCGATAGCGCCCCAAATCCGCTGCAAGTTCGTACGGCAACCGCCCTTCCTCGTGAACGAAGGTCTGCATGGGTTCCTCGGTGTGTGCTTTGGTATGCGTGCATTACAGCGCGCGTCCCGAGGGGGCGGTAACTGGTAACTCTTACAGGGTGCGTATGCGACGTCGCCGTTTAGGACGGGGTAACGATTTCTTGATCTGTGGGATTGAAAAGCGGCCGGCTTTTGCTTATAAAGACCGCCAGCACTACGGAAACGTCAGAGGAAAGCGCGTGCGGTTGTTACTGGAGCGTGGGACCGGCATCATGAGCGTCGTTGCATCGTAGGACGGCCGACGCGACGGCCGCAGCCCAGTCGTACTGCGCGAGCCGCGCGGCGAGTGCGGTAGCGGTGCGGAACATGCCGATGTCGGCGCCGGTTGCATCGACGACCATCACGTTGCTGCGGACGTCGCCGCCCGCGATCACGAACGTGCCGGTTGCGCGTTCGAGATACCAGTCCCAGCCGACGGTCAGATACGCGACGCCGGCAGCGGCCGGGCGTTCCCATTCGGTATAGCCGGCCAGACGCGCGTCGATCGCGTTGTCGCGCAATTCGGCGAGCAGCGACGAGTCGACGCCGCTCGCGACATGGTCGAGCGCAAGGGCGGCCAGTGCGCTTTCGGACAGACGCACGTAGCCGTCCGGAGACGGATCGCGGACCGGGTGCAGCATAGGAGAAGTCATGCGCGGAATGTACCAGCCTCGAACCGGGGCTGGCACCTGACAAGTATGACAGCGTGAAGTTGTCGGAGAACGAATGGAACTGCGCTGGCAGGACGCCTACCACCAATTCAGTGCCGCCGAAGACGAGCAGCAGCTCTTCCAGCGGATCGCCGCCTATTCCAAGCGCCTCGGTTTCGAATACTGCTGTTACGGCATTCGCGTGCCGCTGCCCGTGTCGAAGCCGGCGGTCGCGATCTTCGATACCTATCCGGACGGCTGGATGGCGCATTACCAGGCGAAGAACTACATCGACATCGATTCGACGGTGCGCGACGGCGCACTCAGCACCAACATGATCGTGTGGCCGGACGTCGACGGCGCCGACTCGTCGCCGCTGTGGCGGGACGCGCGCGAATTCGGGCTGTCGGTGGGCGTCGCGCAGTCGAGCTGGGCAGCCCGCGGCGCGTTCGGGCTATTGAGCATCGCGCGTCGCGCGGATCGGCTCACGCCCGCCGAGATCAACATGCTGACGCTGCAGACAAACTGGCTCGCGAACCTGTCGCATTCGCTGATGAGCCGTTTCATGGTGCCGAAACTGTCGCCCGAGGCGAGCGTCACGCTGACCGCGCGCGAGCGCGAGGTGCTGTGCTGGACCGCCGAAGGCAAGACCGCGTGCGAGATCGGTCAGATACTCAGCATCTCGGAGCGCACGGTGAACTTCCACGTGAACAACATCCTCGAGAAGCTGGGCGCGACGAACAAGGTACAGGCGGTCGTCAAGGCGATTTCGGCCGGACTCATCGATACGCCGTAATGCGGCGGAGCGGCCGGCACCGCGCGGTGCCGGCAAGCGCTTTTCCGTCGTCGCCGTTCACTCCATCAGCGGCTCCGCTTCCTTCGCGGTCCAGCTCACGCTGGAAACGCTCTTCTCCATGCTGATCCGGCTCGCGATCTGTTCGAGCTTCGGCTGATCCTTCGGATGCAGCTTCAACGTCGCGGTCACCTTCAGCCGGTCCGGGTCGTCGGCCACGTCCTCGCTCGTCAGGCTCTGGAACGACAGCGGCTTCGCGTACATCGAGTTCGACAGCAGCGTCCGGATGTGTACCTCGTCGGCGGTCAGGCAGATCACGGTGATCTGATATTCGCGCACCAGGTCGGCATTGGACACGGGCTGCGCGTTGATCGCCTGGCTGACGCCGCGCAGCACCGTGTTCGTGAGCAGCACGACGCCGGTGCCGGCGAGCGCCGGCACGAAGTGACCGGCGCCCGACAGCACGCCGACGGCGGCCGAGCACCACAGCGTCGCGGCCGTGTTGATGCCCTGGATCGAGCCCTTGTCGCGCATGATCACGCCGCCGCCGAGGAAGCCGACGCCGGACACGACGTATGCGGCGATCTGCGTGACGCCGGCGACGCCGTTGCCGGTCAGCACGCCGAGCGTGACGAACAGGCATGCGCCGCTCGCGACGAGCGTGATCGTGCGCAGGCCCGCCGTGCGCTGGCGCATCTGGCGTTCGAGGCCGATCGCGACGCCGCACGCGAACGCGGTGAAGAGACGAAGTGCGAAATCGAAAGTCATGGTTGTCCTGCCGTGCAAGGGGCGCATGCGGGGCGCGCCGCGGCGGCGCAATGCCGACGCGACACGATGGCCGTCATCGCGCGGTACTGTACCGCGCGGAGGCGTGATGCGGTATGAAACGGGAGGCGGGCGCGCTCGCGGAACGCGAGCCGGGGCGGGGAAGGGCGACGGGCAGGCGTTCGTTCAGGCGGCAAGCGGCGCACGCGACGGGGTGCTGCAACTGTCCACGATGGTTCCTGAAGGAAGAATGGCCGGCATTCTAGTGGGCGGCGCGCGCGGGCGTCAATCAATCCTACCGCGGTCGTCAGCGCACACAGCAGGCGATCGCATCCGTCGTCGATGGCGTCGTGCCGCGATCGCTCGCGTTGCGTGCTGTCCGGCCTGGTGCGCTTTCGGCTGTCGGGCGTCACGACCGGAGGTCGATGGAACCGGACCGCGCGGCACGCTTGCGCG
Source organism: Burkholderia dolosa (assembly GCF_902499135.1). Taxonomy (GTDB): domain Bacteria; phylum Pseudomonadota; class Gammaproteobacteria; order Burkholderiales; family Burkholderiaceae; genus Burkholderia; species Burkholderia dolosa. The sequence continues at coordinate 32,057 of NZ_CABVPR010000031.1, forward strand.
CGAGTGCGCGGTGCTTCGTCGGTGGGTGCGACCGGTCGCCGCGACGCGGATCTGTGTACCATCGTGCGTACGCTGCGAAGCGCGGCGCGGAGCATGAGCGGGCATCGCGTCATGCCCCGTGCGATGCGCGTCGCAAAGCGGTGCCGCTACGAGGATGAGCGTTCCATGCGAAGTTTCTTTGTCCGGTTCATTGCAATCGGTGTGCTGTTTCATCTGTACGTCGGGCTGCGGATCATTCCCGACGCGTTCGGGTCGCCGGCCGTGCGCACGATCGCCGCGCTCGTGCTCGCGAGCTTCTGCGTGCTGATTCCGGTCGGCATGTTCTCGCGCCGCTTCGATGAAGGCTGGGCCGCGACGCTGTTCGGCTGGGTCGGCTCGATCGCGATGGGGTTCTTCTCGTCGTTGCTCGCGCTGACGCTGCTGCGCGACTTCGTGTCGCTCGGGCTGGCGTCGTGGCGGCATCTTGGGCACGCGGGCGCGTGGGGCAGCGCCGCGTCGGACACGGCGCTCGGCGTCGTGATCGGGGCGGTGCTCGTCACCGCGATCGGCTTCGTCGGCGCGCGGCGCACGGCGGCCGTCAAGCGCGTGTCGATTCCGGTGGACGGGCTGCCGGCCGCGCTCGACGGGCTGAAGATCGTGCAACTGTCCGACATTCACGTCGGGCCGACGATCAAGCGGCCTTATGTCGAACGGATCGTGCGTGTCGTGAACGGGCTCGATGCCGACCTCGTCGTCGTGACCGGCGACGTGGTTGACGGGTCGGTCGCACGGCTGCGCGAGCACACGGCGCCGCTCGGCCGCATGCAGTCGCGGCACGGCAGCTTCCTCGTGACCGGCAACCACGAGTACTACGCGGGCGCGCATGCGTGGATCGACGAATTCCGGCGCATCGGCCTCACCGTGCTGCTGAACGAGCACGTGCTGATCGAGCACGACGGCGCGCGCGCAGTGCTGGCGGGCGTGACCGATTTCACGGCGGGCGGGTTCGATCCCGCTCATCGCAGCGATCCCGCGCAGGCGCTGGCCGGCGCGCCGCGCGACGTCGGCACGAAGATCCTGCTCGCGCATCAGCCGCGCAGCGCGGAAGCGGCGAGCCGCGCCGGGTTTACCGTGCAGCTGTCCGGCCACACGCACGGCGGGCAGTTCCTGCCGTGGCCGCCGTTCGTGCGGCTGCAGCAGCCGGTGATCGGCGGGCTGACCCGCTTCGGCAATCTGTGGCTCTATACGAGCCGCGGCACCGGTTACTGGGGGCCGCCGAACCGCTTCGGCGTGCCGTCCGAGATCACGCTGATCCGGTTGACGCGCGCGGGGTAGCGTTTGTTGCGGGATGAGTGATGCGTGAAGGCGTTGAAGGCGGCGAAGGCGGCAAAAGCGGCAAAGGCAGCGAAGCCAGCCAACGCTGGCCGTTCCGCGCATGCATGCGCGCAGACAAGCGGCCGCGATTCGCGACGAACTCGGCGCGAACTCCGCGAGCGTCCGAAGGAACCCACATCGACGCCGTCGTTCCGCCGAGCGCCGGCATCGCGCCGCATCGCCGAATGTCCGCGTGCGTCCGGCATGCCGCGCTCGCCGGTCCCGGAACCAATCCGCAACGAACCGCAGCCGCCCGGAATGACATCGCATGGCGATACGCCGCGCCGTTGGCTAGTATGCAGACATGCATTGCACCCGCCGTTCATCGCTCGCTTCTTCCTGACATGTCGACCGCCGATCTGTTCGCCGACTCGCCCGTGCCCGACGTCGACTGGTATCCGCACTGGCTCGCGCCGTCCGATGCCGACCGCGTGCTGGCCGCGCTGATCGACGAAGTCGCGTGGCGGCAGGACACGATCCGCACGCCGCGCGGACGCATTCCGCTGCCGCGGCTTACCGCGTGGCAGGGCGAGCCCGATGCCGTCTACGTGTACTCGGGGATCCGCAACGAGCCCGCGCGCTGGACGCCCGCGGTCCTGGAACTGAAGCGCGCGGTCGAGACGACGTGCGGCACGCGGTTCAACAGTGTGCTGCTCAATCGCTACCGCAACGGCCAGGACAGCCTCGGCTGGCATGCGGACAACGAACCGGAACTCGGCGACGCGCCGGTGATTGCGTCGGTGAGTCTCGGCGCGATGCGCGTGTTCGATCTGCGCCATCGCGCGACCGGCGTTACCCATGCGTATCGCCTGACGCACGGCAGCCTGCTCGTGATGCGCGGACGCACCCAGGGCGAATGGCAGCACCGCGTGCCGAAGGCCCCTTCGGTGCGCGGCGAGCGCGTGAATCTGACGTTCCGCTACGTGATGCCGGAACCCGCGCGCCGCTAGCGCGTGACCTGCTTGACATCGTTCCGCGCAAGCCGCGCGCTTTTGTCGTATTTTCCTGTGACGCGGCAGTCGCTCGCCCGAGTCATAGACGAACGGCGCCGGCCGGCGGCGGAATTTCCATGCGGCGCGTTGCCGCACGAGCGCGTGGCAGTCGATGGGGACAGGGCGCTAACGTATGCGCAGCAAGGATCGCCGGTCGATTCATCGACCTGTCGGTTCCGATAGGCAGGTGAAAGCCCTGATGGTGCGTCGCAACATCGGTTGACTACACTGACGAATAGCCGGAGAGCGCCGCGAGCCGGCGCACTCTTTTTTGACATGCCCCGCGCGTTGCCGTCGCGACGCGGATGGGGCAGGAGCACGACGCGTGACCGTACCGGATCCTTCCCTCGAACCTTCGCTGCACGTCTTCGAGCAAGACGGCGGATGGCAATGGGCGCTGACGGTCAAGCGGTCGGCGGGCGTCGGCGTGAAGGTCGTCGCGTTCAGCCGCGAAGGTTTTCGCGGCGAGGCCGACGCGTATGCGGCCGGCGAGCGGGCCCGCGCCGAATACGACGCGGCCGTGACCGCGTAACCGCGTAGCCGCGACTGCGTCGGACCGGAAAGCGCGTCCGCTTTCGACCTTTTCCGTTATCCCTTCTCCCGTGCGCAGCCGGCCCGCCGAGCCGGCACCGGCGCGCACGTCGCCCGCGCTCGCGGTGGGCAGCCCGGGCTATCGCTGATATCCTGCGAACCGCGTCGCGCTCTGCGGTGCACCGTGTTGATACGGCCGGACCGGCATTTCATAATCACCCATCGCGACACCTCGTGAACGATTCCCTTTCGTCCATGTGCACAGGACCCAACCTACGATGAGCGGCGCATCGAAACAGCATGCGCGCCGCGCAAGCGCATCGCGCGCGACGGCGGCCGACGCCGAACACGACGCGTCGAAGCAGGCCGCGGGCGACGACGAAGCGTCCGGCGGCGCGTCGTCGTACCTCGTGCCGGGCCTCGAACGCGGGCTGCGGATCCTCGCCGAATTCTCCGCGCGCGAGCCGGTGCTCGGCGCACCCGAACTGTCGAAGCGCATCGGCATTCCGCGCACGACGACGTTCCGCCTGCTGCAGACGCTCGAGGCGCTCGGCTTTCTCGAACGCGTGAACGGCGACCGTTATTTCCGGCTCGGCGTCGGCGTGCTGCGTCTCGGCTTCGAATACCTGAACTCGCTCGAGCTGACCGACCTCGGCACGCCCGTGCTCGAACGGCTGCGCGATACGACGGGGCTGTCCACGCATCTGCTGATCCGCGATCAGCGCGACGTCGTGTTCGTCGCGAAGGCGCAGAGCAACGCGTCGATGTTCGGCTCGGTGAAGGTGCACGTCGGTACGCGGCTGCCCGCGCATGCGACGGTGCACGGCCACGTGCTGATGGGCGACCTCACGCGCGACGCGTTGCGCCAGCTCTATCCGGAGAAGCGGCTCGAGCAGTTCACCGAGCGCACGCCGGCGACCGTCGACGAGTTGTACGAACGCGTGCGTCACTATGCGCGGCTTGGCTATGCGGTCAGCGAGGCTGCGTTCGAGACCGGCATCTCGGCCGTCACCGCGCCCGTGCGCGACCATTCGGGATCGATCGTCGCGGCGATCACCGCGACGGTGCCGCGCTCGGAGATCGGCGACGCCGGCGAGAAGGAGCGCCTGGTCGAAGCCGTGTGCGGCGCGGCGGTCGACCTGTCGCAGCGGCTGAACTATCGGCCGCTCGAAAGCGACCCGACGTTCGCGCACGCGCGGCACAAGGTTGCAATGTTCTGAGCGATCAGCCGGTGAATCCGGCGGCCCGCATCGCGCGGCTTCGCATCGCTTCTTTCCACGCAAGGGCGGCCCGCGGGCCGCTCTTTTCGTTTGCGCGTGCCGCTTCCGCATGCAGCGGCCCGAAGGCCGCCGCGTTCAGAACGAGTGATGAATGCCGGTCAGCACGATCACCTGATTCGCGGTGCTCGACGCGCCGGCCGTGAAGAACGCGGCCTTCGCGCCGCCCGATGCGTGCTCGTACAGCACGTTCGCATACAGCTGCGTGCGCTTCGACAGCGCATAGATGTCGCCGATTTCGAACTGCGTCCAGCGGCGGCCTGCGAGCGTCGTCGTCGCCGCGCCGCCCGCGATCGTGTTGAACGCGCTGCTGCGGTAGTTCACGCCTGCGTCATAGCTCTGGAACGTGTCCGAATAGCCGTTCGACTGCATCTTCGTACGCGTGTACAGACCGTGTACGAGGAAGTCGCCGAACTGGTACGACGCGCCGGCGCCGATGTTCTCGACCTTGTTCGCCACGTAGCCGTTCGCGGTGTTCTGCCCCTGGAACGACGCGATGCCGGTCTGGCCGATCAGGATCGAGCGGTCGTGCTCGTTCGAATAGACGGCCGACGCCTTGAACGGTCCGTTCGCATAGTTCAGCGCGACGCCGACCGACTTGCCGGTCGAGAAGTTCGTCGTATTGCCCAACGCGATCGTCGCGGCGGCCGACAGGCCGGCGAACGACGGCGAACGATACTTGACCGCGTTGTTGTACGGCACGTTGCCGGTCGCCGCGAGCCCGTCGATATTGCCGGGATGGAACGCATACCAGCTCAGCGCGAGATACGCGGTGCTGAGCGGATCGAGATAGTCGAACGACAGCGGCGTCTGACGACCGAGCGTCAGCGTGCCGTAGCGGTCCGAGCCGAGACCGACGAACGCCGCGCGGTTCCAGATCGTATTCGCGGTCGCGAACTGGCCGTTGTTCGTATAGAAGCCGTTCTCGAGCTGGAAGATCGCCGACAGCCCGCCGCCGAGATCCTCCTTGCCCTTCAAGCCCCAGCGATCGGGCTGCGTGTTGCCCTGGATCATCGCCCATTTCGCGTGGCCGCCGACGTTGTTCACGTACGCGATGCCCGCGTCGAGGCTGCCGTACAGCGTCACGCTGCTCTGCGCCGATGCGCCCGACGCGGCGCTCATCCCGATGACTGCTGCTGCTACCGCATGCTTGACCATTTGATCTCCTGACTCTCCAACCTGATGAAAACGCGTCGTGGCGGCACGCGCGGCCAGCCTGCCGTTGCGCATCGTCCGTCGCCTTCATGGTATCTTTGATGTTCCATATAAGAAACAATGTGCCTTTTATGGAATGCAGTATAGGGGCGTCACCAGCGCGATCAAAAATAAATTTTTCGGGCCGGATGGCAGCCGCCGCCGGCGCGGATTCCACTGTGATGTTTCTCGAAAATGGCTGTAAGGCCGCATGAAAAAAAGAAAAACGGCACATGAGCGTATTCGCGAAACGATTCGCTCGACGGTCGGTCGGTGTTTTCCCTAGGACATGCGGCTTTTTGTTTTTTTCGCCGAAGCGCACTTCTATAATCACCATCCATAAACTGATGTTCCGGATATGGAACAAATCCGGGGCGAATCGAGAGTCGATCAGAAGGAAGGGTTGAGATGTCCGAACAATGGGTTTGCGCCGGTCACGCCGGTGCGCTGTCCGAAGACACGCCGATCGAGTTCAAGCGGGCCGACGGCGTCGAGATCGGGATCTATCGCGTCGGCGACGACGTATATGCGCTCGAGAACGTCTGTCCGCATGCGTACGCGCTGCTGACGCAGGGCTTCGTCGACGAAGGCACGGTCGAATGCCCGCTGCACGAGGCCGTGTTCGACATCCGGACCGGCGAATGCCTGAAAGGGCCGGGCGGACGTGCGCTGAAGCAGTACGCGGTGCGTCTTGCCGGCGAGGAAATCCAGATCAAGGTGGAATGACATGAAAGAAGCGACCGTCAACTTCAATCCGTTCCTGAAGCCGTGGGTGGCGCCGCAGCCGAACAACGTGGCCGGCAAAGGACAGATCGAGATCCCCGGCCAGGTCGAGAACCTGATCTGGCAGAACCGCAAGGCCGAGCCGACCCAATACGAGAACGATCTCGGCGACGCGCTCGAGCGCGTGTTCGAAGCCGGCGCGACCGAGCTCGACGACGTCGTCGCGGGCCTGAACCGCATCGGCTTCCGCACGCCGGACGGCGCGCCGTGGACCGCCGAGCGCTTCTGCGCCGAAATGGCGTCGCTCGCCGAATGACCGCGCCGACCACTGCGCACGCCGCCCCGCAGCCAATCGCATCCGTATCCGGAGCCCATCGATGACGTCTCCCGCACAATCCGCATCCGCACACGACCCGGTCCGCGACTATCTCGATCGCGGGATCAAGAACTACTGGTATCCCGTCGCACCGAGCTGGCAGGTATCGAACGCGCCGGTCGGCATCACGCGCTTGTCCGAACAGATCGTGCTGTGGCGCGATCACGCAGGAAAGGTCCACGCGCTCGAGGATCGCTGCCCGCATCGCGGCGCGCGTCTGTCGCTCGGCTGGAATCTCGGCGGCAACATCGCGTGCTGGTATCACGGGATCGAAGTCGACGGCGGCGGCACGGTGAACAAGGTGCCGGCGGTCTCGAACTGTCCGCTCGAAGGTACGAAGTGCGTGAAGTCGTATCCGGTCGACGAAAAGGCCGGCGCGATCTTTCTGTGGTTCGGCGACGACGCGCATGCCGAGCCCGCGCCGCTGAACCTGCCGGAAGAATTGGTCGCCGACGAATACGCGCACTTCCTGTGCGTATCGAACTGGAAGTGCAATTACCAGTACGCGATCGACAACGTGATGGATCCGATGCACGGCGCGTATCTGCACGCGACGTCGCATTCGATGGCCGAAGGCGACAAGCAGGCCGACATGCGCGTGCGCAAAACCGAAACGGGGCTGATGTTCGAGAAGATCGGCCAGCGCGACGTGAACTTCGACTGGGTCGAGCTCGGCGAGACCGGCTGCCTGTGGATGCGTCTCGCGATTCCGTACAAGCAGAAGTTCGGGCCGGGCGGCAACTTCGGGATCGTCGGCTTCGCGACGCCGGTCGACGGCGACCATTGCCAGGTCTACTTCTGGCGCACGCGCAAGGTCAGCGGCTGGCAGCGCGACGTGTGGCGCTTCATGTACCGCAACCGCCTCGAGGGCCTGCACTGGGACGTGCTCGAGCAGGACCGCTACGTCCTCGAAAGTCTCGCGCCGAATGCGCGCGATCACGAATACCTGTACCAGCACGACGTCGGGATCACGCGCGTGCGCCGGATGCTGCGCCAGCGCGCGCAGGAGCACCTGTCCGCGCTCGATGCGCACCGTGCGGCACACGCCGCGGCGGAGCGCGCGAATGGTTGAGCACGCACCGGTCGTGTCGTTGGTCGGGCGCCGCGTGCTCGTCACGGGCGGCGCACGCGGCCTCGGCGCGGCGTTCGTGAAGGCGCTCGTCCAGGCGGGCGCGGAGGTCGCGTTCGGCGACGTGCTCGTCGACGAGGGCCGCGCACTGGCCGCGCAGCTCACGCAAGCGGGCCATGTCGCGCGCTTCTTCGCGCTCGATCTCGCCGATCCGGCGAGCGTCGACGCGTTCGTCGCGCAGAGTACCGCGGTGCTCGGCGGCGTCGACGCGCTGATCAACAACGCGGCGATCACGAACTCGGGCGGCAAGTTGTCGACGGAGCTCGACGTCGCGACGTGGGACGCGGTGATGAACGTGAACGTGCGCGGCGTGTGGCTCGTCAGCAATGCGGCGCTGCCGCACCTCGCGAAGTCCGGGCGCGGCGCGATCGTGAACCTCGCATCGGACACCGCATTGTGGGGCGCGCCGAAGCTGCTCGCCTACGTCGCGAGCAAGGGCGCGGTGATCGCGATGACGCATGTGCAGGCGCGCGAGTTCGGCGCATACGGCGTGACGGTGAACGCGATCGCGCCGGGCCTGACCGAAGTCGAGGCGACGGCGTACGTGCCGGCCGAGCGCCATGCGTACTACCTGCAGGGCCGCGCGCTCGCGCGCGCACAGGTGCCCGACGACGTGACGGGCCCGGTGCTGTTCCTGCTGTCGGACGCCGCGCGTTTCGTCACGGGGCAGCTGCTGCCGGTGAACGGCGGCTTCGTAATGAATTGATGGTTTTCACCCTTTGAGGAGATGACGATGGCGGACGCCGATATCGAACGCAAATCGTGGGATCAGCCGGAAGGCGCAACGTTCGGCGAATGGATGGAAGGGCGCGTCGCACGCTATGCGACGCGGCGCTACGACTGGGACGCGCTGAAGTTCCAGGCCGACTACGACCCGAAGTATCGCCGCGCGCAGATGCGCTACGTCGGCACCGGCGGCACGGGCGTCGCGAAGGACGCGAACACGGTGCCGGCCGGCAACTTCACGTTCTCGACGATGGTGATTCCGGCCGGCAACGTCGGCCCGAGCCACATCCATGTCGACGTCGAGGAAATCTTCTTCGTGCTGCGCGGCAAGATGAAGGTGATCTGCGAGCGCGACGGCGAGACGTGGGAGGCGATCCTCGGCGAACGCGACCTGATCTCGGTGCCGCCGGGCGTCTATCGGACCGAAATCAACATCGGCGAGGAAGACGCGCTGATGTGCGTGATGCTCGGCTCGCCGAAGCCGATCACGCCGACGTATCCGCCCGATTCGCCGCTCGCGAAGATCAAGCGTTGACACGGGGCGGATGAAGCAATGACCGTCATCGAAAAGCGCGAACGCGCAGCGGCTTTCGCCGCGCTGCTCGAGCAGTTTCCGGAGCAGCGCTGCGCGGCCGGTGCGGCCGGCACGATCGGCTATCGCGAGGCCGGCGCGCAGCAAGCGGACCGTGCGCTGCCCGTCGTGCTGCTGCACGGAATCGGCTCGGGCGCCGCATCGTGGGTGCGTCAGCTCGATGCGCTCGGCGCGGTGCGCCGCGTGCTCGCGTGGGACGCGCCCGGCTACGGCGCATCGACGCCGGTGCGCGCGGCATCGCCGGTCGCCGCCGATTACGCGGCCGCGCTGGATGCGTGGCTTGACGCGCTCGGCATCGAGCGCTGCGTGGTGGTCGGCCATTCGCTCGGCGCGATCGTCGCGGGCGGCATGGTGAGCGCGATGCCGGCGCGAATCGCCGGGTTGCTGCTGATCTCGCCGGCGGGCGGCTACGGCAGCGCGAGCGCCGATACGCGCAACGCGCGCCGCGACGCGCGGCTCGCGATGCTCGCGGCGCTCGGCCCGGCCGGGCTCGCCGAGCAGCGCAGCGGCAATATGCTGTCCGGCTTCGCGAGCGACGATGCGCGTGCATGGGTGCGCTGGAACATGGCGCGCATCGTGCCGGACGGCTACGCGCAGGCGACGCATCTGCTCGCGAACGCCGATCTGGCGGCCGACGTCGCCGGTTTCGCCGGTCATGCGGCGGTGGCCGTCGGTGCAAACGACGCGATCACGCCGCCCGCTGCATGCGAACGGATCGCGGCGGCGCTCGGCGTCGAACTGCAGGTGGTTCCGCAGGCCGGCCACGCCGGTTACGTCGAAGCGCCGGCCATCTATTCCGCGCTGATCGACGCGTTCTGCCGATCGTGCGACACGCAGCGGAGGCCCGCATGAGCGCGCCGCTGCAACGCCAGGCAGCCGACGACGCGAAGGCCGATGCCGGCTACGTCGTGCCGGGGCTCGAGCGCGGGCTGCGGATTCTCGCGGAGTTTTCGCCGCGCGAGCCGGTGCTCGGCGCGCCGGAGCTGTCGAAGCGGCTCGGTATTCCGCGCACGACGGTGTTTCGCCTGCTGCAGACGCTCGAATCGCTCGGCTTTCTCGAGCGCGCGGACAAGGACCGGAACTACCGGCTCGGCATCGCGGTGCTGCGGCTCGGCTTCGAGTATCTGAGCTCGCTCGAGCTGACCGATCTCGGGCTGCCCGTGATCGAGAGCCTGCGCGACGCGACCGGCTTCACGACGCACATCGTGATCCGCGACGGCCGCGACGTCGTGTTCGTCGCGAAGGCGCAAAGCCAGGCGCCGGTGTTCAGCTCGATCCGCGTGAACGTCGGCACGCGGCTGCCCGCGCATGCGACGACGCACGGTCACGTGCTGATGGGCGACCTGTCGCTGCAGGAGCTGTACGCGCTGTATCCGGAGCGCACGCTGAACCGGATGACGAGCGCGACGCCGGAGACGGTCGATGCGCTGTACGAAGCGATCCGCGAAGACGCACGGCGCGGCTACGGGATCAGCAATTCGTCGTTCGAGCGCGGGATCTCGGTCGTCACGGCGCCGGTGCGCAACGACACGCAGAAGATCGTCGCGTGCATCACGGTGACGGTGCCGCGCCCCGAAATCGACGCGACGCTGATCGCGGACGGACTGATCGACAAGGTGCGGCGCGCGGCGGCGGAACTGTCGCGGCGGCTCAATTACCGCTCGGATGACGAGCACACGTTCATGAAGGCTTTGGGACTGAAATGACACCCGCACGCTTGCTTTGCGCGCTGCCGCCCGAACGGGCAGGCAATTCCATCGGACCGGCCCGGCGAGGAGCGACGACATGATCGAGATCGATCTCGCCGGACAGGTCGCGGTCGTGACCGGCGGTTCGTCCGGCATCGGCCTCGCGACGGCCGAACGGTTCCTGCAGGCCGGCGCGTCGGTCGCGATCTGCGGCCGCGACGGCGAGCGCCTCGCGCGCGCCGAAGCGCTGCTTGCCGACAAGTATCCGCGCGCGCCGCTGCTCGCCGTGCGCTGCAACGTGCTCGACGAAACCGACGTCGCCGCGTTCGCGCAGGCGGTGTCCGCGCGCTTCGGCCGCACCGACATGCTGGTCAACAACGCGGGCCAGGGCCGCGTATCGACGTTCGCCGACACGACCGACGACGCGTGGCGCGACGAGCTCGAACTGAAGTACTTCAGCATCATCCGGCCGACGCGCGCGTTCCTGCCGATGCTGCGCGGCGCGCCCGCACCGACGATCACCTGCGTGAATTCGCTGCTCGCGCTGCAGCCGGAGCCGCACATGGTCGCGACGTCGTCCGCGCGCGCGGGCGTGCTGAGCCTCGTGAAGTCGCTCGCGACCGAACTCGCGCCGCAGCGCATCCGCGTGAACTCGATCCTGATCGGCATCGTCGAGTCGGGCCAGTGGCGTCGCCGCTACGAAGCACAGGCGCAGCCCGGCGAAAGCTGGGACGACTGGACCGGCGCGCTCGCCCGCAACAAGCACATTCCGCTGAATCGCTTCGGCCGGCCCGACGAGGCCGCCTGGGCACTGTTCTATCTCGCAACGCATCTGTCGTCCTACACGACGGGCAGCCATATCGACGTTTCTGGAGGCTTTGCACGCCATGTCTAAAAAAACCACGGTCGGCGAGCTGATCGCCGCCTTTCTCGAGCAGTGTGGCGTGAAGACCGCCTTCGGTGTCATCTCGATCCACAACATGCCGATCCTCGATGCGATCCATTCGCGCGGCAACATCCGGTACGTCGGCGCACGCGGCGAAGCCGGCGCGGTGAACATGGCGGACGGCCTCGCGCGCGTGTCGGGCGGGCTCGGCGTCGCGTTCACGAGCACCGGCACGGCGGCCGGCAACGCGGCCGGCGCGATGGTCGAGGCGCTGACGGCCGGCACCGCGCTGCTGCATATCACCGGGCAGATCGAGACGCCGTACCTCGATCGCGATCTCGCGTACATCCACGAGGCGCCGGACCAGCTGACGATGCTCGACGCGATCTCGAAGGCCGCGTTCCGCGTGCGCACCGTCGAGACGGTGCTGCCGACGATCCGCGAAGCGGTGCGCGTCGCGCAGACCGCGCCGACCGGCCCGGTGTCGGTCGAGATTCCGATCGACATCCAGGCCGCCGAAATCGAATGGCCCGACGATCTCGCGCCCGCGCACGTCGCGGTGCGCGAGCACGACGTCGCGCGCGTCGCGAAGCTCGCCGACGCGCTGGCCGGCAAGCGCCGCCCGCTGCTGTGGCTCGGCGGCGGCGCGCGGCATGCGCGCGCCGAAGTCGAGCGCCTCGTGAAGCTCGGCTTCGGCGTCGTGACCAGCGTGCAGGGACGCGGCGTGCTGCCCGAGGATCATCCGGCGACGCTCGGTGCGTTCAACGTGCATGCGTCGGTCGAGGCGTTCTACCAGACCTGCGACGCGCTCGTCGTGGTCGCCTCGCGGTTGCGCGGCAACGAGACGCTGAAGTACAAGCTCGCGCTGCCGCAGCCGCTGTTCCGGATCGACGCGGATGCACTCGCCGACAACCGCGGCTACCGCAACGCGCTGTTCGTGCACGGCGATTCGAAGCGCGTGCTGGCCGAGCTGGCCGATCGCCTCGAAGGGCGCCTGTCGGTCGATCCGCAATTCGCGCTCGATCTCGCGGCGGCGCGCGAGCAGGCCGTCGCCGACGTGTCGAAGGGGCTCGGGCCGTACAAGCAGCTCGTCGACACGCTGCAGGCCGCCGTCGGCCGCGACTACAACTGGGTGCGCGACGTGACCATCTCGAACAGCACGTGGGGCAACCGGCTGCTGAAGATCTTCGAGCCGCGCGCGGGCGTGCATGCGCTCGGCGGCGGCATCGGGCAGGGGATGCAGATGGGGATCGGCGCGGCGCTTGCGGGTGCCGCCGCGAAGACGGTCTGCCTCGTCGGCGACGGCGGGCTGATGGTCAACGTCGGCGAGCTCGCGACGGCCGTGCAGGAAAACGCGAACGTGATGATCGTGCTGATGAACGATCAGTGCTACGGCGTGATCCGCAACATCCAGGACGCGCACTACGGCGGCCGCCGCTGCTTCGTCGATCTGCACCAGCCGGACTTCGCGCAGTTCTGCGCGAGCCTCGGCCTCACGCACTACCGGATCACGTCGCTCGACCAGGCCGAACGCATCGTGCGCGAAGGGCTCGCGAAGCAGGGGCCGGTGCTCGTCGAAGTCGACATGCTGTCGGTCGGCTCGTTCGCTTCCGCGTTCGCGGGCCCGCCGGTGAAGAAGGAAGCGCCGGAGGAGCGCCAGTATGCGTGACGCGCACAGACAGCAGCACGCGCCGGTCGACGTCGCGATGATCGGCTTCGGCGCGATCGGCGCGGCCGTGTATCGCGCGGTCGAGCACGACGCATCGCTGCGCGTCGCGCACGTGATCGTCCCCGCGCATCAGCGCGCGGCCGTGCAATGCGAGCTGGGCGGCGCGGTCGACGTCGTGTCGTCGGTCGACGCGCTGGCCTGCCGTCCGGAATTCGCGCTCGAATGCGCGGGGCACAGCGCGCTCGTCGATCACGTCGTGCCGCTGCTGAAGGCCGGTACCGACTGCGCCGTCGCGTCGATCGGCGCGCTGTCCGATCTCGCATTGCTCGACGCGCTCGCGCACGCCGCCGACGAAGGCGATGCGACGCTGACGCTGCTGTCCGGCGCGATCGGCGGGATCGACGCGCTGGCGTCCGCGAAGCAGGGCGGGCTCGACGAAGTGCTGTACGTGGGCCGCAAGCCGCCGCTCGGCTGGCTCGGCACGCCGGCCGAGCAACTGTGCGACCTGCGCGCGATGACCGACGAAAAAGTGATCTTCGAAGGCACCGCGCGCGATGCCGCGCGGCTGTATCCGAAGAATGCGAACGTCGCGGCGACGGTCGCGCTCGCGGGCCTCGGGCTCGACGCGACGCACGTGCGCCTGATCGCCGATCCGGCGGTCGCGCGCAACGTGCACCGGATCACCGCGCGCGGTGCGTTCGGCGAGATGTCGCTCGAGATGAGCGGCAAGCCGCTGCCGGACAACCCGAAGACGTCCGCATTGACCGCGTTCAGCGCGATTCGCGCGCTGCGCAACCGCGCGGCGCGCTGCGTGATCTGACGAACCGATCGATGCGATCGAAACGATTGAACGACTTGTCCGCGTCGCACCGAATCCGGTGCGCATGCAACGGTTTTGTGGAATTGGTGAAATGACTCCATTCGATACGAGCGTCGTGCCCAACGGCGACATCCTGATCGGCGGCGAGTGGCGGCGTGGCCGCGGCACTCCTTATGCGAGCCGCTATCCGGCCGACCAGACGCTGAACCTCGAAGTGTCGACCGCGAGCGCCGAAGACGCGGTCGACGCGATCGTCGCGGCCGACGCCGCGTGGCGCCGCGCCGACTGGGCCGCGCTGAAGCCGCATCAGCGCGCGCTCGTGCTGTACCGCATCGCCGATCTGATCGCGCAGCGTCACGAGGCGCTCGCGCAACTGCAGCGCCGCGACAACGGCAAGCCGATCGGCGAGACGCGCGCGCTGGTCGCGAGCGCCGCGAATACGTTCCGCTATTACGCGGCGTGCGCAGAAACGCTCGACGAGGAGCTGACGCCGTCGCGCGGCGATTATCTGACGATGAGCGTGTACGAGCCGATCGGCGTGGTCGCGGCGATCACGCCGTGGAATTCGCCGATCGCGTCCGACGCGCAGAAGCTCGCGCCCGCGCTCGCGGCGGGCAACGCGGTCGTGCTGAAGCCGGCCGAAGTCACGCCGCTCGCGTCGCTCGCGCTCGCGCGCATCTGCGAAGAGGCCGGCGTGCCGAAGGGCGTGCTGAGCGTGCTGCCCGGCAAGGGCTCGGTGATCGGCGACGTGCTCGTGCGGCATCCGCTCGTGAAGAAGGTGTCGTTTACCGGCGGCACCGAAGTCGGCCGCGGCATCGCGCGGATCGCGGCGGACAAGCTGATGCCCGTGTCGCTCGAGCTCGGCGGCAAGTCGCCGACGATCGTGTTCGAGGACGCCGATCTCGATCACGCGGTCAACGGCGTGCTGTACGGGATCTTCGGCTCGTCGGGCGAAGCGTGCATCGCCGGCTCGCGGCTGTTCGTGCAGCGCTCGGTGTACGACGCGTTCATGAAGCGGCTCGTCGACGGCGCACGCAAGCTGCGCATCGGCGATCCGGCGCGGCCCGACACGCAGATGGGGCCGCTGATCACCGCGAAGCACCGCGAGTCGGTGGAACGCTACGTCGCGCTCGGGCTCGATGAAGGCGGCCGCCTGCTGTGCGGCGGCGAACGGCCGACCGGCGACGGGCTCGACGACGGCTTCTTCTATCGGCCGACGATTCTCGAAGGCTTGCCGAACAGCGCGCGCATCTGTCAGGAAGAGATCTTCGGGCCGGTGCTCGTCGCGATGCCGTTCGACGACGAAGCGTCGCTGATCGCGCAGGCGAACGACAGCGTGTTCGGGCTCGCCGCCGGCATCTGGACGCGCGACTACAAGCGCGCATGGCGCATCGCGCGCGCGCTCGAAGCCGGCACGGTATGGATCAACACGTACAAGCTGTTCTCGATCTCGACGCCGTTCTCGGGCTGGAAGGAGAGCGGGATGGGACGCGAGAAGGGGCGGCTCGGCATCCGCGAATACATGCAGCAGAAGAGCCTGTACTGGGGCTTGAACGACGCGCCGCTGCCGTGGGCGAACTGAAGGGGATCACGCAATGACCATCCTGGGTATCGAACAGATCACGTACGGCGTCGACGACCTCGCGACGTGCCGGCGCTTCTTCGCCGACTGGGGCTTGAACGAAGTCGCGCACGACGACACGCATGCGCGGTTCGAAACGATGAACGGTTGCACCGTGCTCGTCGTGAACGCCGACGATCCGGCGCTGCCGCCGGCGTTCGAAGCGGGGCCGACGCTGCGCGAGGTCACGTGGGGCGTCGCGACGCAGCCCGAACTCGACGTGCTGCGCGACCGGCTCGCCGGTCAGCCCGGCTATTACGCGAACGACACCGCGATCGGCTGCATCGATCCGAACGGGATGGCGATCCGCATCGAAGTCACGCGCAAGCGCGCGCTCGACGTGACCGGCTCGCCGTCGAACGTGTGGGGCAAGACGCTGCGCGTCGATCGGCCGAGCCCCGTCTATGCGCGTGCGGAGCCGGTCGAAGTCGGGCACGTCGTGTTCTTCACGAACTGCCTCGACGCGCAGGAACGCTTCTATCACGACCTGCTCGGCTTCGAGACGTCGGACCGCTATCCGGGCCGCGGCGCGTTCATGCGCTGCGCGCCGCACGGCGGCCACCACGACCTGTTCCTGCTCGCGCTGCCGACGGCGAAGCGCGGGCTGAATCACGTCGCGTTCACCGTGCGCGACATCCACGAAGTGTTCGGCGGCGGCATGCACATCGACCGCTGCGGATGGCAGACGCAGCTCGGCCCCGGCCGTCATCCGGTGTCGTCCGCGTACTTCTGGTACTTCCGCAATCCGGCCGGCGGGCTGATCGAGTACTACGCGGACGAGGACGTGCTCACGCCCGACTGGCAGCCGCGCGAGTTCGAGCCCGGCCCGACCGTGTTCGCCGAATGGGCAGTCGACGGCGGCCTCGACGGCAACACGCGTCGGCAGAAGAACGCGGACGCGCCCGAAGGCAAGTTCATGACGGAGCGCAAATCATGACCGACGACACGCACGCACACGCCGCGCCGCACACGGTCGTCGTGATCGGCGGCGGCCAGGCGGCCGGCTGGGTGCTGAAGACGCTGCGCGCGGAAGGCTACGCGGGCCGGCTCGTGATGATCGCCGACGAGCCGCATCTGCCGTACGAGCGCCCGCCGCTGTCGAAGGCGGTGCTCGCCGGCGACGCCGACGTCGATACCGTGCGCATCCTGCGCGTCGACGAATTCGACGCGCTGAACGTCGAAGCGTGGCAGCCGGAACGCGCGACGTCGATCGACCGCGCCCGCCGCGTCGTGAAGACCGCGAGCGGCCGCGAGATCGTCTACGACCGGCTCGTGATCGCGACCGGCGGCGCATCGCGCCGGCTGCCGGACGCGCTCGTGAACACGCCGAACCTGCATTACCTGCGCACGCTCGACGACGCCGCCGCGCTCGGCGAGAAGCTGCGCGCGAGCCGCCGCGTGCTCGTGATCGGCGGCGGCTGGATCGGCCTCGAAGTCGCGGCGACCGCGCGCAAGCTCGGCGTCGACGCGATCGTCGTCGAAGGCGCGCCGCGGCTGTGCGGCCGGTCGGTGCCGCAGATCGTGTCGGATTTCCTGCTCGATCTGCATCGCACGAACGGCGTCGACGTGCGGCTCGGCGTGGCGCTCGCGTCGCTCGACGCGCAGCCGGCCGATGCGTCGAAAGTGCGCGCGACGCTCGCGGACGGCACGACGATCGACGCCGATTTCGCGGTGGCCGGCATCGGCCTCGCGCTGAACGCGTCGCTCGCGAGCGATGCGGGGCTTGCGGTCGACGACGGCATCGTCGTCGACGAATACGGTGCGACCAGCGACCCCGCGATCTTCGCGTGCGGCGACGTCGCGAATCATCACAACGGCTGGCTGAAGCGGCGCGTGCGGCTCGAGTCGTGGGCCAACGCGCAGAACCAGGCGATCGCGGCCGCGAAGGCGGTGCTTGGCGTACGCGCGCCGTATGCGGAGATTCCGTGGTTCTGGTCCGATCAATACGACGTGAACCTGCAGATCCTCGGCGATCTGCCGGCCGATGCGCAGCTCGTCGTGCGCGGCGATCTCGCCGCGCGACGCGCGACGCTGTTTTTCGTGGGCGACGGACACGTGAGAGGTGTCGTCGCCGTCAACAACGCGCGTGAGCTGAAGCTCGCGCGCAAGTGGATGAACCAGGGCCGGGCGGTGAATACGGAAGCCCTCGCAGACACGACCCAAGCGCTTGCCTGACCGGCGGCAGACCAGGAGACACCCCGCATGAGCACTTTCGACAACGTCGTGGCCGGTCGCGCCACGATCGAAGCTGCCGCCTCCACGCCCGGCGCGATCATCGCGCGGCTCGAGCGGCTTCCGGCCAATTCGATGCAGATTCGTGCGCGCGTGCTGATCGGCACCGCGACGTTCTTCGACGGCTTCGACGTGATCACGATCGCCGCGACGCTGCCGCTGCTGATTCACAAATGGGGGCTGTCGCCGACGCAGATCGGCATGCTGATCGCGTCCGGCGCGATCGGGCAGCTGATCGGCGCGTTCCTGTTCCCGGCGCTCGCGGAGAAGCACGGCCGCGTGAAGGCGATCGCATGGAGCTCGGCGGTGATCGGCATCACGAGCCTCGCATGCGGTTTCGCGCCGACGTTCGAGGTGTTCGTGCTGCTGCGGATCCTGCAGGGGCTCGGTCTCGGCGGCGAGCTGCCGGTCGCCGCGACGTACATCAACGAGATCACGCGTGCGCATGGCCGCGGCCGCTTCGTGCTGCTGTACGAGATCGTGTTTCCGATCGGGCTGCTCGTGTCGATGGCGCTCGGTGCGTGGCTCGTGCCGCGCTTCGGGTGGGAGATCATGTATTTCGTCGGCGGGCTGCCGCTGATCCTCGCGCTCGTGCTCACGCATCTGGTGCCGGAATCGCCGCGCTGGCTCGCGTCGCGCGGGCGGCTCGCCGATGCCGCGCACGCGGTCGGCGCGTTCGAATCGTCGGTGCGCGGCGCGCTGCCGCCGGTCACGCAGACGGCCGCGTTCGACGAGATGGTGCGTCAGCATCCGAAGCGCAGGATGGTCGATCTGTTCAGCGCCGCGTACCGGAAGCGCACGCTCGCGGTCGCGACGTTGTGGGCGACCTGCGGGTTCATCCAGTACGGACTGTCGACGTGGCTGCCGACGATCTACAAGAACTTCTATCACGCACCGCTGCAGCTCGCGCTGAATCTCGCGGTGATCGGCTCGGTGATGGGCGTGCTCGGTTCGCTCGCGTCCGCACTGCTCGTCGACCGGCTCGGCCGCAAGCCGGTGATCGTGTGGTCGTTCGTGCTGTGCGCGCTGTCGCTCGCGCTCGCCGGCATCTATCACGCGTCGTCGGTGTATGTGGTCGCGCTGTTCTGCTCGCTGTCGCTCGGGCTGATGGCTTCGGGATTCATCACCGCATATGTGTATACGCCGGAGCAATATCCGACCAGTATTCGCGCGTCGGGCTGCGGGCTTGGCAGCGCATGGCTGAAGATCGCGTCGTTCGTCGCGCCGATGGTCGTGCCGCACGCGATCGTCGGCGGCGATCTGAGTCCGGCGTTCTACCTGCTCGGTGCGGTGCCGCTGATTGCGGCCGTCACCGTTCATTTCGTCGGGATCGAGACGAAGGGCAAGGTGCTGGAGGCGCTCGAGGCTTAGGCGGCGTGGATGGGGCGGCCGTGGTCGGGAAGGGCGTGGACGTTTCTCTGCTTTCGATGCCGCCGATTGCGGACGCCGTCGTTCGTTTCGTCGGGATCGAGACGAACGGCAAGGTGCTTGAAGTGTCGACGCTTACGCGATGTGGATGGAGTGGCGGCGGTCGGGAGAGGCGCGGACGTCTCTCTGCGTTCGATGTCGCCGATTGCGGACGCCATCGTTCGTTTCGTCGGGATCGGAATGAACCGCAAGGCGCTCGAAGCGCTCGACGCCTAGCTGATGCGCGCGGAGCGACGGCGATCGGCACGGCGCGGACGTCTTGTACTTCGACGATCGCGTTGCATCCACGCGCGTATCGTTCTTATCCCGGCACGAAAACGCCGGCCGCGGCCGCCACCATCGCCAGCGTCGCGAGCCACCCGCCCCACGCGAGCGGGCCTTTGATCGTGAATTCGCCCATGATCCGCCGGTTCCGCGCCATCAGCATCATCACGATCATGATCGGCGCTGCGGTGACGCCGTTGATCACCGCGCTCCAGTACAGCGCGCGGATCGGATCGAAATGCATGAACGTGATCGCCACGCCGCCGACGATTGCGAACGCAATCACCGCATAGAATTCGCGCGCGACGCTCGGCTGCAGCGCGAGGCTGTTGCGCCAGCGGAACGTGCCGGCCGCCGCATACGCGGCCGAACCGGCAAGCACCGGCAATGCGAGCAGCCCGGTGCCGACGATGCCGAGCGCGAACAGCACGTACGCGAAGTGCCCGGCGAGCGGCTCCAGCGCGCGTGCGGCATCGGCCGACGTCTTGACGTCGATGTGATGCAGATGAAGCGTCGCGGCGGCCGTCAGCACGATGAAGAATCCGATCGCGTTCGATACGCCCATCCCGACCCACGTATCGAAGCTGATCCGGCGCAGCTGCGCGGGCGCCTGGCGCGGCACGCGTCGCAGCGGCTGGTCGGCCGGCTCCGCGCGCAGCTCTTCGACTTCCTGCGACGCCTGCCAGAAGAACAGGTAAGGGCTGATGGTCGTGCCGAGCACGGCCGTGATCGTGGTCAGGTAAGCGGACGTGAGCAAGATATGCGGCCGCACGACCGCGCGGCCGACTTCCGCCCACGGAATCGGCAGGATCAGCGCCACTGCGACATACGCGAGCAGCACGAGCGCGGTCCATTTGAGCAGATTCGCGTACCGTTCGTACGGAACGAAGATCTGCAGCGCGGCCGATACGCCGCCCAGGCAGACGACGTACAGCTGCTGAGGGCCGGGCAGCAGCAGGTTGACCGCGGCGCCCATCGCGGACAGGTCGGCCGCGATGTTGATCACGTTCGCGGCGAGCAGCAGCACGACCGTCGCATAGAGCAGCCATCGCGGATAGTGCTTGCGCATGTTCGACGCGAGGCCCTTGCCGGTCACGCGGCCGATTCGCGCGCTCACGAGCTGGATGGCCGTCATCAGCGGATACGTGAGCAGCAGCACCCACAGCAGCTGGAAGCCGAATTGCGCGCCCGCTTGTGAATACGTGCCGATTCCGGACGGGTCGTCGTCCGCGGCGCCGGTCACGAGGCCCGGACCGAGACGCCGGAGCCACGTCGTTGCAGTCGGCTTATGCCCCGTCGGCTCGAGAAGTTCGTTGTCGTTCATCGTTGCGGCCTCCCGGGAGGGACGCAAGCGATGCGCAATTCGCGTGCCCGGACGGAAGTACGAGCGCGCGGCCAGTCGGGCAATGTGCTGCGCGCGCGGCGTGCTGCGAAAGAGGGCCTTCGCGATCGCCGGGATATCGGGGAGCAGGCAAGCGGGTGATCGTCGGCGTGCGGCGGCCGGCATTGCTCGGTGTAGCGGTATTCCGCGGCGCGAGTTCTCCACTATCGCGAGGCGGGCGTTTCACGACCGACGACTACGAGCGGGAGTCGTTCGTTTGTCGGTTGGTCGCCGCATCGCACTGCGCCGTACGGCACGGCTCGGCACCGCAACGCCATGCGTATGTCGATGAATGCACGCTCGATCCCTGGCGTCGCGGTAATCAGTCGTTCGACGCAGATCGGCGGAAACCGAATCGCTTTCCGATCGATTTGCGGACCTCGCACCCGCGTGTCAGCGCGCCGCGGTCGCGACGTCCTGCGCGACGCGCCCCGTGATCAGGCAGCCCGACATGAACGCTTCGCGCTGGCTGCCGGCCGCTGCGGGGCCGAAGCCGCGGCCGAGCGCGTCGTCCTTGACCTGCTCCGCGCGCTGCTCGCAGGCGAGCGGGCTGGCGTCGCGGCCTTGCGCATGCAGAACCGCGCGGTCGCCGATCAGATACGCGAGCAGCGCGACGAAAGCGATGTGTACGGCTCGTCTCATGGTTCGTCTCCTCGTCGCGCAAGCGTAACGCGGACACGTTCGACGAAGCACTTGGGGCTTCCCCGGTGAACGTCTGAAGAAATGACGGCAGGTCGGCGCGATCGCGTTCGGTGCGGCGTTCGCGTCGGATGCGGTAGCGAACGGTCGCTTACCGAACCGGCGAAAGATCGATATGAGTTTGACGAAGGTCAGAGCGCGAGCACTGTACGACGGTCGTGCCGCGATCCGCGGCGATAGCATCGGTACAGGTTCGATCGGAACGCGGCGGGAAGCCGGCGCCAGGCACCGGCGCCGGCGCCGCGCAAAGCAGCAAGAGGTCGAACGCCGCTATCGAAACAGTGAGGAATCCAAGATGCTGAACGTCACTTCCGTCCTGATCAGTCTCGCGCCGTTGTGGGCGGTGCTGCTCGTCGCGTCGTCCGCGGCGACGTATCTCGTGTTCTGGCGCAAGGCCATCAAGTAAGCACTGAATCGCTCGCTGCTGCGCGGTTTGCGCGCATCGCGCGACTGGACCGCCGATCGCAGCCGGCCTGTTGAGCAACTTCGGGCACGATCTGCGTCGGCGCGGCGCGCACCGGTGTGCCGTTCGCGACGCAGCGAGTCGGCGTCTGTGCGAAGCCCGCGCGCTTCCGGAATCGGCGCGCCGCGACGATCATCGCACGGCCGTGATCGGCACGTTCGAGATGCGCATCAGGCTGTCGAGCACGCTGCGCCTGAACATCGACGTCATCGCGTGAAGCGGATCGCGCTTCGGCGCCACGACCACGATTTCATCGCAGCCCGTTTCGGCGGCGACGGCTGCGATCGACGCAGCCACCGGCCCGACCTTCCGCACGATGCTGTACCGGACGCCGGCTTCCCGCAGAATCCGCTCCGCGCCCGCGAGGTCGTCGCGCGCAAACTGTTCCTCGATCGAACGAAGTCGCGACAGCGGATGAAACGCTTCGAGCCGGGTGGCTTCGAGCGGCGGCTGTACGTTGACGAGCACGACTGCCGACGCGCACCGTTCGCGGTACAGAAAGGCAGCATGACGAACCGCGTGAAGCGAGCGGACAGAATGACCGACCGGAACCAGCAGCTTGCGCATCGACGGCGCTCCAGGATCGACAGGTCTCCAGCGTAGTGCGGCATTGCAGCGAGCGGTCTAAAGAGTCCGCGCGGTCGCGTAAAAATTTCGTCAATGCCTGGCGATCGTATTGCGCTTATTGGAAATATAAGAAATTTAAGTTTATGCGCATAAACGATTTCATCGATCGGCCGCTGCGCGGCACGACGATCGACTGACCGCCGCGCCGATTCAGTCCGATCCTCGATGAATACGCGCCGAAAATATCGGAAGTCGTCCCGCGCGCGTCGCGTAGAGTAGAGCGTCGCGCAGCGGCGGCCGGCGTACATCGCGACGCCGCGCCGCGCCGATTCGCCGACCGGATACGGTCCGCTTCCCATCCCGATTTCAGGAGACCTCGCATGCCGCACGGCGCCTCCCCGTCGCTTCTCGCTCCCGCCTCCATTCCCGTCGATCCGATCGTGCGCCTGTCGGCAGGCGAGCTTGCGTCGGCGATCCGCACGAAGGCCGTGTCGTGCGTCGAAACGATGCACGCCTATCTCGACCACATCGAGTGCGTGAACGGCGCGGTGAACGCGATCGTCGCGCTGCGCGAGCGCGACACGCTGCTGGCCGAGGCGGCGGAAAAGGACGCGGCGCTCGCCCGCGGCGACTATCACGGCTGGCTGCACGGGATCCCGCAGGCGCCGAAGGATCTCGCGATGACGAAAGGGCTCGTGACGACCTTCGGCTCGCCGATCTTTCGCGACAACGTGCCGCTGGCCGATTCGGTCGGCGTCGCGCGGATGCGCGCCGCGGGCGCGATCTTCATCGGCAAGACCAATACGCCGGAGTTCGGCCTCGGCTCGCACACGTTCAATGAGGTCTACGGCGCGACGCGCAATCCGTACGACCTGACGAAAAGCGCGGGCGGCAGCAGCGGCGGTACGGCCGCGGCGCTCGCCGCCCGGATGCTGCCGGTCGCGGACGGCAGCGACTTCGGCGGCTCGCTGCGCAATCCGGCCGCGTTCTGCAACGTCTACGGGTTCCGGCCGTCGCAGGGACGCGTGCCGCGCTGGCCCGCCGTCGACGTATTCATCCAGCAGCTCGGCATCGAAGGGCCGATGGGCCGCACGGTCGGCGACGTCGCACAGCTGCTCGCGATCCAGGCCGGCTACGATCGCAACGATCCGCTGTCGCTCGCCGACGATCCGGCCGTGTTCACACAGCCGCTCGACAAGGACCTGCGCGGCACGCGCATCGCGTGGGTCGGCGACTGGAACGGCTACCTCGCGACCGAGCCCGGCGTGCTCGCGCTGTGCGAACAGGGGCTCGCGACGCTGCGCGAGATCGGCTGCGACGTCGACGCCGCGCTGCCTGCGTTTCCGCCCGAGCGCATCTGGCAACTGTGGCTCGCGCTGCGGCACTTGCTGTCCGGCGGCGGCCTGCTCGCGCACTATCGCGACCCGGCGCGGCGCGCGCTGCTGAAGCCGGAGGCGATCTACGAGGTCGAAGGGCTGCTCGCGATGCACGGTGCGGAGGTCTTCGACGCGACTGCGCAGCGTACCGCGTGGCATCAGGCCGTGCTGCGCTTCTTCGATCGCTACGACTTCATCGCCGCGCCGACCGCGCAGGTGTTTCCGTTCGACGTCGAGCAGCGCTGGCCGAGCGAAATCGCCGGCCGCGCAATGGACACGTATCACCGCTGGATGGAAACGGTCGTGCCGTGGACGCTCGCCGGCTGCCCGGTGATCAGCGTGCCGGTCGGCTTCAACGACGCGGGGCTGCCGATGGGGATGCAGCTGATCGGCCGTCCTCGCGCCGATCTCGCCGTGCTGCAGCTCGCGCGCGGTTACGAGCGCGCGGCCGACTGGGTCGGCACGCGCGTGCCGCGCTGGATGGCCTGACGATGCGCGAGCGGCGCGCGAAGCTCGACCGCGGCGGCGCATCGTCGCGCATGCGGCTGCCGAGGTCCGCCGCGTACGCGCGTCAGAACGCGATGTTCGTCCGCACGCCGAGCACGAACGTGTTGTGCAGCGGCGCGCGCGGATCGCTCGGGTTCTGTCCCGCGCCGGCATTGAACGTGTATTGCGCGTCCGCCTGGATCTGCCACCACGGCGCGACCTGATAGTTGTACGTTGCCTCGAGCGCCGTTTCGCTGCCGCGCACGCCGTACGGCGCGCCGTTGAACGCGAGCGCATCCTCGTCGAGCGAACGCACGTGGCGACCGACCTTGACGTACGTGAGCGCGAGCCCTGCGGAGTCGTTGTCGCGGCCGGCGAACGGTGCTTTCAGCACGACGCCGACGTTCGCCGCGGCGCTCACGAGATTGCGGTCGCCCGGCGCGCCCATCACGCGCGCGAACACGCCGACGCTGCGCGGACTGTCCGGGCCCGCGCGCCATACCATCTGGTCGGCGACCGCGTACACGCTGTAGTCGCCGCGATGCGGCCGGCCGATGCCGGTCGATTCGGGGCTCGCGAGCGAGCGGCCGATCGTGTCGTCGCGCTGGTCGGCGAAGCTGCCGCTGTGATACCAGACGCCGAGCTTGTACGTGCCGGGCAGGCCGGCCGGCGTGGTCGTGCCGCCCGCGGTGCCGGCCTGGTTGATCGCGTACTGCAGCTCGCCGATGAACAGCGCGCCGTTGTGCAGGTTGAAGTTCGTGCCGCTGCGGTTGTCCGGGTGATTGCCGAGCGGATCGCCGTCGAACACGCCGGCGAGTGCCGTCAGCGACGGCGTGAACTTCGCGCGCACACGCACGCCGAGCGCGGACAGCGGATACGCCGGTCCGCCGCTCGGCAGGTCGTATGACGGCAGCGCAGGCCAGCCGAACATCGTATTGATGAAGGCCGCCGAATACGTGCTCGTGATGAACTCCTGATCGACCGCCTGCTGGCCGATCTTCACGTCGACGCGATCGTCGAGCAGCGCCTGCTGATACCACAGCTCCCACAGCCGCGTGGCCGCTTCGGCCTCGATGCCGCTCGCGGTATTCAGCGTGCCCAGATAGTTCGGGCTGAACTGGCGGCCGTGGATCTGCAGCGCGCTCACGTTGAAGTTGCCGCCTTTCCAGCCGAACGCCTTGTCGGTATCGACGCCGAGCGTCATCGTCGTCAGTCCGTGATACGCGACACCGCGATCGAGGCCGCCGCGCAGGTTCGCGAGCAGCTCGCTGGTTTCGGTCAGTCCGAACGTGACGCCGTACTTGCCGAGCCACGGACGGATGCCGCCGAGATCGCCGAGCAGCGTGTCGCGCGTCCACAGTCCGTCGCCGGCGGCGGACGATTCGGCGGGCGGCGCGGCGGCCGGCGCATCCTGCGCGACGGCGGCGCCGGCGAGCAGTTGAACGGCGCACGCGAGCACGGCGACCGACAGGCGGCGCACGCGAGCGCGAGCGGCGACGGGTGCAGCGGAGGACGGCGAAACGGACGGCATGGCGTTTCCTTGCGGTCGGGCAAATGAAAGGAGCCGCTCGGGCGGCCGGTGTTCGAAGGCGAGGCGGGCGAATCGTAAAAAACGCGCGTCGCGGCGTCAATCGCGAACGCGCGGGATACACGGCATTGATGCGGAAAAAGAACGAATCTTGACGCGCGCTTGATATCGCGCAGCCGATTCGCGCGAATGCCGGCGTCGATGCGACGCGCGGCACAATTGCAAGCGGCGGCGAGCGCAGATTTCGTTTCGATGTGTTTCAGTCGTTGCGGCGGCGCGCGGCGCGCTTCGACAATATCCGGCTGATCATTCGGGCAAGAGGGAAGCACATGAAGCACATTCGCGCGACGGCCACGCATCTCGCATCGGCGGGCCTTGCATTCGGCATTCTGTTCAGCGGCGCCGCGCATGCGCAGCTCGACCTGCAGTCGATCGGTGCGTCGCTGCTCGGCGGCGGGCAGCAGCAGGCATCGCCGTCGCAGGGCGGCGTCGCGCAGCTGTTGCAGGCGTACGTCGGCGCGAATCAGCAGGTGCTCGCCGGCCAGTCGTCGCTCGCTTCGGCGATGGGGCTCGCCGGCGCGGCCGGGCAGGCGCAGCAGGCGGCGGGGCTCCTGAGCGGCGGCAACGCGCTGACGCCCGCCGTGCTGTCGCAGATGGGCGGCGCGCAGCAGTCGGTGTCGCAGGCGCTCGGCCAGGCGTTCGCGAGCGGCGGCGCCACGCACGGGCCGATCGACAAGCAGGCGTTCAGCAACGGGCTCGCGACGCTCGGGCAGGGGCTCACGCAGTATTCGCAGCTGCAGTCGGGGCTCGGCAATCTCGGGTCCACCAGTGCCGCATCGCTGCTGCAGGCCGGGCTGAACCCGCAGAACATGCAGGCCGCGTCGTATATCGCGCAAAGCGCGCCCGGCCAGCTGCAGTCGCTCGCGGCGACGCTGAGCCAGGCCGTGCAGTTCGCGACGAGCCAGGGCATTTCGGTGCCGTCGGTCGCATCGTCCGCGCTGAAGCTGCTGCCGTAACGTCGCAGCATCGCGCGACGGCGAGCGGAGCGCGCGCGTAACGAACGATGGCCGTGCATGACATGGGGATGACGCCGATGCTATCGTGGCGCGTCCTCTTTTCATCGGTGCCGGTTCATGACTGACTCGTTCGATCTTTCGCGCTACTTCGCCCGCATCGGCTACGACGGTGCGGCCGAGCCGACGCTCGACGTGCTGCGCCGGCTGCATCTGCTGCAGCCGCAGGCGATCCCGTTCGAAAATCTCAATCCGCTGACCGGCGCGCGCGTCGCGCTCGATCTGCCCGCGCTCGTCGACAAGCTGGTCGAGCGGCGCCGCGGCGGCTACTGCTTCGAACTGAACAAGCTGTTCTACACCGCGCTCGCGACGATCGGCTTTCGCGTGACGCCGCTGATCGCGCGCGTGCGCTGGATGCGGCCGCCCGAGGTCGTGACCGCGCAGACGCACATGCTGCTGCGCATCGATGTCGACGGCGCGGCGTGGCTCGCCGACGTCGGCTTCGGCAGCGCGACGCTGACCGCGCCGCTGCGCTTCGCGCCCGGCGAACGGCAGCTCACGCCGCACGGCGCGTTTCGCGTGATCGACGCGCCGGTCGACGGCGAATTCGACATGCAGTTCGACACGCCCGACGGCTGGCAGACCACCTATCGTTTTTCGCTGAAACGGTCCGAATGGATCGATTACGACGCGGCGAACTGGTTTACGTCGACCTATCCCGAATCGATCTTCGTGAACGACCTGATCGCGTGCCGCGTGCTGCCGGACGGCCGCGCGGCGCTGTTCAACACGACGCTGACGCTGCGCGACGCGGCGGGCGCCGCGCGCACGACCACGTTCGACGACGCAGCCGCGTGGCGCGATTGCGTGCGCGACACGCTCGGCATCGATACGAGCGGTTTCGATCTCGACGCGCTGTTCGTGCGGCTCGCCGCACGCGCGAACGCGTCGTAGCCGGGGGACGCGCGGCGTTTTGCGCTTGCACCGCCGCTGCCGGCGCAACGCCGTGCATTTCCCTCTTGATTTTTGCTATTTTGCTAGCATACTAGCCGACATGTCCGACGAAGAAGTGAAGCAGTTCAACGTGTACCTGCCGCTCAGCCTGATCCGGCAGGTCAAGCATCGTGCGATCGAAACGGAGCAATCGCTGTCCGCGCTGGTCGCCGACGCATTGCGCGCGTACCTGGCCGCTCCGCAGCCGCGAGCGGGCCCGTCCAACGAGGAGGAATGACATGTCATCCGAGCGAATCGAAGCGGTATTTCTGACCACGCACAACTGGGGGAAGGCGGCGAAGTTCTTCCAGGCGCTGGGCTTTACGCTGGAATTCGAGACCGATCACCACTCGGGCCAGCTGCGCAACGGCGACGGCCCGTATTTGTTCATTGCCGAAGTGCCGCCGACCGAGACGCCCGACATGCAGGTCGTGCTGAAGGTGCCGGACGAGCGTGCGGTGCGCAGCGATCCGATCGTCGACGTGGTCACGCCGTTCGAGGACACGCACTGGGGCACGCGCGACATGACGGTGCGCGATCCCGACGGTCGCGTGTGGCGCCTGCAGGCGCCGGGCACGCCGGCCGGCGCGCATGCATGAGGGCGAAGCGATGACCGGCATCCGCGACGATGGCCCCGACAGTACCGCCGCGCGCGTCGCGCTGTGGCGCGCGCTGCATGTCCGGCTCGATGCGCAGCCGCACGTGCTCGCCGATGAAGTGGGGCTGCGATTGCTCGCGCCGGAACCCGGCTGGGAGCAGCGCGGCGACATGGATCCGCAGTTCACGCGGCCGTTTCGCACGTCGATCGTCGGCCGCGCGCGCTTCATCGAGGATCTCGTCGTCGAGCAGGCGGCGCACGGCGTCGATCAGTACGTGATTCTCGGCGCGGGCCTCGACAGCTTCGTGCAGCGCCGGCCCGAGATGGCGTCGCGCGTGACGGTGTTCGAAGTCGACCAGCCGGCACCGCAGGCATGGAAACGCCGCCGGCTGATCGAGCTCGGCTTCGGCGTGCCGGACTGGCTGCGCTTCGTGCCGGTCGATTTCGAGGCGCAGCAGTCGTGGCGCGATGCGCTCGTCGATGCGGGCTTCGATGCGCGCAAGCCGGCGGTCGTCGTGTCGACCGGCGTCAGCATGTATCTGACGCGCGAAGCGAACGCGGCCGCGCTGCGCGAAGTCGCGTCGCTCGCGCGCGGCTCGACGTTCGCGATGACGTTCCTGTTGCCGCTCGAGCATGCCGATCCCGACGTGCGTCCCGCGCTCGAAATGGCCGCGAAGGGCGCGCGAGCGAGCGGCACGCCGTTCATCAGCTTCTTCACGCCCGCGCAGATCCGGGCGCTCGCGAACGACGCCGGATTCGCGAACGCGGAACACGTGTCGGCCGCCGAACTGACGCGCCGCTATTTCGCGGGCCGCACCGACGGCCTGCGGCCGCCGAACCACGCGGAAGAGCTGCTGGTCGCGACCGTCTGAACGCTCACGCGCGTTCGAGCACGGCCATTTCGCGCACGACCACGAGCAGCACCGCGAGGCTGGCGCCGCCCGACGCGCGCAGATCCGCGAGCAGGTGCGCGTAGCGTTGCAGTGCCGCGTCGCGGCGTTCGCGCCACGCGTGGACGATGGTCTCCGGCGCCGTCGAATCCGGCGATTGCGCAAGCGCGCTGGTCGCGAGCGTGCGCTTGAGCCGCGCGACTTCCGCGAGCGCGGCCGCGCGCGCCATCATGTCCCAGTGCGTCGGCGTCGGCAGCGTCGCCGCGCGCTCGCCGATCCAGCCGTAGTTGAGCAGCGTGCCGAGCGAGAAATAGACGCCTGCGACGAGTTCGAGACTGCGGTTGCAGGTCGCGGCCACTTCCACGATGTCGAGCAGCGCGGCCGAGATGTCGCCGCTCGCGACGCGTGCCGCGAGCGCGCTGTCGACGCCCGCTTCGACGAGCTCGCGCTGTCGCGCGGACAGCGTGTCGAGATCGTCGGCCGGCAGCAGCGTCGGCAACTGCGGCGCGATCCGCTGCACCGCGTCGCGGCTGCGGGCGATCAGCGCCGCGACGCCGCCGCCTGCGACCGCGCCCGACTGCAGATGCCGCAGGAACCACAGCGCCGCACGCTCGAGCAGCCGCGCGACGTCGACGAACATGCGCGCCTGCACGTCGTCGGCCACGCGGTTGTCGAGCGCGTCGATGTCGCGCCACACCGTATCGAGATCGAACACGTCGCGCGCGACGATGCACGCGCGCACGATGTCGCCGGGCTTCGCGTCGGTTTCCTCCATCAGCCGGTGCACGAATGCGCAGCCGACGCGGTTGACGAGCGCGTTGGTCAGATGCGTCGCGAGAATCTCGCGGCGCAGCGGGTGGCGATGCATCGGCTCGCTGAAGCGCTGCTGCAGCGGCTTCGGAAAGTAGTCGACGAGCATCGCGGCGACCAGCGGATCCTCCGGCACGTCGGATTCGAGCAGCGCATCGTAGAGCCACATCTTGCTGTACGCGAGCAGCACCGCGCGCTCCGGCGACGTGAGCCCGAGCTTCGCGGCCTGCCGTTCGGCGATTTCTTCGTCGGTCGGCAGGAACTCGATCACGCGGTTCAGCCGGCCCGCGCGTTCGAGCCAGCGCATCAGCCGCGCTTCCGCATCGAGCAGCTCGACGCCGTAGCGGCCCGCGATCGACAGCGCCTGCGTCTGATAGTAGTTGTCGCGCAGTACGAGCAGGCCGACTTCCTCGGTCATCTCGGCGAGCAGCGCGTTGCGCTGCTTTTCCGTCATCTCGCCGTCGGACACCACGAGGCCGAGCAGGATCTTGATGTTGACTTCATGATCCGAGCAGTCGACGCCGGCCGAGTTGTCGATCGCATCCGTGTTGATGCGGCCGCCGCGCTGCGCGAATTCGATGCGTCCGAACTGCGTGAAGCCGAGGTTGCCGCCTTCGCCGACGACCTTGCAGCGCAGATCCGCGCCGTTTACGCGCACCGCGTCGTTTGCGCGGTCGCCGACCTGCTGATGCGTTTCGTGCGTCGCCTTCACGTACGTGCCGATGCCGCCGTTGTACAGCAGATCGACCGGCGCCTGCAGGATCGCGCGGATCAGTTCGGTCGGCGGCAGCGCGTGCGCGTCGATGCCGAGCGCCGCCTGCACGGCCGGCGACAGCGGGATCGTCTTCGCGGTGCGCGGGTAGACGCCGCCGCCCGCCGAGATCGCGGCCGGATCGTAGTCGGCCCAGCTCGAGCGTTCGAGCGCGAACAGGCGCTTGCGCTCCGCGAAGCTCGCCGCCGGATCGGGATCCGGATCGAGAAACACGTGCCGGTGATCGAATGCGGCGACGAGCCGGATATGCGGCGACAACAGCATCCCGTTGCCGAACACGTCGCCCGACATGTCGCCGATGCCGACCACGGTGAAGTCGGTCGTCTGCGTATCGATGCCCATCTCGCGGAAGTGCCGCTTCACCGACTCCCACGCGCCGCGCGCGGTGATCGCCATCTTCTTGTGGTCGTAGCCGACCGAGCCGCCGGACGCGAATGCGTCGTCGAGCCAGAAGCCGTATTCGTGCGAGATCGCGTTCGCGTAGTCGGAGAACGTCGCGGTGCCCTTGTCGGCCGCGACGACGAGATACGGATCGTCCGGATCGTGCCGCACGACGTCGGGCGGCGGCACGATCGCGTTGCCGGCGAGGTTGTCGGTCAGATCGAGCAGCCCGCGCAGGAACGTCTGATAGCACGCGACGCCTTCGCGCATCCACGCTTCGCGATCGGTCGGCGGCGGCGGGTTCTTCACGACGAAGCCGCCTTTCGAGCCGACCGGCACGATCACGACGTTCTTCACCATCTGCGCCTTCATCAGCCCGAGCACTTCCGTGCGGAAATCCTCGCGGCGGTCGGACCAGCGCAGCCCGCCGCGGGCGACGCGTCCGCCGCGCAGATGCACGCCCTCGACGCGCGGCGAGTACACCCAGATCTCGAACATCGGCTTCGGTTCGGGCAGGCCCGGCACTTTCGCCGGATCGAACTTGAACGACAGATACGGCTTCGGCTCGCCGTTCGCATCGTGCAGGAAATAGTTCGTGCGCACCGTCGCGTTGATCACGCCGAGGAACTGGCGCAGGATCCGGTCCTCGTCGAGATTCGGCACCTGGTCGAGCGCGGTCTCGATCGCGCGCAGCAGCCGTTCGGCCTGCACGTCGCGCGTATTGCCGATGCGCGGATCGAAGCGCAGCACGAACAGCTCGACCAGTTGCCGCGCGATCGCCGGATTGCCGGTCAGCGCGCGTTCGATATACGCGTCGCTGAACGTCGAGCCGACCTGCCGCAGGTATTTCGCATACGCGCGCAGGATCGTCACTTCGCGCGCGCTCAGATGCGC
Source organism: Burkholderia dolosa (assembly GCF_902499135.1). Taxonomy (GTDB): domain Bacteria; phylum Pseudomonadota; class Gammaproteobacteria; order Burkholderiales; family Burkholderiaceae; genus Burkholderia; species Burkholderia dolosa. The sequence continues at coordinate 64,409 of NZ_CABVPR010000031.1, forward strand.
GCGCAGCACGAGACGGTTGAAGTCGTCGTTCTCGATGCGGCCGCTCCAGATCCGGTCGAACGCGTCTTCGAACAGGCCTTTCACGCGCTCGATGTCGAACTCCGTGTCGTCGGCCAGCTCGAGTCCGAAGTCGTGCACCCACGCCGGTGCCGCATCCTGCGTCTGGATCCGGTACGGCCGCTCCTCGTCGACGCGCACACCGAGATGCTCGAGCATCGGCAGGCTGCGCGACAGCGCGATCGGCTCGCCCGCGCGATACACCTTGAAGCGGAATGCGCGCGGGCCGGCCTCGATCGGGCGGTACAGGTTCATCGCGAGCTGGCCCGATTCCTTCACGCGTTCGATCAGCTCGATGTCGCGCACGGCCGTGCGCGCCGGATAGTCGTCGCGATAGCCGGCCGGGAACGACTCCGCGTAGCGTTGCAGCAGCCGGTTGCCTTGCTCTTCGCCGAACGCGTCGAGCAGCGCGTCGGCGAGGTCGTCCTGCCAGCGGCGCGTGACCTGCACGAGCCGCGTTTCGAGCTCGCGCGTGTCGACGTCGGGCATCGTGCCCGGCTCCGCGTGCACGACGAAATGAATCCGCGCGATCGCCGATTCCGACAGCAGCGGCGTGAATTCGACGTTCACGCCGTTGTATGCGTCGACGAGCAGCTTCGCGATGCGCCGGCGCAGGTCGGTGTTGTACTTGTCGCGCGGCACGAACACGAGGCACGACACGAAGCGGTCGAACCGGTCGCGCCGCACGAACAGCCGCGTGCGCTGATGTTCCTGCAGCCGCAGGATGCCGAGCGCGATGTCGTACAGCTGATCTTCGTCGGCCTGGAACAGCTCGTCGCGCGGATAGGTTTCGAGCACCGTCACGAGCGATTTGCCGAGATGCCCTTTCGGCAGAAAGCCCGCGCGCCGCACGATGTTCTCGCATTTGCGGCGCACGATCGGAATCTCGGCGGCCGACACCATGTACGCGGTCGACGTGTAGAGCCCGATGAAGCGGCGCTCGCCGGTCACGTTGCCGTCCGGGCCGACGAGCTTCACGCCGACGTAGTCGAGATAGCCGGGGCGATGCACGGTCGCGCGCGAATTCGCCTTCGTCAGGAAGATCGGCCACGCGCCGGCGATGATGTCGGCGGCGGCCGGCGGCAGCGGCGTCACGTCCGGCGCGCCGGACGGCCGCAGCGATTCGCGCAGGATCCCGAAGCCCGACCCTTCGATGCCGCGCAGCGCGAAGCCGGGCCCGTCGGACACCAGCGCGTAGTCGCGCTGGCCGAGGAACGTGAAGTGATCGGCGACCATCCATTCGAGAAACGCGCGCGCCTCGATGTCCTCGGCGCTCGATTCGCGCGCCTTCATCTCGTGGATCGTCGCGCGCGCGATGTCGACGATCTTCGGCCAGTCCTCGACCGACGCGCGCACGTCGCCGAGCACGCGCGCGATGTCGTGGCGCAGCGTGTCGAGCAGCGCCGCATCGCCGCAGCGGTCGACCTCGAAATGGATGAACGACGCGAGCTGCGACCGGCCGTCGGCGGCCGTCGCGCCGCCCGCGTCGACGCGCTCGATCGCGCCGTTGCTGCCGCGCCAGATGCGAAACACCGGATGCAGCGCCGAGTGCAGCGCGAGGCCGAGGCGGTTGACGGCCATCGTGACCGAATCGACGAGGAACGGCATGTCGTCGTTGACGATCTCGATGACCGTGTGGTCCGAGTGCCAGCCGTGCTGTTCGAGGATCGGGTTGTACACGCGCAGCCGTTCGCTGCCGGGCACGAATTTCTGCGCGGTCTGCCAGTGCGCCATCGCGGCGCCGTACAGGTCGGCGATCGTGCGGTTCTGCAGATCGTCGGCGTCGACGAAATCGTAGTAGTGACGCAGAAACGGTTCGACGGTGCGGAACGTCGCTTCGGGCAGCCGCGCGCGCGCGAATTCGACGACGTCGGACAGCAGGTGGGCGACCACTTCCTCGTTCTTCGCTTCCATGGCGGTCTCCTGGTGGGGTGGCCATTGGCTGCTGCGTGTGTTCGGCATTATGCGCCGATTGGATGACGGCGAGATGTGCGCACGCACAACGCGGCACGGCGAGCGGGCCGCGCGCAACGGATGTTCCCGGCGGGCGGCGCAATGCGTGCGGGCGCGAGGTGTCGGTCGCGCGATGCGGCGCGTTGCGCGTTGCGCAACGTTCATCGGTTACGCCGGCCGTGCGTTCACGGGACAGGACCGTGTCGATAGACGCGGAAACGACGCGCGCTTGCCGTCCGTGATGCGGTTTCGTGCCGGCGCCGCGCTCGGCACACCGTGCCGTGCAGCCGGTGCGCGTTACCGCCGCTCGAGCGTGTATCGTCCGACGGATCGCGCGCGTGGCGGATAGCCGAGCGTCAGCGCTCGTCGCTCCACAGCTTGCCGGCCGTCGCCCAGTTTTCCTTCTTCACGTCGGTCAGGACGATATCGACGGCGCCCGGCTCGCAGCCGAGCGTCTCGCACGTGACGCGCGTGATCGCTTCGACGAACGCGCGCTTTTGCTCGACCGTGCGGCCTTCGAACAGCTGGATGTTGAATGTCGGCATGAGTGGATGCTCCGATGGTTGACGGGGGAACGACGTGTCCGGATATCGGCGTCGACGGCGGCTCAGTCGCGATACGACGGATCGATCCGGTCGAGGCGGCGCAGCAGCGCCGGCCATTCGAGCTCGCCCTCGATCGCGCCGCCGGCGCGCAGTTGCTCGGCGGTGCGATCGGCGATCGCCGGCGGCGGCAGCACGAGCGGAGCGCCGCCTGCCTGCGCGCGCAACTGGATGTCGCATGCGCGGATCAGCGTGTCCATCAGCACATACGCTTCGGCGACCGTGCGGCCGACCGTCAGCGTGCCGTGGTTGCGCAGCAGCATCGCCGACTTCGTGCCGAGGCTCGCGGTCAGCCGCGCGCCTTCGGCCGGCGAGAATGCGAGCGCCTCGTAGTCGTGGTACGCGAGATCGCGATGAAACCGCAATGCGTGCTGCGACGCGGGCAGCAGCCCGTTGCGCTGGATCGACACCGCGATGCCGGCCGCATTGTGCAGATGCATCACGCAGACGGCGTCGGGCCGCGCCGCATGCACGGCCGCGTGAAGCGCGAAGCCGGTGACGTTGACCGCATGCTCGCCGTCGCCGATCCGGTTGCCGGCCGTGTCGATCTTCACGAGATTCGATGCGCACACTTCGTCGAACGTGAGACCGAACGGATTGATCAGGAAATGGCCGGGCTCGCCGGGCACGGTCGCGGACAGGTGCGTGTAGATCAGGTCGTCCCAGCCGTTCAGGGCGACGAGCCGGTATGCGGCCGCGAGATCGACGCGCATGCGGCGCTCGGCGTCCGATATCGGTCCGCCGGGTTTCACGGTATCAGGACGGTGTGCGAATGACGACATCGGATGCTCCGACAGTGACGCGGCGCGCGATCGCCGCGGCAAGCCACGACGCGAGCACGAACGGCGCCGTGAGCGCGGTGACGTCCGCCCGCATCGCGAGCCACTGGATCAGTGCGGCGGCTGCCGCGGCTGCGAATGCCGCAAGCGCGCCGCGCGGCATCAGCGCGAGCGCGGCGAGCGCGCCGTTGAAGCCGAGCAGTCCGCCGGCCAGCGCCGTGC
>NZ_CABVPR010000032.1 GCF_902499135.1 Burkholderia dolosa
CGGCACGTCGCGCCGTTCGCCGAGCGACGCGGTCGCGCGCCGCGCGGCGTCGCGCAGCGCGGTCGCAATCGGGCCGTCCCAGCCGACGTCGATCGATCCCGACGAACCGATCACCGTCAACGCGAGTTGCAGTCGTCCGTCCGTGTCGAACACCGGCACGCACATCGAGCTGACGCCGGGGCTCGGCCGATCGACGCCGCGCTCGATTCCGCGTTTGCGGATCGCGTCGAGCTCGGCCTGCCGCACGCGCGCATCCGGTGCGGCGTGTGCGCCGGCGCCCGCGAGCGTGTCGCCGGCGCCGGCCTGGCCGGCCGCCATCGCGTCGATCTGCGCGGGGTCGCCGAACGCGCGGAACACGCGGCCGGTCGCGGTCGCGTCGAGCGACATCACCGAGCCGACGTGCAGGTTCACGTGCAGCGGATAGCCGCCGTGCTCGATGCGCACGATCGTCGGCCCCAGCACGCCGGGCACCGACAGCGCGACGCTGAGCCCGACCGTTTCCGCGAGCCGCGCCGCATGCGGCAGCGCCGCGCGATAGGCCGGCTGACGCTCGATCGACATCAGGCCGAGCCGCAGCGACAGCGGGCCCGGCTCGTAGTTGCCGGTGATCGCGTCGCGCTTCACGAGCGCGAGCCGCGTGAGGCTGACGAGATAGGTATGCGCCTGCGCGGTCGACAGGTCCGCTGCCGCGGCCAGCTCCGACAGCCCGAGCGGCTTGCGCCGGCGCGCGAGCGCGTCGAGCAGCCGGCCGCCGACCTCGACGCTCTGGATGCCGCGCTGCGCCTTCGGCGGCGCGTCGTCTGCGCTGACTTCGTGGTTCTGCACGCGATTCTTCCGTTGACCGTTGACGAAACCCCGCATGGTAGCCGACGCCATTTCGCGCGCCAGCCCCCGAGGTTTACCCGCATTAGACAATAGCAAGCGACTTTGTCATTGACAAATATCTGGCTCGGGACGATGATCGGCCCATTCCCCTCAACACATGGCTCGCAGCCACGGAACGCAAATGGCCAAAGCATTCGCCTCCCAAGCCGATCTCGAAGAGAAGAAGATCACATGGACGCAGCTGTCCGAGAACGCGTACGCGTATACCGCCGAAGGCGACCCGAATTCCGGCGTGATCGTCGGCGACGACAGCGTGCTGATCGTCGACACGACCGCGACGCCCGCGATGGCGCAGGACCTGATCGCGAAGATCCGCAGCGTGACCGACAAGCCGATCAAGCATGTCGTGCTGTCGCACTACCACGCGGTGCGCGTGCTCGGCGCGTCCGCGTACTTCGCCGAAGGCGCGCAGCACGTGATCGCGAGCCGCGGCACGTACGAGATGATCGTCGAGCGCGGCGAGGCCGACATGAAGTCGGAGATCGAGCGCTTTCCGCGGCTGTTCGCCGGCGTCGAGACGGTGCCGGGCCTCACGTGGCCGACGCTCGTGTTCGAGCGCGAGATCACGCTGTTCCTGGGCAAGCTCGAAGTGAAGATCATGCACGTCGGCTCTGGGCACACGAAGGGCGACACGATCGTGTGGCTGCCGTCGCAGAAGGTGCTGTTCTCCGGCGACCTCGTCGAATACGACGCCGCGTGCTACTGCGGCGACGCGCAGCTCGAACAGTGGCCGGCCACGCTCGAGGCGCTGCGCGCGCTCGGCGCGGAAAAGCTGGTGCCGGGCCGCGGCCCCGCGCTGCTGAATCCGGCCGACGTGAACAAGGGCCTCGACTACACGAAGGACTTCGTGACGACGCTGCTCGAGCAGGGCCGCAAGGCCGTCGAGCGCAAGCTCGACCTGAAGGCCGCGATGGCGCTCACGCGCGAAGCGATGGATCCGAAGTTCGGCCACGTGTTCATCTACGAACACTGCCTGCCGTTCGACGTGTCGCGCGCGTTCGACGAAGCGAGCGGAATCACGCATCCGCGAATCTGGACCGCGCAGCGCGACAAGGAGATGTGGGCCGCGCTGCAGGACTGAGCATCGTGCGGCGGCGCGGCATCCGACCGGATGCGCGGCCGCCGTTTCACCGAAGGCCGGCAGCGGCGGCATCGCACCGCCGCTGCGACGGCCGCTACCCTAACCGACGAGAAAGCAGGGCGCACGCACGCCCTCGCACGGCGCTGCGCGTCCGATTCGCGCCGCGCGTATGGAGACAGACATGCCCCGTTCGCTTCCCGCCGAAGCGACGCTCGCGCACGCGGGCGTCGCGGCTTCCGGTTCCGCATCCGCCGATGCGCTGCTGTTTCGCAAGATCGCATGGCGAATCGTCCCGTTCCTGTTCCTCTGCTACGTCGTATCGTTCCTCGACCGCATCAACATCGGCTTCGCGCAGTTGCAGATGAAGCACGATCTCGGCTTCAGCGACGCGATGTACGGACTCGGCGCCGCGGTGTTCTACGTCGGCTACGTGTTCTGCGAGGTGCCGAGCAACGTGCTGCTCGCGCGCTTCGGCGCGCGCCGCACGTTCACGCGGATCATGCTGCTGTGGGGGCTCGCGTCGACCGGCATGATGTTCGTGTCGCAGCCGTCGCATTTCTACGTGCTGCGCTTCCTGCTCGGCGTATTTGAAGCCGGCTTCTTTCCCGGCATCGTGCTGTATCTGACCTACTGGTTCCCCGCGAACCGGCGCGCTGCGGCGATCTCGGTATTTTTCGCGGGCGTCGCGGTCGCGGGCGTGCTCGGCGGGCTGGTGTCCGGCTGGATCATGCGCGACATGAACGGCATGCTCGGGCTGCACGGCTGGCAGTGGATGTTCGCGATCGAAGGGGCGCCCGCGATCCTGCTCGCATTCGTCGCGTTCGCGTATCTCGTCGACCGTCCGCAGGACGCCGTGTGGCTTACGCGTGACGAGAAGGCGCGCGTCGCCGCGCTGTGCGCGGACGGACGCGCGCATGGCGCACACGGTGCGCACGCGCGCGGCAGCGTCGCGGCTGCGCTCGCGAATCCGCGCGTCTATCTGTTCGCGTTCATCTATTTCTCGCTCACGTGCGCGTCGCTGACGCTGAACTTCTGGATGCCGCTGATGATTCGCGACTTCGGCGTGACCGACGTCGTCGCGGTGAGCCTCTACACGGTCGTGCCGAACGCGGTCGGCGCGATCGGGCTGATCCTGATCGCGCGCCGCTCGGACCGCACCGGCGAGCGCCGCAAGCACTTCGCGTGCTGCACGATCGGCGGCGGCATCGCGCTCGCGTCGCTGACGCTGCACCTGCCCAGCTTCGCCGCGATGCTCGCGTGCCTGTCGGTCGCGGCGACGCTGATCTTCGCCGCGCTGCCGATCTTCTGGGCGGTGCCGACGCGCTATCTGTCCGGCAACGCGGCCGCCGCCGGGATCGCACTGATCAGCAGCATCGGCATCACGAGCGGCATCGTGAGCCCGTGGGTGATCGGGATCATCCGCACGCGGACCGGCAGCATGGACGTCGCGGTGTATCTGCTGGCCGCGTTGCTGGTCGTCAGCGGTATCGCACTGCTTGCCGGCGCGAAGGACGAAGCCGCGCGCGGCGACTGAACGCAGGCGCCGCGCTTTCGTCCGCCGCGGCGCTCGGCGTCGAGGTTCGACGCAACGGCGCTCGCGGCCGCCCGGCGTCCGAGCCGCAGCAGGCGCTGTGCCCGTGCCGCCGCGCCCGACGCGCCCACTGCAGCCGATCGCTTAGCGTGCCGCCGCGTAGCGCGGCGCCGGCGAATCGGTCGACAGATGCGGCGCCATCGCACGGCGTGCGGCCTCGTACGCGTCCCACTCGTCGCCCGCATGCAGCGACGGAATCGTCACGAGTTCGCGGCGATCGAAACCGACCAGCGCCGCATCGACCAGATCCGACGCCGGCATCACGATTTCCTTCGGCAGGTGTTCGAGCGGCAGTCCGCCGGTCTGCCAGAAATCGGTCGCCGTCGCGCCGGGCAGCACCGCCTGCACTTGCACGCCCTTGTCGGCCAGTTCGTGATGCAGCGACTGGCTGAACGCGAGCACGAACGCCTTGCTGCCGCCGTATACGCCGTTCAGCGTTTCCGGCGAAATCGCGACGATCGACGAGATGTTGATCACCGCGCCGTGCCCGCGCGCGACGAAGCCCGGCGCGGCCGCATACGTGAGGCGCGTGAGCGCGGTGACGTTCAGGTCGATCATCCGCGTCATCGCGTCGACGTCGCTGTCGAGCAGTGGCGCATGCGTGCCGACGCCCGCATTGTTGACGAGCAGCGTGATGCTCGCATCCTCCTTCAGCTTCGCCTCGACGGCGGCAAGCGCCGCGCGGTCGTTCAGGTCCGCGTCGACGATCTCGACGCTGCGCTGCGTGTCGTTGGTGATGCGCTCGGCGAGCGCGGCCAGCCGGCTGCGGTTGCGCGCGACCAGGATCAGGTCGTAGCCGCGGCGCGCGAGCCGGTCGGCGTAGATTGCGCCGATACCCGACGATGCGCCGGTAATGACGGCAGTGCCGCGATGCGTTTCAGTCATGATGTCGCTCCGTGTCGAAGAAGAGGTCGATGCGTGCATTGTCGCGTCGATCGCCGGCGACACAAATGACGTAGATGGGTATGATTTCGGACATCGCGGCCGCTGCGCCGCGCGGCAGCGGAGAACGCAGATGCACCGAATCGGCTTTCTGATCAGCGACGGCTTCCAGATCATGGCGCTCGCCGCGCAGTCGGTGTTCGAGTACGCAAACCTGAGCGTCGCCGAACCGTTCTACGCGCTGCAAAGCTACTCGGTCGAAGGCGGCGACGTGCGGTCGTCGCTCGGGCTGCCCGTCGCGACGCGGCCGCTGCGCGGGCGGATCGACGTGGACACGTGGATCGTCGCCGGCGTCAACGATCCGGTCGCGTCGCCCGCGCCGGCCGCGGTCGTCGCGTTCCTGCGCCGGCCGAACACGCGGGCGCGGCGGATCGCCGGCGTCTGCACGGGCGCGTTCGTGCTCGCGGAAGCCGGGCTGCTCGCCGAGCGCCGCGCGACTACGCACTGGGCGTACGGCCGCGCGATGCAGCAGCGTTTTCCGGACATCCGCGTCGAGGAAGACCGGATCTACATCGTCGACGGGCCGGTCTGGACGTCGGCCGGCATGACGGCCGGCCTCGACCTCGCGCTCGCGATGGTCGAAAAGGATCTTGGCGCGGATGCCGCGCGCACGGTCGCGCGCAAGCTCGTGATGCATCAGCGCCGCGCGGGCGGCCAGTCGCAGCATTCGGAGATGCTCGAACTCGCGCCGAAGTCCGACCGGATCCAGCGCGCGCTGGACTACGCGCGGCGCAACCTCGGCCGCGCGCTGACCGTCGACGAACTCGCCGACGCGGTCCACCTGAGCCCGCGCCAGTTCAGCCGCGTGTTTACGCACGAAACGGGGCAGTCGCCGGCGAAGGCGATCGAGCGGCTGCGGCTCGAAGCCGCGCGGCTGATGATCGAGCAGAGCCGGCATCCGCTCGACGTGATCGCGAAGGAGAACGGTTTTCGCGACCGGCGCCACATGCGCGACGCGTTCATGCGCGGCTTCGGCGTGCCGCCGCAGGCGCTGCGTCGCGACGCGCGGACGGACGAGCGCGAAACGCGCTGACGCAGCGACGCATCGATGCGCGGCGCGCGGCGGTCCGTCAGCGCGGATCGGCAAAATCGCCGAGAATCGCGGAAATCCATGACGAGGAGCAGCCATGCACGTCGAGCCGTTCGAGATTGCCATCCCTGACGATGCGGTCGCCGATTTGCGCCGCCGCGTGCGCGCGTATCGCGCGCCGACGCTGACGCCCGCCGAGCCGTGGCAGCAAGGCGCGGACGGCGCGTGGCTGAGCGCGCTGGCCGCTTACTGGGCCGACGGTTTCGACTGGCGCGCGGCCGAACGCGGTCTGAACCGGCTGCCGCAGTTCGTCGCGGAGCTCGGCGGCGAGCGCGTGCATTTCGTGCATCGGCGCGGCACGGGGCCGAAGCCGTACCCGCTCGTGATCACGCACGGCTGGCCCGGCTCCGTGTTCGAATTCGATTCGCTGATCGACCGCCTGTGCGACCCCGCGGCGTTCGGCGGCGATCCGGCCGACGCGTTCGACGTCGTCGCGCCGTCGCTGCCCGGCTTCCTGTTTTCCGCCGCGCCGGCCGCGTCCGGCACGTCGGCATTCCAGGTCGCCGATCGCTGGGCGCAATTGATGTCCGGTCTCGGCTACGCGCGGTTCGGCGCACAGGGCGGCGATCTCGGCGCGGCGGTGTCGATCGCGCTCGGCGTCCGGCACGGCGACGCGGTCGACGGCATTCACCTGAACTTCCTGCCGAGCAGCTACGAGCCCGCGGTCGATGCAGCGCCGCCGACCGACGACGAGCAGGCGTTCCTGCGGCGCAAGAGCGACTGGGCGGCGCTCGAAGGCGGGTACGCGCACGTTCATGCGACGAAGCCGCACACGCTCGCCGCCGCACTCAACGACTCGCCGGTCGGGCTCGCTGCGTGGATCGGCGAAAAATTCCGCGGCTGGAGCGACTGCGACGGCGACGTCGCACGCAGGTTCTCGCGCGACACGTTGCTGACCGGCATATCGCTGTACTGGTTGACCGGCTGCATCGGCTCGTCGATGCAGATGTACTGGGAGAACCGGCTGCAGCCGATGCGTTTTGCGGCCGGGCAGCGTGTCGCGCCGCCGCTCGCCTTCGCGCGCTTCCCGAAGGAGATCAGCCGGCCGCCGCGCAGCTGGATCGAACGCGTGTTCGACGTCGCGCAGTGGACCGACATGCCGCGCGGCGGCCACTTCGCGGCGATGGAAGAGCCGGACTTGCTGGCCGCCGACATTCGACGGTTTTTCCGGCGGTTCCGCTGACGGCGGCAAGCCGGCGCGTGGCCGCGGTTCGCCGGCTGGGCTCGGGCTCGTCCGGTACGAAGCGCGCGCGGCGTCTGCCGCTCAGCGCGTGACGAACGGCGCGGCCGCGCCGGGCGCCGTACGTGCGTGCTTGCGCTGCCGCAGCAGCGCGACGCGGCAATTCTCGCGCGCGGTCTCGCGGCCGTCGTCGTCGAGCAGCACGAGGTCGCCGCGCATCACGTTCAGCGTGATCACGTGCTCGCCCGGCGCGCCGAGCGTCTCGGGCGTGTGAACCGAACCGGCCGGTTCGAGCACGGTCGAGCCGGCCTCGGCGATCCAGTCGTACTCGCGATAGCGCCACGCGCCCTGCAGCGTATGAACGAATACCTGTCCGTCGTGGCGGTGGCGCGGCAGCGTGCCGCCGGCCGGCATCTTCAGCAGCGCGGTCAGCGTGTCGTCGGCCGCGTCGATGTGCAGATACTTGATTTCGAGGCCGGGCAGGTCGGCGCTCATCGGCAGCCACGGCAGCGCGTCGCCGGGCAGGCACGAGATCGGCGGCAGATCGACGGAAAGCGGGGCGGGCGGCTGCGTCATGGCGAACGGGCAAAGCGGAAACGGAGAGCGCGCATTATCTCAGAGCCCGATCGCGGAACCGCGCACGGTACGTAACCGTCGTTCGTCGCGCATCGAGGTTCACAGCCAAACTGTGCAGTTTGACTGTCGATATGCTAGCGTCCGTCCATGAATCCGCAACCCATGTTCATCGACGTTCCGTCGCTCGCCGGGCTCGCCGGCGAACTGTACATCGCGCCGCGCTGCGCGGTGGTCCCGCGCATCGGACGCATCGGCCGCTTCGACCCGAAGCGTACCGCCGTCGCAGCCGCACTCGTTCTCGGCATCGTCGCAGCCGGGCGGTTCGTCGCACGCGAGGTCGGCGCGCTGCACGGCGGCAACGCGGCGGAGCGCCGATGAGCGTGTCCGACTCCGGCGTCTTCCGTTCGCTGCGCAGCTTCAATTACCGCGTATGGGCGGCCGGCGCGCTGGTGTCCAACGTCGGCACGTGGATCCAGCGCACCGCGCAGGATTGGCTCGTGCTCACGCAGCTCACGCATCACGACGCGTCGGCGGTCGGCATCGTGATGTCGCTGCAGTTCGGTCCGCAGTTGCTGCTGCTGCCGTGGACCGGCTATGCGGCCGACCGCTTCAATCAGCGGCGGCTGCTGATGGCGACGCAGGCGCTGATGGGCGGGCTCGCGCTCGTGCTCGGCGTGTTGACCGCCACCGGCATCGTGCGGCTGTGGCACGTGTACGTGTTCGCATTCCTGTTCGGCTGCGCATCGGCGTTCGATGCGCCGGTGCGGCAGACCTTCGTCGCGGAGCTCGTCGGCGACCGCGAGCTCGCGAACGCGGTCGCGCTCAATTCGACGTCGTTCAACGCCGCACGGATGATCGGGCCGGCCGTGGCCGGCTTCATCATCGCGTCGGTCGGCACCGGCTGGGCGTTCCTGATCAACGGGATCAGCTTCGTCGCGGTGCTCGCGTCGCTGTCGCTGCTGCGTGTCGACGAGCTGCGCGAGAACGTGCGGGCCGGTCGCGCGACGCGCGGGCTGCTCGAAGGTTTCCGCTACGTGTGGCATCGCGCCGACCTGAAGGCGGCGCTCGTGATGCTGTTCCTGATCGGCACGTTCGGCCTGAACTTCCCGCTGTTCATCTCGACGATGGCCGCCGGCGTGTTTCACGTCGACGCGCGCGGCTTCGGCATCCTGTCGTCGATGATGGCGGTCGGCACGATTTCGGGCGCGCTGCTCGCCGCGCGCCGCGACCGGCCGCGGTTCCGGCATCTGTGGGCCGGCGCCGCGACGTTCGGCGTCGGCTGTACGCTCGGCGCGATCGCGCCCGGCTACTGGCCGTTCGCCGCGGCGCTCGTGCTGACCGGCATCGCCGCGATGACGTTCACCAACTCGACCAACGCGCTGATGCAGCTGTCGACCGAGCCGCCGATGCGCGGCCGCGTGATGGCGCTGCGGCTCGCGGTCGCGGTCGGCGGCACGCCGCTCGGCGCGCCGGTCGCCGGCTGGGTCGCGAACCATCTGGGCCCGCGCTGGGCGCTCGGCGTCGGTGCGGCGTCCGGGTTCGCGGCGGCGCTCGTCGCGCTGTATTTCCGCAAGCGCGTGCAGGCCGGTCACGAACGCGCCGGCGCGCGCGGCGGCCGGACGTGACGAGAGTGAAGGACGTGAAGAAAGTGAACAACGCGGCGATCGCCGGCTACGACGCGCTGCCGCGCGCACCCGGCCGCGCGCCCGCATGCGCGGCTTCCAGACACGACTGGAACAGCAGCGCCGCGCGCGACGGCCGCGGCGAGCGCCGCAGCAGGCTCACGAACCGGCATTGGTAGTTGAACCGCTGCGGTGCGATCGGCTGCATCAGCCCGTTGCTTTCGAAGCTCTCCGCGTAATGGTCGGGCAGGAAGCCGAGATAGCGGCCCGACAGGATCAGCGTCGCGATCGATTCCTGATCCGACGCCGTCGCGCTGCGCGTGAGCTTCGCGCGATGGCTCAGCTCCATGTTCGGCGAATGGAAGCCGAGCCCGGCGAACGCATGGCTGCGGATCGTCGTCCACGTGAGCTTGCCGTGCGGCGCGCCGTACAGCGGATGCCGACGGCCGCAGTACAGCAGCATCCGCTCGTCGAACAGCTCCGTGTACTCGAGGCTGCGCGACGTGCGGTGCGCGGGAATGATCCCGACCTCGTAGCTGCCGTCGATGATTCCGCGCTCGACCTCGTTGATCGACGCGACGTGCAGGTTCAGCGCGACGTCGGGCGCGTCGTCCGTGAACCGGCGGATCGCGTCGCCGATGCGCGCGTTCGGGTTCGTCGCCGTCTTGTCGAACACCGCGATGTGCAGTTCGCCGCCCATCCGGTCGTGAATGCCATCGATCCGGCTGCGAAATGCCTCCATCGACGCGAGCAGCCGCAGCGTCTCCTCGTACACCGTCTGGCCTTCGGGCGTCAGCGTGAAGCCCGCGCGGCCGCGTCGGCACAGCACCAGGCCGACGCGCGTTTCGAGATCCTTCACGTGCCGGCTGATCGTCGAGATGCCGATATTCAGTTCCAGCTCGGCAGCCGCCATTCCGCCGCATTGCACGACGGCCTTGAATACCCGCAGCAGCCGCAGATCCATGTCGCTGAGCTGGCCGAGCAGCGCGCGGCTCTTCGGTTTTTTTGCTTGCATAGTCGCGCAAGTGAACATTGATATTGCGATATTCAAAAGACTAATTGTCGTCCCGACAATGCGCAACATCATTACGACGACGAGGGGCGCACCTGCGCCGACCGACATGACCGACACGACCTTTGCCGCCGCGCGGCACGAACAGACCGCCGTACGTACCGACGCCGCGTGGCTCGATGCGCACTGGATGCCGTTTACCGCAAACCGCCAGTTCAAGGCGGACCCGCGCATGATCGTCGCGGGCAACGGCGCGTACTACACGGATGCCGAAGGGCGCAAGATCTTCGACGGGCTGTCCGGGCTCTGGTGTACGGGCCTCGGCCACGGCCGCACCGAGATCGTCGAAGCGGTGAGCCGGCAGGTCGCGCAGCTCGATTACGCGCCGGCGTTCCAGTTCGGCCACCCGACGTCGTTCGAGCTCGCGAACCGGATCAAGGAACTGACGCCGGCCGGCCTCGACTACGTATTCTTCACCGGCTCGGGCTCGGAAGCGGCCGATACGTCGCTGAAGATGGCGCGCGCGTACTGGCGCGCGAAAGGCAAGGGCACGAAGACGCGCCTGATCGGCCGCGAGAAGGGCTACCACGGCGTGAACTTCGGCGGAATCTCGGTCGGCGGGATCGGGCCGAACCGCAAGCTGTTCGGCCAGGGCATCGACGCGGACTTCCTGCCGCACACGCAGCTCGCCGAAAACCGGTTCTCGCGCGGGATGCCCGAGCACGGCGCCGAGCTCGCCGACCGTCTGCTCGATCTGATCGCGCTGCACGACGCGTCGAACATCGCGGCCGTGATCGTGGAGCCGTTCTCGGGTTCGGCGGGCGTCGTCGTGCCGCCGAAGGGCTATCTGAAGCGCCTGCGCGACATCTGCACCGCGCACGACATCCTGCTGATCTTCGACGAGGTGATCACCGGCTTCGGCCGTGCCGGCGCGATGACCGGCGCCGAAGCGTTCGGCGTGACGCCCGACATCATGAACTTCGCGAAGCAGGTGACGAACGGCGTGCAGCCGCTCGGCGGCGTGATCGCGACGAAGGAGATCTACGACACGTTCATGGCCGCGGGCGGACCCGACTACATGCTCGAGTTCCCGCACGGCTACACGTACTCCGCGCATCCGGTCGCATGCGCGGCCGGCGTCGCGGCGCTCGATCTGCTCGTGAAGGAAGACGCGGTCGCGCGCGTGCGCGATCTCGCGCCGCATTTCGAGGCGGCCGTGCACGGACTGAAGGGCCGGCGCCACGTCGCGGACATCCGCAACTACGGGCTCGCGGCCGGCCTGACGATCGAAGCGCTGCCCGGCGAACCGGCGCGCCGTCCGTACGAGATCGCGATGCGCTGCTGGGCGAAAGGATTCTACGTGCGCTACGGCGGCGACACGATCCAGCTCGCGCCGCCGTTTATCGCGGAGAAGCGCGAGATCGACAATCTCGTGAACGCGCTGTCCGATGCGCTGAACGAAGTCGACTGATCGTCCGGCCCGGCGCCGCGCGGCTCGATACGAAGCGCGACGCGATCGCGGAGCATCGGCCGGTGGCCGGCGTGCGGGAAGCAACGACGTTCAGCTTCCCGTCGATCCGCCGACCGGCGCGATACGCAACCGCGTTGCATCGCTCGCCGCAACGCACGCGATGCAACGCGGCACGGACGCACGAACATGCCCGCCCGGATCGACGATCCGGCGGGCTTTTTTACGCGTGCCGCGGCGCGGCCGACGGCGCGACGACGACGGTCAAGGCGCGACCACGTGCCACACGTTCTTGAAGTTGTCGCCGTTGCGGTCGCCCTGTTTCATGTCCTTCGAAAAGAAGTACAGCGGCTTGCCCTTGTACGCCCATTGCGGGCTGCCGTCGTCGCGCTTGACGATCGTGTACGGGCCGACCGGCACGTCGGTCGCGCTCGCCTTGTACGGCGGCCAGATCGTTTCGCACTGGCCCGTGCACGCGCTGGTGCCGGCGTTGGGCTTGTCCTTGTCGAACGAATAGACGGTCATCCCGTTCGCGGCGACGAGCGCGCCGTTTTCGACTTTCGTGATCGAACCTTGGGCCGACGCCGAGGCCGATGCAACGGCGAGCAGGGCAGAGCTGACGAGCAGCGCGGCTTTCATGATTACCTCCTTGTAGTCCGGTGGACGGTCGCGATCCGCGCACGGTCGGGCGTGCGGACGAATCGCGCTGAATGGTGCCGGAGCGCGACGCCGTCGCCGCCGGCGCGAGCGACGCAGGGTCGAATGGCGGGCAGCGGCGCGCTTCTTTCACCATAGGCGGTTTTTGGCAGGGCCGCGAGGAGAACCGGGGGCGTATCGGTCATGCACGAACGGCGTGAAACGGCCTGCGAGCGCCGTCGGGCCGCGGTCTGCGCGCGGCCGATGCAAGCACGCGCAGATGCGGTATGGTCGCGTGCCGACGGTCCGCGCGCGACGAACGGCGGGAACGCGATGCGCGGCCCGCTCGCGGCCGCACGCCGAACGCCGCCCGCTCCGAAGCTGACGTTTCACTGTCGCGTGCCGCGCGCGCAGCGCCGTCCCGCGTGACGTGTCAACCGCTGCGCGCCCGCCGCCGTTGTCGTCTGATCCGATCCGGCGGGAGCCCTCGATGCGCAAGTTGCTGATGTTCACGATGCTGATCTGCATATGGGCGAGCGCGGGCGCGCAGACGCTCGTTCACTTTCCGTCGACCGACGGTCCGCCCGCGACGATGCTCGACGGCTACCTGTTTCCGGCGCCAGGCCCCGGCCGCCATCCGGCGCTCGTGTTCCTGCACGGCTGCGCGGGCATGTTCACCAAGTCGGGCAAGATCGACTCGCGCGAGCGCGACTGGGCCGAGCGCTTCAACGCGGCCGGCATCACCGTGCTCGAGGTCGACAGCCTCACGCCGCGCAATCACGGCGAGATGTGCGCGCCCGCGCATTTCGTCGGCGCGATCTACCGCGCGCGGCCGTTCGACGCGTATGGTGCGTTGCGATATCTGCAGTCGCTCGACACCGTGCAGCCCGATCGGATCGGCGTCGTCGGCTGGTCGCAGGGCGGCGGCACGGTGCTGAACACGATTCGCGCAGCGAGCCCCGCGCGGCCTGCGTCGCTGCCGGACGGCGATTTCCGCGCGGCCGTCGCGTTCTATCCGGGAAGCTGCAACACGAAAGCGCAAGGCGCCGCGTGGCAGAGCCCGGTGCCGCTGCTCGTGCTGATCGGCGAGCAGGACGTGTGGTCGCCGTTCGCCGCGTGCAAGGCGTTGTTCGATTCGGTCGCGCCGGGCACCGATGCGACGTTTCATGCGTATCCGGGCGCGTACCACGACTTCGACTGGCCGGACATGCCCGTGCATACGGTGCCCGCGTTCACGACGCGCGCGGGCGTCGTGCCGATCGAAGGCACCGATCCGGCGGCGCGCGCGGATGCGCAGCAGCGCGTCGTCGATTACGTCGCGGCGCACCTGCTCGGGAACTGAACGGACGTCGGTTGTGCGCATCCGCTCGACGACGACTCGCCGCGCGGCGCGATCATTCTCCCGCGTCTTCGCCCAGCGCCTGAATGAACCGCGAGAACAGCTCGGGCTGCGACGAAATGCCGAGCTTCGCGTACAGATGACGCCGATGCACCTTCACCGTCTCCGGTGAAATCGCGAGCCGTTCGGCGATCGCCTTCGACGAATTCCCGCGCAGCACCATTCTCGCGATCGCCATCTCGCGCTCGGTCAGCACGCCCGCACCGAAGCGCGCGAGCGCCTGCTCGACGCGCGCGCCGAGATCGTCGTCGGGCGCCGCGCGCGCGGTATCGCCCGCGAGCCGCCAGTGCTGACGGATCGTCGCGCGCACCCACGGCATCGCGGCCGTCAGCTTGCCGAGCGGCTCGACGTCGAAGCGTGCGGCCGCGCCGAGCGACAGCGACAGCAGCAGGTCCGCGTGCGGCCGCACGAGGATCTGGATTTCGTCGTCGCCGACCGCATCGCGGAAGTAGCTGACGAAATATTCGCTCTGCCGGAACAGGTCGGGCGCGACTTCCTCGAGGCGATAGCAGCCGTCCGCGAGCCCGTCGTGCGCGGCCTGCAAGAACGGATCGAGCAGATACAGCCCGTTCAGGTAAAGCGGCACCGGCGATGCGCTGTCGGTACCGCCCGCGTCGTATTCGTCGAGTACGAGCGGCACGCCGTCGCGGCCGATCGCGGTCGCGAGCGCATTGTCGAACGGGACCATTTCGTTGAGCAGCAGCACGAGGAAGCGCCAGAAGCGCGGCTGACCGAGATGATCGATCACGCGACCGAGCGCCTGGTGCATCGCGATTTCGGAGAAGAGACGATCCATACCACCACCGGAAGGCGTAACACGAAGGGGGAATAGCGGTCCTGAAATTGGCTTCCTAGACTGCCACGCAATCAGTCGGGCCCGAGTATGGGCGTTCAAAAAAAACGCAGCACAGCACTGGAGAACGAAATGGCGATGTGGTCGGAATCGACGGGCACGCTGCACGCGGCGCCCGATACGCAGCACGCGCCGCGCGCGCTGTCGCAGACGCTCGGCGTGCGCGACGCGGTGATGATCACCGTGTCGGGCGTCACGCCCGCGAGCTCGATCTTCGTGATCGCGCCGTTCGCGATCCAGCAGGCCGGCAGCGGCGCGGTGCTGTCGTTCGTGCTCGGCGGCGTGCTCGCGCTCGCGTTCGCGCTCTGCTATGCGGAGCTGAGCGCCGCGCATCGGAGCGCGGGCGGCGAATACGTGATGGCCAAGCGCGTGTTCGGCACGCTGCCCGGCTATCTGACGTTCATCGCGGTGCTGTCCGTCAGCGTGTTCATTCCTGCCGTGCTCGCGAGCGGCGCCGCGCCTTACCTGAACAGCGCGCTCGGCACGCATTTCGGCAACCAGTCGGTCGCGCTGACGATCGTGCTGCTCGGCTACGTGCTCGGGATGCTGAACATCAAGACGAATGCGTGGATCACCGGCGCGTTTCTCGCGGTCGAGATCGGCGTGCTGATGCTGATCGCCGCACTCGGCTTCGCGTCGCCGCATCGCGGCGCCGACGTGCTGATCGCGCCGGTCGTCGCGCACGGCAACGCGCTCGTGCCCGCGACGCTCGCCGCGATCGTGCCGGCGATCGGCACCGCGATCTTCTGCTACAACGGCTTCGGTTCGGCCGCGTATCTCGCGGAAGACCTGCGCGGCGGCAATCGCAACGTCGCGAAGGCCGTCATCTACTCGCTGCTCGTGATACTCGTCGTCGAACTGGTTCCGCTGACGGCGATCGTGCTCGGCGCGCCGTCGCTGACCGAACTGACGAAGAGCGCCGATCCGATCGGCTACGTCGTGCGTTCGCTCAGCCATCCGATCGTGTCGCGCGTCGTCAGCGGCGGCATCTTCCTGTCGGTGTTCAACGCGATCATCGCGATCGTGATCGCGATGGGGCGCCTGCTGTACAGCAGCGGCCGGCACGCGCTGTGGTCGCGCACGTGCAACCGCGCGTTCTCGGCGATCCATCCGCGCTTCGAATCGCCGTGGCTCGCGACGCTCGCGCTCGCGGTGCCGTCCGCCGGCCTCGTGTTCGTGTCGAGCCTCGACGAGCTGACCGCGTTCACGGTCGATCTGCTGCTGCTGATCTATCTGGTCGTCGGGCTCGCCGCGCTCGCGAGCCGGCTCGTGCGCCGCGACGTCGAGCATCACTACCGGATGCCGCTGTGGCCGCTGACGCCGCTCGTCGCGGTCGGCGGCGCAGCGTATACGCTGTACACGACGCTGTCCGGCGCGACGAAGCCGACCGACCTGATCATCATCGCGGCGCTGCTGATCGCGGCGCTCGCGATGTATGCGGTGTGGGCGCGTCACAGCGACGCGTTCCGCGCGTTGTGAACGCCGCATCGGCACATCGAACCATCGAAACACTCGGAGGAATCGCATCATGCGCACGAGGGATCTCGGCATTCGCATCGGACTCGGCACGCCCGGCCGCTTCAACGCGATCACGGACGTACCCGGTGTGCGGGTCGGGCACTGCACGCTGAACGTCGACAACGGCGACGCATCGGTCCGCACCGGCGTGACCGTCATCGAGCCGCGCGCCGGCGCCGCGCGCGACGCGCCGTGTTTCGCGGGCGTGCACGTGCTGAACGGCAACGGCGATGCGACGGGGCTCGAGTGGATCCGCGAAGCCGGGCTGCTGACGACGCCGATCGCGTACACGAATACGCACAGCGTCGGCGCGGTGCGCGACGCGCTCGTCGCGAACGAGCGCGATGCCGCGCAGGGCAGCGTCTACTGGTGCATGCCGGTCGTGATGGAAACCTACGACGGCGTGCTGAACGACATCTGGGGGCAGCACGTGAGCGCCGCGCACGTGCAGCGCGCGCTCGCTGCCGCGCAGTCGGGGCCGGTCGCCGAAGGCGGCGTCGGCGGCGGCACCGGGATGATCTGCCACGAGTTCAAGGGCGGCATCGGCACCGCATCGCGCGTCGTTGCGGCCGATGCCGGCGGCTGGACGGTCGGCGCGCTCGTGCAGGCCAACTACGGCGCGCGCGAAATGCTGCGCGTGGCCGGCTATCCGATCGGCGACGTGCTGCGGCACGTGCATTCGCCGTTTCGCACGCCGGCCGCGAAAGGCGAGGCCGGAATGGGCTCGATCGTCGTCACGATCGCGACCGACGCGCCGCTGCTGCCGCATCAGTGCACGCGTCTCGCGCAGCGCGCGGGCGTCGGCCTCGCGCGTTGCGGCGGCGGCACCGAGGATTCGAGCGGCGACATCTTCGTCGCGTTCGCGACCGGCAACGACGGACTGCCGGTCGCCGATTACGGTCGCAAGGGCGCGCCGACGACCGACGTGAAGATGGTTTCGAACGACCATATTTCCGCGCTGTTCGTCGCGGCGGCAGAAGCGGTGGAAGAAGCGATCGTGAACGCGCTCGTCGCCGGCTGCGACGTCGAATCGCGCGGCGTGCGCGCCGAAGGCATCGGCCACGCACGCTTGGTCGATGCGTTGCGTGAAGTGGGCTGGCGGCCGGCGCGCGGCGCGTGAGACGGTGCGCGTCGCGTCAGTTCACGCGGTGCGCGGACGTATGCGGATGCGGCGTACGCGCGGCAAACCATGCACGCACAGGTTCGATGTGCGCGCAACGGACTATGCGGTCGCGACGCGGTGTCATGCTCAACTGCCGAAGTAGACATTGCAGAAGCTGACCGGGCCGACGCACGCGTTCGGGTCTTCCTGCTTCGATTGCGTACGATCGGTACGGCCTGCTGCACGAGCGGCTTCCGCGCGGTTCGCCGGTTGCTGCGCGACGTCGGCCGGCGCCGGCTGCGCGTGGACGACGGCAGCGGTGAGCGACAGGGCGGCGAGGGCGAGGTGCAGCGGTTTCATGTTGGTTTCTCCAGGTCGATGCCAGTCTCGCTGGCAGTGACGAAACTATAGGCGCGCGCTGCGCATCGATTAATCGCCGTCGGTGGAGAGCTTATTTGCATTCGGCACAACGATTGCGTTGTGCGCGCATCGATCGTCAACGACGTTGGCGGTTGAACGGCGCGTCGCTGTCGAGCAGCGCGCTGCGCATGAAGTGCAGGCAGCCGACGATTCGCTGCATCCGCCGTCGCGCGTCGGGCACCGCATACCAAGCATGCAACGTGTGCTGCGCGGCCCGGATCGCGAGATTCACGGATTTCAGCGTGCGCGCATGGCGGCTCGGCGTCGGATCGTCGAAGAAGCGCGGCAATTCGTCCAGCACCGCGTCGATCGATGCGGTCCAGCGCAACGTCTGCGGCGGTTTCGATTCGCAGAACGCGTGCAGTTCGTCGCGCAGGTCGATCACCGCGTGGCCGATCTCGAGCGTCGACAGCATCCACCGCAGCGCATCGCGATGCTGCCGCGTGCGCCGCTCGAGCAGCGTGCGCAACTGCGCCATCAGGTCGTGCGTGCTCGACTGGAAACGCTGTGCAAGGCCGTCGCGTGCACCTTCGCACGCCAGCGCGACCTGGCCGCGCAGGTCGTGCGCGATGCGGCCGACGAGCCAGCGCATCCGTGTCGGAAACACGACCGCGAACACGATCGCGCACGCGAGCATCGCGACGATGATCGCGAGCCCGTTGTTGATCAGCACGTCGGGCGTATAGACGATCGTGTTGTCGGGGCCCGCGAGCAGGCAGAAGAACACCGCGAAGCCGACGCCGTAGCCGGACAGGCCGGGCCGCATCGCGAGGAACGTGCCGAGGCCGAGCACCGGCGCAAGCGCTGCGCACAGCAGCGGAAAGCCGTCGATGTTCGGATACACGTCGCACAGGAACAGATAACCGACGGCCGTCGCGAACGCCGCGCCGACGCCCATCTGCGCGACGAACGTCGGCGCGCGCGGCGACGTCGAGCTGAGTGCGCATGCGATCGCCGTCGCGATCACCGCGAGCGCGCCGCTCGGCCACTCGGACGCGAGCCAGAACGCGCTCATCGCGCCCACCGCGACCACCGTGCGCAGCCACGTGAAGCCCACGAAGAACGCATTGGTCTTCACCGCGTAATGCGTGACCGAGCGTTCGAACGCGTGCGCATCGTGATCGAGCGATGCGTACGTATCCGCGTAGCCGACGTATTCGCCGATGAAGCGGTACATCAGCTCGATCGCCGTGTCGAAGTCGAGCAGGCTGCCCGGTGCGTGATCCTCGATTGCGCGGCGCGATGCGCGCGCGGCCTTCGGCAGCGTGCCGTGGAAGCGGCGCAGTTCGAGCAGCGCGCCGGTCGCCGGTGCGATGCCGCGTTGCGCTTCGTCGCGCAGCGCGGCGAAGCGCTGCGCGAGCACGGCGACATGCGGCGCGAGCGCATCGAGCACGGCGTCCGAGCGGCTCGCGCGCAGCCGCTTGACCAGCTGATGCAGCGCATGCAGCCGCGTACACGCGTTCATGAACTCGCTGTTGAGCCGCGCGAGCCGGCGGCTGCGCGCGCGAATGTGCGGATCTTCGAACGATGCGAATGCGCGGTTCGCTTCGAAGCCGACGATGTCGTCGACGAAATCGGCGAAGCGCCGCTCGAAATCTCCGCGCGCGACCTCGCGCGCGAGCACGCCGGCCGTGAACGCCGCGAATTTCGCATCGCGTGCGCGCAGCGAGCGCATCAGCGCGCCGGCCGAACTGAGCGGCAGGATCAGCGCACTGACCGCGCCCGAACACGCGATGCCGAGCGCGACTTCGGCCGTGCGCGTGAGCGCCGACTCGAACAGCGTGTGCGGCGACGTCACCGCGGGCAGCCCGATCAGCGCGGCCGTGTAGCCGGCCAGCACGAAGCCGTACCAGCGAAAGTGGCGATTGCGCACCGCGAACGCGATGCAGCCGCCGATCCACAGCGTGAGGCCGGCCATGTACAGCTCGGGCTGCTGCGCGAACAGGCCGCCGAGCGCGAGCGCGGCGACGAGCCCGGCCGCGGTGCCCAGCACGCGGTAGAAGCTCTTCGCGAACACCATTCCGGACAGCGGCTGCATCAGCACGAACACGGTCGTCATCGCGGTGCGCGGCTGCGACATCTGCAGACGCATCGCGATGCCCATCGCGAGCAGCGCTGCGAATACGGTCTTCGCGAGATGCAGCCAGATCGGCGCGTCGCGGCGCACCCAATCGCGCGCCGCGTCGCGCAACGGATCGAGCCGCATGCTCCATCGTGCCGGTTCGACGGAAGATCGCTCGATCGCAGATTCTGGCTTCATGAAAGGAGAGGCGCGTGCGGCGCCGCGCGACGTGCCGCGGTGCGTTCGAACGGGCCGGTTCGACTGACGAGGCGCCGATTGTAGGAGCGCCGCCCGCGCGCATTAACGCTGCTGCGGGGAAACGATAGTTGCAGCGCAAGCAACAATTCGCCGGATCGGCTGGAGGACAATGGCGCCTTCGCTACCAGTCGTAAACGGCAATGGATACGCTTCAGAACATGCGGGTGTTTGCGCGCGTCGTCGAAACGGGCAGTTTCACCGCGGCCGCGCAATCGCTGAACTCGACGACCGGCGCGATGTCGCGCGCGGTGTCGGAACTCGAGGCGCGGCTGCGAACGCGTCTGATGAATCGCTCGACGCGCCGGCTCGCGCTGACGTCGGCCGGCGAGAACTATCTGCGGCGCTGCCGGCAGATCCTGGCCGACGTCGAGCGTGCGGAAGAGGAGGCGAGCTGCGCGCACGAGCGGCCGGCCGGCGTGCTGCGAATGCACAGCTTCGCGAGCGTCGGCCATCACTACGTGATGCCCGCGCTCACGCGCTATCACGCGCAGTATCCGGACGTGTCGATCGAGCTGTCGCTGTCGCAACGCACGCCGGATCTGTTCGACGGCACGAGCGACATGGCGGTCGTGACCGCATCGTCGCTGCCCGATTCGGAACTCGTGTCGCATCTGCTCGGGTCGACGTTCAGCATCCTGTGCGCGTCGCCGGACTACGTGAAGCGGCACGGCGCGCCCGCCCGTCCGCACGACCTCGGCGCGCATGCGTGCCTGACGCTGCGCACGCCGGCGTTTCCGACGCGCGAATGGGTGCTCGAAGGGCCGGACGGTGTCGAG
Source organism: Burkholderia dolosa (assembly GCF_902499135.1). GTDB lineage: Bacteria > Pseudomonadota > Gammaproteobacteria > Burkholderiales > Burkholderiaceae > Burkholderia > Burkholderia dolosa. The sequence continues at coordinate 20,472 of NZ_CABVPR010000032.1, forward strand.
CAGATCCACGTTGCGGGGCCGGTGCAGACCAACACCGCGGAGTCGCTCGCGCTCGCGATCCGCGACGGTATCGGGATCGGCATGCTGCCGCTGTACTCGGCGATCGATGCATTGCGCGACGGCACGCTCGTGCGCGTGCTGCCGCGCCACATCCTGCAGAAGATGAACGTGTATGCGCTGTATCCGTCGCGGCGCTTCGTCGACGCGAAGGTGCGGACCTGGGTCGAAACGTTGCGCGCGCAAGTACCGGAGATGATCGCGCGCGACGTCGAGATGTTCGATACGATCGATCGCGCGCAGCAGGCCGCGTAAGCGCGGCGGGAGTGGTCGCGCGGCGAAGGCGTGTCGGCGTCGCTGCGTCGCGTGGATTCGCGCGCCGTATGCGGCATCGAACCGCGGCGCGCATCGTACCCGCGGAGCATGAGCGTCGCGCGGGCTGCACTTCGTTGCACCGTCAACGTGCGCGGCTCGATGCGACGCCCGACTCGGTCGCCGGCTCGCCGGAAGATCCATATGCGGCTTGCGCGGCCTTGCGCTGCGCGACGCGTTTCGCCGTCAGCCGTTGCTGCGCGGCGAGGATGTCGTCCGGATAGTTGCCGACTTCGCCGCGCGCCGGGTTGTAGCCGACCGACTCGAGGTCGTACAGCTCCTGCAGCACCTGTGCGCGCGTGACGGGCGGTTGCGCCGCCTGCGCGCACGACAGCGCAGGCGCGGCAAGCATCATGGCAGCGGCGGCGGTAACGACGAGCGATTTCACGAAATTCTCCTGTGATCGAGGGACTGGCCGGTTCGTCGATCGATGCGCGATCGGAACCGTCGGCGCCAGTCTATGCAGCACACGCGTGCGCAAAAACCCCGATTCCAGGGATGCAGCTTTCCGGATGAAGCAACATTGGCGCGCGTCGCCGGCATCGAACGAGCCGGTAGGCGAGCGTCCGTCACAAACCGACGTGCGACGCTGCGCACGCACGATGCCGGCCGTAGCGCGACGTCGCAGCCGCCGCGCTCGCGCGCAGCGCGGGACGGCTATCGTGCGGCTGTAATGGGTGCGCATTGCGGCATTCTGTTGATCGTCGCGCGCGACGCGCGGAGAATGGGCGGCTCGTGCCCCAGCCGGAGACAGAGATGCCCCAGTCAGATCGCCATCCTCCGATCAGTCCCGCGGTCTACTACCGCGATCCACGTGCCGCGCTCGACTGGCTCGAACGCGCATTCGGCTTCGTGCGCGGCATTGCCGCGTACACGCCCGACGGCGACGTCGCGCATGCCGAGCTCACCTATCGCGGCGGCGTCGTGCGGATCGGCGGCCGCTGGACCGATTTCATCGCGACCCCGGCGGACGTCGACGGCAGGAATACGCAGAGCGTGCACGTGCAGCTGGCCGACGGTCTCGACGCGCACTGCGAGCACGCGCGCGCAGCCGGCGCGGAAATCCTGCAGGAACCGGCCGACCAGTTCTACGGCGATCGCACGTATCGCGCGCGCGACCCGGAGGGACACCTGTGGACGTTCGCGCAGCACGTGCGCGACGTGACGCCGGAGCAAGCGGCCGCTGAAACCGGGCTGAGATTCGAACGCTGGTCCTGACGCCGGCACAAGCGCCGACTCCATTCAACGATCGCTTCGCCGCGATCTCCCGGCCGCCGACACGAAGCGGGCGGCCATTTTTCCGCGTCCTGCGAGGGGACTTCAGATGAATCTGTTCAACGCACGTTTGCGCGGCCGCGACGGTCTGTTCACGATCCATATCGATGCGGGCAAGATCGCGCGGATCGATGCCCAATCCGCATCGGTCGCGCGCGTCGGCGCCGACGACGTCGACGCACAGGGCCGGCTCGTGATTCCGCCATTCGTCGAGCCGCATATCCATCTCGATGCGGTGCTGACGGCCGGCGAGCCCGCATGGAACATGAGCGGCACGCTGTTCGAAGGGATCGAGCGCTGGGCCGAGCGCAAGGCGACGATCACGCACGACGACACCAAGACGCGCGCGCATGCGGCGATCGGAATGCTGCGCGATCACGGCATCCAGCACGTGCGCACGCACGTCGACGTCACCGACCCGTCGCTCGCCGCACTGAAAGCGATGCTCGAAGTCAGGGACGAAGCGCGCGGGCTGGTCGATCTGCAGATCGTCGCGTTTCCGCAGGAGGGCATCGAATCGTTCGACGGCGGCCGCGCGCTGATGGAGCAGGCGGTCGACATGGGCGCCGACGTCGTCGGCGGCATTCCGCATTTCGAGAACACGCGCGAGCAGGGCGTCAGCTCGATCCGCTTCCTGATGGATCTCGCCGAACGCACCGGCAGCCTCGTCGACGTGCATTGCGACGAAACCGACGATCCGCATTCGCGGTTTCTCGAAGTGCTGGCCGAGGAAGCGCGCGTGCGCGGGATGGGCGCGCGCGTGACCGCGAGTCACACCACCGCGATGGGCTCGTACGACAACGCGTACTGTTCGAAGCTGTTCCGGCTGCTCAAGCGCGCAGCGCTGAACTTCGTGTCGTGTCCGACCGAGAGCATTCATCTGCAGGGGCGTTTCGACACGTTTCCGAAGCGCCGCGGCGTCACGCGCGTCGCGGAGCTCGATCGCGCGGGGCTGAACGTGTGCTTCGGGCAGGATTCGATCCGCGATCCGTGGTATCCGCTCGGCAACGGTAGCATCCTGCGCGTCCTCGATGCCGGGCTGCATATCTGCCACATGATGGGCTACCAGGATCTGCAGCGTTGCCTCGACTTCGTGACCGATCACAGCGCGACGACGATGCATCTGGGCGACCGATACGGAATCGCGGTCGGGCGGCCCGCGAACCTCGTGGTGCTCGACGCCGACAGCGACTATGACGCGGTGCGCCGGCAGGCGAAGGCGACGCTGTCGATCCGGCACGGAAAAGTGATCATGCAGCGGGAGCCGGAGCGGATCACGTACCCGGCGTGACGTACTGCCGAAGCGGGCGGATAGCCGCGTGATCGTCGGAACGTATTCATCGAGCGCATGAGTCGATTCGAAAAATACGTTTGTTTCATGATGTTTGCGCGCCTACGATTCGGTGCTGACGGCGGCGTGCGCATCGCGCGCCGCTTTTCCGATCCTCGTTCGCCGACAACATCATGCGCCCCGATCTCCCGTCCGCTCCCGCGTCTTCTTCGCCATCCGCGAGCCCGCTCGGCCGGCTCGCGGCCGTCACGCTGCTGACCGGCGTCGGCGCGGGGTTCGGCGGGATGCTGCTCGCGTTGCTGCTGCATGCGATCCAGCACGTCGCGTACGGCTACAGCGTCGCGCGGGTCGTCGGCACCGAGAGCTTTCTGACCGGCGTAACCGCTGCCGAGCCGCTGCGCCGGCTCCTGGTGCTGACCGGATGCGGGATCGTCGCGGGCGGCGGCTGGTGGGCGCTGTACCGCTACGGCCGGCCGCTCGTGTCGATCCGTCGCGCGGTGCGCGCGGCCGATCCGCGGATGCCGGTGGCCAGCACGACGATCCATGCGCTGCTGCAGATCGTCACCGTTGCGCTCGGCTCGCCGCTCGGCCGCGAAGTGGCGCCGCGTGAAATCGGTTCGCTGCTCGCCGGGCAATTCGCGCATCGCGCCGGGCTGACGCCCGACGACTGCCGGCTGATGGTTGCATGCGGCGCCGGGGCGGGGCTCGCGGCCGTGTACAACGTACCGCTCGGCGGCGCGATCTTCGTGCTCGAAGTGCTGCTCGGCACGTTCGAACGGCGTGCGCTGATCGTCGCGTTCGCGACGTCGACGATCGCCGCGGCCGTCGCATGGATCGGCCTCGGCAACGAACATCAGTACACGGTGCCGCCGTTCGTGCTGAGCGCGCCGCTCGTCGCGTGGTCGATCGTGTGCGGGCCGCTGTTCGGCCTCGCCGCATACGGTTTCGTGCGGCTCACGACGCGCGCGCGAGCCGACGCACCGAAGGACTGGCGGCTGCCGGTGCTCGCGCTCGTCAACTTCGCGGTGATCGGCCTACTCGCGATGCGTTTTCCGCAACTGCTCGGCAACGGCAAGGGGCCGGCGTCGCTCGGCTTCGACGGCTCGCTGACGATCGGCGTCGCGGCGACGCTGCTCGCGCTGAAGGTGCTGATCGAAGCGGGCAGCCTGCGTGCCGGTGCGGAAGGCGGCCTTCTGACGCCGGGCCTCGCGAACGGCGCACTGCTCGGCGTCGTGCTCGGCGGGCTGTGGAGCGCCGTGTGGCCGGGCGCGTCGCTCGGCGCATGCGCGCTCGTCGGCGCGACCGCGTTTCTCGCGGCGTCGATGCAGATGCCGATCACCGCGGTGGTGCTGCTGCTCGAATTCACGCGCGCGGATCACGACAGTCTCGTGCCGATGCTGCTGGCCGTCGCGGGTTCGCTCGTGGCGTATCGGTTCGCGCAGCGGGTGGCGGAGCGGCGGCGGAGTGGGGTGGCGGCCGCGAGTACGCTGGCGACGACGGTGCGCTGATATGCAGGAGCGGCTTGGAGGTAGACGATCTACTGAAAATTGACATGCTGCATCTGTTCAAATGCAAGTGCTTGCCGTCGTGCACTCGTATGGAACGACGAGGCTGTGACAGCCGGAAGTGCAAGCCACACGGCATTTCACAGGAAGGATTTGCACGAGAGCCATCACTCGCATCCGGACCCATGCTTATCGCGGCGATCTATCGACGAGTCCGTTGTCTCGCCGTCGTCACTCACGCTAGCCTTTTCTGCTCCTTCGAATTCACGCTACCCGAGCCAAAATGGCGAATACGGACAGATACGGCATTCACGAGGGCTTGAGCCGCGAAGCATTGTTCTTTCCTGATCTTTATCGAAGAGACCGGCAAGGCATTGGGGCAGATGATGCGGTCGGCGTCGCGATGGTGAGAGCCGCGCGCTGTCGATCGTCGTCGCGGCGCTGTGCGCGGCGTTCCTCGTGCTGCGCTTCATCCAGAAGGGCTTCTTCGCGGTCGACATCGACACCGTAAACCTCGCGCTCCTCGCGGCCGGCATCGTGCGGCACCGGACGCCGATGGCCTATGCGCGCGCGGTGGCCGGCGCGGCGCGCGGCGCCCCCGGGATCATGATCCAGTTCCCGTTCTATGCGGGCATCCAGGCGCAGATGGATCACTCCGGGCTCGCGGGCGTGATCACGAAGTGGTTCGTCGATATCGCCAACGTGCACACGTTCCCGCTACTCGCGTTCCTGAGTTCGGACGTGATCAATTTCGCGGTGCCGTCCGGCGGCGGCCGCCGGGTCGTGCAGGGGCCGTTCGTGATGCCGGCCGTGCAGGCGCTCGGCGCCGATCTCGACAAGGCGGCCATGGCGATCGCGTACGGCGACGCGTGGACCAACATGGCGCAGCCGTTCTGGGCGTTGCCCGCGCTGGCGATCGCGGGGCTCGGCGTGCGCGACATCATGGGGTACTGCGTGACGACGCTGCTGTTCTCGGGCGTCGTGTTCGTCGCGGGGATGTATCTGTTCTGACGGAGCGAGGCGAGATGCGGGCGGGGCGAGGCCCGCATCCTGCCAGCGCGAAGCTCGCCGGCCTTCAGCCGCGCGAGCGCACGTCGGCGCGCTCGTGCCCGTGACGCAACGCGAGGCTTGCGAACGCCGCGACGACGAGCGCGGCTGCCAGCAGCGTCAGCCCGTTCTTCGCGTTGCCGGTCGCCTGCTCGATCGCGCCGACGACGGTCGGGCCCACGAAGCCGCCGAGCAACCCGCACGTATTCACGAGCCCGAGCCCGCCGGCGAGCGCGCTGCCCGCGAGCCGCGACGCCGGGAACGTGAACACGATCGACTGGACGACGAAGAACATCGACGCGGCCACGCACACGCAGAGCAGCCCCGAGAACGGCGACGCATGTGCGGCGCCCACCATCCCGGCCGCCATGACGACGAGCCCCGCGCACAGCATCCGGCGCGAATGACGCGACTCGCGGGCGAAGCGCGGCAGCGTCCCGGCGCCCAGCGCGGCGGCGAGCCACGGCAGCGAAGTCAGCAACCCGACCGCGAGCGGCGAGAGCCGCCCCGACGCGCCGATGATGCCCGGCAGGAAGAAGATTACGGTGTAGATGGTCAACTGGTGGCAGAAGTACACGAAGATCGCCAGCCAGATCTGCGGATCGCGCAGCGCGGCGCCGAACGCATGGCCGCCATGCGCGGCGACGCCCGCGTCCTGTTCAGCGGCCAGCTTGCGCTCGAGCGCGCGGCCGGTGTCCGGTGCGAGCCACGGCGCGGCGCTCGGGCGGTCCGGCAATCGCGTCCACACGACGAACGCGAGCAGGATCGCCGGCACGCCTTCGACGACGAACAACCATTGCCAGCCATGGAAGCCGAGCGTGCCGTCGAGCTCGATCAGCGCGCCGGCCAGCGGCCCGCCGACGATGTTGGCAATGCACACGCCGAGCAGGAAATAGCCGGTGGCGCGCGCACGCTCCTCGCGGCCGAACCAGTACGTCAAATACAGCATCACGCCGGGAAACAGGCCGGCTTCGGCCACGCCGAGCAGCAGGCGCATCAGGTAGAACGACGTCTCGCCGCGAACGAACGCCATCGCGACCGATAGCGCGCCCCACGTGATCATGATCCGCGTGATCCAGAAGCGCGCGCCGACGCGATGCATGATCAGGTTGCTCGGAATCTCGAAGAGCGCGTAGGTCAGGAAGAACAGCCCCGCGCCGAGGCCGTACGCGGCCGACGAAATGCCGAGATCGACGCCCATCGAATGCTTGGCGAACGCGATGTTGGTGCGGTCGAGAAAGCTGATCACATACGCGGCGATCAGCAGCGGCATGAGTTTACGGAACAGCAGCCGGTTCAGCGACGCGTTCGCGTCGCCGGCGGCGGAGGGCAATGCCTGAGCGTGATGAGTGGACATGCGGACGACTCCGGTAAAGGCGAACCGGCGCGCACGGCAAGCACGGTGCGCCGCGTTCGGCAAATGCCGCTGCGGTGCACGCAGCGGATGGGCAGACGACGGAGCCGCGCCGGCGGCGCTCGAACGGAGCGGGGCGATGAAAGGCGCCTTGTCACTGCGCTTGCGGATACGGGTGTCGGGCGGCGGCCCGGTGATCAGAAATTCACCGCGTCGCCGCCCTTGAGTGCGAGCATCGCGCGCGCGTCGGCTGGCGTCGCGATCTCGAGCGACAGGCCTTCGAGCACCTGGCGCATTTTCAGGACCTGCGCGGCGCTCGATTCCGCGAGCTTGCCGGGCGCGATCCACAGCGAATCCTCGAGCCCGACGCGCACGTTCGCGCCCTGTGCGGCGCCGATCGTCGCAAGCGGAATCTGGTTGCGCCCGGCGCCGAGGATCGACCACACGTAATCGCGGCCGAACAGGCGGTCGGCCGTGCGGCGCATGTGCATCAGGTCCTCCGGATGCGCGCCGATTCCGCCGAGCAGACCGAACACGCTTTGCACGAAGAACGGCGGCTTCGCGAGCCCGCGGTCGACGAAGTGCGCGAGGTTGTACAGATGCGAGATGTCGTAGCACTCGAATTCGAACCGGGTGCCGTTCGCGCCGCAGCGCGTGAGGATCGTCTCGATGTCCGCGAACGTGTTCTTGAACACGAGATCGCGGCTTTTTTCGAGATGCTCGCGCTCCCACGGATGCTTCAGCTCGCGGAAGCGCTCGAGCATCGGGTACAGCCCGAAGTTCATCGAACCCATGTTCAACGACGCGACCTCGGGCTGGAAATGCAGCGCGGGCTGCAGCCGTTCGTCGACCGTCATGTGCGGGCTGCCGCCCGACGTGAGATTGATCACCGCGTCGGTCTGCGCCTTGATGCGCGGCAGGAATTCGGCGAACACTGCAGGATCCTGCGTCGGCTTGCCGTCGGACGGGTTGCGTGCGTGCAGGTGCAGGATCGCCGCGCCGGCCTGCGCGGCCGCGACGGCGGCCGTTTCGATTTCGTGCGGCGTCACCGGCAGGTACGGCGACATCGACGGCGTATGGATCGCGCCGGTCGGCGCGCACGTGATGATGACTTTGCGAGCGTTTGCCACGGATGGATTCCTTTCGATGAACGATGCAGGAGGCGTCAGAGCACTTCGACGTTGCCGCAGACGGAGATCGCCTGTCCGGTGATCCCGTGCCCGCCCGGCGAGCACAGGAACAGCGCGGTCGCGGCGATCTCGGCCGGATCGGTCATGCGCCGCAGCGAAATCTTCTCGAGATAGCGCTGCTCCATGTCGTCATAGCCGATGCCGAGCTGCTGCGCGCGCGCCTCGATCACGTGGCGCATTCGCGGGCCGCGCACGATACCCGGCTGGATCGCGTTCACGCGGATGCCGAGCGGCCCGAGCTCGATCGCGAGGCTCTTCACGAGGCCGACCACCGCCCATTTGGTGGCCGCATACGGCGTGCGGAACGCGTAGCCGAGCCGGCCGGCGACCGACGACAGCGCGATGATCGCGCCGCCGTGCTTCGACGCGCGCAGCAGCGGCACCGCGCGGCGCGCGAACTGGAATTGCGCGTTCAGGTTGATCGCGACGGTTTGCTCCCACTGCATGGGGTCGATTTCGTCGATGCCGCCGGTCGGGCCCGCGATTCCCGCGTTGTTGACCAGCACGTCGAGGCCGCCGAGCGTGGTCGACACGTCGGCGAACACGCACTCGACGGCGACCGGGTCGGATACGTCGGCCAGCGTCGCGCTGATCGCGCCGGCCGCGGCGCGCGGCGGCCGGTCGGCAAGCGCCGCGATCGCGGCTTGCGACGCGTCGCACACATGCACGCGCGCGCCGCATTCGGCGAACGCGTCGGCGATTTCGAGGCCGATGCCCGACGCGCCGCCCGTCACGAGGACGCGCAGGCCGTCATAGGGTTTCAGCAGGTCGGAAGCTGTCATGCCGGGTTGTCTCCATCGTTGGTGTAGTGAGGGTGCGGCCGTTCGCGTGTCGGGCGGGCGCTACGGCTTCGCGTTCACGGTTCGCGGCGTCTGCTCGGCCCGCAGCGTCTCGGCGAGATCGTGCGCGGCGCCGCCGATGTCGAGCGCGATGCCGGCCCGCACGCCGGCGCCGTCGCGCCGTTCGAGCGCATCGACGATCGCGCGGTGCGCATCCATCGAACGCCGCATGTGCGGGATGTCTAGCGCGACCATGTTGAGGAACGGGCCGACGCGCATCCACAGGTTCTCGACGATCGCGAGCGTGCTTTCGCTGGCGCCGTGCGAATAGATCGCGCTGTGGAACGCAAAATTGCTCTGCAGGTAGGCGCGCGAGCGGCCGGCCTCGACGTGCGCCTGCATCGTCTCGCAGGTCTTGCGCACGGCCGCGATCTGCGCGTCGGTCATCCGCTCGCACGCGCGCTCGGCGATGCAGCCTTCGAGCGCGATCCGCACGTCGCGCAGTTCGTCGAGCATGTCGAGCGTCATCGGCGGGACGACGAGCGCGCGATTCGGACCGTCGACCAGTGCGCGCTCGGCGCGCAGCCGCGTGAGCGCGGCACGCACCGGCATCGTCGACGAGCCGACTGCCTCGGCGACGCTGCGCAGGCTCAGCGCCTGGCCAGGCGCGAAGCGCCCGCTCATCAGCGCTTCGCGCAGTTGCTGATAGACCTTGTCTCCCATCGTTTCCTGTTCGATGGCTTTCAGTGCGGGCGGGACGATACGAGGCGGCAAGGTGGGCTCCTGGGATTGATCTGCGATCTGTGATCACACTGTCGATGTGCGAAGTTTTGTCGATCGGCGCGGCCGAGTCAAGGTGAACGGGATCGGGGAAAACGAGGGGGGAAGCAGAGGAAGGATCGACATCAGGCAAGTCGGCATCATTACAAAAATCTTTCAAGCCGCGCATGACGGTGCCTTGATTCGATGGATTCGAAGGATCTCGGCGCATATGAGGCGTCGCGAGTCCTCGATGCGCTTGCCGTCGAGTCGTATTCATTTCAACAACAAGGAGCCAAAGTGAAACGACCATCCTTTGCCGTTGCATGGGCGGCATCTCAGCGAATCTACGACCCGGCAAATTCCGGTGAGCGCGTTGCGAAAGTGATAGGTGGATACGTCGAGAAGAACGTCAACAATCCGAATCCGACAGAGCGATGGAGCAATACTTGCGCGGTGAGGATGAGTTATATCCTGGGTGAAGCCGGTATGGTGATACCGAGAATCCCCGAGCAAACGGTATCGGGCAAAGACAATCGGCAATACTTTTTTCGTGCCCGGGACTTGATCCGTTTTCTCGAGCAACGCTGGGGGAAGGCTGAGGGCGTCAAATACCCGCCGTCGAACGGAGGGGCACTTGCGGGTCGGCAGGGCGTCATCCTGTTCGAGGTGTCGGGGTGGAGCGATGCACAGGGCCACGCCACGCTGTTCAACGGGCGGACCTGTTACGACCATTGTTACTTCAACGAACCAGGCGCGCGGTATCGTACCGATCGCGCAAATTTTTGGAGCCTGTCATGAGGGGAGTCTGGATCGCCGCCATGTTGATGTGCATCGCGCTTCAACCGGCGAGGGTCGTGGCGAAGGACTCCGCACAAACATCGCCCGAGGCCGGCTCACGGACTTACCTCCAGAACTTCAAGGACATGGTGCTCGCGGAGTGCCTGGCTACCGCTTACAAGCCGGAGTCCGGCGCGAGCAAGGACATCGGCAGCAGCATCAGCGCTTTGCGCGACTGGACCTACTACGACATGGAACGTGCGCCGGACGCCATTCACGCGCTGGTCGCGAAGTATCTGGCTCGCGACTATCGGAATCCGGTTGTCGAACCGGAGGTCACGGACGTGAAGTTCGACTTTCTGAAGTGCATCGATCTGTATCACGGCAAGGAACTGGACGCTGCAGCGAAGCAATTCGTATCGCGCCCGAACCGTACCTACCGGACCGGGCATCCGCCGAAGCCTCATTAGCGCTCGAGCGCCGTTGCGCCATGCAACGGCGCGCCGCATGCCATTTCATCGACGCTACTCGAGCGTCCGAATCGAATTACTGATCCCGCGCGCGCAGTCGATCACCGCCGGCGCGAGCTTGCGGCGCGCGTCGTCGAACGTCCAGCGGCTCGTCGGCGCGACGACGTGCACGGCTGCGACCGGCTGACCCTGGCTGCCGAGCACCGGCGCGGCGATCGACATGTCGCCGATGAACAGTTCCTCCTGATTGGTCGCGTAGCCGTCGCGTCGCGCATCGTCGAGCAGCGCGGCGATGTCGTCGAGCGCGGTGACGGTGCGCGGCGTGTGCGGCGTGCGCGTCATCCGCTCGAGCCGCGCACGCGCGTCGTCGGCCGGCAACGCGCTGAGGAATGCGCGGCCGCTGCCGGTGCAGTACATCGGAATGCGGCTGCCGATCGGCATGTGGATCGGCACGAACTTCGTCGATACGAAGCGCGCGACGTACACCATCTCGTCTTCGTCCGGTTCGGTCAGATTCGTGGTTTCGCCGGTCACGTTCGTCAGCTCGGACAGGAACGGATTCGCGACGTCGATCAGCGTATCGGCCGCCAGATAGTTGAAGCCGATCCGCATCACGTGCGGCGTCAGCTGATAGCGCCGCGTGACCGGATGCTTGCGGATGTAGCCGAGCTTCTCGAGCGTATAGACCATCCGCTGCGCGGAACTCTTCGTCATGCCGGCCGCATCGGCCACCTCGGCGAGCGTCATCGTGCGCCGCTTGGCGCTGAACGCGCGCAGCACGTTCAGCCCTTTCTCCAGCGACTGGTTGAACAGCAGGTCGTTCGACTGATCGGGGGACGTTTCCATGAGCGAGAGCTGGATCGATTCGATATAGGATCATATCGTATCGAATATCGATACTCAAAAATCTTTTTGCGATGTTTTTGATTCGCTTTAAGATGGGCTCACGTCGCAACGTCGATCGGCGACCGCCCGGCGCATTGAATTCCTCGACAAGGAGACAGCATGGTTCCGTTCATCAAGCGGTTCGGCGCGCTTGCCGCCGGTTTCGTCACCTGTATCGCGATGTCGATTGCGCCGACGGGCGCCGCAGCCGCGGAGCCGACGCTCAGGGTCGGCGCGACGGCGACCGGCGTGCCGTTCACGTTCCTCGACGTCAAGAGCAATTCGATCCAGGGGATGATGGTCGATGCGATCACCGCGGCCGGCAAGTCGGCCGGCTTCCGCGTCGACGTGCAGCAGACGGTGTTCTCGGCGCTGATCCCGTCGCTGACCACGCAGAAGATCGACGTGATCTCGGCCGCGATGCTGAAGACGCCGGCCCGCCAGCAGGTCGTCGATTTCTCCGACACGGTCTATACGTTCGGCGAGGGGTTGATCGTGAAGGCCGACGATCCGGGCCGCTACACGTCGATGGACGATTTCAACGGGCAGGTGGTCGGCGCGCAGGTCGGCACCGCGTTCGTCGACGCGCTCAACAAGAAGGGGATCTTCAAGGAAGTGCGCACGTACGATTCGATCGCCGACATCATGCGCGACGTCGCGCTCGGCCGCATCAAGGCCGGCTTTGCCGATCAGCCGATCGTCGCGTACCAGCTCGAACATGGCGTGAACCGTCAGGTGCGCCTCGTGCCCGAATACCAGAGCGTCGTGAAGGGGCAGGTGTGCTTCATCGTGCGCAAGGGCGACACCGCGACGCTCGAGCAGCTCAACGGTGCGATCCGCAAGATGAAGACAGACGGCACGCTGCAGCAGATCCTGCAGAAGTGGCACATGAGCTGAGCGCGCGCCGGCCGTTGCGGGCCGGTATCGCCCGCGCCGCGGGCATCGACTGCGGCAGCCGTCCGGCCGCCGCACAGGAGGCCTCATGTTTTTCCAGAATGCGATCGACTTCCTGCCGATCCTGCTGAAGGGCGCGGTGGTCACGATCGAGATCACCGCATGCGCGTTCGTGCTCAGTTCGGTGCTCGGGCTCGTCCTCGCATTGCTGAAAGTGTCGCGCAACCGCGCGGTGTCGGCGGCGGGCAGCACGATCGTCAACGTGATTCGCGGGCTGCCGATCATCGTCCAGCTGTTCTACATGTACTTCGTGCTGCCCGACCTCGGCGTGCAGCTGTCGGCATTTCAGGCCGGCGTGCTCGGGCTCGGCATCGCGTATTCCGCGTACCAGGCGGAAAACTTCCGCGCGGGCATCGAGGCGATCGACCGCGGGCAGATCGAGGCCGCGCACGCGATCGGCATGCGCGGGCCGATGATCATGCGGCGCGTGGTGCTGCCGCAGGCGTTTCGCATCGCGCTGCCGCCTTACGGCAACACGCTGGTGATGCTGCTGAAGGATTCGTCGGTCGCGTCGACGATCACCGTCGCCGAGATCACGCGGGCCGGCCAGCTGATCGCGTCGTCGACGTTCCAGAACATGAGCGTGTACACGCTCGTCGCGCTGCTGTATCTCGCGCTCGGGCTGCCGCTGATGTTCGGCGTGAACCGGCTCGGCAAGCGGCTCGCGTTGAGGAGAAGCGCATGATCCGGATCGATTCGATACACAAGCGCTTTCATCAGCACGCGGTGCTGAAGGGCGTGAGCCTCGACGTGCAGCAGGGCGAAGTCGTGTGCCTGATCGGGCCGTCGGGCTCCGGCAAGTCGACCGTGCTGCGCTGTATCAACGGCTTCGAAACCTACGACGAAGGCTCGATCACGATCGACGGCGTGAAGGTCGATGCGCACTCGAAGCGAATTCACGAATTGCGGATGCGGGTCGGCATGGTATTTCAGCGCTTCAATCTGTTCTCGCATCGGACCGCGCTCGAGAACGTGATGGAGGGGCCCGTGCACGTGCGGCGCATTCCCGTCGCGCACGCGCGCGAACAGGCCCGCGCGCTGCTCGACAAGGTCGGGCTCGCGCACCGGATGAACGCGTACCCGGCGGAGCTGTCGGGCGGCCAGCAGCAGCGCGTCGCGATCGCGCGCGCGCTCGCGATGGAGCCGCAGGCGATCCTGTTCGACGAGCCGACGTCGGCGCTCGACCCCGAGCTCGTCGGCGAGGTGCTCGGCGTGATGCGCGCGCTTGCGCGCGACGGGATGACGATGGTGGTCGTCACGCACGAGATGGCGTTCGCGCGCGAAGTGGCCGACCGCGTGTGCTTCCTGCACGACGGCACGATCTGCGAAAGCGGGGCCGCGCGCGACGTGCTGACGCAGCCGACGCATCCGCGCACGCAGGAATTCCTGCGCCGTCTGCTGGCGTCGGACGGCGCGGTCAACCCGGATCGCTCATGACTGAAAGAAACGCAGGACCTGCATCGGCCGACGCGCCGTGGCCGGACTCGCTGTGGGCGGCGACCGCCGCGCCCGCGAGCGCGACGCCCGCGCTCGATGCGTCGGCGTCGTGCGACGTCGCGATCGTCGGCGCTGGTTTCACCGGACTGTCGACCGCGCTGCATCTGGCCGAGCGCGGCGCGAACGTGCGCGTGATCGACGGCGCGCAGCCGGGCTGGGGCGCGTCCGGCCGCAACGGCGGACAGGTGATTCCCGGGCTCAAATACGATCCGGACGAACTCGTGCGTCGCTTCGGCGATGCCGGCGAACAACTGGCGCACATTGCGGGCGGCGCGGCCGACACGGTGTTCGACCTGATCGCGCGCCATGCGATCGACTGCGATGCACGCCGCAACGGCTGGATTCAGCCGGCACCGACGGCCGCGATGCTCGAGACGGTCGCGCGGCGTGCGCGGCAGTGGGCGGCGCGCGGCGCGCCGGTCGACGTGCTCGACCGCGACGAAGTCGCGCGGCGGCTCGGCACGCGCGCGTATGCGGGCGGCTGGATCGACCGCCGCGCCGGCAGCGTGCAGCCGCTCAGCTATACGCGCGGCCTCGTGCGCGCCGCGCAGGCGAACGGCGCGGTGGTGCACGGCGCGACGCGCGCAACCGCGCTGACTCGCGCGGACGGCCGCTGGCGGATCGACACGGCGACCGGCGCGACGCTGTCGGCCGAGCGCGTCGTGATCGCGACGAACGGCTATACGGACGGACTGTGGCCGGGCCTGCGTCGGTCGGTGATCGCCGCGAACAGCTTCATCGTCGCAACGGAACCGCTTGCGCCGGACGTCGGCCGCGACATTCTCGCGGGCGGCGAGGTCGCATCGGACGCGAGGCGTCTGCTGCTGTATTTCCGTCGCGACGCGGCGGGCCGGCTGCTGATGGGCGGACGCGGGCCGTTCGCCGAGCCGCGCGCCGCGAGCGACTGGCGCCATCTCGAACGCGCGACGACGCTGTTGTATCCGCAACTGAAGGGCGTACGGTTCGACTACCACTGGGCCGGACGCGTCGCGATCACCGCGGATTTCCTGCCGCACGTGCACGAACCGGCGCCGGGCGTGACGATCGCGCTCGGGTACAACGGCCGCGGGATCGCAATGGCGACGACGCTCGGCAAGCATCTGGCCGCGCATCTGTGCGGCGATGCGCGGTTGCCGCTGCCGTTGCGCACGACGCCGATCCGGCCGATTCCGTTTCACGGGCTGCAGCGCTTCTATATCGCGGCCGGCGTCGCATGGTATCGGCTGCTCGACAGCCTGTCGTGACCGGCGGGCAGCCGCCGGCCGCGCGCCGCTCAATGCGCGGGCTCGTCCGTCAGCGTCCCGAGAAACGCCTCGATATCCTCGATGTCCTGCGCCGTCATCGCCGGCGTGTCACCCGGCTTGCGGTCGAACGGCGCGTCCTTCACGTCGACGTTCGCGCGGTACTTCGGCGGGATGTCGTCGTATTCGTCGACCTTGCCGTCCGGCCCGCGCGGATAGAACTTCTGCGGCGCGATGCTGCGCTCGTTGTAGAACGCCATCACCTGATCGAGCGTATGGAACACGCCGTTGTGGAAAAACACATGGCGCGTGGCCGCGTTGCGCAGCGTCGGCGTCAGGAACATCCCGCAATACTGCGTCTGGTCCTTCAGATCGTCGCGGAACGGCCCGCACACGCCGAGATCGTAGAACGCCGGATTGCGGTTCTGCGCGAGCAGCCGGTTGCGCGGCACGCCGAGCGCCTCGTACTGGTAATCGGTGAACATCGGCGGCAGCCCGTCCGCGCCGGGCTTCGACAGGTGGCAGCCCGCGCAATTGGCCTTGTTCGGATCGTTGAACAGCCGCAGCCCGCGCAGTTCGGCCTGCGTGAGGCGCGCGCGGCCTTCGAGCCAGCGGTCGTACTTGCTGTTGTACGGGTGGAACGACGGATCCTCGACCTGATAGCGCGCGATCGCGAACATCGCCTCCGACACCGCGAGCTGCGGCGTGGAGAACACGCGCGGCCCGAACAGCTGCTCGAACCGCGCGCGATGCGGCGACTGCGCGAGCTTGCGTGCGACGTCGTCGACGCTCGCGTTCGCCATCTCGACCGGATTCAGCAGCGGGCCGAATGCCTGCTGCTGCAGCGTATCGGCGCGGCCGTCCCAGAACAGTCCGCCTTGCGGAACGAGCTGCGGCGCGGCCGACGTGCCGGCCACCTTCTGCGCCTTGACGACGCCGGCCGCGGATGCGGCCTGCTGCGCGATGGTCGGCGCATCGTCGTTTTCGCCGGCATCGGGCCCGATGCTGAAGTTCGGCTGCCGGTACAGATACATCAGCGACGGCGGCGGCCGATAACCGTGCTGCGCCAGCGTGAGGCCGCCCGGCTGGACGTCGAGCCCGTTCGGCGGGCCGTACGCATGGTCGGGGCTGTGGCACGACGCGCACGACTGCTTGCCGGACGCGGACAGCGCCGGATCGAAGAACAGCGCGCGCCCGAGTTGCGCGACCGCCGAAAGCGGCTGCGCGGCCGGGCGCTGCAGGACGACCGGATGCGGATTCGCGCCGGTCCAGTCGGCGACGACGTCGCCGATCGCCGCCGGCGTGCGCGCGGGGAAGGCGATCGCGAACGCGCCGTAGCCGAGCACGGCCGCGCCGAGCGCGAGCGCCGCGCGGCGCAGCACGCGGAAGCGGGAATGGAGACGCGGCGACGCGGCGCCGGACGCATCGGGAGACGGAAACGCGGGTCGAGCTGTCATGCTGTCGGTCGTGATTCGGATGCCGCGCAACGCGGCGCACTGAAAAGGAAACGGCCGGCGCACGACGCGCCGGCCGGCCGTGGCGCGATGCCGGTCAGATCGACGGCGCCGCGCTCAGCACGGTGCCTTGGGTCGGATCGAGATACAGCGGCGCCGTATTCGGCTTCGACGTGAAGTCGAACAGACCGCGCAGGTCGCCCGCCGATGCGTCGAACGAACCGCCGCCGATGCGCTGACCGCCGAGCCAGTTGTCCTCGATGAAGCGCACGACGGACGCCTGGTCGATCATCGTGTGATCGACGTAGTTCTGCTTCGCGTACGGCGAGATCACGACGAACGGAATCCGCACGCCGGGGCCGCAGCGGCCGTTCACGATGCCGCCGTTCACGCCGGTGGTGCCGCCCGTGCCGCACTTGCCGCTGCCGTTGACCTGATCGACGGCGTCGGACGAAGCGTGGGTCGGCGCCGTATATGCGTGGTCGTACCAGCCGTCCGAGTCGTCGTACGTGACGATCACGGCCGTGTTCTGCCAGTCGGGTTGTTGCTGCAGGAAGTTGACGACCTTCGTGACGAACGCCTGCTCGTCGAGCGGATCCGAGTAGCCGGCGTGACCGTCCTGCGCGGCCGGCGCCTTCAGGAAGCTGACCGACGGGAAGTTGCCGGCCTTCACCGCCGCGAAGAAGTCGTCGGTGTCGTACTGATGATTCGCGGGCTCGGGCGTCTTGCCGTCCGTCTGCACGCTCGAGCCGATCGCCGCGATCGAGCTCGGCCGTGTGTGCTGCGGGTTCGCGGTCGACGCGTAGTACTGGAACCAGTTGTGGTGCGGGATGTAGTCCGCCGTCGCGGCGTTCACCGCGGTCGCGACCGTGCTGCGGTTGCAGCCCGTCGTGCCGTTGCTGTTCGTCGTCGACAGGTTGAAGCCGCCCATGAAGCCGCCCCACGTGATGTTGGCGGCGTTCAGCAGATCGCCGATGTTCTTGCCCGTCATCATCGCCTGGTCGGTCGTGCTCGAGCACACGTCGTAGCCGGGATCGACGTCGTTGATCATCGTGAAGCCGCCCTGGCCGTCGTTGATGTAGTACGAGCTCTTCGCGAGCGTCGACGGCTGCGCCGACGTCTTGACGATCTGCATCCCGTTGGTCTGGCCCGACACGACGTTCAGCGCGCCCGGCGTCGACGGGCCGTAAACCGTCGTGTACGCGTTGTCGCTCATCGCGAAGCGCTGCGCGTAGTTCCACAGCGCGGTCACGGTGTTGCCGTCGAAGTAGCCCATCACCTGGCCCTTCGTGCCGAATGCGCCGGCGCCGCCGGACGAGCCCTTGCCGGTGTATTTCGGGAACAGGTCGGCGAGGCCGTTGTCTTCCGCCTGCTGCTCGGCCGTGTACGCGTGGTTCTGGTCGGCGGTCGCGGCCTGCGTGCGGTCGAGGCGGAACGGGTTCGCGGCGTCGGTGCCGTTGGCCGTGTTCGTGAAGTTCGGGTTCGCGGTCAGCAGCGTGCCGGTCAGCCCGTTGACCGTCGGCGTGCCGGCCTTCGCGGTGAACGCGGGCTCGCCGGCCGGGTTCGTCGCGTTCGGATAGGTGCCGAAGTAGTGGTCGAACGATACGTTCTCGCCGTAGATCACGACGAGGTGCTTGATCGGCGTGGCGGTCTGCAACGCGTCCTGCGACGACACGGCGGGCGTCGACGTCGGATCGTCGCTGCCGCCGCACGCGAACAGCGCAAGCGCTGCGCCGGCGCAGGCAGTGACGAGCAAGGCTTGACGGAACATCGGGAAACTCCAGACAGGTTTTCGATGGTGGGAATCGGCTCCGTCGTCGTACGGATTCGGCGCGGAGCTTCGTGAGAGAGCACCGGCATTGAACCAGCCCGGTATGAAGATATGGGGGCGGAGCGGTTTCGCGACGGTTGCGTCGCGGTATCGATTCCATTACGACGCGCACCGCGGAGAAAGAAAAAGGAAAGGCGAGACGGGGCGGGCGGTGCGCGACACGTCGGGCGGAGGCGCCGCGCGTTCATGCGCGACGCCGCGCCGCGCGGGCTGCGACGCATGACGAAAGGGCGCGCGAGCGGCAGGTTGCGCCGCGCTTTTTTGACAATTGCGTGACGGATTCATACGATGATCGCCCGCGGCGACGATTCCGCGTTGCCGACCGTCAGCGAGTGCTCAGCGTGCCGATTCCCGTTCTGTTTGCCGTTCTCTGTGCGGCGTTCCTGCACGCGTCGTGGAACGCGCTCGTGCGCAGCAGCGGCGACCGGCTGCGTTCGGCGACGGTGCTGCAGATCGCGATCGGCGCATTCGCGCTGCTGTTCCTGCCGGCCGCCGCGCCGATCGCACCGGCGAGCTGGGCTTACGTCGTCGCATCGGCCGTGCTGCACGTCGTCTATACGCTGCTGCTCGTACGCGCATACGAGCATGGCGACCTGAGCGTCGCGTATCCGGTGGCACGCGGCACCGCGCCGCTGCTCGTCACGCTCGGCGCGGCGGCGTTCGCCGGCGAGCACCTGAACGCGGTCGCGCAAGGCGGGCTCGTGCTGATCTGCGCGGGGATCATGGCGATCGGGCTCGAACGAGGGCACGGGATGCGGCACCGGTTGACACAGGTGCTGCCGACCGCATTCGCCACCGGCGTGTCGATCGCGGCCTATAGCGTGGTGGACGGAATCGGCGTGCGCGAAAGCGGCAGCACGGTCGGCTATACCGGATGGATGTTCGTGCTGACCGGCGTGCTGATGGCCGCGTACTACCGGCTGCGGGCCGGGCCGCTGCGGCTCGCGCAGGATCGCGGCGAAACCGCGAAGGCCGCATGCGGCGGCGTGTTCGCGGCGCTCGCGTACGGCATCGTGATCTGGGCGATGGACCGCGCGCCGATGGGGCCCGTATCGGCGCTGCGCGAAACGAGCGTGGTGTTCGCGGCGCTGATCGCACGCGTGTATCTCGGCGAGCGGCTCACGCCGCGACGTGCGCTCGCTTGTGTGGTGATCGCGGGCGGCGCGCTGTTGATCAGTGCGTTCGAGGCGATGCGGTAAGCGCGTACGGCGACGACGAACGGCAGTGCACGAAACGAATCTGCGCGATGCCGTTCGATAACGCACAAGCCGTATGTCGGCGTCGGCAATGCAACGGCAGCGCCGCTAGCGATGGTGCCCGACGCGCGCCGAACGACCGCCGCGCTGCACCGCGGGCAATCACTCCTCCACCGGCATCGCGCTCGTGCACTTGATCTCGTCGAGACATACGCTCGAATGCACGCCGCTCACGCCGGGAATGCGCATCAGCGTTTCGAGCAGGAACCGCGACAGTCCCTTCAGGTCGTGCGCGACGACCTTCAGCACGTAGTCGATGTCGCCCGTCACCGAAAAGCATTCCTGGATCTGCGCGAGATCGGACACCAGCTTCTGGAATTTCGACAGGTCGCGGATGTGTCCGCGCTCCATCGTCACGTGCACGAACGCGGTGACGCCGAAGCCGAGCGTGTCGGGGCAAAGCCGGGTTTCGTAACGGCGGATCGCGCCGATTTCCTCGAGCCGCCGATGCCGCCGCAGCGTCTGCGCAGGCGACAGGCCGACGGCCTTCGCGAGTTCGAGATTCGACGCACGGCCGTTCTCCTGCAGGATCGCGAGCAGGTGGCGATCGATGCGGTCGAGAACCGGTTCAGGCATTTTTATTTCCTCGTCTGTCTCCTGGATGCAATCTTATCTCATAATGTAGGGTTTGCATGAACGGGTTACGAAACCCGATTTCGCGGTCGCGAAGCTAAACTGACGCCGGACTTTCGTGTGCGGCCGCGGCAACGCGGGTACGACGACCGGAACCGGAGCGGCCGCCGCGCGAAAGTTGCAGTCCCCAACCCGGCGGCTCCACGAACGGCTGCCGGCACAGCAAAACAGCGCTCGGCACACCGACGCGCACCGCGCCGTGTCAGCGGAGGCGGACAGAGTGGAGAAGACATGGTTTCTGGAAACGACAAGGACGGCCTGAAGCGCGGGCTGAAGAACCGGCACATCCAGCTGATCGCGCTCGGCGGGGCGCTGGGCACCGGGCTGTTCCTCGGCATCGCGCAGACGATCAAGATGGCCGGTCCGTCCGTGCTGCTCGGCTATGCAGTCGCCGGCGTCGTCGCGTTCTTCATCATGCGCCAGCTCGGCGAGATGGTCGTCGACGAGCCGGTCGCCGGCTCGTTCAGCTACTTCGCGGACAAATACTTCGGCCACTTCACCGGCTTCCTGTCCGGCTGGAACTACTGGGTGCTGTACATCCTCGTCAGCATGGCCGAGCTGTCGGCGGTCGGCATCTACGTGCAGTACTGGTGGCCGGGCGTGCCGACGTGGGTGTCGGCGCTCGTGTTCTTCGTCGCGATCAATCTGATCAACCTGACGAGCGTCAAGTCGTACGGCGAAACGGAATTCTGGTTCTCGATCATCAAGGTCGCCGCGATCGTCGGGATGATCGGCTTCGGCGGCTGGCTGCTCGTGAGCGGGCACGCGGGGCCGGAGGCGAGCGTCGCGAACCTGTGGCAGCACGGCGGCTTCTTCCCGAACGGCGTGTCGGGCCTCGTGATGTCGATGGCGGCGATCATGTTCTCATTCGGCGGGCTTGAGCTCGTCGGCATCACGGCGGCCGAGGCCGACGATCCGAAGCGCAGCATTCCGCGCGCGACCAACCAGGTGATCTACCGCATCCTGATCTTCTACATCGGCGCGCTCGCGGTGCTGCTGTCGCTGTATCCGTGGGAGAAGGTCGTCACCGGCGGCAGCCCGTTCGTGCTGATCTTCCACGCATTGAGCAGCAACGTCGTCGCGAACGTGCTGAACGTCGTCGTGCTGACCGCCGCGCTGTCGGTGTACAACAGCGGCGTGTACTGCAACAGCCGGATGCTGTTCGGCCTCGCGCAGCAGGGCAACGCGCCGAAGGTGCTGTGCTCGGTGAACCAGCGCGGCATTCCGCTCGCCGCGCTCGGCGCGTCGGCGCTCGCGACCGGCGTGTGCGTGCTGGTCAACTACTTCATGCCGGGCAAGGCGTTCGAGGTGCTGATGGGCCTCGTCGTGTCGGCGCTGATCATCAACTGGGCGATGATCAGCCTGATCCACCTGAAGTTCCGTCACGCGAAGCGCGCGGCCGGGCAGCAGACTTCGTTCCGCAGTCTGGGCTATCCTTTCACGAATTACCTGTGCCTGGCGTTCATGGCCGGCATTCTCGTCGTGATGTACCTGACGCCGGATCTCCGTCTGTCGGTGTACCTGATCCCGGTGTGGCTCGCAGTGCTCGCAATCGGGTATCGCTTTCGTCAGAAGAATGCCGGCTACGCGCAGCGGGCCGGCGCGTCCGCGCGCTGATCCGGGGCGGCAGCATCCGATCATTCAACACAACGAGACCGACAAAGCCATGTTCGAACACATCGACGCGTACCCGGGCGACCCGATCCTGACGCTCAACGAGAACTTCCAGAAAGATCCGCGCGATCGGAAGGTCAACCTGAGCATCGGCATCTATTTCGACGCCGAAGGGCGGATTCCGGTAATGGGCGCCGTGCGCGAAGCGGAAGCGGCGCTGCAGCGCGAGATCGGCCCGAAGCCGTACCTGCCGATGGTCGGCCTCGCCGCGTATCGCGACGCGGTGCAGGCGCTCGTGTTCGGCGCCGATCATCCGGCGCGCGCGGCCGACCGCATCGCGACGGTCCAGACGCTCGGCGGCTCGGGCGCACTGAAAGTCGGCGCCGATTTCCTGAAGCGCTACTTTCCCGACGCGCAGGTATGGTTGAGCGACCCGAGCTGGGAGAACCACCGCTTCATCTTCGAGCGCGCGGGCTTCACGGTGAACACGTATCCGTACTACGACGACGCGACCGGCGGCCTGAAATTCGACGCGATGCTCGCGGCGATCGATGCGCTGCCGGCACGCAGCATCGTGCTGCTGCATGCGTGCTGCCATAACCCGACCGGCGTCGATCTCGACGAAGGCCAGTGGGAGAAGCTGATCGACGTGATCGAGGCGCGCGGGCTGCTGCCGTTCGTCGACATGGCGTACCAGGGCTTCGGCGCGGGGCTCGACGCGGACGCGTTCGCGGTGCGCGAACTGGCCCGCCGCGGCGTGCCGACGCTCGTCGCGAACTCGTTCTCGAAGAACTTCTCGCTGTACGGCGAGCGCGTCGGCGGGCTGAGCGTCGTCTGCGAAGATGCGGCCGCGGCCGACCGCGTGCTCGGCCAGCTGGCCGGCGCGGTGCGCTCGAACTACAGCAATCCGCAGACGTATGGCGCGAAGGTCGTGGCGACCGTGCTCGACACGCCGGCGCTGCGCAAGCAGTGGGAAGAAGAGCTTGCGGCGATGTGCCGGCGCATCGCGCGGATGCGCCAGTCGATTCACGACGGCCTGCGCGATCACGTGAGCGGCGAAGCGCTCACGCGCTACGTGAAGCAGCGCGGGATGTTCACGTACACGGGTCTGACGGAAACGCAGGTCGACGCGCTGCGCGAAGTGCACGGCGTGTACATCCTGCGTTCGGGCCGGATGTGCGTCGCGGGCCTGAACGATTCGAACGTCGCGATCGTCGCCGACGCGATCGGCAAGGTGCTGAAGAGCGGCGTATGACCGGCGCGCCTGCGGGCGCACGGCGGCATCGCGAACCGGCTGTCTTCCATGCGGAAGGCAGCCGGTTTTTTCTTGCGCGGATACCGCGGCGTCTGCGGTGCCGTGCGACTGACGCGCCCGCCGCGCGGCGTTACGATGGCGGATCGACGCATGGGGACGCAAGACCAGGGAGCGACATGGGAATCCGGATCGTACAGCTCGGCACGCCGCGCGCGGCCGGCGAGGGCCTGCGTATCGGCACGGTGCGGCGGCCGCCGCGCGGCGTACCGAAAAGTGAATTCGCGTCGCGCAACTACTATGATGTGTGGTTGCCGACGCTGTCGCCGAGCGCCGAGCTCGTCGCACAGGCGCAAGCTGCCGACACCGATGCGCAATGGCGTGCGTTCGTGCGGCACTTCCGCGCGGAAATGGCGCACGGCGATCCGGCGAAGGTGCTGGATTTGCTCGCGGCGCTGTCGGCGACGACTTCGTTCTCGATCGGCTGCTACTGCGACGACGAGCGTCGCTGCCATCGCAGCGTGCTGCGCGAATTGCTCGCGGAGCGCGGCGCGACGATCGACCCGGATGCGGACGTGGACGCCGGCTAAGCGCGCATCCGGCCTGGCGACGGAGCGCCGCGTCGCGCGGTGCGGGAACCGGTCGACGGCATCGAGCGTGCGTCGGTGCCGCGCGACCATGTCCGGTGCGTCTGCGCATGTACCGGCGGGCCGGCGACCGAAGACAAGGCACGACGAATGCTCGTCGACATCGGCGGTCGGTCGATGCCGCTGCACGGCGGCCTGCCGGCCGGACGAACGACACGCAGGAGGGGCACATGACACTGCAGGGCAACATTCACGAGCGCGACTGGTCGGTCGAGGTCGAGACGCGGCCGTGCAAATCGGGCGAGTTCCGCTGTCGCGTGTCGGTCGAACACGGCGCGGGCACCGCGCGCTTTCATCACACGTTCGAGCACAGCCACGCATACGCGACCGAGCACGAGGCAATGATCGAAGGGCTGCGGGCCGGGATGACGTGGATCGAGATGAAGGCGTCGCAGACGTTCAGCGTATGAAGCGCGCGCGCCTGCGCGATGCGCGGCGTCACACGCGCGCGAGCGCCTGCGCGTCGATGATCCGGACGCGCTTGCCGCGCGTTTCGACGAGCGCGTCGCGATGGAATCGCGAGAACATCCGGCTCACGGTTTCGAGCTTCATCCCGAGATAGCAGCCGATTTCCTCGCGCGTCATCCGCAGGTTGAATTCCGACGCGGAATAGCCGCGCGCGTCGAAGCGCGACGACAGATTCAACAGGAAATGCGCGACGCGCTGTTCGGCCGACATCGTGCCGAGCAGCAGCATCTGGCTCGATTCGCGGACGATCTCGCTGCTCAGCAGCCGATACAGGAAGTGCTGCATCGGCTTTATCTCGCGGCACGCCGCTTCGAGCTCGTCGAACGGGACGATGCAGACCACGCTGTCCTCCAGCGCGACCGCATCGCAGCAGTGCCGGCCGCTGCCGATCCCGTCCATGCCGAGCGTCTCGCCGGCGATCTGAAAACCGGTCACCTGTTCGCGGCCGTCGCGATGCATCATCACCGTCTTGAACGAGCCCGCGCGCACCGTGTAGAGGCTCTGGAACGGATCGTCGGTGCGAAACAGCGCGTCGCCCTGGCGAACCTGCCGCGTCGAGCAGATGATCGCGTCGAGCCGGCCGTACTCGGCCGCCGTCAGATGCGGCGGCAGGCACACCGAGCGCATCGCGCAGATCGAGCAGCGCGCGGCGGGATGCTTCGGCGCGTCGGCGCGGGCGACCGGATGAAGCGGAGTCGTCCGCCGCGCGGCGGCAGGCGCGTCGGCGACGCGAACGGTGGCTGTGGACATGAGTCGCTCCGGCTCGGTCAGGGGGAGTGCGCGCGGGCGCGCACCAGCGATTCGATCGTGCGGCATGCGGCGTCGAATTCGGCAGTCTTGTCGAAGAAGTAGTCCGCCCCGGCCGTCGCGCATGCCTGCCTGAATGCCGGCGCCGAATGGTTCGTCAGCACGATCGTGACGACGCGCGGCTTCGCGGTCGTCAGCTTCCCGATCAGATCGAGGCCGCTGCCGTCCGGCAGCCGCACGTCGACGATCGCGACGTCCGCCCGCGCGTCGCGGATATGCATCCACGCGTCTTCGCCGTCTTCCGCTTCACCGACTACCGCGACGCCGTCGATCGCGCCGACCAGCAGCGCGATCCGCCGGCGGACGGCGATCGCATGATCGACGAGGAACACCCGCAGCGCGGCAGGTGACGGACTGGCATTCATGCGGCCAGTATCGGGTTGCGTTGCCGAAAAGAAAATCGGCCGAATAGGAACTTGATGTAGGCCGGTTCGTCGTGCTGTAGGCCGTTTCCTACAACGAATGCGGAAATGCGCCGGCCGTGCATGGGCCGCATGAACGCGAGCGACTTGCGCGCTCGACGCGTGCGGCTTGCCCTCGACGAGCATGCCGTGCGCGCGGTCGGCTCACCGGCCGCGCTCGAAGCGTCGACGAATCAACCGGCGTGGCGGGCGTCCAGCGCGTCGCGCGCGGTGCGGCATGCGGCCAGATCCCACGCCGCGCAGCCGACGGTCTTGAACAGCACCGGTCCGCGGCGCTCGAACGCGCCGCGCAGCACGTCGGCGAGCGACGCGACGTGCTGCCAGTCGACCTGCGCGACGATCAGGTCGCCGGCTTCGTGGCGCGCGCCGGCAGAATCGTCGACGACGAGCCGGCTCGCGCGCACGGTGTCCGCGTCGATTTCGGCGGCGTCGGCCGTGAATGCGCCGACGCCGATCACCAGTCGTCCTTCGCGCGCCGCGTCGCGATAAACCGGCGTGCGGCTGGTCGTCAGCGTGACGACGACGTCGATCGCATCCGGAATCGCGTCGCCGTCGAGCGGCGCGAGCCGCGGCGCGTGTGCGCGGTGCGCGGCGCAGAACGCGGCCGCGCTGGCGGCGCTCGTGCCGCGCACGTGAAGGCGCGCGTCGGGGAAGATCGCCGCGAGCGCTTCCGCGTGGTTCGCCGCCTGCTTGCCGGTGCCGATCAGCAGAATGTCGCGCGGCGCCGCGCCATGCAGCGCGTCGATGCCGAGCGCGGTGACGGCGGCAGTGCGGCGGCCGGTCACCGTCGGCCCGTCGAGCACGAATTGCATCGCGCCGGTCGTCGCGTCACACGCGATCACCTGGCCGAGAATCGTCGGCAGCCCGCGCGCGGCATTGCCCGGACAGACGTTCACAAGCTTGTGGACCGCGAGATCGCGCGCGCTCGACGGCATCGACAGCATGACGCCGCCCGCCTGCAGCGGTACGACCAGACGCTCGGGGCTGACGATGTCGCCGGCCGCGTATTCGGGGACGGCTTGCCTGAGCGTCGCGAGCAGCGCCGGATAGTCGAGCAGGGCGGCCGTGTCGGCCGCGTCGAAAACGGGAGTCGGGGAAAGGGCGGTCATCGTGTGCGCCGGTCGCAGGGGTGAGGGAGGACGAGCACGGCACGCACCCGTCACGCAACTGCCGGATACCGCAAGGCCGGACAGTCTGGAGCGAATCTATACCAGTTCGTCCCATTACGGAACCCGGAAAAGCGCTCGAGCACGCGATTTTGGTTCTAATATCTGTCCAGATGAACGGGGCGCACATCGACGGTCGAGCGTCCCGGTGCAGTGCGAACCCGTTCCACGTCGACGCCCGCGACCGGGCAGGAGCCATACGATGATGTCCGCCCGTCCCGAACCGCCCGAAGCCGATTTCAGGCCGCTGCAGATCTACGAGCAGGTTGCCGACAGGATCCGCGACGAGATTCGCGCCGGACGCTACGCGGCCGGCTCGCGGCTGCCGTCGGAGCGCGAGCTTGCCGCGCTGTTCCGGGTCGGCCGGCCCGCGGTGCGCGAGGCGATCGGCGCGTTGCAGAACGAAGGGCTCGTGATCACGAAGCGCAACTCGGGCACGTACGTCGTCGCGTCGCCGCTCGACGTGCTCGCGCGGCGCGGCGACGCGCGCGATGGACCCGACGCGGACTTCAGCCCGACGTCGGCGCTCGACGTGCGGCTGATTCTCGAGCCCGCGATCGCGCGGCTCGCGGCCGCGCACGCGCGCGCCGATCCGGTCGCCGAACGCTATCTCGCGCAGATGGAAACCATCACCGACATCGACGATCCGCAGCAGCGCGCGCTGTGGAACGACAGCGACCGGCTCTTCCACCGGCAGCTCGCGCGGATGACCGGCGACGCGCTGATCGTGAAGATCGCCGATGAAGTCGCGAACACGATGGACCAGCCGCTGTGGAAGCGGCTGAAGGACGACGGAATCTACGACGCGCGGCGGATCCGGCTGTATGTGTCCGAGCACCGGCTGATCTACGAGGCGATCGTGTGCGGCGATGCCGATGCGGCCGCGTTCTATGTCGAACAGCATATTCGGCGCGTGCGTCGCGATATTGCGCCGAAGTAGCCGCGGTGTCGCCGACGGCTCGTCTCGAACGCCGTCGGACCAAGCGACCGTTTTTGAACTGCCGGTATGGCGGCCACCGCGTGCACTACGTCGGCTTCGATGAAAACCGGCCGACGCGTGCGGCGCCGTGTGGCGCGAATGCGCATTCGGTCATCGTGACCGTTTCAGCGCGCGGAGCGCAGTTTCGCGATGTCGCGCATGCCGTTCCGGCCCGGCGCGCGCGCTCCGGCATGGCGCGCACTGCGAACGCGCAAGCATCCGCGCGCGCCGCGGTCGGGCTCCGGCCGCCCGCCGGTGCGCGCGCCGACTTTTGGTACGATGCACGCTTTCCAGCAGAGCCCCCACCCGCGTGAATCGCCGAAACGTGTCGTCAGTGCGTGATTTCTGTGCCAAATGGATCGCGCGCGCCCAGCCCGTCGCGGCCGCCGCCGCCGTACCCGTCAAGCGTGTCCTGGCCGTCGCCTGGCGCCACGTGCGCTATCCGACGCGTCGCGGCGTACTGCTTGCCGTCGCCGCCGTCCCGGCGCTGTTCGCGTTGTACGCGCTCGCGCTCGTGCCGTTCACGCCCGGCATCGGCGACATCCGCAAGGCGCGCGTCGACCAGCCCGCGCAGGTGCTGTCCGCGGACGGCAAGCTGCTCGCCGAATTCAAGCCGTCGAACCGCGAATGGGTGCCGCTCAAGCAAATTTCGCCGCACATGGTCGACGCGCTGATCGCGACCGAGGACCACCGCTTCTACCAACATCACGGCCTCGACTGGAAGCGCACCGCGTCGGCCGCGCTGCACACGTTCTCGGGCGACCGCCAGGGCGGTTCGACGATCACGCAGCAGCTCGCGCGCAATCTGTATCCGGACGAGATCGGCCGCGCGCCGACGCTCACGCGCAAGCTGAAGGAGGCGATCACCGCGCTGAAGATCGAGGCCGTCTACAGCAAGGACGAGATTCTCGAGACCTATCTGAACACGGTGCCGTTCCTGTACAACGCGTACGGCGTCGAGATGGCCGCACGCACCTATTTCGACAAGTCGGCCGACGAACTCGACGTGCTCGACAGCGCGACGCTCGTCGGGATGCTGAAGGGCAACAGCTACTACAACCCGGTGCTGAACCCCGAGCGTGCGCTGCAGCGGCGCAACACGGTGCTCGCGCAGATGGTGAAGTACGGCAAGCTGTCGGCCGCGCAGTTCGCGCAGCTGCAGCGCCGGCCGTTGCGGATCGACTTCGAGCGGCAGAAGGAGCCGCCGGGGCCCGCGCCGCACTTTGCGCAGCAGCTGCGCAAATGGCTGATCGCGTGGGCCGACCGCAACGACTACAACATCTATTCGGACGGGCTGGTCGTGCGTACGACGATCGATTCGCGGCTGCAGCAGATGGCGACGCAGGCGCTGACGCTGCACGCGAATCAGCTGCAGGGCATCGCGAACGCCGCGTGGAGCGGCCGCGACGGCTGCGGCACCGACAACGAAGTGTTCCGCACGTTCATGCGCGAGTCGCCGGAGTACAAGGCCGCGCAGGCGGCCGGCAAGGACGACGCGGCCGCGATGAAGCAGCTCGCGGCCGACCATGGCTTCATGCGCGCGCTGTGCAAGACGAAGACGGACGTGCAGGCCGGCTTCGTCGCGATCGATCCGCGCGACGGACAGATCCGCGCGTGGGTCGGCAGCCGCGACTTCGCGCGCGAGCCGTTCGACCACGTCGCGCAAGCGCGCCGTCAGCCGGGCTCGACGTTCAAGCCGTTCGTCTACGGCGCCGCGTTCGCGAGCGGGATGAAGCCGGACGATACGTTCGTCGACCAGCCCGTCGAGATTCCGCTGAAGGGCGGCGAGATCTGGCGGCCGAACGACGACGTCCCGCCGAGCGGCAAGCCGATGACGCTGCGCGATGCGCTCGCGCTGTCGCGCAACCGGATTACCGCGCAGGTGATGGAGAAGGTCGGCCCGACGGCGGTCGCGCGGCTCGCGCGCGACATGGGCGTACGCGAAAGCCCGCTCGAGCGCGTGCCGTCGCTCGCGCTCGGCACGAGCCCGGTGACGTTGAAGGAGATGGTCGCGTCGTACGCGACGATCGCCAACGACGGGCTGTACATCGAACCGCAGATGGTCACGCGGATCGAGGATCGCCAGGGCGACGTGCTGGCCGAATTCGCGCCCGCGCCGCCCGAGCGCGCGCTCGACGCGGAAACCGACAAGGTGCTGCTCGACGTGATGCGCGACGTCGTGATCCGCGGCACCGGCAGCAGCATCCGCACGCGCTTCGGCGTGCGCGGCGACGTGGCGGGCAAGACGGGCACGACGCAGGACAACGCGGACGGCTGGTTCATCCTGATGCAGCCGAGCCTCGTCGCCGGCGCGTGGGTCGGCTTCGACGACGGCCGCGTGACGCTGCGCAGCGATTACTGGGGGCAGGGCGCCCACAGCGCGCTGCCGATCGTCGGCGATTTCTTCCAGCGTGCGCAGCGCGCGCGCATCGTCGATACGAAAGCGAAATTCGACACCGAGCCGTCGCCGGGCTGGTTCGCATCGGTGCGCGAGCGCGTGACCGACTTGTTCGGTGCGTGGGTCACGGCCGAACCGAACAAGGCGCCGGCGCCGGTCCGCGCGCAACGTGCGCCGCGGGCCGCGGACGCCGACGACGATGCGTCCGCCGCGAGCGCCGCATCGGCGCCGGAAGCCGCGTCCGACGGCATCGTCGAGGAATGGATTCCGGCGTCCGACGTGGCCGCATCGGCCGCCGCGCTGTCGGGTGCGTCGCAACCGCCGCTGCAATCGCCGCCGTCGCAGAGCGCGCCGCCGCCGGCGACGAACGGAAGCGGTACGACCGGCAGCGCACCGCCGGTCGTCGCGTCGCCGGCCGCACCGGCTGTGCCGTCGGCGCCTGCGTCGCCGGACGCCGCCAGCAGCGCCCAATGACCGGCGTGCCTGCCGGATTGCACGGCGCGGCTGCCGGCCGTGCATCGACGATCGGAGCCTAAGGCGCCGCGAAAGCACCGCCGGTCCGCACTGGCCGATTCTGCACGCCGACGCCGCCAATCGTCAGACTATTGGCGCCAATTCGCGCCGATTGTACGGCCTGCGTCAACAGTGAATTTGCGATTTAAGTATTTACCCTGATTGCCACCCCTCCTAGACTTTCACCCATGCGCAACGACATCCAGTCCGAAGCGCCCGACAAAACAACCCGGAGGTAACGCATCATGAAATCGCTGATCAACGCAGTTGCACTGGCCGCCCTGGTCGCCGCACCGGCCGTCTCGTTCGCCCAATCCAGCCAGCAGCCGGTGACGCGCGCGCAAGTACGCGCCGAACTGGTCCAGCTCGAACAGGCCGGCTACAACCCGAACGACTGGATGCACTACCCGGAAAACATCCAGGCCGCGCAGGCGAAGATCGCTGCCGCGCAAAACGCCGGCGCGACGGTCGACGCAACCGGCTACGGCGCGAACGCCGCAGCGGCATCGCAGTCGGGCCAGCGCGTCGTCGTGCCGGCCGCAGCCGATCGCTCGTCGGTCTACTTCGGTCACTGAGCCGGCAGCCGCGCGCGGCGGCCTTCGAGGCCGCCGGAGCGACCGCAGCGGAAAACCCGCACGCTCGCGCGTGCGGGTTTTTTGCATCCGGCGGCACGCGCTGTGCGCGCCGCTGACAATCGCGCGCGCGTACGCTAGCATCGCGGTCGGTGTCGCCGCGGCACCGGAGGGCGGCCAGTCCGGCACCGGATTTCCCCGACTTCGACGAACAACAAACAAGGAGTGTCCATGCGTGTCTTGACGGGTCTGCTGTGTTCGCTGGCGTTGACGCTGGCGGCCGATATCGCGCATGCGCAGGCAAACTGCACGAGCGCGACCGACCAGGCGACGCTGACGGCCTGCGCCGATCGCGCATACAAGAAAGCCGATGCGGAACTGAACCGCACTTACCAGGCCGTGACCGCGCGCCTGCGCGATGCGCGGCCGCTTGCCGACAAGCTCGTGAACGCGCAGCGCGCATGGATCGCATATCGCGACGCCGAATGCCATTTCTCGAGCGCGAATGCGGAGGGCGGCAGCGTGTATCCGATGGTGATGTCGACCTGTCTCGAAGATCTGACCAAGGCGCGCACCGAAACGCTGAAGGGCTATCTGTCGTGCGAGGAAGGCGATCTCGCATGTCCAGTGCCTGCCAGGTAAGCGCGTCGTCCCGCAACCGCAACGTACCGGCAACGTACCCGCGGCCGCCGCCGTCCGCGCCTACACGTCGTCCGTTTCGTCGAGCAGCTTGTGCCGCAGCGCGTAACGTACGAGCGCGGCCTCATGCGGCATCTGCATCTTTTCGAGAATACGCGTCTTGTAGGTGCTGACCGTCTTCGCGCTCACGCACAGCGCCTGCGCGATTTCGGTCAGTGTCTGCCCGGCGGCGATTCTTCTGAACACGTCGAACTCGCGGTCGGACAGCCGCTGATGCGGCAGCGTATCGGCCGGCTCGTTCAGGCTCTGCGCGAACTGCTCGGCCATCGCGAGACTCACGTAGACGCCGCCGGACGCGACCTTCGTGACCGCGTCGACCAGTTCGGCGCTCGCGCTTTCCTTCGTCAGATAACCGGACGCGCCCGCGCGAAACGCACGGACCGCGTACTGCCGTTCCGCATGCATCGTCAGCACGAGCACGCGCAGCGCCGGTTTCTCGTCCTTGATCTGCTTGATCAGCTCGACGCCGTTGCGGCCCGGCATCGACAGGTCGAGCACGAGCACCTGCGCGGGCGTCGCACGCACGAGCGCGATCGTCGACGGCCCGTCGCACGCTTCGCCGGCTACGTCGAATCCGGTGGCGTTCCGGAGGATGTGCCGCAGACCGTCGCGCACGAGCGTATGGTCGTCGGCGATGAGCACCTTGATCATGTGAGGGTGGGTTCCTGTTGAACGGCGCCGAGCGGAAGCGCGACGGCGATCGAGAAGCCGCGCGCGGGCGCGGTGTCGATCGTCACGGTGCCGCCCAGCATGTGCGCGCGTTCGCGAATGCCGATCAGCCCGAACGACTTGTCCTCGTGAGCCGGCCCGCCGGGCGCTGCGCCGCGGCCGTTGTCCGCGACGCGCAGTACGCACGATGCGTCGTCGACGTCGAGCCGCAGCTCGACGCGCGTCGCGTCCGCATGGCGCGCGACGTTCGTCAGCGCTTCCTGCACGATGCGGAACAGCGTGGTCGCGCCCGCGCTGCCGAACGCCAGGCCGCCGGTTTCGAGGCGGCGTTCGACGTCGATGCCGTAGCGGTTCGTGAAGTCGTTCGCGAGCCATTCGATCGCCGGCACGAGGCCGAGATCGTCGAGCATCACGGGCCGCAGGTCGGCGGCGATGCGCCGCACCGACGCGACCGTCGCATCGATCAGCCGGCGCATCCCGTGCAGATGCGACAGCACGTCGTCGTCGGGCTGCGCGCGGCCGCGCATGCGCAACTGCTGCTCGACGACCGACAGATCCATCTTCAGCGCGGTCAGCTGCTGGCCGAGATCGTCGTGCAGTTCGCGCGCGATGCGCGTCTTTTCCGCTTCGCGCACGTTCTGCAGATTCGCCGACAGTTCGCGCAACTCCTCGCGCGACTGCTTCAGCGCGTTTTCCGCGCGCTGCCGCTCGGTGATGTCGCGCAGCATCACCGTATAGAGCTTGCCGGACGCATCGCGGATCTGCGAGATCGACGCTTCGATCGGGAATTCCTCGCCGTTGCCGCGCAGCCCGAACAGCACGCGCTGGCGTCCCATCTGCCGTTCCGACACGCCGGTCACGCCGAACTGGTCGACGTGCTTCGCGTGCGCGGCGCGAAACCGCTCGGGAATGAAGCGCGACAGCGGCGCGCCGATCGCCTCCATCGCCGACACGCCGAACACCTGCTCGGCCATCGGATTGAAGATCACGATCGTCTGCTTCTCGTCGATCGTGATGATCGCCTCCATCGACGAACGGATGATGCCCATCATCCGCGCCTCGTTCAGGATGCCGCGGCTGCCGGCCGCGGGATCGGCGGCGCGGAGCCGGCCGCGCAGCACCGCATGGACGAGCGCCGCGAACGCGAACGACGCGACCAGCCCGGCGGCGAGCACCGTGCCCGCCGCGCGCTGCGCGCCGGTCGCGCTCGGCCGGCCGTCCGCGGAATACGCGAGCGTCAGCACGGTGCCGCCGAAATTCAGTTCGTCGGTGCGGCGCAGCAGGTCCGGCGACGCCGACGCTTCGTCGGTCGAGGTTTCCGCGCTGACGATCGCGCGCGCGTTGCCCGGCGTGCCGACGCGCAGATCGAGCCCGCGCTCCGCGTCGAGCGCGCGTTCGACGAGACGGCGCGCGCTCAGCACCGCGAACAGCACGCCGTCGGCTGCCGGTTCGCGCGGGCCGCGACCGGCCACCGCGGTGTGCGGCAAGCCGGTCGCGGGGACGAACAACGTGAGCGGACGCGCGTCGCGCGACGTATCGTCGTCGGCCGGAAGGACGCCGAGCGCGACGTCGCCGGTCTGCAGCGCACGTGCCAGCGGCGCCGCATCGGACGGACCGAAGCGCACGACCGGCGAATTCGATGCGGGCGCACTCAGCGTCGCGGTCGCGAGCGGCCCGGCCGGCATCGGCTCGTTGCCGGCCAGTGCGCTGCGTATCGCGGGCGACAACGGCGCATAGCCGATCAGCCGAACCGACGAACGGCCGCTGTCGAGGTCGAGCGTTTCCGCGTATCTGCGCCATCGATCGGACGTCATCTGCGGCACGACGGCGAACGCGCCGCGCGCGCTTTCGAGCATCGCTGCGCCGGCCTGCAATTCGTGGCGCAGCATCGCGGTCACGTGCGCGGTGCGGCGTTCGAAGCGCGTATGGAAAGCGGTCTGCCATTGTCCGCGCACGAGCAGCGCGACGCCGAGCGACAGCGCTGCGCCGGCGAACAGCGCGACGACGCCGGCAGCAAGCGGCTGGCGTAACATGATCTGCAGACCGGCGGGCCTGCGGGTGTGCCGCGTCGGGGTGCCACTGGTGGTCATCGGATGGCCATTCGGGGGTCGGGGGTCGCTCGCGGCATTCGTGCGCATGCCTGAAACCGGCAAAACGCACACCGGTTGCACGCGACGTCTGTTTTTTCGAGACGAAATTGTGCGCGTTTTAAGCGTTTTTTGTAATAGGGCCGGTTGCGAATGCGTGAACCGGCGCGCGATGGACGCGGCAATCGCGGTCAATGCCGATCGCGCGGGCGCGGGCCGATGCGCGACGGAACCTGTTGCAGCGTGCAGTCAAATACGAGCCGGCGCGGCGCCATGCCGCGCGTGCCCGTTCGGAGGGCGGATCATGTACCAGCGGATTTTCGTCGGGCTCGACGGCGGCCCGAGTGCGCGTGTCGCATTGAACGAGGCGATCCGGATCGCGGCGGCGTCCGGCGGCACGATCACGTGCGCGTATGTGGTCGAACGGCGGCCGCAGCTCGTCGATGTGGATGCAGGCTTCGCGGAAGCGCGGGACGACGACGCAGCCGCCATCGAAGCGGCGACGAGCGTGCTGGACGACGCGAAGGCGACGCTCGCACGACGCGGCGTGCCGGGCACGGTGCGCGCGCTCGACGCGTACGGCGACGACGTCGCGACCGTGCTGATGCGCACGGCGGCCGAACTGGACGCCGACCTGATCGTGCTCGGCACGAGCGGTCGCCACGGCTTGCGTCGGCTGCTGCTCGGCAGCGTCGCGGAGTCGCTGCTGCGGGCAGCCGATCGGCCGGTGCTGCTGGTCCGGCACGCCGAATCGGCCGCGTCGGCAGCGGCGTAGCGGCTTCGCGATTGGGCGGCGCCGGCTGCGCGCCGGCTGGGTCGATGGCGCGCTGCTTACGATGACGCGCCGCTCACGCCGATCGACGTGCGTAGCTCGACGTGCCGCATCTGTACGAGCCGCATGCGCGTGTCGCGCTGCGCGACGCGCGCCGCCCGCGCGTCGCGGGGCCGCGGGTTGCGTCCCGGCACGCAGTTCTGGCAGCATCGGCGGGTGCCTGCTTCTCCGATCGCCGCGTGCCGCGGTCGGCGCGCAACCGTCGCCGCCCGCATGAACGCGGCGGCGGCCGAAGGTTGACTTCGACGACATCGCGCCACTCGTCGCACGCACCCTCCGTTACTTCACCGACGTCATTGTCCATGCCGATCTCCGCCGCCGACCTGATTCGCCAGTTCGACCTGCAGCCGCATCCCGAAGGCGGCTATTTCCGCGAAACGTATCGCGCGACCGATTCGGTCGTGCGTCCGGCCGACGGCGCACCGCGCGCCGCGTCGACCGCGATCTACTATCTGCTGTGCGACGGCGCGTATTCGTCGTGGCACCGGATCCGTTCCGACGAAATCTGGCATTTCTATGCGGGCGACCCGCTCGAAGTGTGGGTGCTCGACGAGCGCGACGGTCTCACGATCCATCGGCTCGGCAATCCGCTCACGCATCCGGGCACCGTGTTCCAGGCCGTCGTGCCGGCCGGCCGCTGGTTCGGCGCGCGCTGCGCATCGGCCGAGCATGTCGCGCTCGTCGGCTGCACGGTCGCGCCGGGTTTCGAGTTCGCGGAATTCGAGCTCGCGGACGCCGCCGCGCTGGCCGGCGCCTTTCCGGAATACGCGGAACACGTCGCGGCGCTCGCGCAGCGTTCGGAACCGTGACGTTGCGGGCAGTCGAGCGCGCCGCGGCTGGCGGCGACAGCGGCACGTTGCGCGCGGCATCCGCCAAACCCGTTTAGAATGCGCGGGGTGCACGGTCGGCGTCCGACATGCCGCGGCGGCCGTGCGCAGCCGTATCGGCGGCCGGCCCGTCGCACGATCCGCATGTCTTCCAGGAGCGCCGCCGTGTGGCACTTTCCCGTTGCGATTCCGTCGTCGCTCGGCCCGTGGGCCGTGTTCGCGAGCGTGCTGATCACGCAGCTCGGCGTGCCGGTGCCCGCCGTGCCGATGCTGATTCTCGGCGGCACGATGGCGGCGATGGGGCAGGCGTCGTGGACGAGCATGTTCGCAGCGGCGATCGGCGCGACGATGCTGGCCGATTCGCTGTGGTTCTTCATGGGCCGCACGCGCGGCCGGCGGTTGCTGAATGCGCTCGTGCGCTTCTCGCTGTCGCTCGACACGACGCTGCGTTTCGCACGTAACGTGTTCGAAAGGTACGGCGCGCCGCTGCTCGTTTTGTCGAAGTTCCTGCCGGGGCTCGGCCTCGTGTCCGCGCCGCTGCTCGGCACGACGGCGATCGGCGTCGGCGTGTTCCTGTTGTGGGATCTGGCCGGCGCGTCGCTGTGGGCGGCGTTCTGGCTCGTCGGCGGCGCGGCGATCCACGATCAGATCGTCCAGTTCGTGCTGTGGGTGCGCGCAAGCGGCGGCACGATTCTCGACGCATTCCTCGCGATCTTCATCACGTTCCTGCTGTACCGCTGGGTGCGCCGCGTGCAGTTCCGCCGCTGGCTCGCGCAGGTGCGCATCTCGCCGCCGCAGCTCGTCGAGATGATGACGTCCGACGAGCCGCCGCTGATCTTCGACGCGCGGCCGCGCGCGATCCGCGAACGCGAGCCGTACCGGATCGCCGGCGCGGTGCCGCTCGATCTCGATTCCCCCGATCTGCTCGATCCGGAAGTGCTGAAGCGGCCGATCGTCGTCTATTGCGTGTGCCCGAACGAGGCGACCGCGAAGCGCATCGTCGCGCAGCTGCAGCGCAAGAAGATGATCCACAACATCAAGGCGCTGAAGGGCGGCCTCGACGCATGGGAAAAGCACGGCTATCCGGTCGAGCCGATTCCGGCGGATCTCGATGCGTCGCGCTATTTCGTGCGGGCCGCACATGACGCGCTTCCGGGCGAATATACGGTGCGCGCAACGTTGTCGAAGTGACGCTGTGAGGCCGTCTCTGACGGAAAGTGTCCAAAAAGTGTACCAAGCGGCGGACGACAAAAATGACAGTGTTCCAATTTCGTGACGGCGTATGGTCATCCATTGGAACAATGGTTCGAGGAAAAGCCGTTCAAAGAAGCCGCTTGTGCCGCTGCCCCCCGACTCCGCTTGCAGCAGCGCTGATGTCGGTCCTCAGCCTGTGTCGTTATTCAACAGGTGTGCCGCCCGGACGCGAAGGAAGCCAAAATGAACTCGACCGAAAAACACGTGCACACGAATCTTACTGTCGCAGCGTCAGGGACGTTCAAAAGCGAGGTTTTGCATGTTGCCCTTGCGAAGAATATGACGCTTTCTCAATTCGTCCGGGAGGCGACCACTTACCGGATTTTCGTCAATATCGAGTAAAAAGCACGCACGAACCATAAAGCTGCGCACAAGCCGGCGATCGCTGCGATAAAGGCTCAAATGCTGCTTCGTAACTGATTCGCCCGCCTCAATCTTGAATACGCGACAAATCTTGTACCGCTCGATTTCTGCATAGGTTAAGAATAATTCACCTTTCTCGTGGTGCTCGTAATCGTATTCTGATACCGCTCTCGCACCAATAATACCATCGGCAATTTTCTTGCGCTGTACATTGCGTTCATCTTTCAGTTCGTCCAAGTACAATGCATTGTCAATAATCAGAGGTTCGACGGTCGCACCTCTTTCTTCCAGATACCACAGTACCGCAAGTTGGCAAGATTCCATTTCTCGCTCGCGGAACTTGCGCAACTTCTTCGATATTTCTTTGTGAAGTGCTACGCCTTCTGGATCATCCGTATCGCGGTAGCTATACGTTATCGTATCTGGTTGGCGTTTCCCCTGAACATCCAGCGACAGGAGCAATCGGACGGCGAATCGCGCACGTGCGTCCATCTGTGATATGGATGTCGGGGTCAGGGCATAACGACTGTAGAAACCGCACACCGTTCCAAAATCCTTCAACTCGGCCGATACCGCCGACGAGATAGCCGATTGATCACGATATCGTAGTCTGCGAAGAATTCGGAGGTCTGCGGAGATTTCTCAGGAGCGGCTGGCCGAACTCGCTGGATTTCATCGAACGTATGTGGGCAACGTGGAGCGTGGCATCGCCAATTTATCGCTTGATGATCTTGAAGCACTTGCATCGGTGCTAAAGGTAGACCCGGCGCAACTTCTTGACGACGAAGGTGCCGTACCTGATGAGGGCAACGGCATTGATCCATAACGCGGCAGAAAATGTTGCGTAGCCGCAACGGTACGCAAAATTCTTTTATACAGCGACCAGTGTTTTAGTTCGGGCGCTCAAGAATATGTATTTTCTTGGCCGGATTTATATATTTTCAACAGTCGAATTTCGACATTGTTGCCGACTATCTCGAAATGAGCGCTGCCCGCCAGACCATAGGCGTCAGACCATGGTTGCCCGCTGTACTCACCATCGGCATCGCGTCTAAGATTGCGTCGCACCCATCTTAATAAAATCACATCTTGTTTTTAATTAATACTTTTAAAAAATGTTGATTATTGAATATTTTTAAAATATCGAGTGCCAGGGCAGAGGAAATCGATGTTCCTCGCGCTTCGCATTGATCATTTCTGACAGTGTGCGGTTGTCGCTTCTGCTAGAAGCGCGCAGTGGATAAGAGGGGACCAATTGCGAGCGCTGGCTCGCAATCGCGACATGCATGAGAGGCATTGTTGCTCTGACTATCCGTCGCAAGCTCGTTCAAGACCAGACGGCGAATTGTGTTTGGTCCTGTCGACGCTGAATTCAAACAAGATTGCAAGCAGGGGCGCAGTGCGCGTCAACGAAGAATGAACAAGAAATGCTATCGGGTTGTGTTCAACCGCGCGCGCGGCGCGCTGATGGTCGTTCAGGAAAACGGTACTTCGCCGCGTTCTGCCGGAATTGCGAAAGGAACGACCGCATCGGCCGAAGCGTCGGGCTTGCACGTTGTGTTGCATCCGTTCGCGATCGCCGCTGCATTGCTGTTCGGTGTGCCGTTGTTCAGCTTCGCGCAAATCGCTCCGACTCCGGGCACGAGCACCCATGTGATCCAGACGCAGAATGGCATCCCGCAGGTGAATATTGCGGCACCGTCTGGCGCTGGCGTGTCCGTGAATACATACAACCAGTTCGACGTACAAAGGCCCGGCGCAATTCTCAATAATTCGCCTACGCTGGTGAACACACAGCAGGCTGGCTACATTAACGGCAACCCGAACTTCGCCCCGAACCAGTCGGCGCGAATTATCGTCAACCAAGTCAACAGTAATGCGCCGTCTCAACTTCGCGGTTATGTTGAGGTCGGAGGAAATCGCGCCGAAGTAATCCTGTCGAATAGCGCCGGTATTCAAGTGGACGGTGGTGGGTTTATTAATACGTCACGCGCCACACTGACAACCGGCACACCGTATTACGGCGCTGATGGGTCACTTGCCGGATTCAATGTATCACGCGGCCTGATTTCGGTAAATGGCGCTGGTCTTAATGCATCGAATGTCGATCAGGTCGATCTGATTGCCCGCGCCGTACAGGCGAACGCAGCTATTTATGCAAAGAATCTGAACGTGATCGCAGGCGCGAATCAGGTCAATCACGATACGTTGGCGGCAACGCCGATTGCCGGTGACGGTGCCGCACCGGCAGTCGCAATCGATGTAAGCCAGTTGGGCGGCATGTTCGCCAATCGCATTTATCTCGTTGGCACCGAAAATGGTGTCGGGGTCGCAAACGCCGGAACGATCACTGCACAAGCGGGCGACCTGACACTGCAATCCAACGGTCAGCTTGTACTCACGGGCAAGACGACTGCGAGTGGCAATCTTACCGCAACCGCGAACAGCATTCAAAATACCGGCACGACGTATGCCCAACAGAGCGCAAACGTTTCAGCAACCGGCGCAATATCGAACGGCGGCACACTGGCCGCGCAGCAAAATACGACGGTCACCGCAGGCAGCATCAATTCGACCGGGACGCTCGGCGCAGGTGTGAATAACGACGGTTCAGTCGGAGAAAGCGGCGATCTGAATCTGTCGAGCAGCGGCCAAGTGACGGCGACGGGGCAGAACGTCGCAGGTGGTAACGCGTCGATTTCAGGCAGTGCGGTCAATCTCGCAGGCAGCAAGACGGCTGCGAACGGCAACCTCTCGCTGAACGCGAATGCCGGCGACCTGAACCTTTCGAATGCGACAACGAGTGCGCAGGGCGCACTCAATGCGAACGCAGCGGGTGCGTTGATCAACGATCACGGCACGCTGTCGAGCCAAGGCAACGCAACGTTGACCGCAGGCAGCATTTCGAACCAAGGTGGCAAGGTATCGGCGCAAGGTCCGCTGAACGTGCAGTCGAACGGCGCAATCGCGAATCAGGGCGGCACGCTGGTTTCCGAAAATGCGATGCAGGTGCGCGGCGGTGCGATCGCGAACAACCAAGGCACGATCCAGAGCGCGGCCGGAATGAATATTTCGGGAAGCTCGTTGGACAATTCGGCCGGTCGCGTTACATCGTTGAACGGTGATGGTCTGTCGATCACGACGACCGGGCAATTGGTCAATGCGACAGGGACGACAGCTGCAGGTGCGCAGGGCGGTGTGATCGGTGGTAACGGCGGCGTCAATGTGCAAGCCGGAACCGTTGCTAACCACGGTGCGATTACCGCGCAGACGGACCTGCAAGTTGGTGCGCAGTCTGTCGATAACGGCAGCGGTGCGATGTCCGCCGGTCGCAATGCGACGATCAACGCCGGTGCGCAGTTGACGAACGGGTCGGGTAGCATCGCGGCCGGACAATCGGCAGCGGTGAGTGCAGCAACGCTGAGCAATGATGCGGGTTCGGTGCAGGCAGCGCAGTTGTCTCTTGCTGCGACGAACTTATCGAACCACGGCGGCTCGATTACACAAACCGGGACCGGCGCAATGAATATCGCCGTCTCGAACACGCTCGATAATTCGAGCAACGGCGTTATTCGGACCAACAGTACGGACCTGAACCTGACGCCCGCGACGCTGATCAACGACCACGGGAAAATTACTCACGCAGGCAGCGGTACGTTGTCGATCACAACCGGTGCGATGTCGAATCACGGCGGTACGATCGCGACAAATGGCGCGTTGGGCCTGAAGGCGGCTGCTGTTTCGAATAGCGCCGGAACGCTGGCCGCGCAGCGACAGGCGGCGCTCGACGTGCAATCGCTCGATAACCATGCGGGCGGCTACGTCGGTGCGGACAGTATTACGCTGAAGGCTCAGGGCGCTGTCGATAACCGTGCGGGCACGCTCGAAGCGAACAACGGCGTTTCAGTAACGGCCGACAGTCTCGCGAATGATGGTGGTTCGCTTAAAAACGTGGGCACGAGCGCGCTGTCGGTCACGACGACAAACGCGCTGACGAATACAGCGGGCGGCGCCATTGGCGGCAACGGTGATGTATCGGTGTCGGCAGGCAGCGTCGATAATTCGAACGGATCGCTGTTGGCGGCGCAATCGCTGTCCGTGCAGTCGAACGGTCAAATTGCGAATGCCGCTGGTCTTGTTCAGTCGAACGGCAATCTGTCGCTTCGCGCGCAAGGTGCTGTGGTCAATAGCGCGGGTCAAATTGAAGCGAACGGCGCAACGTCTACGCTCGCCGTCTCGGGTTCCAGTGTCGATAATAGCAACGGACGTATCGCGAATATCGGCAGCGGTGTGACGACAATCGACGGCGGCGTGTCGATCACGAACACCAACGCGTCCGGCAAGGCCGGTGCGGGTACGATTGGCGGAAACGGCGATGTGACGCTGACTGCGCAAACGCTCACGAATGCGCAAGGCGGTCAGACGCTTTCTGGGCATGACCTGACGCTGAACGTAGGCAACAACGCGAACAATGCGGGTGGTGTGCTGTCGGCGGCAAATAATCTGACGTTGAACGGTGCGAATGCAGCCCTTTCGAATCAGGGCGGCTCCGTTCGTGCGAACGGCGCGCTTTCGTTACAAACGGCGTCCATCGACAACACGTCGGGCAAAATTGGTAATGACGCAGGCAGCGGCGGCAGCGTATCGATTCAGACGAGCACCCTTGCGAACCAGAATGGCGCGATCGGTAGCGATCAGGACCTGACGCTGAGCACCGGCACGCTGTCCGGCGGCGGTTCGATTATCGCCGGTCGCAACGGTGCCGTTACGCTCGGTAGCGACTACACGCAGACCACGGCGAATAAACTGCACGCGAACGGCGACCTCACATTTTCCACGTCAGGCAAGCTGACGAACCAAGGCGTGCTGGATGCCAACGGCGCGCTGACGGTGAATGCGGCGAACGTCGACAACCAGAGCGGCGCGGATTTGAATTCCGCGAACACGACGGTCAACGCGAACGGCGGCACGATCGATAATGCGGGCCGCATCGAGGGCAATTCGGTCACGACCACCAGTGCGACGCTGAACAATACGGGCACCGTGATCGGTGCCAACGTCACGGCGAATGCCAATACGATCGCGAATACCGGAGCCGCCGCCGTATTCGCTGCCGCAAATCGGTTGAATCTGTACGCGACGAATCAGTTGTCGAACACGGGTGGAGCAAATCTGTTCAGCGTCGGCGATATCAATATCGCGGCGAACGGTCAGCGTGATGCAAATGGCTTCCTCGCGAACCGCACGCAAGACGTGCTCAACGATCAGTCCACGATCGAAGCGCAGGGCAACATTGAACTGGCTGCCGGCACGTTCACCAATACGCGCCCCGCACCGACGGTCACGACGGAAACGACGAGCACGACCACCAAGCACGAAACAAAGCGAGACAAATACATTTCCTGCGCGACGACGAACGCCGATTCGCACTCGTCATGTACGCAGGCCGTTTGGGACTACGGTTACAAAACCGCCCGTAACGATACCTTCAGCAGTTCACAGATCGTATCGGAAACGACGGGCTCGAACGCTACCGATCGCGTGCTGGTACTCGATGTCAATGGCCAGCAAAAGACGATCTACTACAACTCGCTGACGGATAACGGCAACGGAACGGTCACTGTCAATTACTGGGACGCATACGATCCGCACATCAATTACGTACCGGATACCGAATATGCGACGCGTAGCGATGCTCATAACGGGTATCAGCGTGTCGAAATTTGGCGCGATACGACGTCGACAATCCAGCAGGACAAGGTGACGAGTCCGGCGCAGCAAGCGCAGCTTGTGGCCGGCGGCAGTATCACGATGGCGAACGTCGGCACGGTCAAGAACAACTACAGCGCTATCGCGGCCGGCAAGTCGATTCAGATCGGCAACACGCAGCAAAACGGCTCCGTCGGTAGCGGAAGCTACGGCGGCACGACGGTCAATAACACTGGTCGGACACTGTACCAGTATCAGACCGACAACATCGTGTCGATGTATGCGTGGAACGAAGATCCGACGCGCGATCGTGGCACGGTAGCGGAGCCGCCGGTCGTGTATGCGCCGGTCGCGATCGGCGGCACTGGCGGCACGATCATCGCGAACCAATCGGTGTCGATCAATGCGCAGAACATCAATAACCAGAACGTCGCTGCGCAAAATTCCTCGACCGGTGCCACGGGCGGTACGCTCGGCAACAATGCGGCCAATCAGGGGATATCGGGCAGCAATCCGTCCAAGGTCGGCGCGGCGAGCGGAACGACGAATGTCCCTGCACTGCAATCGGTCGCGAGCGCAACGGGTGCTTTGTCGATCACGTTGCCGACAAGCGGGATGTACTCGATTCATCCCGCGCCTGGCCAGCCGTATCTGATCGTCACCGATCCGCGCCTGACGAGCTATACGAACTTCATTTCGAGCGACTACATGCTCGGCCAATTGAACCTGGACCCGGCGAGCATCGAAAAGCGCTTGGGTGACGGG
The DNA here is from genome assembly GCF_902499135.1 of Burkholderia dolosa. GTDB lineage: Bacteria > Pseudomonadota > Gammaproteobacteria > Burkholderiales > Burkholderiaceae > Burkholderia > Burkholderia dolosa. The sequence continues at coordinate 65,085 of NZ_CABVPR010000032.1, forward strand.
ATGTATGAGCAGCAGATGGTGCGTAACCAGATTACGCAGTTGACCGGTCGCACCTTTCTGCCGGGTTACGCGAGCGCCGAGGACGAATATCGGTCGCTGATGACGAACGGTGCAAACTACGCGAAATCATTCGGCTTGGTGCCCGGCATGGCGCTGACGGCCGCGCAAATGGACGCGCTGACGAGCGACATTGTATGGCTGGTTGACCAGACCGTGACCTTGCCCGATGGCAGCACGACGCATGTGCTGGCCCCTGTTGTCTATATGGCGCAAACGCATGCGAACGATCTGCAACCGACTGGTGCACTCATCGCAGCGGACGACGTTGAAATTCATGCGACGGGTAGTGCAACGAATTCCGGCGTGATCAAGGGCGGCACGAAAACCGTGCTGACGGCGACGGATATTTTGAATCGTGGCGGTACGATCTCGAGCAGCGGCAAGAACGGCACGACGGCCGTGTCGGCGAGCAACGATGTGGTCAACGCGTCGGGTCAAATTACCGGCAATCGGGTTGCCGTTCTGGCGGGCCGCGATATCGTCAACACGACGCTGGTTGATGCCGTGGGCGCAACTGACGCATCCGGTGCGAGCAAGGTCAGCACGAGTCTGATCGGCCAGCAAGGCACGATCGCGGCAACGGGCGACCTGTCGGTTCAGGCCGCGCGCGATCTGAGCATTCACGGCGCGAATTTGTCGGCGGGCGGTGACGCATTGGTGGCGGCAGGTCGGGATATCAACGTCGATACGGTCCAGTCCACGACGAACCAATCGATGTATCTGAACGATCAGCATCATTGGCAAGAATCCACGACGAAGAACGTGACGAGCGGCATCACCGCAGGCGGCAGCTTGGGGATGCAAAGCGGCAACGACATGACGCTGAAGGGCGCGACCGTATCAGCCGGAAAAGACCTGTCTGCGCTTGCAGGCGGGAATTTGACGGCAACGACGGTCACGGATACCGCGAAGCTCGATAACGTGGCGGCGGACAGCAAGACGCGTAAGGAAGTTGATCACAACTACGACGAGCACGCTGTTGGCACGCAATTCACGGCAGGCGGCAATGCGACCCTCGCGGCAGCAAGTACCGATGCGTCGAAGGGCAACGTCACGCTCACAGGTTCATCGCTCACGGCAGGTATGACGAACGGCGTCGAAAACGGTACGGGAGCGGCAAACATTGGTGCGACGGGCAACGTCTCGATCAACGAGGCTCGCGAGGAACACGACAAGTACCAGTCGGTGCAAGTCCAACACGGCAGCTTCGTCAGCAGCACGAAAACCGATTCGATGCAGAACACGCAGGCGAATGTCGGCGTCGGCAGCACGGTATCTGGTAATACGGTCAACATTCAGTCGGGCCACGATTTGACTGTTCAGGGCAGCACGATCGTGGGCACGAACGATGTCAGCCTTGGGGCAGCAAACAACGTCAATATCACCACGTCCAAGGATACGGTCACGCAGGACAGCTACTATCACGAAACGCATTCGGGGATTGGTACCAGCGGCTTGAGCGTGAGTATTGGCACGCAGAAAAAGACTGACACGGATCATGCTTCGTCCGTCACGAACAACGCGAGCACGATTGGATCGCTTAACGGCAACCTGACCGTCAAGGCTGGCGATACGCTGCACGTGACGGGTAGCGACTTGATCGCCGGGAAGAATTTGACCGGCATAGCGTCGAATGTTGTGATCGATTCGGCAACCGATACCAGCAACAAGGCCCATAGCGAGACGACCAGTAGCAGTGGCGTCACGCTCGGCTTGTCGGGCAGCATCGGCGATGCGATCAACGGTGCGTATCAACAGGCGCAGGCGGCAAAGAGCGGTGCCGGTGACAGTCGTGCGACAGCCCTGCACGCGATTGCAGCGGCAGGTAATGCAGCGATGGGTGTAGCCGGTCTGACGGGCGGTGCGCTTGCGGGCGGCGGCACGCCGAGCATCGGCGTTCAAGTCAGCGTTGGATCGAGTCATAGCCGACTCGATACGTCGGAAAGCCAAACGACGCAACGCGGATCGAGCGTCAGCGCTGGCGGTACCACATCGCTGATTGCGACGGGTAACGGCACACCGGGTAGCGGTAATATCACGGTGGCCGGTTCGAACGTGTCTGGCAACGATGTGCTGCTGGCCGCGAAGAACCAGATCGACCTGCAAAACACGACGAACACCGATTCAACGCGCAGCTCGAATTCGTCGTCAAGCGCCAGCGTCGGCGTGTCGATTGGCACGAACGGTATCGGTGTGTCGGCCGCCATGTCGCGCGCACACGGCGACGGCAACAGTGATGCCGCAATGCAGAACAATTCGCACGTGACCGGTGCGAATAGCGTGACACTCGTGAGCGGTGGCGATACGAATGTGATCGGCTCGACTGTATCCGGTCGCACTGTTACGGCGGACGTGGGCGGCAATCTGAACATGCGCAGCGTGCAGGATACGACCGTCAGCAGCGCACATCAAAGCAGCGCGGGCGGTGGCATCAGCGTTAGCACGATGGGCGGTAGTGCCAGCTTCAGTTCGTCGCACGGGAATGCGAACGGTAATTATGCGGGTGTGAGCGAGCAGGCCGGCATTCAGGCGGGCGATGGTGGTTTCAATGTGAACGTCAAGGGCAATACGGACCTGACGGGCGCGGTGATTGCCAGCACAGCCGATCCGTCGAAAAACTCATTGACGACCGGGACGCTGACCTATCG
>NZ_CABVPR010000033.1 GCF_902499135.1 Burkholderia dolosa
GGCCCGCCCGCGCTTCATCGTCCCGCTCGCGCGACGACGAAGCGCCGCCTCCGTCTTCCGGCACGCTGTGGGATGAACCGTCGCCGCCGGCCGCAGCGCCGAAGCACGGCCGACGCCGGCGCGGCGTGCCGCCCGCGCCGATCTCCGACGACGTCGCGGCGCTGGCCGCCGCGCTGCCGCCGAACGTGCGGCTCGGCACGTCGTCGTGGTACTTCCCCGGCTGGAACGGCATCGTGTTCGACGGCGACTTCGCGCAGACAAAGCTGTCGCGCGAAGGGCTCGAAGCGTACGGCGCGCATCCGCTGCTCCGGAGCGTGAGCCTGGACCGCTCGTTCTACGGCCCGCTGTCGGTGGCCGACTATCTGCGCTACGCGCAACAGGTGCCCGACGACTTCCGCTTCGTCGTGAAGGCGCCGGCGTCCGTCACCGACGCGGTCGTGCGCGGCCGGCGCGGCGAGCCGGAAGGGCCGAATCCGACCTTTCTCGACGCGCGGCTTGCCACCGACGAATTCGTGCAGCCCTGCATCGAAGGGCTCGGCAACAAGGCGGGCGTGCTCGTATTCCAGTTCTCGCCGCTGCCGGACCGGCTGCTCGCGGAGCCGGCCGCGCTGATCGACCGGCTGTCCGCATTCTTCGCGGCGCTGCCGCCGCTGCCGCCTGATGCCGACGGCCCGCGCTATGCGATCGAGATTCGCGACGCGAGCCTGCTGACGCCGCGCTTCATCCGCGCGCTGGCCGCGCTCGGCGTGCGGTACTGCGTCGGCCTGCACGCGCGCATGCCGGACCCGCTGCGGCAGGCCGCGGCGCTCGCCCTGCTCGACGGCGACGCGCCGGGCCCGCTGATCGTGCGCTGGAGCCTGCACGGCGGCTTCAAGTACGAACAGGCGAAGGCGAAATACGAACCGTTCGACAAGCTCGTCGACGAAGATCCGGCGACGCGCTCGGCGCTCGCCGAGCTGGCCGCGCGCTATGCGCTGGCCGGGCAGCCGGTGATCATCACGATCAACAACAAGGCGGAAGGCTCCGCGCCGCTGTCGTGCATCGCGCTCGCGCGCGAGATCGCCGCCGCGTGCGCGCAGTTGCGCAGCGACGCGGCGTAGGGTCGGTTCCCGCCGCTCACGCGCCGCGTTGCGACTTCAGCCGGTGCGCGAACTTCTGGCGGAATTTCGCGAGCTTCGGCCCGATCACGACCGAGCAGTAGCCCTGCCCCGGATTGCGCGCGTAATAGTTCTGGTGATAGTCCTCGGCCGGCCAGTAGTTGCCGTCGAGCGGCACGACCTGCGTGACGATCGGCTGTGCGAACACCTGCTCGCGCTCCAGCTCGCGAATCACGTCGAGCGCGGTGTCGCGCTGCGCGTCCGAATGCGTGAACACGACCGACCGATATTGCGTGCCGACGTCGTTGCCCTGCCGGTTCAGCTGCGTCGGATCGTGCGTCGCGAAGAAAATCTCGAGGATCTCGCGATAGCCGATGCGCGCGGGATCGAACGTCACGTTGACGACCTCCGCGTGGCCCGTGTCGCCTTCGCACACGTCGCGATAACCGGGATTGCGCGTATGGCCGCCCGCGTAGCCGGACTGGACGGCGGTCACGCCGTCGACGTCGAGAAACACCGCTTCCGTGCACCAGAAGCATCCGCCGCCCAATGTCGCGGTTTCAAGCATGTCGTTCACCATGAAATCAGCACCTCGTTGATCACAGGGGCAGGCGCCCGTGCGCCCGTCCCACCGAACCGTGTCGCCGGCTGCCGTCCGTGCGGACGACGCGGCACGCCGCCCAGTATCTCACTCGCGCGCGAAGCCGGCAGGCAGCGGCGTGCGCAGCACCCGCCCGTCGTGCGTTTCTCGCCTACACTTGCAGGCACGCGCGACGCGACGACGATCGCGCTCCACGCGGCATCACGCGCAATCGTCCGCCGAAACATCGATACGGATGCCTTAACAGATACCGACGCGTCGTCGGCGCCGCTACGCACGCGCGCAGCGAATAGCGCGCACGAGATTCCGTTCAACCGAGAGGGCTTCACCATGAGCATGCGGCCTGACCCGACGTTTTACGCTTCGCCGGAACTTGCGATGCAGGCACCGGCGGAAGAATTTGCCTATACGTTGTTGCTGAGCCCCGATTTTTCCAGACCCGACGCGCTCGCGGTGATCGACGTGAAGCGCGGCTCGCCCACATACGGAAAAATCGTCCGCACGGTGACGATGCCGAATACCGGCGACGAGTTTCACCACTTCGGATGGAATGCCTGTTCGTCGGCGCTGTCGCCGCTGACCGGTCATGCGTTTCTCGAACGCCGCTTCCTGATCGTTCCGGGCCTGCGCTCGTCGCGCGTGTACGTGATCGACACGAAGCCGCATCCGACGCAGGCGCGCATCCACCGGATCGTCGAATCCGACGAGATCTTCGCGAAGACCGGCTATTCCCGGCCGCACACCGTGCACTGCGGCCCCGAAGGCATCTACGTGAGCACGCTCGGCGGCGCAGGCAAGGACGGCACCGACGGGCCGCCCGGCATCTTCATCATGGATTGCGAGACGTTCGACGTGCTCGGCCGCTGGGAGATCGATCGCGGCCCGCAGGACAAGCACTACGACTTCTGGTGGAACCTGCCGCGCGACTACATGGTGTCGAGCGAATGGGCGCTGCCGCCGCAGTTCGAGAACGGGATCGTGCCGGAAGACCTGCTCGCGAACCGCTATGGACACCGGCTGCATTTCTGGGACTTGCGTGCGCGCCGCCACGTGCAGACGATCGATCTCGGCGCGCAGCATCAGATGGCGCTCGAAGTGCGTCCCGCGCACGATCCGGCGCGCGAATACGGGTTCGTCGGCGTCGTGGTCGATACGACGAATCTCGAAGGATCGATCTGGACCTGGTGGCGCGAAGGCGGCAAGTTCCATGCGAAAAAGACCGCGACGATCGCGGCCGAACCGGCCGCGGCCGACGAACTGCCGCCGCTGTTGAAGTCGTTCGGCGCCGTGCCGCCGCTCGTCACCGACATCGACCTGTCGCTCGACGACCGTTTCCTGTACGTGTCGTGCTGGGGCACCGGCGAGATGCGCCAATACGACGTGTCGGATCCGCACAACCCGGTGCTGGCCGGTTCGGTGCGCATCGGCGGCATCGCGCGCCGCACGCCGCATCCGAACGGCCGCGCCTTCGCCGGCGGTCCGCAGATGGTCGAGATCAGCCGCGACGGACGGCGCGTGTACTGGACGAACTCGCTGTACTCGACATGGGACGACCAGTTCTACCCGGACGGCGTGCCGGCCGCGCAAGTGCTCGCGGATGCGGGGCCGCAGGGCGGGCTGACGCTCGCCGACGATTATTGGGTCGAGTTCCCCGACGGCTATCGCGCGCACCAGATCCGGCTCGAAGGCGGCGACTGCTCGACCGACTCGTTCTGCTATCCGTCGGTCTCGCGTTGAGCGGCAACCTCTCATCGTCCACGCAGTTCGCGCTGTGGGCGGCCGTGCTCGCGAGCGGCGTCTATCACGGCTCGAATCCGGCGATGGGCTGGCCGCTCGCGGTGGCGAACGGGCTGATGACGCGCCGCGGCAGCGCGCTCGCGGCGGCGCTCGGCTATCTCGCGCTCGGACACGCGCTCGCCGTACTCGCGGTGATGCTGCCGTTCGGGCTGCTCGCCGCGCTGCTCGCGTGGCAATCGGCGATCCGGATCGGCGCGGGCGCGCTGGTGATCGGCTTCGGCGTCGCGCTGCTGATTCGTCGCCGGCATCCGCGCGCGCTCGCGCGGATTGCGCCGACACGGCTCGCGCTGTGGTCGTTCGCAGTCGCGATCGCGCATGGCGCCGGGCTGATGCTGGTGCCGATCTATCTCGGGCTGTGCGGGCTCGACGCGGATGCCGGCCACCGTGCGGCGACCGCGCTCGTCGACGCGGACCTCGGAATGGCGCTCGTCGTCGCGGCCGTACACGCGACCGCGATGATCGCCGCCGGCGGCACGCTCGCGTGGATCGTCTACCGCCATGTCGGGCTGAAGTTCGTGTCGCGGAGCTGGTTCAATCTCGACGCGGTGTGGGCGTCGAGCCTGATCGTGACGGGCGCGCTCGCGCTCGGGCTGGCAGCCGCGCGATAGCGCGGGCGCGGACCGCGGCACGCGAAAGCGCAGCGCCCGACGAAAACGCAGCGGAACGCCGGCGTGTGCGCCGCGCACCACGACGCGCGGCCGCGTCGCGGCAGTGTTCGCTACGTCACCCTGCCCGCTCGATGCGCGGCCCGGCCGGGTCCGGCGCGTCCGATTCCGCTAAAATCGGGCCCATGCGAACCTTTTCCCGCTCGACCGCCTTGTCGCCTTTCGTCCGCTTCGCCCGCCGCATCCGCCGTGCGCCGCGCCTGTCCGTTTCGTTCGGGATGATTGCACGATGAGCCGCGCCAACCCGCCGGATTTCGATTCGGTCGCCTTCCGCCAGGCGCTCGGCCAGTTCGCGACGGGCGTGACCGTGATCACGACGCGCGCACCGTCCGGGCAATTGATCGGCATCACCGCGAGCTCGTTCAACTCGGTGTCGCTCGACCCGCCGCTCGTGCTGTGGAGCCTCGCGCACAAATCGGCGTCGACGCCCGTGTTCCGCACCAACAGTCATTACGTCGTCAACGTGCTCGCCGCGTCGCAGCTCGACCTGTGCAAGCGCTTCTCGACCTACAAGGGCGACCGCTTCGAAGGCATCGCGCACGTGGCCGGCAATTCCGGCATGCCGGTGCTCGACGGCGCGCTCGCGTGGTTCGAATGCCACAACCGCAGCCGCTACGACGAGGGCGACCACGTGATCTTCGTCGGCGAAGTGGAGCGCTGCGGCGTGCGTGCATGCGACGCCGCGCCGCCGCTCGTGTTCCACGGCGGCGGCTTCCACGGCCTCACACCGCTTTGATCGCACCGGTGCGCGCAAGCCCGACCGGCGCGCCCGCTTCGTCCTTCAGCGTCTGCAGCACGATGTTCGAACGGATGTCCATCACGCCCGGCGCCTTGTACAGCCGGTTCAGCACGAAATCCGAATAGTGCTTGAGGTTGTGCGCGAGCACGCGCAGCAGATAGTGGCTCTCGCCGGTCACGACAAATGCGCCGATCACCTCCGGCCATTCGCGCAGCGCCTCGGCGAACCGTTCGTGCCACTGGTTCTCCTCGTTGCGCATCGACACCTGCACGAACGCCTCGAGCTCGAAGCCGAGCTTCTCGCGGCTCAGGCACGCGCGATAGTGCTCGATCACGCCCTGCTCCTCGAGCAGGCGCATGCGGCGCAGGCAGGCCGACGGTGAAAGCGAGATACGTTCCGCCAAGTCGAGATTGCTGATTCTGCCTTCCTCCTGCAGGACGGCGAGAATCCGGCAGTCGGTGGCATCGAGCGTGATCGCGTGCATTTTTGGTCCCCCTTTTCCGTCTGATTCGAATTATCTGCCAATCGGGCGGATTGTCCATGTTTATTTCGCAAGCACTTTCTGCGAGCGTCCGCCTATCATTCGAAGGATCGATTCACCGATTCGTCATGGCATGGACACACTCTGGGACATCTCGCCGCCGATCAGCCCCGCAACCCCCGTATGGCCGGGCGACACGCCGGTTTCGGTCGAACGCGTGTGGCGGATGGAGGCCGGCTCGCCGGTCAACGTCGCGCGCGTGACGCTGTCGCCGCACACCGGCGCGCACTGCGATGCGCCGCTGCATTACGACGCCGACGGCGCGCCGATCGGCGCGGTGCCGCTCGACACCTATGTCGGCCCGTGTCGCGTGATTCACTGCATCGGCGCGGCGCCGCTCGTGCAGCCGGCCGACGTCGCGGCCGCGCTCGACGGCGTGCCGCCGCGCGTGCTGCTGCGCACGTACGCGAATGCGCCGACCGCGCACTGGGACAGCGCGTTCTGCGCGGTCGCACCGGACACCGTCGATCTGCTTGCCGCGCACGGCGTGAAGCTGATCGGCATCGACACGCCGTCGCTCGATCCGCAGGAATCGAAGACGATGGACGCGCACCGCCGCGTGCGCGCGCACCGGATGGCGATCCTCGAAGGGATCGTGCTCGACGAGGTGCCGCCCGGCGACTACGAGCTGATCGCGCTGCCGCTGAAGTTCGCGACGCTCGACGCGAGCCCCGTGCGCGCGGTGCTGCGCGCGCTGTCCGCACGCGCTTCCTGACTCCTCCGATCATTCCGACCCACGACCTACATCATGATCCACACCCGTGAAGACGCGCTCGCGCTCGATCGCGACGACCCGCTCGCCCCGCTGCGCGACCAGTTCGCGCTGCCCGACGGCGTGATCTACCTCGACGGCAACTCGCTCGGCGCGCAGCCTCGCGCATCCGCCGAGCGCGCGCAGCAGGTGATCGGCGCCGAATGGGGCGAAGGCCTGATCCGCAGCTGGAACACGGCCGGCTGGTTCTCGCTGCCGCGCCGCCTCGGCGACAAGCTGGCGACGCTGATCGGCGGCGCGCCGGGCGAAACCGTCGTGACCGACACCATTTCGATCAACCTGTTCAAGCTGCTGTCGGCGATGCTGCGCTATCAGGCCGAACGCGCGCCCGAGCGCCGCGTGATCGTGTCGGAGCGTTCGAACTTCCCGACCGACCTCTATATCGCGCAAGGGCTCATCGAGCAGCTCGGCGGCGACTACAAACTGCGCCTGATCGACGATCCCGCCGAGCTGCCCGACGCGCTCGGCCCGGACACCGCCGTCGCGATGATCACGCACGTGAACTACCGCACCGGCTACATGCACGACATGGCCGCCGTCACGCAGCTCGCGCACGATGCGGGCGCGCTGATGCTGTGGGATCTCGCGCACTCGGCCGGCGCGGTGCCGGTCGATCTGAACACCGCACGCGCGGACGGCGCGGTCGGCTGCACGTACAAGTATCTGAACGGTGGCCCCGGCTCGCCGGCGTTCGTGTGGGTGCCGCAGCGCCACCACGCGCATTTCTCGCAGCCGCTGTCCGGCTGGTGGGGCCATCGCGCGCCATTCGCGATGCAGCCCGGCTTCGCGCCCGACCCTGGCATCGCGCGCTTCCTGTGCGGCACGCAGCCGATCGTGTCGATGTCGGTGGTCGAATGCGGGCTCGACGTGTTCCTGCAGACCGACATGCAGGCGATCCGTCGCAAGTCGCTCGCGCTGGCCGACGCGTTCATCGCGCTCGTCGAGGCGCGCTGCGCGGGCCGCTCGCTGAAGCTCGTCACGCCGCGCGCGCACCATCAGCGCGGTTCGCAGGCGAGCTTCGAGCATCCGCACGGCTATGAAGTGATGCAGGCGCTGATCGCGCGCGGCGTGATCGGCGACTACCGCGAGCCGTACGTGCTGCGCTTCGGCTTCACGCCGCTCTATACGCGCTTCGTCGACGTGTGGGATGCCGTCGAGACGCTGCGCGAGATTCTGGACACCGACGCATGGAAGGCGCCCGAGTTCGCGGAGCGCGGCGCGGTGACCTGATCGGCCGACGCCCGCACGCGCCCACGCGTGCCGCGGGCCGTCCTTCAATCCTGGAGAAAGTCGTGAATTCTGGTCATATGCAACCGCCGGGCGGCGACGCGCCGGCCGGCTGCCCGTTCTCGGGCGCACGTGCGGGCGCGCCCGCGCATGCCGCGCACGAAGCGCCGCACGTGCCGGGCGATGCCGGCGACGAAACCGGCTGGCACAACGCGCAGCTCGATTTTTCGAAGTCGATGAGCTACGGCGACTACCTGTCGCTGAATGCGATTCTGAACGCGCAGCATCCGCTGTCGCCCGATCACAACGAGATGCTGTTCATCATCCAGCATCAGACGAGCGAGCTGTGGATGAAGCTCGCGCTGTTCGAACTGCGCGCGGCACTCGACGCGGTCCGGCGCGACGCGCTGCCGCCCGCGTTCAAGATGCTCGCGCGCGTGTCGCGGATCCTCGAGCAGCTCGTGCAGGCGTGGAACGTCCTGTCGACGATGACGCCGTCCGAGTACTCGGCGATGCGACCGTATCTCGGCCAGTCGTCGGGCTTCCAGTCGTACCAGTACCGGCAGCTCGAATTCCTGCTCGGCAACAAGAACGCGCAGATGCTGCAGCCGCACGCGCACCGGCCCGACATCCTCGAACAGGTGCGCGCGACACTCGACGCGCCGTCGTTCTACGACGAGGTCGTGCGTCTGCTCGCGCGGCGCGGGTTCCCGATCGCGCCGTCGCGGCTCGACCGCGACTGGCGACAGCCGACGCAGCACGACGAAACCGTCGAAGCCGCGTGGCTCGAGGTGTACCGTCATCCGCAGCAGCACTGGGAGCTGTACGAGATGGCCGAGGAGCTCGTCGATCTCGAGGACGCGTTCCGCCAGTGGCGCTTCCGGCACGTGACGACGGTCGAGCGCATCATCGGCTTCAAGCAGGGCACCGGCGGCACGAGCGGCGCTCCGTATCTGCGCAAGATGCTCGACGTCGTGCTGTTCCCGGAGCTGTGGCACGTGCGCACGACGCTGTGATGCACGTCGTCGGCCTGCCGTCGCGGTGACGCGCGGGCCGTTCGTCGCCGCGTCGCACCGCGCGCGACGGCGACGGTCGGTGCCGCCGCACCGCGACCAGCGCCACGCGCACCGCCGTAATCGGCGGCGCCGACGCCCGGTACACCACGTGCGGAACCGCCGGGCCGATCTTCACGTCGACATTCCCGCAAAGTGCGTGAGACCGCCTCGCCGCGCGGCTCGATTGGCGGTCGGATCGGCTCATGCGCTCCATCGCAAGAGCGCGCCGACAATACTGGCGAAATCGTCGTCATTCCGCCGTGCGGTCAGCAAAGCTGCCGCCATATCGTTGCCGCGCCGCAGCATCCACGGCGCTCGGCGTCGCCCGATCGTCAAGACCCGCAGGATCGGCACAAACCGACGCGCGCACCCTGCTCCCCTGTCCGCTTTACGGGCTCCGGCGGCAACCGCAAACCGCCGCCGCAACGCACCATCGAAATCCGGCGTCCGTGCCTTGACTTTCGCTCACCCGAATACGATCATTCGCTCACACTCAGAGCAAAAGATCGTATTCGATAGCGCGGATCGCGGGTCAAACGGCCAACCGACCGGGATCCGTCCGCGCCAGGAGACACCGGATGACCGACTCGCCGTCCACTCCCGCACGCGTGCTGCTGCACATCGGCGCGGGCTCGTTCCACCGCGCGCATCAAGCGTGGTATCTGCACCGCGTCAACGAAGCCGCGCCGCCCGACGAGCGCTGGTCGCTCGTCGTCGGCAACATCCGCGACGACATGCGCGCGACGATGGACGCGCTCGCCGCGCAGCACGGCGCGTACACGCTCGAAACGGTCACGCCGCAAGGCGTGCGCGCGTACGAAACGATCCGCGCGATCACGCGCGTGCTGCCGTGGTCGATCGATCTCGCCGCACTGATCGACGCGGGCGCCGACCACGCGTGCCGAATCGTGTCGTTCACCGTCACCGAAGGCGGCTACTACCTCGACGAGCACAACCGGCTCGACTGCGCGAATCCCGATCTCGCGGCCGATCTCCAGGGCGCGCGCACGACGCTGTACGGCGCGCTCGCCGCGCTGCTCGCCGAGCGCGTGAAGCGCGGCGCGGGCCCGCTCACGCTACAGAGCTGCGACAACCTGCGCAGCAACGGCGCGCGCTTTCGCGCGGGGATGCGCGAATTCCTCGAACGGCGCGGACAAACCGACTTGCTCGCATGGTTCGACGCGAACGTCGCGACGCCGAGCGCGATGGTCGACCGGATCACGCCGCGCCCGACCGCCGACGTGCGCGAACGCGTGCGCGCGGCCACCGGCGTCGACGATGCATGCCCGGTGATGGGCGAATCGTTCATCCAGTGGGTGATCGAAGACCGCTTCGCGGCCGGGCGGCCGCGCTGGGAGCTCGCCGGCGCGGAACTCGTCGACGACGTGCACCCGTACGAGGAAGCGAAGATCCGCATTCTGAACGCGACGCACAGCTGCATCGCGTGGGCCGGCACGCTCGCCGGCTACACGTATATCCACGAAGGCACGCACGACGCGGCGATCCGCGGGTTCGCGCACGACTACGTGACGCAGGACGTGATCCCGTGCCTCACGCCGAGCCCGCTCGATCTCGGCCGCTACCGCGACGTCGTGCTCGAACGCTTCGGCAACCCGTACGTGCTCGACACGAACCAGCGCGTCGCCGCGGACGGCTTCTCGAAGATCCCCGGCTTCATCGCGCCGACGCTCGCCGAATCGTTCGCGCGCGGCGCGACGCCGATCGCGACCGCGGTGCTGCCCGCGCTGTTCCTGCGCTTTCTCGAACGCTGGGCGCGCGGCGCGCTGCCGTACGCATACCAGGACGGCGTGATGGACGAAGGCGCCGCGCGCGAGATCGTCGCGGCCGCCGATCCGGCCGTCGCGCTATGCGGCAATCGCGCGCTGTGGGGCTCGCTCGCCGGCAACGCGGCACTGCTCGATGCGCTGCGCGCGGCGCTCGCGCGCGTCGACGCGTGGCTCGCACAGCGCTGACGCACGCGCACGCGCGCCGGCCAGCCGCGCATCCGGGCGAACCTGTGTTGGCACGCGTGCGGCCGCGCGGCTAAAGTAGCGGCTCCCCACTGACGCAACGGATCGCTCATGTATCTCGGCATCGACCTCGGCACCTCCGAAGTGAAGGTGCTGCTGCTCGCCCCCGACGGCACGGTCGTCGGCACCGCGGGCACGCCGTTCAGCGTGTCGCGGCCGCATCCGCGCTGGGCCGAGCAGCATCCGGACGACTGGTGGCGCGGCACGCTCGCCGCGGTCGCGGCGCTGCGCGAACGGCATCCGCACGCGTTCGCGCAGGTGCGCGGCATCGGCCTGTCGGGACAGATGCACGGCGCGGTGCTGCTCGGCCGCGACGATCGCGTGCTGCGCCCGGCGATCCTGTGGAACGACATGCGCAGCGCGGACGAATGCGCGCTGCTGACCGAGCGCGCGCCCGATCTGCACGCACTCGCCGGCAATCTCGCGATGCCCGGCTTCACCGCGCCGAAGCTGCTGTGGGTCGCGAAGCACGAACCGGACGTGTTCGCGGCCATCGCGTGCGTGCTGATGCCGAAGGACTACCTGCGCTTCCGGCTGACGGGCGCGAAGGTGTCCGATCCGTCCGACGCGGCCGGCACGCTGTGGCTCGACGTCGCGCGCCGCGACTGGTCGGACGCGCTGCTCGACGCCTGCGCAATGACGCGCGACCAGATGCCGCGCATCGTCGAAGGCAACGCGCCGTCCGGCACGCTGCGCGCGGACGTCGCGCGCGAACTCGGACTGTCCGAAGCGGTGGTCGTGGCCGGCGGCGGCGGCGACAACGCGACCAGCGCGCTCGGCATCGGCGCGATTCACGCGGGTGACGGCTTCGTGTCGCTCGGCACGTCGGGCGTGCTCAGCGTGGTCGGCGACCGCTTCATGCCGAATCCGGCGTCGGCCGTGCACGCGTTCTGCCACGCGATTCCCGACCGCTGGCAGTTGATGAGCGTCGTGCTGTCGGCCGCGAGCTGCCTGCGCTGGGTCTGCAAGCTGACCGGCACCGACGAGCCCGCGCTGCTCGCCGAAGTCGACGCGCTCGACGCCGGCGCGCTCGCCACCGCGCCGCTGTTTCTGCCGTACCTGTCCGGCGAGCGCACGCCGCACAACGATCCGTATGCGCAAGGCGTGTTCTTCGGGATGACCCATGCGACCGAGCGCGCGCATCTCGGCTACGCGGTGCTCGAAGGCGTGACGCTCGGCCTCGCCGACGGCCTCGACGCGCTGCATGCGGCCGGCGTCGAAACCGATCGGCTGTCGCTGATCGGCGGCGGCGCGCGCAGCGCGTTCTGGGCGCAGCTGATCGCCGACGCGCTGAACGTGCGCACGCGCCAGCACGGCGGCGGCGAAACCGGCGCGGCGCTCGGCGCGGCGCGGTTGGGCTGGCTCGCCGTCGGCGGCGATCCGCATACGGTGCTGACCAAGCCGCCGGTGCGCGCCGAATACGCGCCGAATCCGTCGCGCCACGCGACGCTGCGCGAGCGTCTCGACGCGTTCCGCACGCTGTATCGGCACGTGCGCCCGCTGTACGAACCGTCGCGCGCGCGGCTCGCGTAACGGCCCCGCGCCGCGCATTCCACCGGCCGTGTGCATCGCATCGGCTACAGTCGATGCCGTTGCGCCGCCCGACCGGCGACCCTGATCCGAACCGAACCGCTATCGTGTCCAAGTCCTCAGAAAAACTCGATCTCGCCACGCGCGCCGCGTGGCTCTACTACGTCGCGGGCGACACGCAGAACGAAATCGCCGAAAAGCTGCAGGTGTCGCGCCCGGTCGCGCAGCGCCTCGTCGCGTTCGCGATCGAGAAGAACCTGATCCGCGTGCGCGTCGATCACCGGCTCGCCGACTGTCTCGATCTCGGCGCGCAGCTGTCGAAACGTTACGGGCTCGCGATGTGCGAAGTCGTGCCGGTCGATGCCGACGCGCCCGACGCGATCGACCGCAAGCTCGCAGTCGCCGGCGCGCAGGTGATGGAGCGCTATCTGAGCGAAACGCGGCCGATGGTGATCGCGGTCAGCAGCGGCCGCACGCTGAAGGCGGCGGTCGCGCAGATCGCGCAGATCGACCGGCCGCAGCACCGGCTCGTGTCGATGGTCGGCGCGATCGCCGCCGACGGCTCGTCGAACCGCTACGACGTCGCGCAGTACATCTCCGAGAAGACCGGCGGCAAGCACTTCCTGCTGCCCGCGCCGCTGTTCGCCGACAGCGACGCCGAGCGCGCGCAGTGGTGCAATCACCGGCTGTACCGGATCGTCGACGCGCTGTCGGGCAAGGCCGACGTCGCGTTCGTCGGGATCGGCAACATCGGCCCGCACTGTCCGCTGTACGAAGACGGCTTCATCACCGAACAGGAGCGCGACGAGATGATCGCGCGCGGTGCGGTGGCCGAGCTGCTCGGCGTGCCGATCGACGCGCAGGGGCGGCTCGTCGACGTGTCGACGAGCGCGCGCGTGACGAGCGTGCCGCTCGCGACGCCGCCGAAGCGGCCGACGATCGCGTTCGCCGGCGGCCCGAAGAAGCGCGACGCGGTGATCGCCGCGCTGCGCGGCGGCTGGGTGTCGGGGCTCGTCACGGACGAGACCTGTGCGCGGGCGGCGCTCGACGCGACGCCGGCCTGACCGCGCACCGCACCGCTCGCACCGCTCACGCCACGCGCCGCGCCGAAAACGCGTGCCGGCGCGCACGCCACGCGCCGAGCCACGCGGCGCTCAGCAGCGCGACGAGCACCCACGGAATCGGGCCCGCGCCGGCCGCATCGAGCAGCATGCCGCCCGCGATACCGCCGCCGGCGATCGCCAGGTTCCACACCGTGACGAGCATCGATTGCGCGACGTCGGCCGCGTCGCCCGCGGCCTGTGCGGCCGCGGTCTGGAACAGCGTCGGCGCGCCGCCGAACGCAAGCCCCCACAGCGCGACGCCCGCATAGACGGTTGCCATTCCGGTGCCGGCGCCGAGCATCAGCGCGGCGAGCGCGAACAGCGCGATGCTCGCGAACGTGAGCCGCCGCTGCGCGGCGCCGATCCATGCGCCCGTCAGCGCGATACCGACCAGCGACGCGACGCCGAACGCGAACAGCACCGCATCGACCTGAGCGCCCATCCGCTCGCGCGCGAGAAACGGCGCGATGTACGTGTACAGCATGTTGTGCGCGAGTACGTACGCGAACATCACGGTCAGCACGGCGCGCACGCCCGGCAGCCGCAGCACCGCGAGCACCGGCTCGCGCGAACTCGCCGGCTGCCCCGGATAGTCCGGCAAGCGCAGCCGGACCCAGCCGATCAGCGCGAGCGCCGCGAGCGTGATGCCCGCGAACGCGACGCGCCAGCCGAGCGCCGCTCCGAGCGCGGTGCCCGCAGGAATGCCGATCGACATCGCGACCGGCACGCCGAGCATCGCGACGGCGATCGCGCGGCCGCGCAGGTGTTCGTCGACCAGCCGGCTCGCGTAGCCGGCCAGCAGCGCCCACAGCAGTCCGGCCGACATGCCGGCGACGAAGCGCGCGGCGAGCGTGAGCGCGTAGTACGGCGACACGGTCGTCAACGCGTTCGACACGACGAAGCCGGCCAGCGCCGCGATCAGCAGACGGCGGCGCGCGACCCCGCGCGTCGCGGCCACGATCGGGATCGCGGCGACGATCGAGCCGAGCGCATAGACGGTCACGAGCTGGCCGATCAGCGCGTCGGTCACGCGCAGATCGGCGCTCATCAGCGGCAGCAGGCCGGCCGGCAACGCTTCGGTCAGGACCGTGATGAAGCCGGCCGTCGCGAGCGCGAGCAGGTTCGCGACCGGCAGGCGCGCGGCCGCACGGGCCGGCGTCGCGGACATCGATACGCAATCGCTCATGCCGCCCTCCTCGCGCCGTACACCGCATCGCGCACGTCGGTGACGAATCGGCCGTGCATGCCCTCGTACAGCGTGTTGGTCAGCGCGACGACCGTGAGCCCGGCCGCACGGTCGACGAACCACGCGTGCCCGTACGCGCCGCCCCAGCGCCACGTACCGACCGACTCGGGCGACTGCGCGGCAACCGGATCGCGCAGCACCGAAAAGCCGAGTCCGAAACCGAAGCCGGGCGCATCCGGCAACTCGTGCGCGCCGGGCTGGATGCGCGCCATCTCGTCGATCCATTCGCGCGCGAGCCAGCCGTCGCGGCCGGTGCGCAGCGCGTCGAACAGCGCGACACAGTCCGCCGCGCTGCCGATCATGCCGGCGCCGCCGGACGGCCACGCATCGCGATCGAATGCGCGCGCGGGTTCGAAGCGGATCCCGACCGTGCCGTCGATGGCCGCGACGACGTCGACGTCCGCCATTCGCCGCGGCGCATGCGCGGTACTCACGTAAGGCGTCGCGACGCGCGCGGCATCGTGCGCGACGAACGCGGTGTCGGTCATGCCGAGCGGCGTCGTGACGAGCTCGGCCACCGCGTCGGCGAGCGGCCGGCCGTCGACCGCCTCGATCAACGCGCCGACCACGTCCGTCGCGAGCGAATATCTCCACGACGTACCGGGCGCGAACTGCAGCGGCACGCGCGCGATGCGCCGCACGTTCTCTGCGAGCGACACGCGTGCGCGGTCCATTCCGTCCGACACGCCGGCTCGCGCATACGGGCCGTCGTCGTCGGCTTCGAGAAAGCGATAGCCGAGGCCCGCCGTATGCGACAGCAGATGCCGCAGCGTGATGCGCGCCGGCGCGCCGTCGGGCAGCGTCGGCCGGAACGCGGGGAGCCAGCGCGCGACCGGTTCGTCGAGCGCGACGCGTCCGGCGGCGACGAGCCGCATCGCGGCGGCCGTCACGATCGGTTTCGTCACGGACGCGAGCCGGAACAGCGTGTCCTCGCGCATCGGCGTGCGGGCCTCGCGATCGGCAAGGCCCGCTGCGCACGTGTAGCGCAGCTCGCCGTCGCGCGCGACCATCACGACCGCGCCGACGATCCGTTCGTCCGCGAGCGCGCGATCGAGCACGTCGTCGAGCCGCATGCGCAGCGCGTCGTCCGGCTCGCGGTCGCGGGCAATCACAGGCAGGGATGACATGGCAATGACCTCGATGAATGAACGAACGCTCATCGTAGGGAGCCGGCAAACGAAGAAAAACTGGGCTAGAGTTCCGGACAGTCCGGACATCGACGTCCGTAATCGGGAACCTGCATGGAGAATCTGGGCGGCTTCGTCGTATTCGTTCAGGTCGCGGAAACGCGCAGCTTCGTCGCGGCCGGCCGCGCGCTCGGGCTGTCCGCGTCAGCGGTCGGCAAACGCATCGCGCGGCTCGAGGCGCGGCTGAACGTGCGGCTCTTTCATCGCAGCACGCGCAGCGTCACGCTGACCGCCGAAGGCACGCGCTTTCTCGAGCGCTGCCGCCGCGTGATCGCGGAGATCGACGCGGCCGAGCGCGAGCTCACACAGAGCGTCGAAGCGCCGCGCGGGCGCCTGCGCGTGAGCCTGCCGACGATCGGCACGCTGATGCTGCCGGTGCTCGCCGACTTCATGACCGCGTATCCGGAGATCGAGCTGGATCTCGATTTCAGCGATCGGCTCGTCGACGTCGTCGACGAAGGGTTCGATGCGGTGCTGCGCACCGGCCGTCCCGCCGATTCGCGGCTGTCGTCGCGACTGCTCGGCCATTTCCGCCAGCATCTGGTCGCGTCGCCCGACTACCTCGAACGGCACGGGACGCCGCGCACGCCGGCCGATCTCGCGCGGCACCGCTGCCTGCACTACCGGTTCCCGAGCAGCGGCAAGCTCGAAATCTGGCCGCTGCGCGCATCGCGCTCGCACGCACCGCCGGCCGTGCCGGTGTCGATGGTCAGCAACAACGCGGAAACGCGCCTGTGCTTCGCGCTGCGCGGGCTCGGCATCGCGTGCCTGCCCGAGTTCTTCGTGCGCGAACCGCTCGATGCCGGCACGCTGCGCACCGTGCTCGACGACTACGTCGCGAGCCGCACGCCGGTCTACGTGCTGTGGCCGTCAGGCCGCCATCCGACGCCGAGGCTGCGCGCGTTCGTCGATCACATGGTCGAGCACCTGCCGCTGTAATCCGCGCGCCGCGTCACGCCGCCTTCGCGTGCGCGCCCAGCCGCCGGAACGCCTGTCCTTGCTCGTCGAACAGATGGCAGTGCTCGGCGTCCGCGTGCATCTGCAGCACCTCGCCGGTGCGGTACGTATCGAACGGCGGGATGCGCGCGATCAGCCCGTCCGGCGCGACCGGCGACTCGGCGTACAGATACGCGGCGTCGCCGAGCGATTCGACGGCCATCGTCTTCGCGCTCACGCGTTGCGCCGCCGCACCGACGAGCAGATGCTCGGGCCGCACGCCGACGGTCACCGGCGCGCCGCGCTGCAATCCGGCGGCGTCGACCGCGACGCGCTGCGTGTCGCCGCTGTCGAAGCGCACGAGCACGCCGCCCGCATCGATCGACTCTGCGGTGCCTTTCAGGAAGTTCATCTTCGGCGAGCCGATGAAGCCCGCGACGAACTGATTCGCGGGCGCGTGATACAGCGCGTTCGGCGTGCCGACCTGCTGTACCTCGCCGCCCGACAGCACGACGATCTTGTCGGCGAGCGTCATCGCTTCGACCTGGTCGTGCGTCACGTAGATCATCGTCGTCTTCAGCTCGTCGTGCAGCCGCGCGAACTCGAGCCGCATCTTCACGCGCAGCGCGGCGTCGAGGTTCGACAGCGGCTCGTCGAACAGGAACACCTTCGGCTTGCGCGTGATCGCGCGGCCGATCGCGACGCGCTGCCGCTGGCCGCCCGACAGCTGCTTCGGCTTGCGGTCGAGCAGATGGTCGATGTGCAGGATCTTCGCGGCCTGCCTGACCGCCTGGTCGATCTCCGGCTTTTTCGCACCGGCGAGCTTCAGGCCGAACGCCATGTTGTCGTACAGCGTCATGTGCGGGTACAGCGCATACGACTGGAACACCATCGCGATGCCGCGCTTCGCGCTCGGCACGTCGTTGACCTTCGCGCCGTCGATCAGCAGGTCGCCGCTCGAGATGTCCTCGAGCCCGGCGATCATCCGCATCAGCGTGGATTTGCCGCAGCCGCTCGGGCCGACGAACACGACGAATTCGCCGTCGGCGATGTCGAGGTTCACGTTGCGCAGCACTTCGTTGTCGTCGTAGCGCTTCGCGATATTGCGCAGGAGCACGCTTGCCATGATCTGTCTCCGTTCGTTCGTGATGCGTGATGCGTGATGCGCCGCGTCGAGCGCGACGCGCAATCGTTCGTGGCCGTCAGCCCGGCAGCACCGCGCCGGTCGCGTGCCAGCGCGCGACGTAGCCGGGCAGCTCGCGCATGTCGTCGAACACGTGGCGCGCGCCGATCCCGCGCAGCGCGTCGATCTGCGCGGCCGACGCATGCCCGCCGCCGACGAAGCCGAGCACGGTCATCCCGGCCGCGGCGGCCGCGGTGATGCCGGTCGCGCTGTCCTCGACGACCAGGCATTGCGCGGGCGCGACGCCGAGCGCGTGCGCGGCCGCGAGATACACGTCCGGCGCGGGCTTCGGCCGCGCAACCGCGTCTGCGCAGAACAGGCGCCTGCCGAAGAAGCGCGCGAGGCCGGTGCGCGCGAGCGCCGCCTCGACGTACGCGCGGTAGCTGTTGCTCGCACAGGCCTTCGTCAGCGGGATGTCGGCGAGCGCCGCGTCGATGCCGTCGACCGCCGGTGCGTTGACGGCCGCCGCTTCGACCGCCGCGCGGATCGCGTCGACGTCGTCGGCCGACAGCGTGCGGCCGAGCGCGTCGGCCGCGCCCGCGAGCACGCGCTCGATGCGCAGCCCGAGCAGCGGCATCACGGCCGGCCGCGCATCGACGCCCGGCCAGCGCGCACCGAGCTCCTGCACGATCACGTCGGCAGCGACCGCTTCGCTGTCGATCAGCACGCCGTCGCAGTCGCAGATCAGCACGCTCGCGCCTTCGCCGGCCAAGCCTTTGCCGGCCGCGCCTTTGCCGGCCGCGCTCATTTAACAGCCCCGAACGTGAGCCCGCGCACGAGCTGCTTCTGCGACAGCCAGCCGACGATCAGGATCGGCG
Organism: Burkholderia dolosa; assembly: GCF_902499135.1. GTDB lineage: Bacteria > Pseudomonadota > Gammaproteobacteria > Burkholderiales > Burkholderiaceae > Burkholderia > Burkholderia dolosa. Next base: position 18,528 of record NZ_CABVPR010000033.1, read on the forward strand.
CGACCGCGAGCAGCGACGCCGCGGACAGCTTCGCCCAGAACAGCCCTTCCGGACTCGAGTACGACGCGATGAACACGGTCAGCGGCGCGGCGTTCGAGCTCGACAGGTTGATGCTCCAGAACGCCTCGTTCCACGACAGGATCACGAGCAGCAGCGCGGTCGACGCGAGGCCCGGCAGCGCCATCGGCATCAGCAGGTACACGATCTCCTGCCACGTCGACGCGCCGTCGATGCGCCCCGCCTCCAGAATGTCCTTCGGAATCTCGTTGAAGTACGTGAAGGTCATCCACACCGCGATCGGCAGGTTGATCAGCGTGTAGACGATCACGAGGCCGGAAACGGTATCGAGCAGCCCCGCGTTCTTCCACAGCAGGTAGATCGGCACGAGCACGCCGACCGACGGCATCATCTTCGTCGACAGCATCCACAGCAGCACCTTCTGCGTGCGCCGGTTCGGGAAGAACGCCATCGCGTACGCGGCAGGCACCGCGAGCAGCAGGCAGATCGCCGTGACGCCGGCCGAGATCAGCACCGAGTTCCATGCGAACGCGAAGTAGTTGCTGCGCGCGAACACCTCGCGGAAGCTGTCGAGCGTCGGCACGAACAACAGCGACGACGCGTACGCCTGCTGCTCGGTCTTGAACGCGGTGATCGCCATCCAGAAGATCGGGAAGAACAGCAGCAGCGCGATCAGCCACGCGAGCGCGCCCGGCAGCGCGCGCCGCACGACGTCGAACACGGCCGGCGTGCGGCGGTTCTCGAAGGTCAGGTCGCTCATTTCTCGTACTCTCCCTTCAGGTTGCGCGCGAGCATCCGCACGAGGAAGAACGACACGACGTTCGCGACCACGACGGCGATGATCCCGCCCGCGGACGCGAGGCCGACGTCGAACTGCTGCAGGCCGAGCGCGTAGATCAGGTACGACAGGTTGGTCGTCGCGTTGCCGGGGCCGCCGCCGGTCGTCGTGTAGATTTCCGCGAAGATCGACAGCAGGAAGATCGTCTCCATCATCACGACGACGGCGATCGCGCGCTTCAGGTGCGGCAGCGTGATGTAGAAGAACATCGCGATCGGCCCCGCGCCGTCGATGCGCGCGGCTTCCTTCTGCTCCTGGTCGAGCGACTGGATCGCGGTGAACAGGATCAGGAACGCGAACGGCAGCCACTGCCACGCGACGATCATGATCACCGCGACGAGCGGATAGTCGGCGAACCAGTCGACCGGCGTCAGCCCGAGTGCGCGCATCGCGTTCGCGACGAGCCCGTACACCGGATGCAGGATCATGTTCTTCCAGATCAGCGCGGACACCGTCGGCATCACGAAGAACGGCGCGATCGCGAGCAGCCGCGCGATGCCCTGCCCATAGAACTTGCGGTCGAACAGCACGGCCATCAGCACGCCGCCGACCACCGTGATCGCGAGCACCGCGCCGATCAGCACGAGCGTGTGCCAGATCGCGGGCAGGAACGACGGATCGGTCGCCAGGAAGCGGTAGTTGTCGAACCCGGCGAAGCCTTTCACGTCCGGGTTCAGCAGGTTGTAGCGCGAGAACGAATACCAGATCGTCATCGCGAGCGGAATCGACATCCACAGCAGCAGCACCGCGACGGACGGCGACACGAGCCAGCTCGCGCCGCCGCGTGCGCGACGCGGCGCGCCGGGCGGCGACGACGCGTCGCCGACCGACGGCGCATGGCTCAGGGGAATACGCAAGTGACGCATGATCGGAGTCCCTCCGGTTGATGCGCGGGCACGTACGGCTGCCCGCGCTGCAGCTTCGGCCGCGCACCGCGCCGGCGCACGGTGCGCGGCACGTTACTTCCGGTAGCCGGCCTGACGCACGGCGCGGTCGGCGGCGGCCTGTCCGGCGGCGAGCGCCTGATCGACCGTCATCTGGCCGGCCACCGCGCCGGCGATCGCCTGACCGACGACCGTGCCGAACGACTGGAATTCGGGAATCCCGACGTACTGGACGCCCGTGTACGGCACCTTCTTCAGCGACGGATCGTTCGGGTCCGCCGTCTCGATCGCCTTCAGCACGAAATCGGAGAACGGCGCGGCGGCCTTGTACTCGGCGCGCTGATAGGTCGACGTGCGCGTGCCCGGCGGCACCGACGCCCAGCCCTCGTCCTTGCCGACCATCTCGATGTACTGCTTCGACGTCGCCCACGCGACGAACTTGCGCGCGGCGTCCTGCTGCTTCGACGTCTTCGGGATCGCGAGCGCCCACGCCCACAGCCAGTGCGAGCCCTTCGGCGTGACGGCGACCGGCGCGGCCGCGAAACCGATCCTGTCCGCGACCTGCGACTGCTGCTTGTTGTACAGCATCCCGGCCGCGACCGTCGCATCGATCCACATCGCGCACTTGCCGGACGCGGTCAGCGTCAGGTTCTCGTTGAAGCCGTTCGAGCTCGCTCCCGGCGGGCCGTCCTTCTTCAGCAGGTTCACGTAGAACGTGATCGCCTTCTTCCATTCCGGCGACGTGAGCTGCGCGTTCCAGTTCTCGTCGAACCAGCGCCCGCCGAACGTGTTCACGACCGTCGACACGTACGCCATGTTCTCGCCCCAGCCGGCCTTGCCGCGCAGGCAGATTCCGTAGATGCCCTTCGACTTGTCGGTGAGCTTGTCCGCGAATTCGGCGATCTGGTCGTAGGTCGGCTGATCGGGCATCTTCAGTCCCTTCGCCGCGAACAGGTCCTTACGGTAGAACGTCATCGAGCTCTCGACGTAGAACGGCAGCGCATACAGCTGACCGTTGTACGACAGGCTGTCGCGCGCGGTCTTCACGATGTCGTTCAGGTCGTAGTCGGCCGGCAGTCCGGTCATCGGCGCGAGCCAGCCGCGCTTGCCCCACTGCGGCGTCTCGTACGTGCCGATCGCCATCACGTCGAACTGGCCGCTGCCGGTCGTGATGTCGGTCGTCGCGCGCTGACGCAGCACGTTCTCCTCGAGGATCACCCAGTTCAGCTTGATGTCCGGGTTCGCCTTCTCGAACGCCGGCGACAGCTTCTTCAGCTCGATCATGTCCGGGTTGTTCAGCGTCGCGATCGTCAGCGTGCCCGCGGATGCGGCGCATGCGGCCGTCGCGAACGCGGCGCCGGCGAAACGGCGTACGGCGGCGGCAAGCATCTTTCGTTGCATGGCATGTCTCCTTATGTCCGTGATTATCGAGGTCGGTGTTGCGTCGCTTCCTTCACGGCCCGTCACGCCGGCCGCTGCATCCCGCACGCGCGCGCATAGTGCGCGATCACGTCGCGTATCCGATGGCGCACCCACGCGCGCGGTTCGTTCGCGAGAGTGCCGGCGCGGCATGCCGCGTACACGTCCGGCAGCCACTGCGCGACGAGCGTCTCCGGCACCGGCTGCCGCGCGAGATTCGCGAACAATCGTTCGACCGCCGCCGCGACCGCGGGCTGCAGCCAGTAGTAGCGGATCCGGTCGCTGTAGCTGAACTGGCGCGCGAGCCGCTGCTCGGTCTCGTCGCCGCGATAGTACGGCGCCCAGTGCTCGGGCTGCGCGCGCATCGCCGCGTCGACGACGTCGCGCAATTGCGAGCGCTGCGCCGCATCGTCGATCAGCGCTTCCTCGATGAACGTCAACGCGAACAGCGCCTCGCGCAGCGCGAACGTCAGCGCGGGGCCGACCTTCAGCACCGCAAAGTGGTCGCGCACCAGCGCGGCGAGCGCGCGCTCGGTCTGGTAGTCGGTCGAGTGCGCTTCGAACACGAGGCGCGGCACGCGCAGGATGCTCGCGCCGAGCGACGCGGCCTTCGCGCTGTCGTAGTCGAGCACGTGGCGATCGTCGAAATCGACGCCCGGCTGCGCGACGATCGCGACCACGCGCGACCACGCGTCGTCGAGGCCGGCCGCCGCGAACGCCGTGCGGTGCGCGTCGAGCGTCGCCGCGACGCTGTCGGCGCGCGTCACGGCGATTCGCGCGATCGAGTCGCCGTCCCGATCGCCGCTCACTTCGCCGCCCGGCGTCGGCACTTCGGTGCCGATCACGTAGACCGGCGCGATCCCCGCGCGCGACGCCGCATCTTCGGCCGCGCGGCACAGCACGGCGGCCCGTGCGGCGATCGTGCGATCGTCGAGCCGCGCCGGATCGTCCGCGCACGCCATGCTCGCGTCGAGATGGATCTTCTCGAAGCCGGCGTCGACGTACGCGGCGACCATCGCCGCAGCGTCGCGCATCGCGTCGGCCGCGCGGCGGTGCCGCCACGGGTTCGGGCCGAGATGATCGCCGCCGAGCACGAGCGCGGACGGCGCGAGCCCGCAGCGCTCGGCGATCGCATCGACGTCGCGGCGGAAATCCGCGGGCGTCATGCCGGTATAGCCGCCGAGATGATTGACCTGGTTGCAGGTCGCCTCGATCAGCAGCGGCGAACCGTCCGCGCGCGCGGTTTCGCACGCGGCCTCGAGCACGAGCCGGTGCGCGCTGCAGATCGAATAGATGCCGCGCTGCGCGTCCGCGCGATTCGCGTCGAAGATCATCCGCAGCACGGCTTCGGCGTGGGCGCCGCGCGTGCGCTCGACAATGCTCGTCACGCCGGACATGCGACACCTCGTTCGGTCAGGAAGCGGTCGATCTCGGCCGCGCCGCTGTTGCCCTCCATCGGCCCGCGCCGCGTGACCGCGATCGCGCCGGCCGCATTCGCGCGACGCAACGCGGCGTCGATCGGCATGCCGCCGACGAGGCTCGCGACCAGCGTGCCGCCGAAGCAGTCGCCGGCGCCGGTCGGATCGACTTCGTCGACCGGCCACGCCGGCACGTCGACGCGGCCCGTGCGGTCGAACGCGGCGCTGCCGGCCGCGCCGCGCTTGAGCACGACGCGCTCGAGCAGCGGATGCGTCGCGAGCAGGCCCGCGATCGCGCGCTCGGCCGGCTGCGGCCCGCAGAAGAACGGCAGATCCGCTTCGCTCGGCAGGAACAGGTGGCATGCGGCGAGCATCTCGTCGAGCGCCGCGCGCATCGGTCGAAAGCTGAGCATCTCGGGCCGCACGTTCGGGTCGAACGACACCTTCGCGCCCGCGCGCGCAGCTTCGATCACGCCGCGCCGGACGGCCGCGATCGCCGAGTCGCTCGTCAGCGACGAGCCCATCACGTGAAAGTAGCGGCAACCGTCGAACATCGACGCGTCGACGTCGGACGCGTCGATGCACGCGGCCGCGCTCGCGGACAGATTGAAGACGAAGCTGCGCGAGCCGTCGTCGCGATAGGCGACGAACGCGGTGCCGGTCGGGCGCGCGGCGACGCGGCGAACGCGCGCGACGTCGACGCCGTCGCGTTCGAGCCGCGCGACGATCGCGTCGCCGAACGCATCGCGGCCGACGCAGCCGGCATACGCGACGCGCGCGCCGAGCCGCGCCGCCTGATCGGCGAAGATCGCGGGCGCGCCACTCGGAAACGGTCCGGCGAACAGGCCCGGCGCATCGAAGCCCTGGCCGCGCTCGGCGGCGACGAATTCGGCCAGCAGTTCGCCGGCGACGACGATCTCGGCCATCATCCGCGCCCTCGTGCAGCGCGGCACGCGTGCGGCGCGCACCTCGCGGATTCGAAGGCGGGCCGGCAGGCGCGGCGTGCGAGCGGCGCCATCTCAGCTCATCCAGTTGCCGCCGTCGACGTTCAGCGTCTGGGCGGTGATGTAGTCGGCATCGGCCGACGCGAGAAACAGCGCGGCGCCCGTGAGGTCGGCCGGCGCACCCATGCGGCCGAGCGGCACGGCTTCGCCGACGAGACGCTTCTTCTCGCCGAGCGGCCGGTTCTCGTAGCGCGCGAACAGCGCGTCGACCTGCTCCCACATCGGCGTGTCGACGACGCCCGGCGCGATGCCGTTCACGTTGATCCGATGCGGCGCGAGCGCGAGCGCCGCCGACTGCGTGTAGCTGATCACCGCTGCCTTCGTCGCGCAGTAGTGCGATACGAGCGCCTCGCCGCGACGGCCGGCCTGCGACGACATGTTGATGATCTTGCCGCCGCGCGCCTGCTCGACCATCCGCTGCGCGACGGCCTGCATCAGGAAGAACATCCCCTTCACGTTGACCGCGAACAGCCGGTCGAACACGTCCCACGATTCGTCGAGAAGCGGGCGCATGTCGAACAGCGCCGCGTTGTTGAACAGGATGTCGACGCCGCCGAAGCGCTCGACGGCGGCCGCGACGATCCGCGCGATGTCGTCGCGGCGCGTGACGTCCGCGGTCACGGCCACCGCGCGGCCCGGATTCGCTTCGATGAGCCGCGCGAGCGAGCCGCCGGCCGGCTTCACGTCGACGAGCACGCAGTGCGCGCCCTCGTCCAGATAACGCTGCGCGACCGCCTCGCCGATGCCGCTCGCGGCGCCCGTCAGAATCGCGACCTTCTGTCCCAGTCTCACTGGCTGTCTCCGGTTCGTTTTGCTTTGCGACCGCAGCGAAGTGAGCGAACGCCCGCTGTGCGATCAATTGCTCTGTTGGTGATCGAATGATCGGATACGCGATTCGCGCTGTCAAGGCGACCGGACGGCTTTCGATGATGCGCTGCGGCAGACGCGCACGCGACACGCACGCGCAACGCGCGCCCGCCAACGCGCAGCGTGCGCGGTGCAGCGCAGCCGAAGCGGCGACCGGAACGGCGGGACGGCGGCCGAAGGCAAGCGCGCGACGCATTCGCGCTGCACGGCGCCGCGATACGTTATATCATCGCCGTACTTTGTCTCATGCCTGCTCGATGTCATGGCTACCTCATCGTCCATCGCCGCCCGGCTGTCCCGGGCCGACGCATTCGCCGCCGACCACGGACTCGCGTGGACGCCGCTGCGCCGCCAGGTCTACGAACGCGTGCTGGCCGCGCAGCGCCCGATCGGCGCATACGACCTGCTCGCCGAGCTCGAACCGCAGCGCGGCCGCGTGCCGCCCACCACCGTCTATCGCGCGCTCGATTTCCTCGTCGAGCACGGCTTCATCCACCGGATCGAATCGAAGAACGCGTTCTTCGCGTGCTGCGAGATCGGCGTGCCGCACGAAGGCCAGTTCCTGATCTGCGATTCGTGCGGCGAGACCGTCGAGATCCCGGGCGGCGATCTCGCGAAGCAGCTGTCTTCCAGCGAGCCGGCGCACGGTTTCGAAGTCCATCATCAGGTCGTCGAATTGAGCGGCCTGTGCGGCCATTGCAAGACCAAGCCCGCACAGCGCTGACGCAGAACCGCGCGGCGCGAACGCCGCCCTTTCCACGAGGAGTTTCATGTCCATTGCCCTGAAGCGCGCGCCGCGTCGCGCCCTGTCGCCGGCCGGCTGGCGTTCCGCCGTCGCCGCCGCTTTCGCCGCGTTGTCCGTCGCGATGCCCGCGTTCGCGGGCGCGGCGACCGTCAACGTCGTCGCCGCCGAGAATTTCTACGGCGACGTCGCGTCGCAGATCGGCGGGCGCCACGTGTCGGTCACCAGCATTCTCAGCAACCCGGATCAGGATCCGCACCTGTTCGAAGCGAGCCCGAAGACCGCACGCGCGCTGCAGCAGGCGCAGGTGGTGATCTACAACGGCGCCGACTACGATCCGTGGATGGGCAAGCTGCTGAGCGCGTCGAAGCAGCCGAAGCGCGCGACGATCGTCGTCGCCGATCTGGTCGGCAAGAAGGCCGGCGACAACCCGCATCTGTGGTACGACCCGGCGACGATGCCGGCCGCCGCCCGCGCGATCGCGGCCGAGCTCGGCCGCGCCGATCCGACGAACAAGGCCGACTACGACGCGAACCTGCAGAAGTTCGTCGCGTCGCTGAAGCCCATCGACGACAAGGTCGCCGCGCTGCGTACGCAGTACAAGGGCGTGCCGGTGACGGCGACCGAGCCCGTGTTCGGCTACATGTCCGACGCGATCGGCCTCGACATGCGCAACCAGCGCTTCCAGCTCGCGACGATGAACGACACCGAAGCGAGCGCGCAGGACGTCGCCGCGTTCGAGAAGGACCTGCGCAACAAGCAGGTGCGCGCGCTGATCTACAACAGCCAGGCCGAAGCGCCGATGACGCGCCGTCTGCTGAAGATCGCGCGCGACGCCGGCGTACCGACCGTCAGCGTCACCGAGACGCAGCCGGCCGGCAAGACGTTCCAGCAATGGATGGCCGGCCAGCTCGACGCACTCGCGAAAGCGCTTTCCGCCGGCAAGCAATGACCGCGACTCCGCACGCACTTCGACTCGATCGCGTCACGCTCGAACTGGGCGGCCGCACGATTCTGCGCGACGTCAGCTTGTCGATCGAACCCGGCGAATTCGTCGGCGTGCTCGGGCCGAACGGTGCCGGCAAGACGACGCTGATGCGCGCGGTGCTCGGCCTCGTGCCGGTCGCGAGCGGTGCGCTGTCGGTCGGCGGTGCACCGGTCGCGCGCGGCAATGCGGCGATCGGCTACATGCCGCAAATCCGCAGCGGCCTCGCGAACCGCCGGATGCGCGGCTACGACTTCGTCGCGATGGCCGCGGACGGACATCGGTGGGGGCTGCCGCGCACGAACGCGGCGACGCGGCGCGACGTCGATCGCGTGCTCGCGCTCGTCGGCGGCACGTCGCTCGCACGGCGGCCGCTGTCGGAACTGTCGGGCGGCGAGCGGCAGCGGCTGCTGCTCGCGCAATGCCTGCTCGGCAGCCCGAAGCTGCTGCTGCTCGACGAGCCGCTGATCAGTCTCGACCCGAATCACCAGCGCGGCGTGGTCGAACTCGTGCGCCGCGTGCAGCGCGAGCTCGGCATCACCGTGCTGTTCTCCGCGCACGAGCTGAACCCGCTGCTCAACGCGCTCGACCGCGTGCTGTATCTCGGCAACGGCGTCGCGGCGCTCGGCACCGTCGACGAGGTCATCACGAAGCCGGTGCTGACGCGCCTGTATGGCTCGCCGATCGACGTGATGCGCGTGAACGGCAAGATCTTCGTGATGTCGGGCGACGTCGAAATCGAAAAGCACGATCACGAGCACGAGGACGACGACGGGCATGCGCACGGCGGCGGACACGGCCATCACCACGGGCACGGACATGCCCACCGCGGGCATTCGCACGATGTTTGAATACGACTTCATGATCAACGCATTCGCGGCGTCGGGGATCGTCGCGGTGCTCGCCGGCATCGTCGGCTATTTCCTCGTGCTGCGCGGACAGACGTTCGCCGGCCACGCGCTGTCGCACGTCGGCTTCACCGGCGCGACCGGCGCGGTGCTGCTCGGCATCTCGCCGATCTGGGGGATGGTCGGCTTCACGCTCGCGGCCGGGATCGGCATGGGCGCGCTCGGCGAGCGGCTCGCGGGCCGCGACGTCGCGATCGGCGTGATCCTGTCCGGCGCGCTCGGCTTCGGGCTGCTGTTCCTGCATTTCTACACGTCGTTCGCGACGCAGGTGACCGCGCTGCTGTTCGGCAACGTGCTCGCGGTCAGCCGCGACACGCTCGCGGTGCTCGCCGGCATCGGCGCGGTGAGCCTCGTCGCGCTCGCGCTGATCGCACGGCCGCTGCTGTTCGCGTCGCTGCAGCCGGAGCTCGCCGAAGCGAAAGGCGTGTCGCTGCGCACGGTGTCGGTTCTGTTTCTCGCGGTGTGCGCGCTGGCCGTTGCCGCGGCCACGCAGATCGTCGGCGTGCTGCTCGTGTTCACGTTGCTGGTCGGGCCGGCGGCGGCCGCGCAGAACGTATCGACGCGTCTGTCGACCGGCGTGCTGTTCGCCGCGCTGTTCGCGCTGTTCGAAGCGTGGGCCGGCATCGCGCTCGCGTATCACACCGACTGGCCGACAAGTTTCTGGATCACCGCGCTGTCGGCGCTCGTGTATGGGGTGAGCCTGCTGCGCCGGACGGCGTGATGCGCGACGCTGCCCGCCGACGTCACGGGCCGGCTGTCCATACACATACCGCCGTCGCCGCGACAAGCAGAAAACTGCACCACTGCCGGCGACCGACGCCGGGCCTCGCGAGCAACACGAGTCGCGCTACAGCGATGGTCGTGAGAGGCGCGTATGCGGCAAGCGTCCTGTCGCTTTGCTTCGTCCGATTGCACCGATCGCAACAGATGGATCGATTTCCTGCATCCACGCGTACTTGTTCCAGTACGGCAACACAGGCGCGTGCGGATTGAGCGCGCAGCACAAAACCGAACGCCGGACCGCGCACCGCACGATGCGCGGCCGGCGCTGCGCAAGCGCTAGCGCGTCAATACCCGCGCATGATGCGCGATGTGATCGGCGATGAACGTCGAGATGAAGTAATACCCGTGGTCGTAGCCCGGATGGCGGCGCAGCGTCAGCGGCTGGCCAGCCTTCGCGCATGCGGCTTCGAACACGTCGGGGTGCAGCTGGTTCGCGAGGAACGTGTCGGCAAGGCCCTGATCGACGAGGATGCCGTCCGCGAACTTCGGCGCATCCGCGCGCGCGACGAGCTCGCTCGCGTCGTGCTGCTTCCACGCTTCACGGTCGGCGCCCAGATAGCCGGAGAACGCCTTCTCGCCCCACGGGCAGCGCGTCGGCGCGGCGATCGGCGCGAACGCCGACACCGACCGGTACAGGTCCGGATGACGCAGCGCGAGCGTGAGCGCGCCGTGCCCGCCCATCGAGTGACCGAAGATGCCGAGCCGCGCACCGTCGATCGGCAGATCGGCCGTCACGATCTCGCGCAGCTCGCCCGTCACGTACGACTCCATCCGGTAATGGGTCGACCACGGCGCCTGCGTCGCATCGACGTAGAAGCCCGCGCCGACGCCGAAATCCCACGCATCGGTCTCGCCCGGCACGCCGGCGCCGCGCGGGCTCGTGTCGGGCGCGACGAGCGCGATGCCGTGCTGCGCCGCGTACCGCTGCGCGCCGGCCTTGATCGCGAACGTCTCTTCGGTGCACGTGAGCCCCGCCAGATAGAACAGCGCCGGCACGCGGCCGTGCGCAGCCTGCGGCGGCAGGTACACGGAAAACTTCATCGGCAGGCCGATCGCCGCCGAATCGTGACGATAGAAACGCTGCTCGCCGCCGTGGCACGCGTGCGAAGAAACGAGTTCGAGCATCGCGATGCCCTCGATCAGTACAGCACGACCGAACGAATCGACTCGCCCTGCTTCATCAGGTCGAAGCCGTCGTTGATCTTCTCGAGCGGCAGCGTGTGCGTGATCAGGTCGTCGATGTTCAGCTTGCCTTCCATGTACCAGTCGACGATCTTCGGCACGTCGGTGCGCCCGCGCGCGCCGCCGAATGCCGAGCCCTTCCACTGACGGCCCGTCACGAGCTGGAACGGACGCGTGCTGATCTCTTCGCCGGCCGCGGCCACGCCGATGATGAACGACTGGCCCCAGCCCTTGTGCGTGCACTCGAGCGCTTCGCGCATCAGCTTCACGTTGCCGACGCATTCGAACGAGTAGTCGGCGCCGCCGTCGGTCAGCTGCACGATGCGGTCGACGACGTTCTCGACTTCGTTCGGGTTGATGAAGTGCGTCATCCCGAACTTCTTCGCGAGTTCGACGCGCTTCGGGTTGATGTCGACGCCGATGATCTTGTCCGCACCGACCATCTTCGCGCCCTGGATCACGTTCAGGCCGATGCCGCCGAGGCCGAACACGACGACGTTCGCGCCGGCCTCGACCTTCGCCGAGTAGACGACCGCGCCGACGCCGGTCGTCACGCCGCAGCCGATGTAGCAGATCTTGTCGAACGGCGCGTCCTCGCGCACCTTCGCGACCGCGATTTCCGGCACCACGATGTAGTTCGAGAACGTCGACGTGCCCATGTAGTGGAAGATCGGCTTGCCGTCGAGCGAGAAGCGCGACGTCGCGTCGGGCATCAGGCCCTTGCCCTGCGTCGCGCGGATCTTCTGGCACAGGTTCGTCTTGCGCGACAGGCAGAACTTGCATTCGCGGCATTCGGGCGTATAGAGCGGAATCACGTGATCGCCCTTGCGCACCGTGCCGACGCCGGGGCCGACGTCGACGACGACGCCCGCGCCTTCGTGGCCGAGGATTGCCGGAAAGATCCCTTCCGGGTCGGCGCCCGACAGCGTGTAGTAGTCGGTGTGGCAGATGCCGGTCGCCTTCACTTCGATCAGCACTTCACCCGCGCGCGGGCCTTCGAGCTCGACTTCCTCGATCGTCAGCGGCGCACCGGCCTTCCATGCAATCGCGGCTTTCGTCTTCATCGTGTCACTCCTGTCTATCTGGAAGTTTGTCGGCCGAAGTTAGCGCTTTAGCGCTTACTCCGGCCCCATGCAAAGCTGTCGACCAGAGTTAGCGCTTCAGCGCTTACTCTGGTCCCATGCAAAGCGGTCGGCCGGAGTTGGCGCTTCAGTGCTTACTCCGGTCCCATGCCAAGCTGTCGACTAGAGTTAGCGCTTCAGCGCTTACTCCAGCCCATGCAAGCGGTCGACCGGAGTTAGCGCTTCGACGCTGCTCCAGCCCCATGCAAAGCTATCGATCCGAGTCGGCGCTCCGCTCTTTACTCGCGCTCATGCAAAGCGCCGATCGAAGCAAGCGCTCCGCTCCAGCACCCGCTCGATCCCATGCAAAGCCGCCGACCCGAGCACAGTTCATCGGCCGCCCGCGCGTCTGCAACGCAGCCGAAACCCTGCCGCGCGACGCCGCACGCAGCATCGCCAAAGATGTCGTGCTCGCCATGATCGCCGATCGCGCCGCGCGCCGCGTGCGCGAATCAGTCGCCGGCTTGCCACGATGCGTCATCGCCGACGCAAAACGACAAGTGCCCGAGTTTAAACGCCCGTCGTGAACCATGCATCCGTACGCGCATACAGATCGACGAAGCGCGCATGGCGTGCGGCCAGCGCGCGATCGTCGCGCGGTGCGGCCACCGGTGTCGCGGCCGGCGCGAGCGTGCGCAGCGCCGGCTCGTGCCAGTGACCGATCGCGACGCCGGCCAGCAGCGCTGCGCCGCGCGTCGCAGCGTTCGGGCAGTCGACCGCGTCGAGCGACGCGCCGAGCGCGTCGGCGAGCAACTGCCGCCAGCGCGGATCGACCGAGCCGCCGCCGGCGAGCCGCAGCGTCGTCACCGGGTTGCCGCGATCGGCGTCGCGAATTGCGTCGAGCCCCGCGCGCAGCGCAAACGCGACGCCTTCGAACGCCGCGCGCATCATCGCGCCGCGCGTGTCGCCGAGTCCGAGGCCGAGCCAGCCGCCGCGCGCATCGGGATTCATCCACGGCGAACGCTCGCCGGTCAGATACGGCAGAAAGCACAGGCGCTCCGACGCGGGCTGCGCGAACGCGTCGTCGTAGGCATCGGCCCAGCGCGGATAGCCGAGCCAGCCGCGCACGGCTTCGAGCGCGAGGCCGACGTTCTGCATCGCCGCCATCGTGTAATAGCCGCCGCCGGCTGCCGCGCGATAGCGATGCAGCTCCCGCGCCGCAGGCGGCAGCGCGTCGGCGAGCACGACGATCTGGCCGCCGCTGCCGGTGGTCAGCAGCGCGTCGCCGGCCGCGACGAGCCCGCTGCCGAGCGCGGCGCACGCGGTGTCGGCCGCGCCGGTCGTGAGCGGCACGCCGGCGGGCAGCCCGAGCGCCGCGGCCGCATTCGCGGCGAGCACACCGCAGCGCGCGCTCGACGCGCGCACCGGCGCGAATCGGTCGGCCGGCAGACCGAGTGCGTCGATCAGCGCGATGTCCCAGTCGCCGTCCGGGGTCGCGAGCGCGGTCGCGCATGCGTCGCTCGGATCGGCCGCGACGTCGCCGCCGAGCGCGATGCGCAGCCAGTCCTTCGGCTGCACGACCCAGCGCGCGGCACGCAACGTGTGCGGTTCGTGCGCGGCCAGCCAGCGCAGCAGCGGGCCCGCCATACCGGGCGCGATCGGGTTCGCCGCGGCGGAGCGCCCCGCGTCGGGCCAACTGGCCGGATCCGTCTCGCGCACCGCGCGCGTATCGGGCCACAGCAGCGCCGGCCGCACTGGTCGCCCGTCGCCGTCGAGCGGCACGACGCCATGCATCTGGCCGGAGAAGCCGATCGCGGCGACCTGCGCGCGTTCGTCGGCCGGCAGGCGCTCGGCCGCGCGCACGAGCGCGTGCCACCACGTGTCGGGCGCGATTTCGGCCCAGCCCGGCTGCGGCGACGACAGCGCATAAGGTTCGCTCGCGACCGCACGCTCGACGCCGTCGGCATCGAGCGTGACGAGTTTGACGGAGCCGGTGCCGAGGTCGATTCCGAGCAGGCGCATGACGGGAAAAAGGATTCGAATGAACGGATGTCGATGATAGCGGGATCGCGATACGCATTCGATCGACGCGCGACGCCGCTCGCGATTCAGGCGACCGTCGCGTCGCGCAGATCGACCGCCGAAACGCCGGTTCGCGCAGGTCGCACGTTGCGCGGGAAAAACCTTCGTTCGCGGGTTAACCCGACACGGTTTTTCGCGATGCGATTTCGCCACTATGCGGCGATCACGATACACACCATAAGGCAGTCGATATTTGGCACGGGCGCCCGCGCTATTTTGGCTGGCTATAAAACCGGGGAACCTCACGCCTGCGGCAGTTTCCCGATGATCGACCTCTCGCTCCATGCCGAAATGGCATATCGAACCAGCAAAGAACGGAATAGGACGCAGTGCTCTTGTTGCGCCTGTGCATTCCGCATAACTTCGTACCATCCCGAAAACAAGATCATGGAGTGAGACAGATGCAATCGAACACGGTCCATCCGTGCGATGAGGTGCTGCCTACCGGCAAGCTGGTCACGCTTGGCCTGCAGCACGTCCTCGTCATGTACGCCGGCGCCGTCGCCGTGCCGCTCATCGTCGGCGGCGCGCTGAAGCTGCCGAAAGACCAGATCGCGTTCCTGATCAGCGCCGATCTGTTTTCGTGCGGGATCGCGACGCTGATCCAGACGCTCGGCCTGTGGATCTTCGGAATCCGCCTGCCGGTGATCATGGGCTGCACGTTCGCGGCGGTCGGCCCGATGATCGCGATCGGCACGAACCCCGGCCTTGGCATTCTCGACGTGTTCGGCTCGACGATCGCGGCCGGCATCATCGGCATCGTGCTCGCGCCGATGATCGGCAAGCTGTTGCGGTTCTTCCCGCCTGTCGTCGTCGGCACCGTGATCTCGGTGATCGGGCTGTCGCTGATGGAAGTCGGGATCAACTGGGCAGCCGGCGGCGTCGGCAATCCCGAATACGGCAGCCCCGTCTATCTCGGCCTGTCGCTGCTGGTGCTCGCGCTGATCCTGTTGATCAACAAGTACGGTCGCGGCTTCATCGCGAACATCTCGGTGCTGCTCGGCATCGTCGCAGGTTTCGCGATCGCGTTCGCGCTCGGCCGCGTGAACACGGACGGCGTGTCGGTCGCGCCGTGGGTCGGCTTCGTGATGCCGTTCCACTTCGGCTGGCCGCACTTCGACCCGCTGTCGATCGCGACGATGGTCACGGTGATGTTCGTCACGTTCATCGAATCGACCGGCATGTTCCTCGCGGTCGGCGACATGGTCGATCGTCCGGTCGATCAGGATCGCCTCGTGCGCGGGCTGCGCGTCGACGGTCTCGGCACGCTGATCGGCGGCATCTTCAACTCGTTCCCGCATACGTCGTTCTCGCAGAACGTCGGGCTGATCGGCGTGACCGGCGTGAAAAGCCGCTTCGTGTGCGCGACCGGCGGCGTGATCCTCGTGCTGCTCGGCCTGTTTCCGAAGATGGCGCAGGTCGTCGCGTCGGTGCCGCCGTTCGTGCTCGGCGGCGCCGGCATCGTGATGTTCGGGATGGTCGCCGCGAACGGGATCAAGGTGCTGTCGAAGGTCGACTTCGTGAACCAGCACCACAACCTGTTCATCGTCGCGGTCAGCATCGGGATGGGCCTCGTGCCGGTCGTGTCGCCGCACTTCTTCTCGAAGCTGCCGCCCGCGCTCGCGCCGATCCTGCACAGCGGCATCCTGCTCGCGTCGGCGAGCGCCGTGATCCTGAACATCGTGTTCAACGGCGTGAAGGGCGAAAAGGACGCGCGCTGCGAAATCCGCCGCGCCAGCCACGACTTCGACGGACGCCCGGTCGACGTGCACCACTGATCCGCTCGGCACGCGCGGTACGGCGGCACGGCCGCTCGAGCAAAAACGCCACGGGATCCCGTGGCGTTTTTGCTTTGCGACGGCCGCATTCGCGAACGCACTCGCGGACGCGCCTGCCGGCGGCCGCATCCGCGAACGGATGGCGGCGCGCGATCCGCGAATGCCAGCCCGTCACTTCAGGACAGCACGATCCGTCGGCATAAAAAACAACGCCACGGATTTCCATCCGTGGCGTTGTCGCATCGCGATGCGGTGCCGGCTCGACGACCGGTGCGCATCCCGCACCGGCCGCTCGCCGCGCTTACCCGTTCGTCGCTGCCGACGAGGCCGGCGCCGGTGCGGCCGCCTTGTCGTAGTCGGCCGTCTCGTCCGGCGCGCGCGGCGTCTCGCCGGCCCGCTGGATCCATCCGCCGCCGAGCGCACGATACAGATCGACGAGGTTCGTCCAGCGCGCAAGCCGTGCACTGATCAGCGACTGCTGCGCGGAGTACAGGTCGGTCTGCGCGGTCAGCACCGCCAGATAGCTGTCGACGCCGTTCTTGTAACGCAGATCCGACAGGTCGAAGCGACGCTGCTGCGCGTGCTCGTTGCGCTCGAGCGCGGCGATCTGCTGGTCGTACGTACCGCGCGCGGCCAGCCCGTCGGCCACTTCGCGGAACGCCGACTGAATCGCCTTCTCGTAGTTCGCGATCTCGATGCGCTTCTGCACGTTCGCGAGGTTCAGGTTCGCGATGTTCTGCCCGCCTTCGAAGATCGGCATCGTGATCTGCGGCGCGAACGACCACGCGGCGGTGCCGGCCTTGAACAGCCCGCCGAGCGTCGGGCTCGCGGTGCCGAACGCGCCCGTCAGCGAGATGCGCGGGAAGAACGCCGCACGCGCCGCGCCGATGTTCGCGTTCGCGGCGAGCAGCGTCTGCTCGGCCTGCATCACGTCCGGACGGCGCGTGAGCAGATCCGACGGCAAGCCTGCCGGGACGTCGGCGAGCAGGTTCTGCGCATCGAGCGGCATCCCCGGCGGCAGATCGTCCGGCAGCGGCTCGCCGATCAGCAGCACCAGCGCGTTCAGCGCCTGCGCGCGTGCGCGCGCCTGCGCCTGCTGGTTCGCGAGCGCCTGCTCGACGACCGTCTGCGCCTGACGCAGCTCGAGCTCGGAGCCCGTGCCGTTGTCGAACTGCAGCTTCGTCAGGTCGTACGACGCCTGCGCGGTCTTCAGCGTGTCCTCGGTGACCTTCAGCAGATCGTCGGTCGACAGCAGCGTCAGATACTGGTCGGCCACCTGCGACACGAGCGAAATCTCGGCGGCCTGCCGCGCATACGCGGTCGACAGATACTGCGCGAGCGCCTGGTCCTTCAGGCTCTGCACGCGGCCGAACAGATCGAGCTCCCACGACGCGGACAACCCGACGTTGTACGTCGTCGTGATGTTGCGCCCCGGTATCGCGGTCAGCGAATTCGGCAGCCGCTGACGGCTGCCGCTGCCCGTCGCATCGAGCGTCGGGAACAGCCCCGCGCGCGTGATCTGATACTGCGCGCGCGCCGCCTCGATGTTCAGCACCGATACGCGCAGGTCGCGGTTGTTCTTCAGCGCGATCTCGATCAGCCGCTGCAGGCGCGGATCGACGAAGAACTCGCGCCAGCCGATGGCGGTCGCCGCCTGGCCGTTCGCGCTGCGCGCGCCGGCGGCACCCGGCTGCGTCGCATAGACGCCGCCGGCCGGGTACGCCTGCGCGACGGGCGCGTCGGGCCGCGTGTAACGCGGCGCCAGCGTGCAGCCCGCGGCCAGGAGCGCGACCGCGATTGCAGTCAAAGCGTGTTTTTGCATCATCACTGTCCCTTGTTGCCTTCGTCGCCGTTGCCCGGCTTCTCTTCGTGGTGCGAGTGCGCCTGAGCCAGACGCAGCGCCTCGTCGACGTCTTCCTTCTCGCCGCTGAAGATCGCACGGATCTTCACGAAGAACATCGGGATCATGAAGATCGCGAGGAACGTCGCCGTGATCATCCCGCCGATCACGCCCGTGCCGATCGCGTGCTGGCTCGCGGAACCCGCGCCGTTGCTGATCGCGAGCGGCAGCACGCCGAGAATGAACGCGAGCGACGTCATCAGGATCGGACGCAGCCGCAGGCGCGCCGCTTCCAGCGCAGCCTCGATCGGCCCCATCTTCTCCGACTCCTGCAGCTCGCGCGCGAACTCGACGATCAGAATCGCGTTCTTCGCGGACAGACCGACGGTGGTCAGCAGGCCGACCTGGAAGAACACGTCGTTCTCGAGGCCGCGCAGCGTCGCGGCCAGCAGCGCGCCGATCACGCCGAGCGGCACGACCATGATCACCGAGAACGGGATCGACCAGCTTTCATACAGGGCCGCCAGACACAGGAACACGACGAGAATCGAGATCGCATACAGGATCGGCGCCTGCGAGCCGGACTGGATTTCCTGGAACGACAGGCCCGTCCACGAGTAGCCGATGCCGGTCGGCAGCTTCGTCGCGAGCGCTTCCATCGCGGCCATCGCCTGGCCGGTCGACTTGCCCGGTGCGGCCTGCCCCTGGATTTCCATCGCGGAGATCCCGTTGTAGCGCTCGAGCTTCGGCGAACCGTACGTCCAGTGACCGGTCGCGAACGCGCCGAACGGCACCATCCCGCCCGATCCGTTGCGCACGTACCAGATGTTCAGGTCTTCCGGCGTCATCCGGAACGGCGCGTCCGACTGCACGTACACCTTCTTGATCCGGCCGTCGGTGTCGAGGAAGTTGTTCACGTACTTCGACGCCCACGCGATCGAGAACGTCTGGTCGATCGCATCCGCGGTCACGCCGAGCGCGTTCGCCTTCTCGCGATCGATGTCGACCTTGTACTGCGGCGTGTCGTTCAGGCCGTTCGGGCGCACGCCCTGCAGCGTCGGATCCTTCGCGGCCATCCCGAGCAGCTGGTTGCGCGCGGCCATCAGCGCGTCGTGGCCGAGACCGGCGTTGTCCGTCAGCTCGAAGTCGAAGCCGGCGGCCGTGCCCAGTTCAGGAATCGACGGCGGATTGAACGGAATGACCATCGCGTCCTTGTAGCCGGCGTAGCGGCCGAACATCCGCCCGATCAGCGCCTGCACCTTCTGGTCCGCATGCTGACGCTGCGCGTAGTCCTTCAGGCGCACGAACACGAGACCGGAGTTCTGGCCGCGACCCGCGAAGCTGAAGCCGTTCACCGTGAACGCCGACTCGACGATGTCCTTCTCGTCCTTCAGCAGATAGTCGGTGATGTTCGCGAGCGTCCGCGCGGTGGTTTCCTGCGTCGAGCCGGAAGGCGTCTGCACGATCACGAACATCAGGCCCTGGTCTTCATCGGGCAGGAACGACTTCGGCAGGCGCACGAACAGCAGGCCGACCGCGACGATCACGACCAGATAGATGATCAGCCAGCGGCCCGAGCGCTTGATCACGTGATGCACGCCGACGTGGTACTTGTCGCGGCTCGCGTTGAACGTGCGGTTGAACCAGCCGAAGAAGCCCTTCTTCTCTTCGTGATGCCCCTGCGGGATCGGCTTGAGGATCGTCGCGCACAGCGCGGGCGTCAGAATCAGCGCGACGAGCACCGACAGCACCATCGCGGACACGATCGTCAGCGAGAACTGCCGGTAGATCGCGCCGACCGACCCGCCGGAGAACGCGACCGGCACGAACACCGCGGACAGCACGAGCGCGACGCCGACGAGTGCGCCGGTGATCTGGCCCATCGCCTTGCGGGTCGCCTCCTTCGGTCCGAGCCCCTCTTCGGCCATCACGCGCTCGACGTTCTCGACCACGACGATCGCATCGTCGACGAGCAGACCGATCGCGAGCACGAGGCCGAACATCGACAGCGTGTTGATCGAGAAGCCGACCAGCGACATGATCGCGAACGTGCCGAGCAGCACGACCGGCACCGCGATCGTCGGGATGATCGTCGCCCGCAGGTTCTGCAGGAACAGATACATCACGAGGAACACGAGCACGATCCCTTCGAGCAGCGTCTTGACCACTTCCTCGATCGACAGCTTCACGAACGGCGTCGTGTCGTACGGATACTTGACGACGAGACCGTGCGGGAAGTACTTCGACAGCTCGTCGATCTTCGCGCGCACGGCCTTCGCGGTCGCGAGCGCGTTCGCGTTCGTCGCGAGCTGGATACCGAGCGCCGCGGACGGCTGCCCGTTGTACTTCGTGTCGAAGTTGTAGTTCTCGGCGCCGAGGCCGATCTGCGCAACGTCCTTCAGGCGCACCTGCGAGCCGTCCTGGTTCACCTTCAGCAGGATGTTGCCGAACTCGGCCGGCGTGCGCAGCAGCGTCGCCTCGGTGATCGTCGCCTGCAGCAGCGTGCCGGGTTTCGCCGGCGTGCCGCCGATCTGGCCGCCTGCGACCTGCACGTTCTGCGCGCTGATCGCCGACGTCACGTCGACCGGCGTGAGCCCGTAGTTCGTCAGCTTGACCGGATCGAGCCAAACGCGCATCGCGTACTGCGAGCCGAACAGCGTGACGGTGCCGACGCCGTTCAGACGGCTGATCGGATCCTGCACGTGCGACGCGACGTAGTTCGCGAGGTCGTAGCGGTTCATGCTGCCGTCCTCGGAGTTGAACGCGAGCACGAGCAGGAAGCTGCTGCTCGACTTCGTCACCTTCAGGCCGAGCTGCTGGACCACCTGCGGCAGGATCGGCGTCGCGAGCGACAGCTTGTTCTGCACCTGCACCTGCGCGATGTCGGGGTTCGTGCCCGGCGCGAAGGTCAGCGTGATCGTCGCGGTGCCCGAGTCGTCACTGGTCGACGACATGTACAGGAAGTTGTCGAGACCGCTCATCTGCTGCTCGATCACCTGCGTCACCGTGTCTTCCACCGTCTTCGCGGAAGCACCCGGATAGTTCGCGCTGATCTGGATCGACGGCGGCGCGATCGTCGGGTACTGCGCGATCGGCAACGTGAAGATCGCCGCAACCCCGGCCAGCATCAGGATGATGGCGATCACCCACGCGAAGATCGGGCGATCGATAAAAAACTTTGCCATGAAACAGGCTCCCTGTTATTGCGCGCCCGAAGCGGCGGCAGACGATCCGGCGGCGGCGCCCGCCGGCGTGCCGGACGCGCCTGCGCCCGACGCGGCAGCGGCCGATCCCGGTGCGGCGGCGGCCGGCGCGGCCGCGCCGGATGCGGCGTTCGCCGCCGGCGGAAGCTGCGCGGGAACGGCCTTCACCGTCGCGCCCGGACGCACCTTGTCGACACCCTGCACGATCACGCGATCGCCGGGCTGCAGGCCGCCTTCGACGACCCAGTCCTGACCCTGGATGCGCGACGCGGTCAGGATGCGCGGCTCGACCTTGTTGCTCGCGTTCACGACCATCGCGACCGCCTGGCCCTTCTGGTCGTGCGTGACGCCGACTTGCGGCACCAGATACGCGCTGTCGTTCACGCCTTCCTCGATCCGCGCACGCACGAACATCCCCGGCAGCAGCACGCGGTTCGGGTTCGGGAACACCGCGCGGACCGTCACGGAGCCGGTCGTCTGGTCGACGGTCACGTCGGAGAACTGCAGCTTGCCCGGCTCCGAATACGTGCGGCCGTCCTCGAGGATCAGCGACACCTTCGCGGCACCCGGGCCGGTCGTCTTGAGGCGCCCGCTCTGCACGTCCTGGCGCAGCTTCAGCCCGTCGAGGCTGGACTGCACGAGGTCGACGTACATCGGATCGAGTTGCTGCACGGTCGACATCAGCGTCGCCTGGCTCGCCTGCACGTATGCGCCCGGCGTCACCTGCGAGATGCCGACACGGCCGCTGATCGGCGACACGACGTCTGTAAAGCCGAGATTGATCTGCGCGGTTTCGACCGATGCCTTGCCGGCCGCGACGTCGGCGACGGCCTGCCCTTGCGCGGCCACTGCGTTGTCGTAGTCCTGCTTGCTGACCGCGTTCGCGGCGACCAGCACCTTGTAGCGCGCGACCAGCGCGTTCTGCGTGACGAGGTTCGCCTGCGCCTTCGCGAGCGTCGCCTTCGCGCTGTTCAGTGCCGCGATGTACGGCGCCGGATCGATCTTGTAGAGGCGCTGCCCGGCTTTCACGTCGCTGCCTTCGGTGAATTCGCGGCGCAGCACGATGCCGTCGACCCGCGCACGGACCTGCGCGACGAGGAACGCGCTGGTGCGGCCCGGCAGTTCGGTGAAGACCGGTACGGCTTGCGGCTGGACGGTGACGACGCCGACTTCCGGCGTTTGCGGCGGCGGTGCCGATTCTTTTTTCCCGCACGCGGCCAGGAAAACGGCGGCCGTCGCGACAGTGAGTAAGCGGTATGGAACCCGTTCGACGCGCATGGAGCGACCTCTGTGTATAACCAATGGAATGAGTGTCGCGCCCGGACGGAGCGCAACACGGATGCGCCTCGCGGCGCAGATCGAACACCTGAATTACTGGACTGCTGGATACAGCTAGTCGGCACGAAACCTCCGTGCCGACGAGATGCCACGCACTGCGGACTGTTACTTTGGCGGGAATCAGCAGAGTGGGATATTAACTGATTGCCACTTGGGTCATTCGATCGTAGGGTGGTATTGTATATACATTCACGAATGTATGTAAAAAGCTCGTTCGCGCCGTGCCACGCGCCGAGTCTTACGAATTATTACCAACTGCAAGCATAGCCCCTTCGCGCAGCAACGGCGAGGGGTCACATCCCGTATTCATCCACGATCGACCGATTCAGGCCTGCACAATGGTCAGACGCACCAAGGAGGAGGCGCTCGAGACGCGCAACCGGATTCTCGACGCCGCCGAACACGTGTTCTTCGAGAAAGGCGTGTCGCACACGTCGCTAGCGGACATTGCCCAGCACGCCGGCGTGACGCGCGGCGCGATCTACTGGCATTTCGCGAACAAGAGCGAACTGTTCGATGCGATGTTCGACCGTGTGCTCCTGCCGATCGACGAACTGAAGCGGCTGCCGACCGACGCGCCGGGCGGCAATCCGCTCGAGAAGATCCGCAAGATCCTGGTCTGGTGCCTGCTCGGCGTGCAGCGCGACGCACAGTTGCGGCGCGTGTTCAGCATCCTGTTCATGAAGTGCGAATACGTGGCCGACATGGAGCCGCTGCTGCAGCGCAATCGCGCGGAGATGAGCGACGCGCTGCACATGATCGACGCGGACCTCGCGATGGCCGTGCGGCTCAAGCTGCTGCCCGAGCGGCTCGACACGTGGCGCGCGACGCTGATGCTGCACACGCTCGTCAGCGGCTTCGTGCGCGACATGCTGATGCTGCCCGACGAGATCGACGCCGAGCAGCATGCGGAAAAGCTCGTCGACGGCTGCTTCGACATGCTGCGCTGCAGCCCGGCGATGCTGAAGGACGGCGACTGACGACCGGGC
Organism: Burkholderia dolosa; assembly: GCF_902499135.1. Taxonomy (GTDB): domain Bacteria; phylum Pseudomonadota; class Gammaproteobacteria; order Burkholderiales; family Burkholderiaceae; genus Burkholderia; species Burkholderia dolosa. The sequence goes on from NZ_CABVPR010000033.1 coordinate 41,867, forward strand.
GGCGCCGGGTGGGTCGACGTCGCGCCGCCCCGAACGAGGCGGCGGGCAGCGCGATGAGATGAGATGCGATGCATTGTCCGATCGCGCCGCGTATGCGCACAGTGGCCCGGCGGACGTTCTTCGCTAGAATCGGGCCACCGCCATTTCGGAGCCCGCCATGTCCGCCGTTGGGTCGCCCGCCCCGTTGCCGTCGCACGCATCGTCCGCGTCGTCGGCACCGTCCACATCTTCCGCATCTTCCGCATCTTCCGCATCGTCCGCGCCCACCATCGTCGCCGTGATCGCCTACGACGGCATCAGCCCGTTTCACCTGTCGGTGCCGTCCGTCGTGTTCGGCAAGGAGCGCGATGCGGCCGCGACGCCGGCGTTCGAGTTCCGCGTCTGTTCGTCGGAACGCGGCCCGCTCGCGACGACCGGCGGCTTCACGATTACCGCGGCCTGCGGACTCGACGGGCTCGCCGATGCCGACATCGTGATCGTGCCGTCATGGCGCGACCCCGACGAAACGCCGCCCGACGAACTGCTCGATGCGGTGCGCGCGGCCTCGGCACGCGGCGCGCAGCTCGTCGGCCTGTGCCTCGGCGCGTACGTGCTCGCCGCGGCCGGGCTGCTCGACGGCCGTCCGGCGACGACTCACTGGGCGTGGGCCGACGACTTCGCGCAGCGCTTTCCGCGCGTGAAGCTCGACCCCGACGTGCTGTACGTCGACGACGGCAACCTGACGACGTCGGCCGGCACGGCCGCCGGGCTCGACTGCTGCCTGCACGTCGTGCGGCGGCGTTTCGGCTCGGACGCCGCGAACCGCATCGCGCGGCGTCTCGTGATCCCGCCGCATCGTCAGGGCGGGCAGGCGCAGTACGTGCCGCAGCCCGTCGCCGCGCATCCGCGCGACGCGCGGCTCGCCGAGCTGCTCGACTGGGTACGCGCGCATCTCGACGCCGCGCACAGCGTCGACTCGCTCGCCGAGCGTGCGCTGATGAGCCGGCGCACGTTCACGCGCCACTTCCGGCAGGCGACCGGCACCACCGTCACCGCGTGGCTGCAGGCCGAACGGCTCGCGCGTGCGCAGCATCTGCTGGAAACCACCGGTCAGTCGATCGATGCCGTCGCGCAGGCGGCCGGCTACGGGTCGAGCGTGTCGCTGCGCCAGCATTTCGCGGGCGCGCTCGGCACGTCGCCGTCGGCATATCGAAGGCAATTTCGCGGCGCGGCGCCCGACGTGCGGCCATAGCGGCCGCCGCTGCGGCGACGACCGCCGAACCGCGGAAACCGGCGATAGACGGCCGCTCAGCCGACGCCGATCCACCGCGTCGCGTAAAGCAGCAGCGCGACGAAGACGATCATCGCCGCCCATGCCCAGACCGGCAGCGCGCCGGACCCGCGATGATGAAGCGCGCCGGCCGCGCGCCCGGCGAACGCGCTGCCGAGGTGCGGCGGCAGCGACCGTTTCGTCGCCGCCATCAGCGATGCGGGCCGCAGGAACACGTGCTGGCGGCGCGGTGCGGCCGAGCGCGCGCGATTCGGCGCGAGGCCGTGCTTCGCCTGCACGACCGCGCAGAATTCGCGGAAGAAGTCGTCGGCCCATTCGCGCAGCGCGTTCTCGATCTGCCGCGCGGGCAGCTCGGCGAGCGGACCGCTCGCGGTCGCCCAGATCACGTACTCGATGCGCGTGGCATCCGCGTCGTCGTCCGGCGTCAGCAGCAGCTCGACCTGGCCGCGCAGCGCGCCGAGGCCGTCGGCGCGCGCCTTGAAGTTCAGTACGCGGCGCGGCTGCCCTTGCGCGTCGCCGTCTTCGCCGACCGAATGTGCGCGCACGTCGTAGCGGGCGCGCAGCGGACCGAGCGGCACCGTGATCGTCAGCGCGAACTCGCCGCGCGCGAGCTTCGCGAACGATTCGCAATGGTCGAAGCTGGCGCGCAGCAATGCGATGTCTTCGAGCGCGTCACGCACGACAGCGGGCGCGAGCGGGACGCGTAACGTGTCGTTCAGTTCCATGATGCCTCCCCGATGAACACGCGCCGCATCACGACGTCTCGACGAGACCGTCGACCCGTGCGGCATCGAACGCGACGTAGTGCGCAAGCGCCGCGGCCGCGTCCTTCGGTTCCTCGTAACTCCATGCGGCGTTCTCGATCACGCCGTCTTCCGTCTGCAAGTCGAAATGCACGGCCCGCCCTCGAAGCGGACAAGTCGTCGTGACGCCCGACTTCACGAGCCGATGCATGTTGACGTCGCCGCGCGGCAGATAATGGACGTCGGGCAGCCCCGCCTCGCGTACCGTCAGCGCGCGGCCGCGCGAATCGGCGTACGTGATCCCGCGATGAATCACGCGCACGCGGTGGCGGTTCGGCACGATTTCGAGACGGGGGACGGCAGGATCGGACATCGTTCCTCCTTCGGGGCGGCTGCGTGCGCGCGGGCCGGGCAGGAAACGAAAAAGCCACGGCGCGCGCCGTGGCTTTCATTATGGGCGAAACTTCGTCCGATTGCGCGACCGCCGCCGGCGGTTGCAGACCACTCGCTACTGCGCGTTCCACTGGAATGCGGCCTTCGTGCCGCCCTTCGCGCCGACCGTGACGGCACGCGTTTCGTCGCTGCCCTGGTACGACGCGTGCACCGTGTAGCGCCCCGGCGGCAGCTTCACCAGCATGTACGGCCCGCGCGCGTCCGTCTTCAGCACTTCGGCGCCGTTGCGGTCGACGATCCGCACATGGACGTCGGCCAGGTATTCACCGCCCTTGCCGGTGAAGCGCAGCGCGAGCGGCCACGCCGACTCGTTGCGCTCGAACGCGGTCGACTGGTCCTTGCCGATGCCGCCCGACACGAAGCTGACGTCGCCTTGCTGCGTGGCATCGGGCAAGCCGTCGGACGACTGCGCATACGCCGCGCTTGCGCCGGCGGCAAGACCTGCGGCCAGCGCGGCCGCGATGGCAAAACGGGACACGTTGCGTAGATGTTGCATGGCTCTCTCCTTTGGGTCGGAACACATACGGGACGCAGCGCCATGGGGTCGGACGGCGCGGCGCCCGCCGCGGCCGGCGGCACCGCCGTACGGGCCGCGCCGCGGCGACCGCCGGTCAGCTCAGGTCGACCGGCACGAAGATCTGGGCATTATCGCGCTGAATCAGCAGAGCAAGACTGTTGCCCGCCGCCTTCACCGCTTCGCGCAGCTGCTCGGCGCTCGTGACCGGCCGGCCGTTGACCGCGAGGATCACGTCGCCGGGCTGGATGCCCGCGCTCGCGGCCGGACCGGCCGCCTGCTGGACGATCAGCCCGTGCGACACGTTGTCCGCGCTGCGCTCCTGCGGCGTCAGCGGGCGCACGGCGACACCGAGGCGACCCTGCTCGACCGGCCCGCCGTCGTTCGACGCGAGCTTCGCGTCGGTCATCGCGCCGAGCGTCACGGTGATCGATTTCTTCGCCTTGTCGCGCCACACGACGAGGTCGGCCTTCGAGCCCGGCTTCAGGTTCGCGATCTGCGCGGGCAGCGACGTCGAATCCGCGACCGGCGAGCCGTTGACCGACAGGATCACGTCGCCCGGCTGCAGCCCGGCCTTTGCGGCCGGACCGTTCGGATCGACGGAGCTGATCAGCGCGCCGTCCGGCTTCTGCAGCCCGAACGAGCTCGCGAGCGTCTGGTTCAGCCCCTGCACCGCGACGCCGAGGCGGCCGCGGCTCACGTGGCCGGTCTTCACGAGCTCGTCCTTCACCTTCATCGCCTCGTTGATCGGAATCGCGAACGACAGCCCCTGGAAGCCGCCCGTCTGCGAGTAGATCATCGAGTTGATGCCGATTACCTCGCCCTGCAGGTTGAACAGCGGGCCGCCCGAGTTGCCGGGGTTCACCGGCACGTCGGTCTGGATGAACGGCGTGTAGTTCTCGTCCGGCAGCGCGCGCGACTTCGCGCTGATGATGCCCGACGTGACCGTGTTGTCGAAGCCGTACGGCGAGCCGATCGCGACGACCCACTGGCCGACCTTGCTCTGCGCCGGATCGCCGATCTTCACGGTCGGCAGCCCGGTCGCGTCGATCTTCAGCACCGCGACGTCGGACTGCTTGTCGGAGCCGACGACCTTCGCCTTGTACTCGCGCTTGTCGGTCAGCTTGACCGTGACGACGTTCGCGCCGTCGATCACGTGCGCATTGGTGAGGATGTATCCGTCGGAGCTGATGATGAAACCCGACCCGAGGCTCGCGCTCGGCTGGTCGTCCGGCTGCGCGTCGCCGCCCATGCCCGGCACCTGGCCGTAGAAATGCTTGAAGAACTGGTAGAACGGATCGCTCGGATCGATCGGCAGCTGCGGCTGCGGCACGCGCCGCGCCACCTGCTTCACGACGTGCTTCGCACTGATGTTTACGACCGCCGGGCCGTAAGTCTCGACCAGCCCGGAAAAATCGGGGATGCCGGTCTTCGCGGCCGCCTCGGCCGGCATCAGCGCGGCGGCCTGCGCGGGCGTGATGATCTGCGGATCGGCGCGATGCGTGCCTGCGACGTAGCCGGCGGACAGGGCGGCCGCGACGGCGATCGCCACGGCGCTGCGAGCAAGGAATCGGGTGTTCATCGTAGGACCTCCTCTTTGTTAGGACGCAGCGTAACGACCCTGACTTAAAGGAGGCTTAATCAGCCTTAAGCGACGCTTAAGCGGGCCCGCGCGGCCCGCGGCGCGCGGCTCACGCGAATTCGGAGGACTGTGCTTCGTCGGCCGGCAGCTGCGCGTCGCGGAACACGACGCTCACGAGCAGCCCGCCCGCGGCCGCGTCGCCGAGCGACACCGTCGCGCCCTGCTGCGCCGCCACGCGCTTGACGATCGCGAGGCCGAGCCCGCTGCCCGACACGTCGGTGCGCGCGCGGGCGGAGCTGTCGCGGTAGAAGCGGTCGAACACGCGCTCGCGCTCGTCGGCCGGAATGCCGGGCCCGCTGTCGCCGATCTGCACGCACGCGCGGCCGGCCGCGTCGCGCGTCAGCGATACGTCGATGCGCCCGCCGTCCGGCGTGTACTTCACCGCGTTGTCGAGCAGGTTGCCGAACATCACGCGCAGCGCGCCGACGTCGGCGACGACGGTCGCCGCACGCGCCTCCTCGAAACCCAGATCGATCCCGCGACGCTGCGCGAGCGGCGCATAAGCCGCCACGCATTCGGCGAGCAGCGCGTGCAGGTCGACCGGCTCGCGCACCGTCGCGCCGTCGGGTTCGGCGCGGGCCAGCGCGAGCAGCTGCTCCGCGAGACGTGTCGCGCGCGTGACGCCCTGCTGCAGATCGTCGAGCGCCTCGCGGCGCGACGCGTCGTCCTTCGCGCGCGCGACGAGCTGCGCCTGGATCTGCACCGCGGCGAGCGGCGTGCGCAGTTCGTGCGCGGCATCGGCGACGAACGCCTTCTGCGTGTCGAGCGCCGACGACAGCCGCGCGAGCAGCCCGTTCAGCGCGCGCACGAGCGGCTGCACTTCGAGCGGCAGCCGCGCATCGGGCAGCGGATCGAGCGCTTCCGGGCGCCGCGCCTCGACCGCGTGCGTGACGCGGGCGAGCGGCGCGAGCCCGCGCCCGACGATCATCCATACGGCCGCGCCGAGAAACGGCAGCAGCACGATCAGCGGCCACAGCGTGCGCAGCGCGACGTTCGCCGCGAGCCGGTTGCGCACCGACAGCGGCTGCGCGAGCTGCACGACGTTGTCGCCGACGATCGCGCCGTACACGCGCCATTCGCCGCGATCGGTGCGCTCGGTCGAGAAGCCGAGTTCCGCGCGCGGCGCGATCGGCGCGCGCGGATGCGAGAAGTACATCAGCACGCCGTTGCGGTTCCAGATCTGGATCACGATCCCTTCGTCGCCGTTGGTGCGCGAGCCGAACACCTGCGAGAACGGCTCGGACGGCAGCGCCGCCGCGATTTCCTGCAGCTGGTAGTCGAACAGCTCGTTCGCTTCGGCGAGCGCCTGCCGGTAGATCAGCCAGCCCGCCATGCCCACGCCCGCGACGACGATCGCGAGCAGCCAGACCAGCAATTGATGACGAATCGACCTCACGCGTCAGCTTTCCTTGACCACCATGTAGCCGAGCCCGCGTACGTTGCGGATCAGGTCGGAGCCGAGCTTCTTGCGCAGCGCGTGGATGTAGACCTCGACCGTGTTGCTGCCGATCTCCTCGCCCCAGCCGTACATCTTCTCCTCGAGCTGGCTCTTCGACAGCACCGCGCCGGGCCGCGCGAGCAGCGCCTCGAGCAGCGCGAACTCGCGCGCGGACAGCGCGACCGGCGCGCCGTCGAGCGTCACCTGGTGCGACGCGGGATCGAGCGTCAGCGTGCCGTGGCGGATCAGCGACTCGCTGCGGCCGGCCTGACGGCGGATCAGCGCGCGCATCCGCGCGCCGAGTTCGTCGAGGTCGAACGGCTTGACGAGATAATCGTCGGCGCCCGCGTCGAGCCCCTTCACGCGATCGGCCACCGCATCGCGCGCGGTGACAATCAGCACCGGCAGCGCGAGCCCGCGCGCGCGCAGCGTGCGCAGCACGTCGATGCCGTCGCGCTTGGGCAGGCCGAGATCGAGCAGCAGCAGGTCGTACGCTTCGCCGCCGAGCGCGGTGAGCGCCGCTTCGCCGTCCTGCACCCAGTCGACCGCGAAGCCGTCCGAGCGCAGCGCCTTGCGCACGCCCTCGGCAATCATGCGATCGTCTTCGACAAGCAGAATCCGCATCGGAACAGGAGTCCATCGGACGAGTGAAAGATGGCGACCATTGTAGCGCCGCGAATCGCGCGTGCGCGACGCGGCGCCGCAAACCCGGCGCACGCGCGCCGGCGCGGCACGATGCGCGATTGCAACGAGCAGGCGCGCGGTTGTCTCTACAATGTGCGCTTGCGCGCGCAACCGACGCGCCGTCCGAGCCCCTGCTTACCGTATTCGTCCATGCCGATTTCCGCACTTTCCGCCCGCTTCGCGCCGCGCGCGCGCCTCTGCCTGCGCGCGGCCGCCGTCGTCGCCACCTGCACGGCTCTCGCGTTCGCGCCGGCCGCGCAGGCCCGCAAGAAAACCCACAAGGAACCGCACCGCACGCCGGTCGTGTCGCCGGCCGCGCGCGCGGCCGGGCTGCCGACTTCGGTGCTCGTCGCGCTGCAGCGCGCGAAGGTGCCGGCGTCGGCGATGAGCGTCGTCGTCGAGCGCGTCGGCGATCCCGAGCCGTTGATTGCGTGGAACGCGACCCGGCCGATGCTGCCCGCGTCGACGATGAAGCTCGTCACGACGTTTTCCGGCCTGTCGATCCTCGGCCCCGACTTCCGCTGGCGCACGACCGCTTATGCGGACGGCCCGGTCGACCCGGACGGCACGCTGCAGGGCAACCTGTACATCAAGGGCACCGGCGATCCGAAGCTCGTGCCGGAGGAGCTGATCGATCTCGTCGACAAGATCCGCAAGGCCGGCATCAAGCGCGTGGCCGGCGGACTCGTGCTCGACAAGAGCTATTTCGCGGCGTCGACGCGCGACCTGCCGTCGTTCGACGACGATGCGAGCGCACCGTACAACGTCGGCCCCGATCCGCTGCTGTACGCGTTCAAGGCCGTGTCGTTCACGGTCACGCCGGGCGACGACGGCAAGGTCGCGGTCGACGTGCTGCCGCCGCTCGCGAACCTGTCGATCGACAACCAGCTGCACGAAGGCAACGGGTCGTGCGCGGCCGCCGCCGCTGCCGCGCGCCCGACGCTGACGGCCGGCGGCGGCATCGTGACCGCGTCGTTCGCGGGCGACTATCCGCTGCGCTGCGGCGCACACACGACGAACCTCGCGATTCTCGATCACACGACGTTCTTCGCGCGTGGCTTCCTCGCGCTGTGGCAGCAGGACGGCGGCACGATCGCCGGGCCGGTGACCGAAGGGAAGGTGCCGAGCGCCGCGCGGCCGATCGCCGTTCATCACAGCCCGGTGCTCGGCAGCATCGTGTACGACATCAACAAGTTCAGCAACAACGTGATGGCGCGCAACCTGTTCCTGACGATCGGCGCGGTGGCCGGCAAGCCGCCCGCGACGCCCGAGCAGTCGAGCCGCGCGATCGAAGCGTTCCTGCGCAAAAGCGGAATCGCGATGCCCGACCTCGTGCTCGACAACGGCTCGGGCCTGTCGCGCGACGAGCACGTGAGCGCGCAGTCGCTCGCGGCGCTGCTGCAGGCCGCGAACGCGAGCCCGGTCGCGCAGGCGTTCGTCGACTCGCTGCCGATCGCCGGCATCGACGGCACGATGAAGAACCGCCTCACGAACGCCGGCGTGCTCGGCAAAGCGCACATCAAGACCGGCACGCTGCGCGACGTGCGCGCGATCGCCGGCTACGTCGCCGGCGCCGACGGGCAGAGCTACGTGGTCGTCAGCTTCATCAACGACGATCACGCGGAAGCCGCGCGTGCCGCGCACGACACGCTGCTCGAATGGGTCTACGCGGGCGCGCACTGACGGCGCTGCCGTGCATGCGCGCGCATGCAGCGACCGTCGCGCGGCGCCGCTTTCCTCGTCGCGTTGGCCGGCCGTAGCGGCCGGCGCGTCCGTCTCCGGCGTTCGCGCACCGGCCTCCGAAAAAGCGGGGCCGTACCGCCCGGCCTCGCGCCGCGCGACTTCCGTAGAAACCCTGTCCTCAGAGGGAACCCTCTACGCTGCCCTCTCGCGTCGCGCGTGGCGATTGCGTAGGCTGTTGGCCTGACCAATATCGACAACGGGCAACACGCCCGGCCTCACGGCTTGCAGGGGAAAGGAGGAGACACGTCCATGCGCTTCGACGTCGAATTGCTTCTGCTCGCGCTGGCGCCCGTCTTCCTGCTCTGCATCGGCTGGGAAGCGTGGCACCTCCATCGCACGCGCGCGCAGGACCGCGTCTACGCATGGCGCGACACGCTGTGCAACGCGACGCTCGCGCTGATGCACCAGGGCGCCGACAAGCTCGCGTGGGTGTTCGTGATCCCGGTCTACGCGTACTGCTACCGCCACTATCGCATGTTCACGTGGGACGACGGCTGGCTGTCGTTCGCGGTGCTGTTCGTGTGCCAGGACCTGCTCTACTACGTGTTTCACCGCGCGAGCCACCGCGTGCGCTGGCTGTGGGCCGCGCACGTCGTCCATCACTCGTCCGAGCGGATGAATTTCTCGACCGCGTTCCGCCAGAGCCTGATGTATCCGGTCGCGGGCATGTGGGTGTTCTGGCTGCCGCTCGCGGTGCTCGGCTTTCCGCCGCAGCAGATCGTCGGCATCGTGCTGATCAATCTCGCGTTCCAGTTCTTCGTGCACACGCAGGCGATCGGCAAGCTCGGCTGGCTCGAGTACGTATTCAACACGCCGTCGATCCATCGCGCGCACCATGCGCGCAATCCACGCTACATCGACCGCAACTACGCGGGCGTGCTCGTGATCTGGGACCGCCTGTTCGGCAGCTACGTCGACGAATCGCCGGACGACCCGCCGCAGTACGGAATCGTCGAGCCGCTCGGCTCGAACAACCCGCTCGTCGCGACGTTCCACGAGTGGGTGTCGATGGCGGCCGACGCGCTGCGCGTCGAAGGCGCGCGCAACAAGCTGCGCGCGATTTTCGGCCCGCCCGAATGGGCGAGCGCTTATCATGCGCAGATCGCCGAGGCCGCAAACCACGATCCGCGCACCGCGCCGCTTGCGGCCGTGCGCGACCAATAAACCGTTTCAGCCAACGGCCGCCGCGCCGCCCGCAGCTGAACGGGCGCGCAGATGCGAGACATCAGGCCATATCTACGAGGAGATCGATCGATGCAGTCACAACAACCGTTCCCGACGCGCGCACGACAACGCCTGCTGCGCACCGCGCAGGTCGCGATCGCCGGCGCGGCGCTCGCGCTGCTCGCCGCGTGCGGCGGCGGCGACGACAACAACAGCGCGTCGAACACGCCGCCGTCCGGCGTGAAGATGCAGATCGTGTCGTTCGGCGACAGCCTGTCGGACGTCGGCACGTATTCGCAGATCAAGCTCGGCTTCGGCGGCGGCCGCTTCACGACCAATCCCGGCCAGGTGTGGACGCAGAACGTCGCGCAGTACTACGGCGACACGCTGCAGCCCGCGAACCAGGGCGGCTTCGGCATCCCGCTGCAGCCGACCGGCGGGCTCGGCTATGCGCAGGGCGGCTCGCGCGTGACGCTGCAGCCCGGCATCGGCCATGCGGACGCGAGCGTGCCGAACGCCGACTACGCGCAGGCGACGACGACGCCGATCGCCGATCAGGTCAAGCAGTACCTGTCGCAGCACGGCAGCTTCAACGCGAACCAGATCGTGCTGATCAACGGCGGCGCGAACGACATCTTCTATCAGGCTCAGGTCGCGCAGGCGCAAGGCAACACGCCGGCCGCGCAGCTCGCAGCGGCGCAGGCGATCGGGCTCGCCGCGCAGCAGCTCGCGGGGCTCGTCCAGCAGATCGTCGCGGCAGGCGCGACGCACGTGTTCGTCGCGAACGTGCCGGACATCGGCGGCACGCCGCTCGCGCTGCAGGGCGGCACGCAGGCCGCGTTCACGCAACTGTCGGGCCTGTTCAACCAGACGCTCGCCGGCACGCTGGCCGCGCTGAAGGTGGACATGACGAAGGTCGTGGTGATCGACGCGTTCAAGTGGCAGGACGGCATCGCGGCCAACTACCAGGCGAACGGCTTCAGCGTGTCGAACACCGACACCGCGTGCAATCTGAAGGCGATGGTCGCGGCCGCGACGCAGTACGGCGTCGCGAATGCGTCCGCATTCGGTTCGTCGCTGTTCTGCTCGCCGCAGACGTACACGGTCGCGAATGCGGACCAGACGTACATGTTCGCGGACACGGTCCATCCGACGACGCGCCTGCACGCACTGTTCGCGCAGTACGTCGAACAGCAGATCGCCGCATCGGGCGTCGGCAAGTAAGCGCCCGGCTGCAGCCGGCGCGCATGCGATGCGCGCCGGCGCGATGCCAAACGAAAACGCCAGACCGGTTTGTGCCGGTCTGGCGTTTTTTTCGTGGATGAGCGAGCGGCGGCGCGGCGGCGGTATCGCTCGCGTCGTCGTGCGGCGTCAGTCCCGCGCTTCGAATGCGGCCGCCGCACGGCCGAGACGATCGTTGACCGCGATCCAGTCGATGGTCTCCGGCAGCTTTTCGACGAGGATGCGCGCGACCTGCGCACGATCGAGCGCGCGCAGCATGCCGTACAGATCGCGCGCATACGCGTGCGGATCTTCGGGCGCCGCGACGAAATGCACGCCGTCGGCCTGCGCCCAGCGGCCCGCGCGCGACGCGCGCGCGACCAGCGCGACGCGCTCGCCGTCGGCCTGCGCGGCCGCGAGCAACGGCTCCAGCGCATCGAACGGCAGCAGCGCGAGCGGCGTGCGCGGCGCGTAATGCGCCTTCAGCGTGCCCGACGCGCGCGGCGCGGTGGCGTCGCTGCCGTCCGGCAGCCGCGGCGCACGGCCGAGCACGTCGGCGATCTGCTGCGGGCTCACATGGCCCGGTCGCAGCAACGCCGGGAAACCGCGCGACAGATCGACGATCGTCGATTCGATGCCGACTTCGGACGGGCCGCCGTCGAGCACGTGCACCGTGTCGCCGAATTCGTCGCGCACGTGCTGGGCGGTCGTCGGGCTCACGTGGCCGAACCGGTTCGCGGACGGCGCGGCTACACCGCCGTGTCCGCCGCGGCGGGCGCTGAACGCGGCGAGCAGCGCCTGCGCGACCGCATGCGACGGGCAGCGCAGCCCGACCGAGTCCTGCCCGCCGCTCACCGCGTCCGGAATGCGCGGATGGCGCTTCAGGATCAGCGTCAGCGGGCCGGGCCAGAACGCATCGATCAGCTTCCGCGCGTCGGCCGGCAGATCGGCAGCCCAGTATGCCGGGTCGCCGCCCGGCGGCAGATGCACGATCACCGGATGGTTCGCGGGCCGCCCTTTCGCCGCGTAGATCCGCGCGACGGCCTCGGGGTCCGCCGCGTCGCCGCCGAGCCCGTAGACGGTTTCGGTCGGAAACGCGACGAGCTGCCCCGCGTCGAGCAGCGCGGCGGCCGCGTCGATCTGCGCGCGCGTCACGGACATCGGGAGATCGGTGGACATCGTGCGGCGCCTCAGTCGAGCGGCACGCGCAGCAGCTGCGCGCACGCGTGGGCAGCGGCGACGGCTTCGTCGCGCGTCGCGGCGGTGAAATTCACGTGTCCCATCTTGCGGCCGACGCGCGCTTCTTCCTTGCCGTACAGATGCAGATGCGCGGCCGGCATCGCGGCAACCGCGTCCCACGGCGGCGTGACGGCATCGGCCGCGCCGTCCGGAAACCACACGTCGCCGAGAATGTTCAGCATCGCGGCCGGCGAATGCTGGCGCGGGTTGCCGAGCGGCATGCGCGTCATCGCGCGCACCTGCTGCTCGAACTGGCTCGTTGCACACGCATCGACCGTGTAGTGGCCGGAATTGTGCGGGCGCGGCGCCATCTCGTTCGCGACGAGCGAGCCGTCTTCGAGCACGAAGAATTCGACGCACAGCACGCCGACGTAGTCGAGCGTGTCGGCGATCCGCACCGCCGCCTGCTGCGCCTGCTCGACCAGCGCGGGATCCGCGGCCGGCGCCGGCACCACCGTCAGCGCGAGAATGCCGTTGTGGTGCGCGTTCTGCGCGAGCGGGAAAGCGGCCGAGCGGCCGTCCGCGCCGCGCGCGATCAGCGCCGACACTTCGTATTTCAGCGGCAGCCGCTTCTCGAGCACGCACGGCACGCCGCCGAGCGCCGCATGTGCATCGCGCGCTTCCTGCGCGGTGCGCACGCGTACCTGGCCCTTGCCGTCGTAGCCGAGACGCGCCGTCTTCAGGATGCCCGGCAGCACGGCGTCGAGCGCGGCATCGTCGAGCGCGGCGAGCGCCGCCGCCGATTCGATCACGACGTGCGGCGCGACCGGCACGCCGGACGCTTCGATGAAACGCTTCTCCGCGATCCGGTCCTGTGCGATCGCGACGCAGCGGCCGGCCGGCGCGACGAACGTCGTGCGCGCGAGGAAATCCAGGCTCGCGGCCGGCACGTTCTCGAACTCGGTCGACACCGCGTCGCACAGCGCGGCGAGTTCGGTCAGCGCGGCCTCGTCGTCGTACGCGGCGCGCAGATGGCGATCGGCCACCGCGCCGGCCGGGCTCGCCGGATCGGGATCGAGCACGGCGACGCGATAGCCCATCGACTGGGCGGCAAAGCAGAACATGCGGCCGAGCTGGCCGCCGCCGACCATGCCCAGCCACGCGCCGGGCAGGATCGGGGAAACGGTATCAGGAGTTGCGGTCATGTCAGTGGTCGATCGCAGCGGGAAGCGGAAATGCCCGCCGCAGTAGGAAAGTCCGGCGCCGGCCGCGAACGGCGCGGCGGCGCCGTGCCGTCATTCGAGCGGCGGCAGCACCATCGCGTGCGCGGCTTCGTTCTGGCGTACGCGGAACGCGGCGAGCCGGTTCGCGTAGTCGGCCGACGTGCCGGACAGGATCGACACCGCGAACAGCGCGGCGTTCGCGGCGCCGGCCTCGCCGATCGCGAACGTCGCGACCGGCACGCCCTTCGGCATCTGCACGATCGAGTGCAGCGAATCGACGCCCTTCAGATACTTGCTCGCGACCGGCACGCCGAGCACGGGCACCGTCGTCTTCGCGGCCAGCATGCCGGGCAGGTGCGCGGCGCCGCCGGCGCCCGCGATGATCGCGCGCAGCCCGCGCTCGCGCGCCTTCTCCGCATAGTCGAACATCTCGTCGGGCATCCGGTGCGCGGACACGACCTTCGCTTCGTATGGCACGCCGAACTCCTGCAGGATCGCGACTGCGTGCTTCATCACGTCCCAGTCGGAACTCGAACCCATCAGCACGCCGACGAGCGGCGCGCTGTGCGTGTGGGCGGTCTGGACTTCGCTCATTTCGTGCGTTCCCCCGTCAGGCGAGCGGCTGGCCGGTGATGCGCTCGAGCGCTTCCTGGTACTTCGCGGCCGTCTTCGCGACGACGTCGGCCGGCAGTGCCGGCGCGGGCGCGGTCTTGCCCCACGGCTGCGTCTCGAGCCAGTCGCGCACGAACTGCTTGTCGAACGACGGCGGGTTCGTGCCGACCTGATACTGGTCGGCCGGCCAGAAGCGCGACGAGTCGGCAGTCAGCACTTCGTCCATCAGGTACAGCTTGCCGTGGTTGTCGAGGCCGAACTCGAACTTCGTGTCGGCGATGATGATCCCGCGCGTGGCCGCATAGTCGGCCGCTTCCTTGTACAGGCGGATCGAGATGTCGCGAATCGTCGCGGCCAGCTCGGTGCCGATGCGGCGCTCGGTTTCCTCGAACGTGATGTTCTCGTCGTGCTCGCCCATCTCGGCCTTCGCCGCGGGCGTGAAAATCGGCTCCGGCAGCTTCTGCGCGTTCTGCAGGCCTGCGGGCAGCTGCACGCCGCACACGGCGCCGCTCGCCTGGTATTCCTTCCAGCCGCTGCCCGCGAGGTAGCCGCGCACGACCGCTTCGATCAGGATCGGCTCGAGACGCTTGACGACCACCGCGCGACCCTTCACCTGCTCGACTTCGTCGGCCGCGACGACCGCTTCGGGCGCGTCGCCGGTCAGATGGTTCGGCACGATGTGCGCGAGCTTGTCGAACCAGAAGTTCGCCATCTGGTTCAGCACGCGGCCCTTGTTCGGAATCGGCTCGCCCATGATCACGTCGAATGCCGACAGACGGTCGGTCGTGACGATCAGGAGCTTGTCGTTGCCGACCGCATAGTTGTCGCGGACCTTGCCGCGACCGAGGAGCGGCAGCGAGCGGAGCGTGGATTCGTAAAGGGTAGACATCGTCTTTTCGCAGATAAGGAGCCAAACAAAAAGGGAAACGCCGTTCCCCGCGGCTGGCGGGAACGGCGGCCTTGCAATACATCGGCGAACCGGCCGGGCGGGTGCGCCGGGCGGTTGCCGGCCGGCCCTCGTGCGGCCGGACGGTTCGGCCGCGCGCCGGGATCGCTTCCCCGCCGCGCGGCCGGCCCCGGCCTCGCGGCGGGGCAATCGTACTACAGTCTCAGCGCACGACCTGCGCGAGCTCGCCGGACTTGTACTTCTCGGCGATCTTTTCGAGCGGCACCGGCTTGATCTTCGCGGCCTGGCCTTCGCAGCCGAACGCGAGGTAGCGATCGACGCAGACCTTCTTCGCCGCTTCGCGAGCGGGCTTCAGGTAGTCGCGCGGATCGAACTTGCCCGGGTTCTCGAACATGTAGCGGCGGATCGCGCCGGTGATGGCCAGACGCAGGTCGGTGTCGATGTTGACCTTGCGCACGCCGTGCTTGATGCCTTCCTGGATTTCCTCGACCGGCACGCCGTAGGTTTCCTTCATGTCGCCGCCGAATTCGCGGATCTCGGCGAGCAGTTCCTGCGGCACCGACGACGAACCGTGCATCACGAGGTGCGTGTTCGGGATGCGCGCGTGGATTTCCTTGATCCGCTGGATCGACAGGATGTCGCCGGTCGGCTTCTTCGTGAACTTGTACGCGCCGTGCGACGTGCCGATCGCGATTGCGAGCGCATCGCACTGCGTGAGCTTCACGAAGTCGGCGGCCTGCTCCGGATCGGTCAGCAGCTGCTCGCGCGTCATCGTGCCTTCCGCGCCGTGACCGTCTTCCTTGTCGCCCTTCATCGTCTCGAGCGAGCCGAGCACGCCGAGTTCGGCTTCGACCGTCACGCCGATCGAGTGCGCCATCTCGACGACCTTGCGCGACACGTCGACGTTGTATTCGTACGAGGCGACCGTCTTGCCGTCCGCTTCGAGCGAACCGTCCATCATCACGCTCGTGAAGCCGCTGCGGATCGCGGCCATGCAGACCGCCGGCGACTGGCCGTGATCCTGGTGCATCACGACCGGGATGTGCGGATACGATTCGACCGCCGCTTCGATCAGGTGACGCAGGAACGGCTCGCCCGCATATTTCCGCGCGCCGGCCGATGCCTGCATGATCACGGGCGCGCCGACCTGATCCGCCGCGGCCATGATCGCCTGGACCTGCTCCAGGTTGTTCACGTTGAAGGCCGGCAGGCCGTAACCGTGCTCCGCCGCGTGATCCAGCAATTGACGCATTGATACGAGAGGCATTGTGGAACTCCTTGGAATGAAAACCGGTGCGCCCTGACGCCGGCGCGGCGCGCCGCGGCGATTCCCGGGGCGAACGGCACGGCTGAGCGTCGAATAGCGGCATTTTATCGCGAAGCGCCTCCGATTCCGACCGCCGGCCGCGCTCGCTCGCAATTTGTTACGTTCGCACCGCACAATCCGGACAAAAAACAAAAAAAGCCGCGCGGGGCGGCAAACCCCGCGCGGCTTTCTTCGAAAAACGGTGCCCGACCGCGTCGGGCCGCCGGCTTGCCGGCGTCGGCGCGCGCCGTACCGGCGCCGCGCCGGTCAATAGTGCTCGCCGACCCGCACGATCTTCAGCGTATTGGTGCCGCCCGCCTGCCCCATCGGCTCGCCGACGGTCAGCACGACCATGTCGCCGTGCGCGACGTAGCCGCGCTGGACGATCGTCTCGAGCGCCGCCTGCAGCGCGCTGTCGCGGTCGCTGTTGAAGTCGATGTGCAGCGGCGTCACGTTGCGGAACAGCGCCATCGCGCGCTCGCTGCCGACCCGCGGCGTCAGCGCGAAGATCGGCACGTGCGTGTAGTGGCGCGACATCCACAGCGCCGTCGCGCCCGATTCGGTCAGCGCGACGATCGCCTTCGCGCCGAGGTGGTAAGCCGTAAACAGCGCGCCCATCGCGATCGACTGGTCGATCCGCGTGAACGTGCGGTCGAGGAAATCCTTGTCGAGCTCGATCTCCTCGGACTTCTCGGCTTCGACGCAGACCGCCGCCATCGCCTCGATCGTCTGCACCGGATACTTGCCGGCGGCCGTCTCGGCCGACAGCATCACCGCGTCGGTGCCGTCGAGCACCGCGTTCGCGACGTCCGACACTTCCGCGCGCGTCGGCACCGGCGCGTGGATCATCGATTCCATCATCTGCGTCGCGGTGATCACGAGCTTGTTCGACTCGCGTGCCATCCGGATCATCCGCTTCTGCAGCGCCGGCACGGCCGCGTTGCCGACTTCGACCGCGAGATCGCCACGCGCGACCATGATCCCGTCGGATGCGTCGAGAATGCTCTGCAGCGCGGGAATCGCCTCCGCGCGCTCGATCTTCGCGATCATCTTCGGCTTGATGCCGTACGGCGCGCCCGCGATGTTCGCGAGCTGACGCGCCATTTCCATGTCGGTCGCGTTCTTCGGGAACGACACCGCGACGAGATCCGCGCCGAGCGACATCGCGGTGCGGATGTCCTCCATGTCCTTCGCGGTCAGCGCAGGCGCCGACAGGCCGCCGCCCTGCCGGTTGATCCCCTTGTTGTTCGACAGCTCGCCGCCCACCTTGACGGTCGTGTGAATCTCGTCGCCGAGCACGCGCTCGACGGTCAGCACGATCAGCCCGTCGTTCAGCAGCAGCAGGTCGCCCGGCTTCAGGTCGCGCGGCAGCTCCTTGTAGTCGAGGCCGACGCGCTCGTCGTTGCCGAGCTCGCAGCCCGCGTCGAGGATGAACGCCTGGCCCGGCGCAAGCATCGTCTTGCCGTTCTCGAACTTGCCGACGCGGATTTTCGGGCCCTGGAGATCGGCCATGATCGCGATCTCGCGGCCGACCTTGCGGGCGGCCTCGCGCACCATCTCGGCGCGCTGGCGGTGATCATCGGCCGTGCCGTGAGAAAAATTGAGCCGCACGACGTCGAGGCCCGCCTGCATCATCTGCAGCAGAATCTCCGGCGAACTGGAGGCCGGGCCGATCGTGGCGACTATCTTGGTGGCGCGCTGCATGAAACTCCTCATCTGGATCAAGGTGGATGCGCTGGGTGAAACGCTGCGAGAGCCGAGAGCGGCAGGCCCAGCGGCGGCCGCTTCGGGGCGCGCGCCGGTGCTGGTGCCCGGCATCGCTTTGTTCTGAATCTCGTGGTGCTGCATGGCCGCGTCGCCGGCGGCCGCCGGTGCGCGCGGGGCGGTGTTCGCCCGCGCGGGCGCGCGTTTGCGCCTGCCCGCGCCGGCCGCCGGCTCCGCCTTCGCGGAGCGCGCGGCCTTCGTCACCCCTGCGCGCGCCGCCACGCTCAGGCCGCCCGCGTTTCGAGCACTTCCACCGCCGGCAGCTTCTTTCCTTCGAGGAACTCGAGGAACGCGCCGCCGCCGGTCGAGATGTAGCTGACCTGGTCGTGGATGCCGTACTTCGCGATCGCCGCGAGCGTGTCGCCGCCGCCGGCGATCGAGAACGCGGACGACTTCGCGATCGCTTCGGCGAGCGTCTTCGTGCCGTTGCCGAACTGGTCGAACTCGAACACGCCGACCGGACCGTTCCACACGATCGTGCCGGCCTTCTCCAGCTGGCTCGCGAGCGCCTTCGCGGTGTCGGGGCCGATGTCGAGGATCATGTCGTCCGCTTCGATGTCGGCGACCTGCTTCACGGTGGCCGCGGCGGTCGGCGAGAACGCCTTCGCGGTCACGACGTCGGTCGGGATCGGCACCGACGCGCCGCGCTTGCGCGCGTCGTCGATGATCGCCTTCGCCTCGCCGACGAGATCGGCTTCCGCGAGCGACTTGCCGATCGGCAGACCGGCCGCGAGCATGAACGTGTTCGCGATGCCGCCGCCGACGATCAGCTGGTCGACCTTCCCCGCGAGCGACTTCAGGATCGTCAGCTTCGTCGACACCTTCGAACCCGCGACGATCGCGACCAGCGGCCGCGCCGGGTTGCCGAGCGCCTTGCCGAGCGCGTCGAGTTCCGCAGCAAGCAGCGGGCCCGCGCACGCGACGGGCGCATACTTCGCGATCCCGTGCGTCGTCGCTTCCGCGCGGTGCGCGGTGCCGAACGCGTCGTTCACGTACACGTCGCAGAGCTTCGCCATTTTTTGCGCGAGCTCGTCCGAATTCTTCTTCTCGCCCTTGTTCACGCGGCAGTTCTCGAGCAGCACGACCTCGCCCGGCGCGACGTTCACGCCGTTCTCGACCCAGTTCGCGACGAGCGGCACGTCGCGGCCGAGCAGTTCGGCAAGGCGCTTCGCGACCGGCGCGAGCGAGTCTTCCGGCTTGAACTCGCCTTCGGTCGGGCGGCCGAGGTGCGACGTGACCATCACCGCCGCGCCGGCGTCGAGCGCGGCCTTGATGGCCGGCACGGACGCGCGCACGCGCGTGTCTTCGGTGATGTTGCCGTGATCGTCCTGCGGGACGTTCAGGTCGGCGCGGATGAACACGCGCTTGCCGGCGAGCTGGCCGGCGGCGATCAGGTCGGTGAGACGCTTGACTTGGCTCATGTTGGACAGATTGAAGTAGTGGATGGGGAAAGGGGTTCGTGCCGACGTGCGCGGGCTGCCGCGAAAGGGCGCCGGATGCGGCCGTGGCTGGCGGCTGCGCATCGCGCGCACGGGTAAAAATCTTGAACGGGCATTCTAGCCGATCCACCCGGCAGACTGACCCGTGCGGCGGCGAATTCCGCCTATTTGGGATCGCGCACCGCCCGCGTGCGCATGCTGCAACGCAACGATCAACCGACGCGCGTGCGAACGCGCGAAGCGAGCGCGCGACGGCGCCGCTCAGACGACGAGCCGCAGCACGGTGAAGACGATCATCCCGACAATGATCGTTCCCAGCATGCTGCGCCGCCACAGGAACCAGCCGAGGCCGGCGAGCGCCGCATAGAACGGGTGATTGGACAGCGCGAACGAGATCCCGGCCGGCGTTTCGAGCACGTCGGGCAGCACGACGGCGACCAGCGCGGCGGCCGGCGCGTAGCGCAGCGCGCGCTGCGCGCGTTCCGGCAATACCGTGCGTTCGCCGCCGATCAGGAACAGCGCGCGCGTGAGCGCCGTGACGATCGTCATCCCGACGATGACGATCCAGATCTCCGTCGCGCTCATTCGATTTCCTTCTCGTGCACGGTTTCGGTCCGGATGCGCCGCCAGTCGGCGCGTTCGACGAAGAAGTCGGCCGTGCTGCCGGCCGCGAGCGCGGCGAGCACCGCGAGCGGCAGCGCGAGCCGGTACGGCAGGTCGAACGCGACGAGCGACACGATGCCCGCGACCGCGACGGCCGCCAGCGTCGAACGGTTCGCGACCGCCGACACCATGATCGGGATCAGCGCGAGCGTGCCGGCCAGCTCCAGCCCCCAGCTCGCGGGGAAGAAGCTCGCGAGCAGGATGCCGGCGAGCGACGACACCTGCCACGACGCCCAGCTCGCGAGCGCCATTCCCCAGAAGTACGCTTCCTTGCCCGGCACGCGACCGTACGCGAAGCCCTGCTTCTGGAACAGCAGATAGATCACGTCGCCGTTGAAATAGCCGATCGCCAGGCGCCGCCACAGCGGCAGGTATGAAAAATGGGGAGCGAGGCCGGCGCTGAAGATCACGAAGCGCATGTTGACCATCGCGGCGGTGAGCAGCACGGTCCAGATCGGCAGCTTCGCGGCGAGCAGCGGCAGCACCGCGAGCTGCGACGAGCCCGCGTAGACGAACAGCGACATCGCGCTCGCCTGCCCGAGCGTCATCACCGACTTGCTCATCGCGATGCCGGTGACGAGACCCCAGGACAGGATCGCCATCAGCGTCGGGGAATAGTCGCGCGCGCCCTGGATCAGCGCGAAGCGGTCGGTGGCGGACAATCGAACGGGCATGGGAAGCGGGCCGCGGCGGGCGGTTCGTCGAAGCGCCGGCGCCTCCTGCCGGCACGCTTCGTCGTTATTGGAATCGGTACCGCGCGATTATAGCGCCGCACCGGCGCCGACCGACCGGAGCGACGGCAAATGACGCTAAAATAAGCGTCTTTCCGGCTCAACGCTGCATACAACCGCATCCCAGGAGAATCCTATGTCAATGGCCGACCGCGACGGCAAGATCTGGATGGACGGCAAGCTGATCGACTGGCGCGACGCCACGATCCACGTCCTGACCCATACGCTGCACTACGGCATGGGCGTCTTCGAGGGCGTGCGCGCGTACAAGACGGCCGACGGCAGCACCGCGATCTTCCGCCTGCCCGAGCACACCAAACGTCTGCTGAATTCCGCGAAGATCTTCCAGATGGACGTGCCGTTCGACCAGGAAACGCTCGAGGCCGCGCAACGCGAAGTCGTGCGCGAGAACAAGCTCGAGTCGTGCTACCTGCGCCCGATCATCTGGGTCGGCTCGGAAAAGCTCGGCGTGTCCGCGAAGGGCAACACGATCCACGTCGCGATCGCCGCATGGCCGTGGGGCGCGTACCTCGGCGAGGACGGCCTCGCGAAGGGCATCCGCGTGAAGACGTCGTCGTTCACGCGCCACCACGTGAACGTGTCGATGGTCCGCGCGAAGGCGTCGGGCTGGTACGTGAACTCGATCCTCGCGAACCAGGAAGCCACCGCCGACGGCTACGACGAGGCGCTGCTGCTCGACGTCGACGGCTACGTGTCGGAAGGCTCCGGCGAGAACTTCTTCCTCGTGAACCGCGGCAAGCTGTATACGCCCGATCTGTCGTCGTGCCTCGACGGCATCACGCGCGACACGATCATCACGCTCGCGAAGGACGCCGGCATCGAGGTCGTCGAGAAGCGCATCACGCGCGACGAGGTCTACACGGCCGACGAGGCGTTCTTCACCGGCACGGCCGCCGAAGTCACGCCGATCCGCGAGCTCGACAACCGCACGATCGGCAGCGGCGCGCGCGGCCCCGTCACGG
Source organism: Burkholderia dolosa (assembly GCF_902499135.1). Taxonomy (GTDB): domain Bacteria; phylum Pseudomonadota; class Gammaproteobacteria; order Burkholderiales; family Burkholderiaceae; genus Burkholderia; species Burkholderia dolosa. Next base: position 63,546 of record NZ_CABVPR010000033.1, read on the forward strand.
AGAAGCTGCAGTCGGCGTTTTTCGATATCGTGTCCGGCAAGAACGCGAAGTACGCGCACTGGCTGACGAAGATCTGAGCGCGCCGCGCGACCGCCCCCCACAGAAGAGTGACAAGAGAAAGCCTCATGAGTGAAATCAAGGAAATGCCGCTGGTCGAACTGACGGCCAAGGATCTCCCCGCGTACTGCCCGAACCCCGCGATGACGCGCTGGAACGCGCACCCGCGCGTCTTCATCGACGTGTCGCACGGCGAGTCGCGCTGCCCGTACTGCGGCACGCGCTACAAGCTGCGCGACGGCGAGGTGGTCAAGGGCCACTGAGCCGCACGGCCGGGCCTGCGGGCCCGGCCGTCGCGAAGCGGCGCGACCGGACGTCCAGCGCGCCGCCCTTTCCCCGTTCTGACAACCCGAACGCGGCGCCCGCGCGCCGCGTTTCATTACGACATCGGAAGTCGACCTGATGCGTCGAGCGCTGGTTATCGCACCGAACTGGATCGGTGACGCATTGATGGCGCAGCCGCTCTTTGCGCTGCTGAAGAAACTCCATCCCCGCATCGCGATCGATGCCGTCGCGCCGTCGTGGGTCGCGCCGGTGCTCGAGCGGATGCCCGAGATCCACGATGTCTACGCAACCGATCTCGCGCACGGCAAGCTGCAGCTGCTGCGTCGCTGGCAACTCGCGAGCGACCTGCGCGACGTCGGCTATGACGCGGCCTACGTGCTGCCGAATTCGCTGAAGTCCGCGGTGATACCGTGGCTCGCGAACATTCCGCTGCGGATCGGCTACACCGGCGAGCACCGCTACGGGCTGTTGAACGTGCGGCACGCGAATCCCGACAAGTCGGGCGAACGGCCGCCGATGACGACGCACTACGCGGCGCTCGCATACGCGCCGGGCGCGCGCCTGCCCGAGTCGATGAAGACGCTGCCCGCGCCGCGCCTCGACGCGGATCTGAACGAGACCGCGCGCGTGTCCGCGCGCTTCAATCTCGATACGCGCAAGCCGCTCGTCGTGTTCTGTCCGGGTGCGGAGTACGGGCCCGCGAAGCGCTGGCCGCCCGAGCATTTCGCGTCGCTCGCGACGATCGTCCATCAGTCGTTCCCGTATACGCAGATCATTGCGCTCGGCTCGCAGAAGGACTCGGCCGCCGCGCAGGCGATCGCCGACCACGCGCCGAACGTGCGCAACCTGTGCGGGCAGACGTCGCTGTCCGAAGCGTGCGCGCTGATCGCGCGCGCGAACGCGGTCGTCACCAACGACTCGGGGCTGATGCACGTCGCCGCCGCGCTGCGCCGGCCGCTCGTCGCGCTGTACGGATCGACCGATCCGCGCCACACCCCTCCGCTGTCGGACCTGGCGAAGGTACAATGGCTGCATCTCGAATGCAGTCCCTGCTTCGAACGCGAGTGCCCGCTCGGTCACCTGAAGTGCTTGCGCGAACTCGGCCCCGAGCAGGTATTCGGCGATTTGCGCGGCATGCTCGTCGGGCAGCGCTGACCCTGACCGGCGGCGTCGCGCGACGCGCCGGGCAATCCGATTCACCGGTGCGCGGCGCCCGATCCGGGCCGCCGTGCTGAACACGGCGCGCGACGCGCGCGAGAGATAAACCCGATGCCACGTTTTGCCCGCCTCTTCGAAGCCGCCGCCGATACGCTGAACGCCTACTACCAGGCCGTCGCCGATGCCAATCTCGACGCGCTGCTGGCGTTGTGGATCGACGAGGATTTCGCCAGCTGCGTGTGGGCGGACGGCGAGCATCTGCACGGGCTCGATCAGATCCGCAGCGGGCTCGGCGCGCGACTCGCGACGCGTCCGTTGACGATCGAGCCGCTCGACATCCGCGTCTACGACAGCCTCGGCACCGTCGTCTACACGATCGCCGAAGCGCATCAGCAGGCCGACCTCACCGCCGACCCCGACATGGTTTTCGCGACGTACGTGATGATCCACGAACGCGGCGAATGGCGTATCGCGCACATCCACGCGAGCCCGATTCCCGAACGGGCGGCCGGGCAGTTCGCCGCCAAGATCCGCCACGGACAGGGCCCGCTGCACTGACGGATCGCAGCAAAGACTACGCGGAGCGATCATGAGTACGGCTTCTCCGCCCAGTTCGCCGCTGGCCGACGCGTCGGCCGTCGTCGACGAGCTACTGCGCTACCGCGCGCCGCGCTGGCTGCCGAGCAGCCATGCGCAAACCATCGTGCCCGCGCTGTTCGCGCGGCGTCCGGCTGTCGCGTATCGGCGCGAACGCTGGGAAACGCCCGACCACGACTTCATCGATCTCGACTGGGTCACACCCGTCGACGGCGCCGCGCCGCCGCCCGACGCGCCGCTGTTCGTGCTGTTCCACGGCCTCGAAGGCAGCTCCGCTTCGCACTACGCGCGTGCGATGATGGCCGCGGCTCGCGCGAAGGGCTGGCACGCGGTCGTGCCGCACTTTCGCAGCTGCAGCGGCGAACTCAACCGTCAGCCGCGCTTCTACCATCTCGCCGACAGCGCCGAAGTCGACTGGATCCTGCGCCGGCTCGCCGCGCAGCATCGCGGGCCGCTCGTCGCGGCCGGCGTATCGCTCGGCGGCAACGTGCTGCTGCGCTGGCTCGGCGAGCATCGCAGCGACACGTCGATCGTCCGCGCGGCCGCCGCCATTTCGACGCCGATCGACGTGCACGCCGGCGGGCGCGCGCTGTCGCAGGGCTTTGCGATGGTCTACACACGCAGCTTCCTGAAGACGCTGAAACGCAAGGCGCTCGCGAAGCTCGACCAGTATCCGGGGCTGTTCGACCGCGACGCGATGCTGCGCGCGGTGACGATGCACGACTTCGACGAAGTCGTGACCGCGCCGCTGCACGGCTTCGCAGACGCGAACGACTACTGGACGCAGGCCACGACACGCCCGCTGCTGCGCGCGATCGACGTGCCGACGCTGATCCTCAACGCGCGCAACGATCCGTTCCTGCCGGAGTCGGCGTTGCCGGGCCCGGCCGACGTTTCGCCGGCCGTCGAGCTCGACCAGCCCGCGCACGGCGGCCACGCCGGCTTCATGACCGGACCGTTCCCCGGCCGCCTCGACTGGCTGTCGGTGCGCGTGTTCGGCTATTGCTCGAAATTCGTCGATCATGGATGACATCGTCCGACAGGCACTCGCGAAGTGGCCGAACGTGCCGCATTGCACGGGCTGGCTGCTGCTCGACCGGCGCGGTCAATGGCGGCTGCGCGACGACGCGGCGCAGGCAGCCGGCGAGCCCGGCTCGCCGGTCCGGCATGCGGCGCTGAACGCGTTCATCGCGCGCAATTACGAATGCGACGCGCACGGTCAGTGGTTCTTTCAGAACGGGCCGCAGCGCGTGTATGTCGAGCTCGCGTATACGCCGTGGATCGTTCGGCTCGCGGAGCGCGACAGCCGGCTCGCGCTCACCGACCACACCGGCGCGCCGTTCGAACCGGCGCAAGCGTGGCTCGACGATGCCGGCGGCGTACTGTTTCGCGACACCGGCACGCCGCCGCGCATCGCCGCGCTGCACGACCACGACCTCGGGCTGTTCGCCGATCATGCGGATTTCGATGCGGCGCCGCCCGTGCTGCGTTGGCGCGACGGTTGCGCGCTGCCGCTCGACAGCATCGCACGGGCCGACGTACCCGCACGGTTCGGTTTCGTCGCGAGCCCCGCGCAGCGCGCCCGCGACGCGGCGGGCAACGGCAGCTGATGCGCGGTCGCGACCGCTTCGCGGACGTTGCGCGATGATCGCCGCTAGTGTCCCGTTCCGCTGATTCGCGAACAAAGTCGGTGTAGCTTTTCGAGGATGGAATCGGCAGACGCGGTCCAG
>NZ_CABVPR010000034.1 GCF_902499135.1 Burkholderia dolosa
CCGTGGCTCGTCGAGCACGCGAAGCGCCTGACGCAGCAGCGCGACGCGCTGATCGCCCGCGCGCACGCGACGCCGTCCGCGCCGCACGGCAGCGCCCGCGCCGGCCAGCACGCAACGCCTACGACGCCGCCCGACTGGGCGCGCGACATCGTGCGCGACACGGAACGGCGGATGCCGTCCGCCGCACGCGCGGCCGACACCCGCGCGGCCGGCGCCGCGAAGTCGACGGAACGCGCGTCGCTGTCCGCCGATGCGGCGGCCGCGGTGGCCGACGCGGTGAAGTCGCGCATCGAACGGATCGTCAACGACACGGTGATGCACGAGCTCGGCGCGCTGCGCGGGATGATGGAAGAGCAGTTCGACGGCCTGATGTGGCAGGACCGCCAGCGCCGCAGCCCGGTGCACGGCGCGCTGTCGAAGCATCTGTTCGCGGCCGGCTTCTCCGCGCAGCTCGTGCGGATGCTGGTCGACAACCTGCCGGCCGGCGACGATTCGCAGACGTTCGAGCAGGCCGTCGAATGGGCGCAGTCGGTGCTCGCGGCGAACCTGCCGGTGCTCGACAGCGAGGACACGCTGATGGAGCGCGGCGGCGTGTTCGCGCTGATGGGGCCGACCGGCGTCGGCAAGACGACGACCACCGCGAAGCTCGCCGCGCGCTGCGTGATGCGCTTCGGCGCGAGCAAGGTCGCGCTGCTGACGACCGACAGCTACCGGATCGGCGGGCACGAGCAGCTGCGCATCTTCGGCAAGATCCTCGGCGTGCCGGTGCATGCGGTGAAGGACGCGGGCGATCTCGCGCTCGCGCTGTCCGAGCTGCGCAACAAGCACATCGTGCTGATCGACACGATCGGCATGAGCCAGCGCGATCGCGCGGTGTCCGACCAGATCGCGATGCTGCACGGCGCGAACGCGCCGGTGCAGCGGCTGCTGCTGCTGAACGCGACCAGCCACGGCGACACGCTGAACGAAGTCGTGCAGGCATACCGCAGCGCGGGCGAGCATCCCGACCTCGCCGGCTGCATCCTGACGAAGCTCGACGAGGCGACCCACCTCGGCGGCGTGCTCGACACCGTGATCCGCTACAAGCTGCCGGTCCACTACGTGTCGACCGGCCAGAAGGTGCCGGAGAACCTGTATGTCGCGACCACCCGATTCCTGCTGAAAAGCGCGTTCTGTGTGCCGCGCGACGGCTCGCCCTTCGTGCCGCAAGACGAGGACATGCCGGCGCTGCTTTCCGCACTGACCGCGCGTTCCACCGCCGAGCTGCACGAGGTGCGATTTGGATAAACGGATCATCGACCAGGCCGAAGGGCTGCGGCGCCTGCTCGCCGGGCGCGCATCGCGGATCGTCGCGGTGACGGGCGGGCCGGTCGGCATCGGCTGCACGACTACCGTCGTGAACGTCGCGGCGGCGCTCGCCGCGCTCGGCAAGGACGTGCTCGTCGTCGACGAGCGTGCGGACGTGCAGTCGGCCGCCGCGACGCTCGCCGGCGCGTGGCTGCGCGACGGCGAACGCACGCGCGTCACCGCCGGCTTCAGCCTGTGCGCGGCCGCGCGGTTCGCGCGCGACGGCTACGGCGACGCGCAGCTGAGCGACTTCGTCGACGGCCAGGCCGACATCGTGCTCGTCGACGCGCAGCTCGGCGCGGACGGTTCGTTCTCGGCGCTCGCGCGCGAGGCGCACGACGTGCTGATCGTCACGCGGGTCGCCGCGCACGCGATCACCGAAGCGTATGCGTGCATGAAGCGGCTGCATTTCGCGCACGCGATCCCGCAGTTCCGCGTGCTGACCAATCACGTCGGCAGCCACGCGGACGCGAAGACCGCGTTCGACAACCTCGCGGGCGTCGCGAGCCGCTACCTGGCCGTGTCGATCGCCGACGCCGGCTGCGTGAGCGCCGATCCGCTCGTCGAGCATGCGCGCGATCTGATGCATACCGCGGTCGACGCGTTCCCGTCGTCGGCCGCCGCGCGCGACTACCGGCAGATCGCCGCCGACCTGCTGTATTGGCCGATGCGTCCGGGTTCGGGCGCGGGCCGCGCCGCCCATGCGGGCGGCAAGCCGTCGTACGAGGCGGGTGCGGTCCACGCCGCATGAGCAAGGAGAGAGCCATGATGTACAACGCTCAAGGAAAGATGTCCCAGGCCGACGTGCTCGCGCAATATGCGCCGCTCGTGCGGCGCCTCGGGCTGCAGCTCGTCGCGAAGATGCCGGCGAGCGTGGACCTCGACGACCTGATCCAGGCCGGCATGATCGGCTTGATGGACGCGGCCGGCCGCTACAAGGAAGACCAGGGCGCGCAGTTCGAGACCTACGCGACGCAGCGCATCCGCGGCGCGATGCTCGACGAGCTGCGCAGCAACGACTGGCTGCCGCGCAGCCTGCGCAAGACGTCGCGCGAGGTCGAGCATGCGGTGCACCAGGTCGAGCAGCAGCTCGGCCGCGCGGCGAGCGAGGCCGAGATCGCGCAGCATCTGAACATGCCGCTTGACGAATACCAGGCGATGCTGCAGGACCTGCACGGCAGCCAGCTGATCTACTACGAGGACTTCGACCGCGCGGCCGACGACGAGCCGTTCCTCGACCGCTTCCGCGTCGATCATGCCGATCCGCTGTCCGCGCTGCTCGACGAGCATCTGCGCGATGCGCTCGTCGAAGCGATCGAGCGGCTGCCCGAGCGCGAAAAGCTGCTGATGTCGCTGTACTACGAGCGCGGGCTGAACCTGCGCGAGATCGGCGCGGTGCTCGAAGTGAGCGAATCGCGCGTATGCCAGCTGCACAGCCAGGCGGTCGCACGCCTGCGTGCGCGGCTGCGCGAACAGGCGTGGGTCGGCGCGGAAACCTGACCCTTTGCGCGCCGCCCGGCGCGGCTCGTACGCGGCACCGCGCGCATGCGCACGGCACGCGCCGATTTGCTACAATCCCTTCCGTTTTCCGAGGAGCGTTGCGACGGACCTTCTGCGTCCGCCAGGCTCGGAAGACTTCACCAAGCAGCCGTGCGGCGACATTCGCGCCGGCCCCGCTTCCTGAACGGCGCTCACGTCATCAATTTCTAGAACTTTTTTAGAAAGGAGGGCGTGATGAACGCCATCATCGATTCCAAGACTTCCAACGATTACGTCGTCGCCGACATGGCACTTGCCGGCTGGGGCCGCAAGGAACTGAACATCGCCGAGACCGAAATGCCGGGCCTCGTGCAGATCCGCGACGAATACAAGGCGCAGCAGCCGCTGAAGGGCGCGCGCATCGCCGGTTCGTTGCACATGACGATCCAGACCGGCGTGCTGATCGAGACGCTGAAGGCGCTCGGCGCCGAAGTCCGCTGGGCATCGTGCAACATCTTCTCGACGCAGGATCATGCGGCCGCGGCGATCGTCGAAGCCGGCACGCCGGTGTTCGCGTTCAAGGGCGAATCGCTCGACGAGTACTGGGAGTTCTCGCACCGCATCTTCGAATGGCCGAACGGCGAGTTCGCGAACATGATCCTCGACGACGGCGGCGATGCGACGCTGCTGCTGATCCTCGGCGCGAAGGCCGAGAAGGACCGCTCGGTGATCGCGAAGCCGACCAACGAGGAAGAAGTCGCGCTGTACAAGTCGATCGCGCGCCACCTCGACGTCGACGCGAACTGGTACTCGAAGCGCCTCGCGCACATCAAGGGCGTGACCGAGGAAACGACGACCGGTGTGCACCGCCTGTACCAGATGGAAAAGGACGGCCGTCTGCCGTTCCCGGCGTTCAACGTGAACGATTCGGTCACGAAATCGAAGTTCGACAACCTGTACGGCTGCCGCGAGTCGCTCGTCGACGGCATCAAGCGCGCGACCGACGTGATGATCGCGGGCAAGGTCGCGGTCGTCGCCGGCTACGGCGACGTGGGCAAGGGCTGCGCGCAGTCGCTGCGCGGCCTCGGCGCGACCGTGTGGGTCACCGAGATCGATCCGATCTGCGCGCTGCAGGCGGCGATGGAAGGCTACCGCGTCGTGACGATGGAATATGCGGCCGACAAGGCCGACATCTTCGTGACCGCGACCGGCAACTACCACGTGATCAACCACGATCACATGAAGGCGATGCGCCACAACGCGATCGTCTGCAACATCGGCCACTTCGACTCGGAAATCGACGTCGCGTCGACGCGCCAGTACCAGTGGGAAAACATCAAGCCGCAGGTCGACCACATCATCTTCCCGGACGGCAAGCGCATCATCCTGCTGGCCGAAGGCCGCCTCGTGAACCTCGGCTGCGCGACCGGCCACCCGTCGTTCGTGATGTCGAACTCGTTCGCGAACCAGACGCTCGCGCAGATCGAACTGTTCACGCGCGGCGACCAGTACGAGAACAAGGTGTACGTGCTGCCGAAGCATCTGGACGAGAAGGTCGCGCGCCTGCACCTCGCGCGCATCGGCGCGAACCTGTCGACGCTGACCGACGAGCAGGCCGCGTACATCGGCGTGCACAAGGACGGCCCGTTCAAGCCGGACCACTACCGCTACTGATGGACGGCCGCCGTGCCGCCGCGTCGCGTGCCGTCGGGCGCGCGGCGCACGCGGAGCGGCGGGCCGGCGCCGGACGCCGCGCCGTTTCGCCGCGCATTCGCGCGCGCGATGCGGCCGGCAGCGGCGCTCGCAGACCGCACTGATCGACAACCGAACCGGAGCACTCCATGAGCGTCATTCTCACCTGGATCATCAACGCGCTCGCGCTGCTGATCATCACGTACCTCGTGCCGTCGATCCACATCAAGAGCTTCGGCACCGCACTGATCGTCGCGGTCGTGCTCGGCCTCATCAACACGGTGATCCGCCCGGTGCTGATCCTGCTGACGCTGCCCGTCACGATCGTCACGCTCGGGCTGTTCATCCTCGTCGTGAACGCGCTGTGCTTCTGGCTCGCGTCGTCGCTGCTGAAGGGGTTCGAGGTGTCGGGATTCTGGTCCGCGTTTTTCGGTTCGATCCTGTACAGCATCGTGTCGTGGCTGCTGTCCGCGCTGATCTTCGGCCAGCGCGAGATCGGCTGACGGCCGGGCCCAATCCACCGAATCATGAAACCGATCGAACTCTCGTTTGAATTCTTCCCGCCGAAAACGGCGGACGGCGTCGAGAAGCTGCGCGCGACGCGTGCGCAGCTGCTGCCGCTGAAGCCGAAATTCGTCTCCGTGACGTTCGGCGCCGGCGGCTCGACGCAGCAGGGCACGCTCGATACCGTGCTCGACATGCAGAAGGACGGCCTCGAAGCCGCGCCGCACCTGTCGTGCATCGGCTCGTCGCGCGACAGCCTGCGCGCGATTCTCGACCAGTACCGCTCGCACGGCATCCGGCACATCGTCGCGCTGCGCGGCGATCTGCCGTCGGGAATGGGCGAGGTCGGCGAGCTGCGCTACGCGTCGGAGCTCGTCAGCTTCATCCGTGCCGAACACGGCGACTGGTTCCACATCGAGGTCGCTGCGTATCCGGAGTACCACCCGCAGTCGCGTTCGCCGAAGGCCGATCTCGAGAACTTCGCGCGCAAGGTGAAGGCCGGCGCGAATTCCGCGATCACGCAGTACTTCTTCAATGCGGACGCGTATTTCCGCTTCGTCGACGATGTGCGCAAGCTCGGCGTCGACGTGCCGATCGTGCCGGGCATCATGCCGATCACGAACTTCTCGCAGCTGATGCGCTTCTCCGAGATGTGCGGCGCGGAAGTGCCGCGCTGGGTCGCGCGCCGGCTCGAAAGCTTCGGCGACGATCGCGAGTCGATCCGCGCGTTCGGCGCGGACGTCGTCACGAGCCTGTGCCGGCGCCTGCTCGACGCCGGCGTGCCGGGGCTGCACTTCTACACGCTGAACGCGGCGGCCGCGACGCGGACGATCTGCGAACGGCTCGACGTGTAGGCGCCGCGCGGGTCGCCGGTTCTGCCTGCCGGCTCCGCATGCGTGAAAAACCCGCCGGTGTTGCCGGCGGGTTTTTTTATCCGCGCTGCGCCTGGATCAGCGGCGGGCGCCGATCGAACCACGGCCGCGCCTGCTCCAGCTGCCGCGCGAGCTTCAGCAGCAGCGCGTCGTCGCCGTGGCGCGCGGCGAACTGCACGCCGATCGGCAGCCCGCGCGCGTTCCAGTAGAGCGGCACCGACATCGCCGGCTGCCCGGTCAGGTTGAACAGCTCGGTGCAGCCGGCCCACGCGAACGCCTTCTGCGACGCCTTTGCGAGCATTTCGCGCAGCAGCGGCTTCACCGGCAGCGCAGCGAGCAGCTTCATCTGCGCGGATTCGAGCGGCGTCGGCCGCAGCTCGCCGATCTTCACCGGCGGGCCCGCGAGCGACGCGCACAGGATCGCGTCGTAGCGCGACACGAGCGCGGCGACCTGCACGGTGAGCTGGCGCTGCCACTCGAGTACGTCCGCGAGCCGCGTCCGCGCGAGACGCCGGCCGACGACGGCCATCGCCCACGTCGCCGCCTCGAATTCGCCGCGCCGCGGCGTGCGGCCGGTCAATGCGCGCGCGCCGAGCACCATCTCCTCGGCGATCGTCGCCCACAGCGTCAGGAAGGTTTCGGCCGTGCGCGCATAGTCGACGTGCAGCGTCGTCGGCTCGACGCGATGGCCGAGCGATTCGACGAGCGCCGCCGCGTCGTCGAGCGCCGCGCGCGTGTCGTCGTCGAGCGCCGGCGCGAGCATCGGATCGACGACGAGCCCGATGCGCAGCGAGCCGGGCGGCGTGTCGAGCGCGCCGAGGAACGTGCCGGGCGCGCCGGGCGGCAGCGTCTGGCCGGTCGTCACGTCGAGCAGCAGCGCGCTGTCGCGCACGCTGCGCGACACCGCATGCTGGACGACGAGTTCGCCGTTCGACGGCTGATCGACGAGCGCCGGGTTGCGGCTCGGCTTCAGGCCGAACAGTCCGCAGCACGACGCGGGAATGCGGATCGAGCCGCCGCCGTCCGACGCATGGGCGAGCGGCACGATGCCGGCCGCGACGGCCGCGGCCGCGCCGCCGCTCGAGCCGCCGGGCGTGTGATCGAGATTCCACGGGTTGCGGCACGCGCCGAACAGCTCGGGTTCCGTGTACGGCATCTGGCCGATTTCCGACGTGTTCGTCTTGCCGAACACGTTGAGCCCGGCCGCACGGCTTCGCGCGATCACCGGCGAATCGTCGGCCGGCACGAAGTAGCGGTAATGCCGGCTGCCCATCGACAGCGGCAGCCCGGCCACCGCCGCACCGAGATCCTTCACGAGGTACGGCACGCCCGCGAACGGCGCGCCGGTGCCGGCGGCGTCGGCCGCTTCGGCTGCTGCCGCACGCTTGCGCGCCGCTTCGTAGTCTTGCAGCACGATCGCGTTGATCGCGCCGTTGACCGCTTCCGCCTGCCCGATCGCCGCGTCGAGCAGCTCGCGCGGGCTCGCGCTGCGGTCGCGCACGAGTGCGGCGAGGCCGATCGCGTCGTGTGCGAGATAGTCCGAATGCATCGCTGTCGCTCCCCGTGGTCCCGTGTGGCGATGAACGGAGGATAACGCGGGCCGCGCGTGCGGCCCGCGGCCGGTCGGCGTTACAGCTGCTCGGCGACGAACGTCAGCGTGCGGCCGTGCGCGAGCGCGGCGGCGCGCTGGTTGTACGACGCGCGGTCCGGGCAGTTGAAGCCGTGCTCGGCATCCGCGTACAGGTGGAACGACGCGTTGTCGCGGCCCGCGAACGCGGCCTTCACGCGATCGACGGCGTCCGGCGGAATCGCGTGGTCGTTCCCCGCGTAGTGGAACAGGATCGGCTGCGTGATCTTGTCGGCGAGGTCGAGCGCGTTCTGGATGCCGCCGCCGTAGTACGCGACCGCCGCGTCAAGCTTGCCGCCGGCGGCCGCGCGATACGCGAGCTGGCCGCCGAAGCAGTAGCCGATCGCGGCGATCTTGCCGGCGACTTCCGGACGCGCGCGCAGCGCGTCGGCGGCCGCGCCGATGTCGGCGACCGCGAGGCCGACGTCGGTCTTCTTCATCAACTCGATGCCTTTGTCGCGATCGGCGCCGTCGTAGGTCAGCTCGACGCGCGGCTGCGTACGCCAGAACACGTCCGGCGCGAGCGCGACGAAACCGTCGGCCGCGTACTGATCGGCGACCGAGCGGATGTGCGCGTTCACGCCGAAGATCTCCTGGATGATGATGACGGCAGGGCCCTTGCCGCGCTTGGGCAGCGCGAGATAGCCGCCGAAGCTGTCGTTACCGGTCGGGATGTCGATCCATTGGGCAGTCACGTTTGAACTCCTGGCGAACGAGGCGCGCGACGCGCGCCGGTGAAATATGGGGCGGCCTAGTGTGCCACCGATCGTGCGGCGTTGCAGTGTGCGGGGCGCGGCGGCGCGGTGCCGGCGACGCACGCGGCGCGCGGGCCGCAGCGGCCGCTGGCGATTCCCCGCGGCTCCCAGCGGCCCGCAGCGCTCGCAGCGCTCGTAACTCCCGCAGCTCCCGCAGCTTCCGCAGCTTCCGCAGCGCCCGCAGCGGCCAGTAGCGGCTCGCAGCGCCCGCGGCGATCCGAGCAACGTGCGCGCCCGCGCCGCTTCTCGTGCAGCGATCGTTTCGATCTCGATTATTCATTTTTCGGCGGTGCGCCGCTTCGATAGAGTCGATGCACGACTCACCGGCGCTTTCGCGCATCGTCATCGAAGGATTCGTCATGTCCGCTCGCCCGTTCTCCACCCCGTTTGCCGAACGCTTCGGCCTGCGCGTGCCGCTCGTGCAGGCGCCGATGGTCGGCGCGACCACGCCTGCGATGGTCGCCGCTGCGTCGAATGCCGGCGCGCTCGGCAGCCTCGGCGCCGGCGCGCTCGCGCCCGAGCGTCTCGCGGCCGAAGTCGACGCGATCCGCGCGGCGACCGATCGTCCGTTCGCCGTGAACCTGTTCGTGCTGCCCGAAGTCGCGCCCGACGCGGCGACCGTCGCGCGTGCGCTCGCCGCGATCGATCCGCTCCATGCGGCGCTCGGGCTGCCGCCGGGCACCGCGCCCGCGCGTTTCGCGCCCGACTTCCGCGCGCAGCTCGACATGCTCGTGTCGCTGCGCGTGCCGGTCGCGAGCTTCACGTTCGGCGTGCTCGACGCAGCCGACGTCGCGCGCCTGAAAGCCGCCGGCACGTACGTGATCGGCACCGCGACGCATGTCGCGGAAGGGCGCGCGTGGCAGGCGGCCGGCGCCGATGCGCTGTCCGCACAGGGCGCGGAGGCGGGCGGCCATCGCGGCACGTTCATCGGCGCGGCCGACGACGCGCTCGTCGGCACGTTCGCGCTGGTGCCGCAGCTCGTCGACGCAACCGGGCTGCCCGTGCTCGCCGCGGGCGGCATCATGGACGGCCGCGGCATCGCGGCCGCGCTCACGCTCGGCGCACAGGCCGCGCAGCTCGGCACGGCGTTCCTGCCGTGCGCGGAAAGCGCGATCGCGGCGGACTGGAAGGCTCGCCTGCTGGCGAGCACCGACACGTCGACGCAGGTCACGCGCGCGATCACCGGCCGCCACGCGCGCGGGTTGCGCAACACGCTGATGGCGCGGCTCGGCGAACGCATCGCCGACGTCGCGCCGTATCCGGTGCAGAACGCGCTGACGCAGCCGCTGCGCCAGGCCGCGGCCCGCGCGAACGACGGCGACTACCTGTCGCTGTGGGCCGGCCAGGGCGCGCCGCTCGCGCGGCGGCGCGGCGATGCGCTGACGACCGCGCAGCTCGTCGACGCGCTCGACGCCGAATGGCGCGCGACGGCGGCATGAGCGCGTCGCATCGAGCCGGAAACGCGCGTGCTGTCACGCGCGTTTCATTCAATGGTCCTGCGCACAAAATACCGAATCGAAATGCCGCGGGAATGCTTTAAAGCCGCCTTTCGCGCGGCTGCGCGGAATTAGCGGAAACCCTTATCGGACGGGGCTTCCGGCGATATTCGAGCGGTCATTCCAGCGCACGTGCATCGGTAGTGTTACCACTACCCCAAAAAAGTCCCACAAATTAATTTGATCACCTACACTTGCGCGCAAGTGCGGGCGGCGGCCGCTAAAAGCGGCTGTTTTCACGTACTTGAGGCCAAGTGCATGAACGATGCAACCGGCGAATCGTCCAGTGATTGCAAACACAGGGATGGCAACGGGGCACCGGGCGATGGCGTTTTATTGGGACCGAAACTGGAGACTTACATGAATATCAAGATGCAAAAGCTGTTGCCGATCACCGCTGCGGCGATGCTGTGCGTTGCAGCTGCAAGCAACGCGGCCGCCGATCAAGTCGTCAAGATCGGCCACGTCGCGCCGTTGACGGGCGGCATTGCACACCTGGGCAAGGACAACGAAAACGGCGCGCGTCTCGCAGTCGAAGAGATCAACGCCAAGGGTCTCACGATCGGCGGTCAGAAAATCACGCTGCAGCTGGATCCGCAGGACGACGCGGCCGACCCGCGCCAGGCCACGCAGGTCGCGCAGAAGCTCGTCGACGACAAGGTCGTCGCGGTGGTCGGCCACCTGAACTCGGGCACGTCGATTCCGGCGTCGAAGATCTACAGCGATGCGGGCATCGTGCAGATCTCGCCGTCGGCGACCAACCCCGCTTACACGCAGCAAGGCTTCAAGACCACGTACCGTGTGGTCGCGACCGACGCGCAGCAGGGCCCGGCACTCGCGAACTACGCGCATTCGAAGGGCATCAAGAGCGTCGCGGTGGTCGACGATTCGACCGCGTACGGCCAGGGTCTCGCGAACGAATTCGAGAAGAAGGCGAAGGCGCTCGGCCTGAAGGTGATGTCGCATGACGCGACGAACGACAAGGCGGTCGACTTCCGCGCGATTCTGACGAAGATCAAGGGCGAGAATCCGGACGCGATCATGTACGGCGGCATGGACGCGACGGGCGGCCCGTTCGCGAAGCAGGCGAAGCAGCTCGGCCTGCGCGCGAAGATCTTCGCGGGCGACGGCGTGTGCACGGAAAAGCTGGCCGATCTGGCCGGCGACGCGACCGACAACGTCGTGTGCTCGGAAGCCGGCGCTTCGCTCGAGAAGATGCCGGGCGGCGCCGCGTTCAAGGCGAAGTACGAGAAGCGTTTCGGCCAGCCGATCCAGATCTACGCGCCGTTCACGTATGACGCCGTGTACATCATCGCCGACGCGATGAAGCGCGCGAACTCGACCGATCCGGCGAAGATCCTCGCCGCGATGCCGGCGACGAAGTACACGGGCGTGATCGGCACGACGACCTTCGACTCGAAGGGCGACCTGCAGCACGGCGTGATCTCGCTGTACAACTACAAGAGCGGCAAGAAGACGCTGCTCGACGAAGTGAAGATGTAAGTAAAAAGCGGTCGACAGAGGGGCGAAAGCGCGCATGCGGCAACGCATGCGCGCTTTCCTGTTTCCGGGCGGCGCAGCGGCTGCCCGCCTGAGTACGCGGAGTCGGCGATTCCGGTCAGATCTTCAGATGCGCGAGCACCTTCGGCGCGACCAGCGCAACGAGCGCCGCGCACAGCGCGACGACCGACAGGCCGGTCGTCAGGTTCACCGCCTGCGCGACGCCGCCGATCACGACCGGCCCGAACAGCAGCCCGAAATACGCGAGCCCCGCGACGTGCGCGAGACCTTCGGCCGCATGAACGCCCTTCACGCGCGCGGCGGCCGCGAACAGCACCGGCATCATGTTCGCGAGACCGAGCCCCATCAGCGTGAAACCGATCAGCACGGCGACCGGATGCGGCAGCAGCAGCGCGCCGATCATCCCCGCGCACGCGAGCGATGCGCTTGCAAGCACGAGCTGCGGCGCGCCGAATCGCGCGCGCACCGCGTCGCCCGCGAAGCGCGCGGCGGCCATCCCGCCGGAGAACGCCGCATACGCGGCGCTCGCGAGCGCCGGGCTCGCCGCGACGACGTCGCGCATGTAGACGGTCGCCCAGTCGTACATTGCGCCTTCGGCGATCAGCGCGACGAGCGCGATTCCGCCGAGCATCCATAGCGCCGGCGAACGCCAGCGGTTCCCGCCGCCGTGCGCCTGTTCGTGATGCGCGACATGCGGCAGCACCGCCGGCGCGGCGACGACGACGACCGCGGCGGTCGCGGCTGCGGCGAGCGCGAGATGCACGGCCGGCGCCATGCCGGCCGACAGCAGCGCACCGCCGGCGGCCGCGCCGGACATCCCGCCGATGCTGAACATTCCGTGCAGCGACGACATGATCGGCTTGCCGAGCGCGATCTCGACCGCGCTCGCCTCCGCGTTTATCGCGACGTCGAGCGTCGCCATCGAGAAGCCGAACAGCGCGAGCACGACGAGCAGCATCCAGTAGTCGGGCACGACGAGGATCAGCGCCGCGCACGCGGACATCACGAGGCCGCCCGTCACGCACGCGGTGCGCGAGCCGACGCGCGCGATCCAGCGCGCGATCGTCAGCATCGCGGCGATCGAGCCGCCGGCGACCGCGAACAGCGCGACCGACAGCAGCCCCGGGCTCAGTTCGAACTTGTCGCGCACGGTCGGCACGTGCACGCCCCACGACGCGTACATCATGCCGGCGACGAAAAACAGCGCCATCGTGGCCGTGCGCGCGCGTCGCCGGACCGGCAGCGACAGCACGCGATGCGCGTCGGGCGGCGCGGCGAAAGGAGAGGACGATTCGGACACGGGATGCTCTTGTAGAAAAAAAGCGCGGGCGCGCAGCGCCCGTCTGATTCGTCAGATTCTATCGAACCGCTTGCAATTCTGCCGACGGCCGGCCGTTCGGCCGATGGGCGGCGCGAGCCGCCGCGGGTAACATCGATGTGCACGCCGCATGCCTGCTTCGCAGCCGGCGTGCGCGCGTTTGCCGCCTTTGCTTTCCGACGCAGGAGTTCCCGTGAATATCGATCCCGCCTTCCCCCTGCATCTGCTGCACCGCTGCGCGCTCGGCACGCTCGCGACGCACGCGCGCGATCCGAACGGTTATCCGTACCCGACGGTCGTGCCGTTCGCGCCCGATCCCGCGCATCGGCCGGTGATTCTCGTCAGCGCACTTGCCGAGCACACGCGCAATCTGGCCGCCGATCCGCGCGCCGGTTTTCTCGTCGTCGATGCGCCGGACGGCGACGTGCTGAATGCGGAGCGCGCGACGCTGCTCGGCCGGTTCGTGCCGCTCGGCGACGATCCGCACGTCGCCGCCCGCTATCTGCGCTACGAGCCGGACGCTGCGCGGTATCTCGCGCTCGGCGATTTCACGTTCTGGGCGCTCGACGTCGAGCGGCTGCGCTATATCGGCGGATTCGGCCGCATGGGCTGGGTGGACGGCACGGGCATCGACGCGCTGCCGCCGCTCGCGTTCGACGACGAACAGGCGCTGTGGGACGCATACGATGCCGGCGACGCGCGCCGCGACGGGCTGGCGTTGCTCGGCGTCGACCGCCATGGCGCCGACTGGCGCTTCGGCGGTCGCCGCGTGCGCACGCCGTTCGATGTGCCGTCGGCCGATGTCGGCGCGCTGCGCGACCGGCTGCTCGCGTGCGCGCGCGACTTCGCGTGATGCCGCGCCTTGACGACTTGTCTTTTTAGGGCGTGGAGCTGTCCGATTTTCACAAACCTGTCGCACGATGAAAGCTTTGATTTTTCCCGATGCAGGGTAATTGCGTATGTTGATAGACCTAATACTCGCGCGCTAATGTCCTAATCTCTGTGCCGCGCCGTGAAAATTTGAGAAAAGGCCGCGACCGGTCAAATCGACACATCTGAATTACAATCGAGTCTCGGGATTTTCATCAATCCCGCTTCTCTCAATTCTTTTTTGTGCTAATCTCTGCCTTCGAAAATCCGAGGCACTAATATTCCATGAATGGTCAGCCGGCTGCAGACCGGCGCCATTAGTCAGATAGAAAGGGAAACTATGTCTTCTTACAAGGACCTGCTCGCCCAGCGGGAGAAGCTGGAGAAGCAAATCGAAGAAGCGAAGTCGCGCGAATACGCGGAAGTGCTGAATGACGTGAAGCAGAAAATTGCCGACTACGGCTTTTCGCTCGCGGAACTCGGTCTGAGCCGCGCGAAAGCAGGCAAGGTCGGGCGCCCGCGTGCAGGCGTGGCGGCGAAATACCGCGATCCGGAAACGGGCGCGACGTGGTCCGGCCGCGGCAAGCCGCCGCGCTGGATCGCCGGCAAGAACCGCGATCAATTTGCGATTTAAACGTAAGTTTGAATCGTCTGATGAAAAGAGCCGCGTATCCGTCCGGAGCGCGGCTTTTTCGTATCGCGATGCAATTGCATGCATATTGTCATGAAGCTGTCATCGCGCGGGCGTGAATGAAAATGCGATCCGTTCGCATAAGCGGTTGATTTAAATGGAAAATTTCGGGTTATCGGAATGCGCGGCGGGCCGCGTTTGATAGAATCCCGTATCGCTCATCGATACCTCGACTTCCATGTCCATCTTTTCCGGCGACGTACAAAGTGCCGATAAGCATGCGGTCGCGCGCAAGAGCACGCTCGTCAGTATTGCGTTGAATGTCGTGCTGGCGACGTTTCAGATCGTCGTCGGCGCGATTGCGCATTCGCAAGCATTGATTGCGGACGGCGTGCATTCGATCTCGGATTTGATCTCGGATTTTGTCGTGCTGGTTGCGAATCGGCATAGCGGTGCATTGCCGGACGCCGACCACAATTACGGACATAGCCGCTACGAGACCGTCGCGTCGCTGTTTCTCGGCGCGATTCTGATCGCGGTCGGGATCGGCATGCTATGGCGTTCCGGCGATCGTCTCGTGAACCTCGAAGATGTTCCGCCCGTTCATTTTTCCGCGCTGGTCGTCGCGGTGACGGTGCTCGTGTCGAAAGAGGCGCTGTTTCGCTACATGCTGCGCGAAGCACGGCGCGTGCGTTCGGCGATGCTCGTCGCGAATGCATGGCATGCGCGCTCGGACGCCGCTTCGTCGCTCGTCGTCGCGATCGGCATCGTCGGCAGCCTGGCCGGCGTGCGGCTGCTCGACCCGATCGCGGCCGCGATCGTCGGCTTCATGGTCGCGCGGATGGGCTGGACGTTCGGCTATGACGCGCTGCAGGACCTGTCCGATCGCGCGCTCGACACGACCGAGACCGCCGAGATTCGCGCGCTGCTCGCCGCGACGCCGGGCGTGCGCGACGTGCACGATCTGCGCACGCGCAAGATGGGCGATGCGGCGCTCGTCGACGCG
Organism: Burkholderia dolosa; assembly: GCF_902499135.1. Taxonomy (GTDB): domain Bacteria; phylum Pseudomonadota; class Gammaproteobacteria; order Burkholderiales; family Burkholderiaceae; genus Burkholderia; species Burkholderia dolosa. The sequence goes on from NZ_CABVPR010000034.1 coordinate 15,119, forward strand.
CACATCCTCGTCGATCCGATGATTTCCGTGTCGGAAGGGCACTACATCGCCGAAACCGCGCGCTCGCGCGTGCTGTCCGACCCGCGCGTGCTCGACGCGCTGATCCACGTCGATCCCGAGAACGACGCCGCGCGCCGGCCGGCGCTCGCGTTGCCGCCGCGCGGCGAGATCGTCGCGCGGCTCGAGGATGCGCTCGCGCAGCGCGGGCTGCGCGCGAGCGCGATCAATCTGCATTACCTGAGCACGGGGCTCGAGATCGACGTGACGCTCGCGGCCGGGCCCGGCGACACCGATGCGGCGCTCGCCGATCGGCTCGACGTCGACACGTTGAAGCGCCAGTTCGGCGCGCGCAGGATCGGCTTCACGCGCGCGATGCCCGTGCACGCGTGACGAGAACGGCCGGCGCGCGCCGGCCGCGCGTTACAGCGGCAACTGCGTGTCGAACTTGATTTCGCGCAGCACGACGCTGGTGCGCACCTGCGAGACGGCGGGAATCTTGAAGATCCGTTCGTGCAGGAACACGTCGTACGCCTTGATGTCCGGCGCGACGATCTTGAGGATGTAATCGGCTTCGCCGGTCGTGCTGTAGCACTCGGTGACTTCCGGGCAGGTCGCGATCTCGCGCTCGAACTGCTCGACGCCGCCCTCGTTGTGGCGCGTCAGGTGCACGTGCGCGAGCGCGCATACATGCAGGCCGAGCTTCTCGCGATCGAGCAGCGCCGTGTAGCGCTGGATCACGCCGGACTGTTCCATGTCCTTGATGCGGCGCCAGCACGGCGTGCTCGACAGGCCGACCTGATCGGAGATTTCCTGCACGGAGCGGCGCGCGTCGAGCTGCAACAGGCGAAGGATTTTTTGCGAAAAGGAATCGAGCGTCACCTGCGCCTCCATGCGGCAGCTACAACACGCTGAATGTTAGAGGGCCGGAAAAGGAAAGGCAATCCGACGCGGCCCCATTGAGCGAGTTTCGCTAATTTGCGCGCGGATCGGTAGGATTTTGTCCCGCGCCCGCGCGCTCGGAGCGATCGGTATCCGACACGGCGAGGCCCGCGAGCGCGGCCTGCTGGCGGCGCAGGTCGGCGAGCATGTTGCAGAACAGTGCGCCTTGCTCGATCGCGTCGTCGAGCGCGACGTGCGTATGCGGATGATCGTCGAACCAGTGCTTCGGAAAGCGCGGCTTGATCGCCTTGCGGTACGGCAGCCCCGTCATCGCGAACGCGAGCGTCTTGATGTCGAGCGCCGACCACGAGAACGGGCAGCGCCCCGCGAAGCGCATCATGTACCAGAACATGAACGTGAAGTCGAAGCCGGCCGGCATCGCGACGAACACCGGCTTGCCGGGCAGCGCCTCGACCCACTCGACGTACGCGACGAGCGCGGTTTCCGGCGCCTGCAGGTCGCGCCGGCATGCGGCCCACGCGTCCGGCTCCGTCTTCCACCACGCTTCCTGCACCGGATGCGCGTGCGCGCCGGGCAGCGTCTCGAGGTTCGCGGAGAACGTCGCGATCAGCTGCTTGTCCTCGGTATAGGCGGCCGACGCGAAGCTCAGCATCGAGTGCGGGCCGGGAATCGGGCCGTCGGCCTCGACGTCGGTGCTGACGTAGATTTCCGGAATGGCGGTCTGACTCATCCGAACACCTTGTCGGATACAAACGGGTTCGTGCGGCGTTCGTCGCCGAACGTCGACACCGGGCCATGACCGGGCACGAACGTCACGTCGTCGCCGAGCGGCCACAGCTTCTCCTTGATCGAACGGACGAGATCCGCGTGATTGCCGCGCGGGAAATCGGTGCGGCCGATCGAGCCCGCGAACAGCACGTCGCCGACGATCGCGACGCGATGCGGGCGACTGAAGAACACGACATGGCCCGGGGTGTGGCCCGGGCAGTGATAGACGTCGAGCGTCTCGTCGCCGAATCGCACGGTGTCGCCGTCGTTCAGCCAGCGGTCCGGCTCGAACGCTTCGGCGGCCGGAAAGCCGAAGCGCTGGCTTTGCATCGGCAACTGCTCGATCCAGAAACGCTCGTCTTCGTGCGGCCCCTCGATCGGCACGCCGTAGCGCGTCGCGAGCGCCTTCGCGCCCGCGCAGTGATCGACGTGGCCGTGCGTGAGCAGTACCTTGTCGACCTGCACGTTCTGCCGCGCGATCTCCTGCTCGATCCGTTCGAGGTCGCCGCCCGGATCGACGACGGCGGCGCGGCCGGTGTTTTCGCAGACGAGCAGCGAGCAGTTCTGCTGGAACGGCGTGACCGGAATGAGCGTGACTTTCATGGATTCACCGGCGGCTAAAAGGACCGATTGTACCGGTCGCGCGCGCCGGCTGCCGTCGCTGCGGCGCCGCGCGCGGCGCGGGTATACGGGGAATTCCCGAGCATGCCGATCGTCGTCGCCATAGTGACAATCAATCGCGCGCGCGGGCCGCTTTTCGAGACCACGTTTTGATTTATGTATAATGCGGCCCATTGCGCGTGAAATCTCACGCAATTCGCTGGTGTTTCGGCCCCGTTTGCGGGGCGTCGGATTCACCGTCAAGCATCGACCGCCGGGGAGTCCGGCGGTGTATCCAGCACCGAGCATTCGGTGCTCACGTCTTGTCCGGCCGGGTGCTGCGCGCCCGCCTGCGGCCTTGCTGCCGCGCCGCCGGACGAGGCCTGTGCCGCCGTTCCTGTGCGTTGGTCGTATCGACGCGCGCGAACCTGCAAGCCATGTTCGATGGCGGCATATGGGGTCTGGTCAGGCTGCCGGGGACAGGTTGCGCCAGACGTGAAAGCTAATCAGGACGGTTGCGGCAGAGACGAAAGCCGCGCCCATGCTAGCCGCCTGCTCGCGTTCGAGCGGGGCGTGCACGCATTTGCCGTCCGGGCCGCGAGTCTGCGTTGTGAAGCAGCGGAGGGAGGAAGCGGCCCGAACCAGAAGGCGACACGTCGATGAATTTTCGATTTCCGAGCCGATTCGGGACCATTGCATTATTTCTTGCGTTGACCGGCTGTGCGGTTCCATCCAGCCAGACCACCGGCAACGCAAACCAGAAGGGCGCGGCCGACAAGACGGCCGCTGCCGCGAAGGCGGACGACGACAAGCCGCAGCTGAATTTCGACTCCGCGCTGGCATCGATGCCGGCCGCGGACAGCAAGGACGCGAAGAAGTCGTCGCTGGCCGACGCCGAGCCGATCGACGGGAAGGACATTTCCGATTTCCATCAGACGGGCCGCGCGTCGTGGTACGGGCGGGATTTCCATGGCCGCCGCACCGCGAACGGCGAGCGCTTCAACATGAACGCGTTCACCGCCGCGCACCGTACGCTGCCGCTGTCGTCCTACATCAAGGTGACGAACGCGTCGAACGGCAAGTGGGTCGTCGTGAAGGTCAACGATCGCGGGCCGTTCAAGCGCGGCCGCGTGCTCGACCTGTCGTATGCGGCCGCGAAGGTGATCGGCCTCGTGCACGCCGGCACCGGCCGCGTGAAGATCGAAGGGCTGTCGCCGCAGGAAGCGCGCGAGGCGCGCGACGAAATGCTCGCATCGATCTCGTCGAAGTAAACCGGAATACCGCCGCGGCTCGGCCGCGCGTGAAAGAGGGCTGCGTTCGCGCAGCCCTTTGTCGTTTCTGCGCGCCGGCGCGGCGCGCGGAACGTATCGTCAGCCTTCCTTCAGCGCGAGCGCGCGCGCGTACAGCGCGTTGCGCGACGCGCCCGTCAGTGCGGCCGCGAGCTTTGCCGCGCTCTTCACCGGCACTTCGTCGAGCAGCAGCTTCAGCAGCGCGTCGTGCGCGGTGTCGTCCGTTTCGCCGGCGGTCGCCGGCGCGCCTTCGACGACCAGTACGAACTCGCCGCGCTGGCGGTTCGCATCGCCGTCGAGCCACGTCTGTCCTTCGGCCAGGGTGCCGGCGAACAGCTGCTCGTGTAGCTTGGTGAGCTCGCGTGCGATCAGCAGCCGGCGCGCGGGGCCGAACGCTTCGGCGACTGCGGCGACGGTTTCGGCGATCCGGTGCGGCGCTTCGTAGAACACCAGCGCGTACGGGTGCCGTGCGAGCGCCTGCAGCGCGGCCGCGCGCTGCTTCGCCTTCGGCGGCAGAAAGCCCGCGAACGTGAACGCGCCGGCCCAGCCGCCCGCGACGCTCAGCGCGGTCACGGCGGCGCTCGCCCCCGGCAGCGGAATTACCGCGAAGCCGGCGTCGCGCACCGCGTCGACGAGCCGCGCACCGGGGTCCGAGATGCCGGGCGTGCCGGCATCGGACACGTATGCGACGCGCTCGCCGGCGCGCAACAGCTCGATCACGCGCTGTGCGGCTTCGCGTTCGTTGTGTTCGTGCACGGCGACGAGCGGCTTCGAGATTCCGTAGCGGGCGAGCAGCTGGCCGGTGTTGCGCGTGTCTTCGGCCGCGATGCGGTCGGCGAGGCCGAGCACGTGCAGCGCGCGCAGCGTGATGTCGGCGGCGTTGCCGATCGGCGTCGCGACCACGTAAAGCGCGGCGCTCGGGTAGTGCTGCGTGTGCGCGAGTTCGAGGAGGGCAGTCATGGCAGGCAAGGCGCGCGATCGCGGCGCAGGCGGAACAAGGACGGCATTGTGCCACGCGGCGCCCGCGCGATCGGCGGGCGGGCCGGCCGCGCCGCGCGCGGGCGACAACTTTTCCGGCGCCGCGCGCTCCAAGCCGGTCGGCGCGGCGTTCGAGCAGCGCGCGCGGCAATTTCTCGAGCGCCGCGGCCTCGCGTTCGTCGCGGCGAACGTGACGGTGCGCGGCGGCGAGCTCGATCTCGTGATGCGCGAGCGCGACGGCACGCTCGTGTTCGTCGAGGTGCGCGCGCGGCGCAGCGTCCGGCATGGCGGCGCGGCCGCGAGCGTCGGTCTGCGCAAGCGGCGGCGCATCGTCGCGGCGGCGCTGCAGTTCTGGGCGCGGCACGGTGCGGGCGCCGCGTGCCGTTTCGACGTCGTCGCATTCGAGGCCGGACGTCTCGAATGGCTGCGCGACGCATTTCGTACCGACGATGCGTAGCCGCGAGCTGTGACGAGATGTAAAGAGTTCTTGCCGTACCCCCGGACGCGGCTCCGGAGTGCGGTAAACTCGCCGCACTCACGATGTCGCGCGATGCGTGCTCGCGCGCCCAGTTCACCAGGAATCGATGTCAGTCGAACGTATTCAGCAACATTTCCGCGACAGCGCCGCGCTTCACGCCGAAGCGGCCGACGCGCTGTCGCTGCCGATCGCGGCGGCGGTCGACGCGATGTTCGCCGCGCTCGCGAACGGCAACAAGATCGTCGCATGCGGCGACGGCCCGTCGGCCGCCGCCGCGCATTACCTCGCCGTATCGCTCGTCGGCGGTTTCGAGCGCGAACGTCCGGGGCTGCCCGCGATCGCGCTGGCCACCGACGCGTCGCAGGCCGGTCTCGCCGGCGCGGCCGCTGCCGACCAGCTGTTCGCGCAGCAGGTGCGTGTGCTCGGGCAGACCGGCGACATCCTGCTGGTGCTCGACCCGAGCGGCACGTCGCCGCGCGTGCTGGCGGCGATCGACGAAGCGCACGAGCGCGAGATGACCGTCGTCGCACTCACCGGCGGCGGCCAGGCGGTCGCGGCCGCGCTGTCCGATACCGATATTCCGATCAGCGTGCCCGCAGACCGCGCGGCGCGCGTCCACGAAGTCCATCTGCTGACCATCCACTGCCTGTGCGACGGCATCGACGCGATGCTGCTGGGCGAGGATTGAACGAAGGAGAGCCGTCGATGAATCAAAGCCGCGTCAAACAGACGCTCGTCAGAACCACGCTGCTCGCCGCGCTGACGGCGGGCCTTGCCGTGTCGCTGCAGGGCTGCGTGCTCGGCGTGGTCGGTGCGGCGGCCGGCGGCGGCGCGCTGATCGCGACCGATCGCCGCACGCTCGGCGCACAGACCGAAGATCGCGAGATCCAGGTGAAGGCGCTCTCGCAGATCAACAACGGGCTGCCGGACCAGTCGCACGTGAACGTGACGGTGTTCAACCGCCGCGTGCTGCTCACCGGCGAAGTGCCGAACGACGCGTCGAAGCAGCGTGCCGAGGAGATCGTGCGCGGCATCAACAACGTGAACGGGATCGTCAACGAGCTGTCGGTCGAGCCGGCCGCGTCGCTGTCGTCGCGCGCGAACGACTCGTACCTCGAAGGGCGCGTGAAGTCCGAGCTGATCGCGACGAAGGGCGTGTCGGCGAACAACTACAAGGTCGTCAGCGAGCGCGGCAATATCTATCTGATGGGGCTCGTGACCGTCGAGGAGGGCAATCGCGGCGCGGAAATCGCGAGCCAGGTGCCGGGCGTCGAGAAGGTCGTGAAGGTGTTCCAGTACATCAAGCCGCAGGACGTACAGGCGCTGCAGGCCGCAACGCCCGCGAACGGCGCGTCAGGCGCGCAGGCCGGCGCCGCGCCGGCCGATGCCGCGACGGTCGGCGCGGTGCCGGACGCGTCGGTGCAGGCTACGCCGCTGCAGCCGCCTGCGCCGATCTCGAATTCGTCGAACGTTCATCCCGGCAACCCGAAGGCGACGCCGCAATGAGGTTCCCGCAGATGAAGCAACTGAAAAGCCGGATCGTGCGGCGTGCGGCGGCCGCGGCTGCGATCGGTGCGCTTGCGGCGAGTGCAATCGGTGTCGCGCACGCGGACGTCGGCGACGGCCTGAAGGTCGCACGCAGCAACGCGTGCATGGGCTGCCACGCGGTCGACCGCAAGCTGGTCGGCCCGTCGTTCAAGGATATCGCGGCGCGCTACAAGTCCGATCCGCAGGCGGTCGCGAAGCTGTCGAAGAAGGTGAAGGAAGGCGGCTCCGGCGTGTGGGGCGCGATTCCGATGCCTGCGCATCCGCGGATGAGCGATGCGGACGTGCGCGCGGTCGTCGAATGGGTGCTGGCCGGCGCGCCGTCCAAGTGACGTTTTTTGGGGTTTTTCGGTAACGGAATCCCTATTGCCAAGCGCGGAAATGCGTGTGTATGATGACGGTTTGTTGGGGCGGTAGCTCAGCTGGGAGAGCGTCGCGTTCGCAATGCGAAGGTCGGGAGTTCGATCCTCCTCCGCTCCACCAACGAAATTCGAAGGGCTCGGTCGCAAGACCGAGCCCTTTTGTTTTTGCGTTCCACGCGCGACGGCCGGCCGACGTGCCCCTACTCGGCTGCATCGCGATCAGCCGCCGCTCCGGCCGGCGCGCGCTTCACCGCGCGGTAATGCCGCCGAGCCTTCGCGACGTTCCCGCACGTCGTCATGTCGCACCATTTCCGGCGTCCCGTCTTCGAGCTGTCGATGAACAGCCACGCGCAATTCGATCCTGCGCACATCCGCAATCGCTCGCTCGGCCACGCTTCGAGCAGCTTCACGGCGGCGATCGCAATCCGCCGGGCCGGCCGATCGAGGTCCGCGCGATTCGCTGAATCGGGCGGATCGTCGAACGCGACGCGTCCGGCCGCCGCGATCAGCCGCTGGCCGCGCGTCGCACGCCGCCACGCGCGCTCGAGCGTTTCGAGATCCGCTTCGATCGGCTGCGCGTCGTGCACGAGCGCATCGAAGATGCCGAACAGCGCTTCGCGCAGTTGCTTCGCATCGTGCAGCGCTCGGGCCGCCGCATCCGGCGCTTCGGCCGCATGCGCGGCGAGCTGGAGCAGGTCCGGCGCGGAAAAGGCCGACGACTGGCGCAGCCACGCGAGATACGCCTCGTAGTCGGGCAGCCAGTCGCGCGGTGCCTGATCGCGGCCGGTCACCGTGTTCACGAAGTCGAGAGCGGGATGCCCGCCGACGAAGTCTCGAGCGTCGAACGTGTGTGCTTCTATAACCGGTGAAACTTTTGACATGGGTTAAAAGAGTGCTAACCTTTGACGATCCGTTGACAGGTTAGCACGCGCGGGGCGACCAGCGACCGCGCGACGAGGAGAACGCATGACGACGTCGACCGCTGCATCCGACCTACGGCTCGCGAATGCATCAGCCAGCGACACCAGTCCGATCGAATGGATCGCCGCGCCGAGCAGCCTCGGCCTGCGGCCCAACGATGCAGGCCGCGAGCCCGAAACCTGGCGCGGCGCCGACGTCCTGCTGGCCACCGATGTCGTCGCGAGTGTCCGCGCGCGCATCTGGCGCCTGCCGCATCCCGCCTATACGTTCGAGCCGCAGCCCGGCACGCGCATCCGCAACGGCGTGTCGATCCGCGAGTTCTCGCTCGAACTTGCCGCGCGCGTCGCCGATGTGCTCGGCCGGCACGCGTTTCCGATCGTCGTCGGCGGCGACTGCAGCGTGCTGCTCGGCTGCCTGCTCGGCAACCGGCGCGCGGGCGGCAACGGGCTGATCCACGTCGACGGGCACAGCGACTTCTTCCATCCCGGCAACTACGACACGTCGCAGCGGCTCGGCTCCGCGGCGGGGATGGATCTGGCGCTGGCGACGGGGCGCGGCGAGCCGCTGCTGACATGCTGGCCGGATCTCGACGGCCCGCTCGTCGACGATCGCGACGCATGCCAGCTCGGCGAGCGCGATGCGGAAACGGACGAGTTCGCGACCGCGTACGGCGATATCGTGCACACGGCGATCACGCGCATGACGATCCAGCAGATGCTCGCGCGCGGGGCGACCGCGGTGGCCGCCCAAGTAGTCGACTGGCTGCGCATGCGCGGACTCGCGCGCGCATGGCTGCACGTCGATCTCGACGTGCTCGATCAGGCGCAGCTTGCTGCCGTCGATTCGCCGGGCTCGCCGGGGCTCGACTTCGACGGGCTCGATGCGTTGCTCGGCCCGCTCGTCGCGTCGGGCCGCGTGGCAGGCATCGACTTCACGATCTACGATCCTTCGCTCGATCCGGGCTGCGCGCATGCGGAGCGGATCGCGACCAGCATTGTGCGGTGTGCGACCGCGCTGCCCGGCGTGCGCTGCGGCTAGGTACCCGTCCGAAGCTGCAGACAAAGTCGCACGCAGGTCGCGCACGTCGCGTCGGCTGCAAGCTCCACCACGCTCATCCGATCATCGCCACGCCCGCCGACGCGTGCGCGCTTGCCGTCACCGCCGCCCGAAACTCGGCCGCTTCGGATCGTACGTCCAGCCGGGCACCAGATAGCGCATCGCGACCGCGTCGTCGCGCGCGGTGCTGCCGACCGCGTTGTACAGCGCATGCGCGGCCTCGACCTGCGCGAGATCGAGCTCGATGCCGAGCCCCGGCCGCTCCGGCACCGCGACCTTGCCGCCGACGATCGCGAGCGGCTCGCGCGTGAGCCGCGCATCGCCTTCCTGCCAGATCCAGTGCGTATCGATCGCGGTGATCGTGCCCGGCGCGGCGGCCGCCGCGTGCGTGAACATCGCGAGCGACACGTCGAAATGGTTGTTCGAATGCGAGCCCCACGTGAGCCCCCAGTCGCGGCACAGCTGCGCGAGCCGCACCGACCCCTGCATCGTCCAGAAATGCGGATCGGCGAGCGGGATGTCGACCGCCTGCAGCCGCACCGCATGATCCATCTGCCGCCAGTCGGTCGCGATCATGTTGGTCGCGGTCGGGATGCCGGTCGCGCGGCGGAATTCGGCCATCACCTCGCGGCCCGAATAGCCGGCTTCCGGCCCGCACGGATCCTCCGCATACGCGAGCAGGTGGCCTTGTCCGCGGCACAGCGCGATCGCGTCGTCGAGCGACCACGCGCCGTTCGGATCGAGCGTCGCGCGCGCGTCGGGGAAGCGCGCCTTGATCGCCGCGATCGCTTCCATTTCGTCGGTGCCGGCCATCACGCCGCCCTTCAGCTTGAAATCGGCGAAGCCGTAGCGCTCGACCGCGGCTTCGGCCTGCCGCGCGATCGCGGCCGGCGTCAGCGCTTCTTCGTTGCGCAGCCGGAACCACGGATCGGTCGCGTGCGCATCGTCGCGATACGGCAGATCGGTGCGGCGCCGGTCGCCGATATAGAACAGATACGCGAGCATCGGCACCGCATCGCGCTGCTGGCCTTCGCCGAGCAGCGCCGCGACCGGCACGTCGAGATGCTGGCCGAGCAGATCGAGCAGCGCGGCTTCGATCGCGGTGATCACGTTGTCGAGCCGCAGGTTGATCTCGTGCGGCTGCCGCAGCACCGCGGCTTCGCCGGCCGACGTCACTTCGTGCCGGATCGTACGGCCGGCGCCCGCGCCGCCGCTGGACAACGCCGCGCGCACCGCATTCAGCGTCGCCTGGTAGCGGCCGATCGGCTGGCCGACCACGACGTCGATCATGCGCTCGAGTGCCTGGCGGATTCCTTCGCCGCCCGGCACTTCGCCGACGCCCGTGTGTCCGCTGTTGTCGTCGAGGATCACGAGGTTGCGCGTGAAGTACGGCGCGTGCGCGCCGCACAGGTTCAGCAGCATGCTGTCGCGGCCGGCGACGGGAATCACCTGCATGCGCGTGACGCGCGGGGTGCCGGCACGGCGGGATTCGGACATCGGTTCGCTCCTGGTTCCGTGGCGCACGGGCCGCCGGCTGCGCGGCGGCGGCCCGCGCCGTTTCAATGAAGTTCGACGCGGCGAATCTCGCCGACGACGAACAGATAGCAGATCACGGCGACGAGCGCGTGCGCGCCGACATAGACGAGCGCGCCGTTGAACGAGCCGCTGCGGTCGACGATGTAGCCGATCGCGATCGGCGTCGTGATGCTCGACAGATTGCCGCATGTGTTGAGCAGCGCGCCGCTCAGGCCGGCGATCTGGCGCGGCGCGGTGTCGGCGTTGACGGCCCAGCCGAGCGCGCCGAGCCCCTTGCCGAAGAACGACAGCGCCATGAACAGCACGACGAGCACGTGCGAGTCGGTGTAATTGCAGACGATCATCGACATCGACAGCAGCATGCCGACGACGATCGGCACCTTGCGCGCGACCGACAGCGACCGGCCGCGCTTGAGCAGCGCGTCGGATACGATGCCGCCGAGAATTCCGCCGCCGAACCCGCACACGGCGGGGATCGACGCGACGAGCCCCGCATTGAGGATCGACATCCCGCGCGCCTGCACGAGGTAGACGGGAAACCACGTGATGAAGAAATAGGTGAGCGCGTTGATGCAGTACTGCGCGACGTACACGCCGACCAGCATTCGGCTCTTCAGCAGCGCCTTCACGTGCCGCAGCGACGGACCGCCGTCGCGCGCGCCGGTCGCGTGGTCGATGTTGACGAGCGCGCCACCTTCCTCGAGGTAGTCGAGCTCCGCGCGATTGATGCGCGGATGATCCTTCGGGTCGTACACGGTGCGGTTCCACACCGCGACGAACGCGAAGCCGAGCACGCCCATCACCGCGAACACCGACTGCCAGCCGAACGCGTGCACGAGCCAGCCCATCAGCGGCGCGAACACGACGGTCGCCGCGTACTGCGCGGCATTGAAGATCGCCGACGCGGTGCCGCGTTCGGCCGCCGGGAACCACGCGGACACGATCCGGCTGTTCGCGGGAAACGACGGCGCCTCGGCCGCGCCGACGAGAAAGCGCAGCCCGAACAGCAGTGCGAACGCGGCGGCGCCGCCGAAGAAGCCGATCGCGCCCTGCAGCAGCGTAAACAGCGACCAGAAGAAGATGCTGAACGCATAGACGATGCGCGACCCGTAGCGGTCGAGCAGCCAGCCGCCCGGCAATTGCGCGACCACGTACGACCAGCCGAACGCGGAGAAGATGAAGCCGATCTGCACGTGATTCAGATGAAGCGCGCGCGCGAGGCTAGGGCCCGCGATCGAGATCGCCGCGCGGTCCGCGTAGTTGATCGTCGTGACGACGAACAGCACGGTCAGCACGACCCAGCGCACGCGCGTGCGCCGTGCGGTGGCCGACGCGGACGCCGGCAGCGCATGAAGCGGATTCATGTTGTCTCCTCCGATGAGCGGAAGGTGCCGTCGGGCGGCACGCGCGTCGCATGCGCGCGTTGTCGGTACGGATGCGGCCGTCGCTGCGGCCGCCGCCGGACGCCGAGGCGAGCGGCGTCCGGGCCATTCTGTCATGTCGAAAGTTGCGCTTTCATGCCAATGCTGACTCGATCGATTCAGCATTTGAATCGTTCTCGTGCGCGATACCGATTTCGACCGGAGGTGTGACGTTTTTTACCCGGGTGATATTGACATAGTTTTATACCCGGATAAAAATGGCGCCGTTTCGATTTCTTTCCGGGCACACGATGACGAATTCCATGCTTGTTCCTTCGTACACCGCGTTCGACGGTCACCGCCGGCTCGCGTCCGGACCGCTCGCGGCCGTCGCGCTGGCGGTCAAGCAGCTCGCGGGCGACGGGACGTCCGGCACGGCACTGATCTTCGACGACGTGACCGGCCGCTCGATCGACATCGACGTTCGCGGCACGGACGACGACGTGCGTGCGCGGTACGCGGTGCCGGCAGCAGCTGCGGACGCTACAGCCGGGACGGGCGACTCGCCCGGCGATCCGGCCACGCAGCGCGGCCGCGGCCGACCGAAGCTCGGCGTCGTATCGCGCGAGGTCACGTTGCTGCCGCGTCACTGGGACTGGCTCGCCGCGCAGCCGGGCGGCGCGTCGGTCGCGCTGCGCAAGCTGGTCGAGGACGCGCGGCGCACGCACGCGGCCGCCGATCGCCGCCGCGACGCGCAGGCGCGCGCATACCACTTCATGTCGGCGATGGCCGGCGATCTGCCCGGTTTCGAGGAGGCGGCGCGCGCGCTGTATGCGAACGACCTCGCGCGGATGGCCGATCTGGTCGCCGGCTGGCCGGACGACGTGCGCGATCATGCGCTTGCGTTGGCGCGCGGCGATCTGCCGCCGTCGGCCGAAGACTGCTGACGCAGGGCGGCGCGATGACGACGTTCGACCTGAACAGCGGCGCACTCGCGCCGGTCGCCGACGAAGTCGAGCTCGTCGACTTGCGCGTGACGGGCGCGATTCCGCCCGAACTCCACGGCACGCTGCTGCGCAACGGCCCGAACCCGCCCGGCGGCCGGTTCGACGGGAACGACGTGCTGTCGTGGTGGCCCGAGGCCGCGATGCTGCACGCGATCGCGTTCGAACGCGGCCGCGCGACGGCGTACCGGAACCGCTGGGTACGCACGCGCCGCTGGGCCGCCGTGCACGCGCCGGAGCACGCGTCGCGGCTGCCGGACACCAATCCGAACGTGAGCGTGCTGCGGCATGCGGGCGAGCTGCTCGCGCTCGCCGAAGGCGGCGCGCCGATCGCGATCACGACGGCGCTCGATTCGCTCGGCGCGCCGGCGCGGCACGCGGCACTCGGCGGCGCGATGACCGCGCATCCGAAACTCGATCCGGCGACGGGCGAACTGATGCTGTTTCGCGCGGACTGGCGCGAGCCGTGGCTGCGCTACGGCGTCGCGGACGCGCAGGGCGTCCAGCGCGTCGACGTCGAGGTCGCCGTGCGCGCGCCGTCGATGATGCACGACCTCGCGATCACCGAGACCCGCAGCCTGCTGCTCGACCTGAACGTCGGCTACGACTTCGCGATGCTGAAGCACGGGCATCGGATGCCGCTGCGCTGGCACGACGAGCGCGGCGCGCGGATCGGCGTGATCGCGCGCCACGGCGGCGCCGTTCGGTGGTTCGACATCGAGCCGTGCTTCATTCAGCACGTCGTGAACGCGTACGACTGCGACGAATCGTGCATCGTGCTCGACGCGGTGCGTGATCCGTGGTTCCTGCGGCTCGATCCGCGCACCGGCCGTTTCGACGACAACCCGCTCGGCGAGCTGTGGCGCTACGTGATCGATACCGCGCACGGGCTCGTCGACGAAGGGCCGCTTGCCGACGGCGGCATCGAGCTGCCGCGCATCAACGAAAGCCGGACCGGGCGCCGCTACCGCTACCTGTATGCGGTCGAGCAGCCGAACGGCGTCGAGATGCGCGGCGTGATGCGCTTCGATCACGCGCGCGGCACGACGACGCGTTACGCGGTGCCGCACGGCGACCAGAACGGCGAGCCGGTGTTCGTGCCGCGGCCGGGCGGCGTCGACGAGGACGACGGCTGGCTGCTGGTGGTCGTCTACCGTGCGGCGACGGACACGAGCGACGTCGTGATTCTCGATGCGCGCGCGATCGACGCGCGGCCGGTCGCGACCGTGCATCTGCCGCGGCGCGTGCCGGCCGGCTTCCACGGCGCGTGGGTGCCGGGCGGGCACTGAGCGGCCGGCGCGCGCGTCAATGCGCGCGCAACGCGTCGACGATGTTCAGCCGCGCGGCGCGCAGCGCCGGCAGGAACCCGCCGACGAGCCCCATCAGCAGCGAGAACAGCAGCGTCTTCACGACGATCGCGGGCGTCAGCACGAAGCGGAACGACAGGTCCGCGAAGGTCTGGAAGTTGGTCGTCGAGAACGACGCGAACTGCATCAGCGACGCGCACGCGAGCCCCGCGACGCCGCCGACGAAGCCGAGCAGCAGCGCTTCGAGCAGGAACGCGGCGAGCACGTTCGCGCGCTTGAAGCCGAGCGCGCGCAGCGTGCCGATCTCGGCGACGCGGTTCGCGACCGACGCATACATCGTGATCATTGCGCCGATTATCGCGGCGATCGAGAAGATCGTCGACAGCGTGATGCCGAGGATGTTGATGAACGTCGACAGCGCCTTCGACTGGTCGCCGTAGAACGTCTGCTCGCGCTTGGCCTCGTCGGTCAGCCGCGGGTCCACGTCGATGTCGGCCTTGAAGCGCGCGAAGCCGTCGGCGCTCGGGATGCGCAGCACCATCGACGAATAGCTGGTGCGCCGGAACGACTGCATCAGCTGGTCGACGTCGCCCCAGATCTCGGAATCGAAGCCGCTGCCGCCTGCGTCGAACACGCCGACGACGGTCCAGTCGCGCTGCGCGAAATGCAGGCTGTCGCCGAGCTGCGTGCCGCTGAAGCCTTTCGCGATCGCGCTGCCGACGACGATTTCCGACGAGCCCGGCGCGAACGGCCGGCCGGCGACGAGCTTCACGCGCGGCCGCAGCGCGAGGCCGTTCGGCGACACGCCGCGGATCACGACGTTCGACGGCTTGCCGCTCGACGTCTTCACGAGCGAGATCAGCACGACGGCCTCCTTCGACGCGAGCGGCCTGCCGTCCGGGCCGAGCGCGACGGCCGGATGCATCTCGAGCGCATTGGCCTGCTGATGATCGATCGCGCTCTGGATCTCGGTTTCGGCGCCTTTGCGGATCACGACGACGTTGTCGGGCTCGCCGGTCGACACGAGCGTCTGCGTGAGCCCCGCGTCGAGCATCAGCACGGTCGCGAACACGAAGATCACGAGCGCCATGCCGCCCGCGGTCAGCGCGGTGGTGAGCCGGCGTGCCCACAGGTTGCGCGCGATGTAGGTGAGCGGAATCGCCATGCGCGCTCAGCCGATCGCCCGCAGGCCTTCGACGACCCGCACGCGCGCCGCCTGCCACGCCGGCACGATCGCGGCCGCGATGCCGACCGCGATCGTGCACGCGGCCTGCAGCGCAACCGTTTCGGTCGACACCCTGAACACCGGGAAGATGCCGCCGGCGGCCTGCTTGAACAGGCTCGCGGCCGGCGGCGTCGCGAGCATCCCGAGCGCGCCGCCGGCCGCCGAGATCACGACCGATTCGCCGAACACGAGCAGCGCGAGAAAGCCGGGGCCGAAGCCGAGCGCCTTCAGCGTCGCGTATTCGGCGGTGCGCTCGCGCGCGCTCATCGCCATCGCGTTGGCCATCACGGCCATGATGATCAGGATCACCACGTACGACACGACGCGAATCGCCGCGATGATCTGGTTCGACATCGCGACGAAGCCGAGCTGGAACGCCTGTTCGGTCTCGGTCAGCGTCTCGGCGAGCGAGTTCTTGAATACGGCGTCGACGTTGCGCGCGATCGCGGCGCCGTCGTCCGGATTCGCGACGCCGAGCACGAACACGCCGACCTGGTCGGCCTGCTTCGGCGTGCGCTTGCGCACCGTTTCGTTCAGATAGTCCCAGTGGAATACGAGCTGGCGCGTGATCGTCGACTCGTCGCGGCCGTCGAGGATGCCGCGCACGACGAAATCCCACGTGCCCGGATAGATCGTGCCTTTCAGCGGAATCACGTCGCCGACCTTGAAGCCGAACTGCGTCGCGAGCTGGCGGCCGACGAGGCAGCCGCGGCGATCGCGGTCGTAGTCGGCGCGCTGCTGCGGCGAAACCAGGAATTCCGGGTACAGATCGAGGTAGTTGTCGGACACCGCGAAGCTCGCGAAGAAATTCTTCGGGTCGCGATAGATGCCGCCGAACCAGTTCGAGCGGACGACGGCCGTCACGCCGTCGACGCCGCGGATCCGGTTCTCGTAGCTCACCGGCAGCGGGAACACGAGCGAGATCGCGTTGCGCGTGACGAGCCGGCCGCTCGACGCGGCCGCGGCGCCCGCGTACCACGCGTCGACGACGGTATGCAGCAGCCCGAACGCGAGCACCGCGATGGTCAGCCCGAGCACGGTCAGCAGCGTGCGCAGCCGGTGCCGCAGCGCGTTGCGCGCGATCAGCTTCAGCACGTGCATCGTGCGCGCTCCCGCCGCTCAGCCGGCGTGCCCATCGATCAGCTCTCCTTTTTCCAGATGCACGAGCGATTTCGCGGCGCCGGCCGCATGCGCGTCGTGCGTGACCATGATGATCGTCTTGCCGAGCTCGGCGTTCAGCCGTTGCAGCATCGCGAGCACGTCGGTCGCCGATGCGCGGTCGAGGTCGCCGGTCGGTTCGTCGGCGACGATCAGCACCGGGTCGGTGATCAGCGCGCGCGCGATCGCGACGCGCTGCTGCTGGCCGCCGGACAGCTCGGACGGATAGTGCGTGGTCCGGTCGCCGAGATTCACCATGTCGAGCACGAGTTCGACGCGCTCGCGCCGTTCGCGCCGCGACAGGTGCGTGAGCATCAGCGGCAGTTCGACGTTCTCGAACGCGGTGAGCACCGGCATCAGGTTGTAGAACTGGAAGATGAAGCCGACGTTCGCCGCGCGCCAGTCGGCGAGCTGCGCTTCCGCGAGCTGCGAGATGTCGAGGCCGCCGACGCGCAGCTCGCCGCTGTCGGGCCGGTCGATGCCGGCGACCAGATTCAGCAGCGTGCTCTTGCCGGAGCCGGACGGGCCCATCAGCGCGACGAAGTCGCCTCCGCGGATGTCGAGCGTGATGTCGGTCAGCACGGGCACGACCTGATTGCCGCGCCGGTACGACTTCGCGACGTGGCTGATCTCGACGAGGGGCGGCGCGGCGTTCACGCTACTTCTTCGCGACGGTCACTTTCGTGCCGTCCTTCAGCTTCGCGTCCGGTGCGAGCACGACCGTGTCGCCCGATTTCACGCCGCCGATCGCGACGAGTTCGCCGATGCGCCGGCCGCGCGTGACGGGCACTGCGTGCACGACGTCGTCCTTCACGACGAACACGACCGGCCGGCCGTCGCGCTCGACGACGGCGCCGGCCTGCACGGCCGTCACCGGCCGCCGGTCCTGCGGCGACGCCGGCTTCGACAGGAACGCGATCTTCGCGCTCATGTCGGGCAGCACACGCTCGTCGCGATCGACGAAGCGCACCTTCACGAGCACGGTCGCCTTCGAGCGGTCGACGGTCGGCACGATGCGCGACACGCGCCCCGCGAAGCGCATGTCGGGCAGCGCGTCGAGCTGGATCTCGCACGGCTGTTCGGTGCGGATCTTCGCGATGTTCGCTTCGGCGACGTCGGCCTCGACCTCGAGCGTGTCCATGTCGGCGATCGTGACGACCGCGCCCTTGCTGTCCGACGCGGACGAGAACGGCGTGATGTTGTCGCCGACGTTCGCGTGCTTCGCGAGCACGATGCCGTCGAACGGCGCGCGGATCACCGTCTGTTCGACCGCGACCTGCGCGGCTTGCGCGTTGGCCTGCGCGGACGCGATCGCGGCCTCGCCGCTGCTCACCGACGCACGCGCCTTGTTCGCGCGCGCCGTGTCGATGTCGAGCTGCGCGGCGGGCACCGCGCCGCGCGGCGCGAGCGCGGCGGTGCGGCGCAATGCGATCTCGGCGTCCTTCAGCTCGGCCTGCTGCACGCCGAGATTCGCGCGGGCGACCTTCACCTGCGCAAGCGCCTGCGCGAGCGACGCCTCGACGTCGCGGCTTTCGAGCCGCGCGATGATTTCGCCCTTCTTCACGCGCGTGCCTTCGAGCACGCCGAGCCATTCGACGCGGCCCTGACCCTTCGACGCGACCGCGGCCTTGCGCTGCGGCACGACGTAGCCGGTCGCATTGAGCTGGGTGTCGTTCTGGTACGGGTAGGCGGTCGTGACGGACGTCGTTTCGACGGTCGGCCGGCCGGTGAGCGCGATGCCGGCGGCGAGCGCGGCGACGACGAGCGCCGCGATGATTGCGTAGCGGACCCAGCGGCGCCGGCGCGGCGCCGGTGCGAGCGGCCGCCGGTCGATTTTCAGTTTGTCCAGATGATGGTCGGGCAATTTGAGCGCCTCGCGACGGCGGCGGTCTGGCGACCGGCCGGGGTCCGGTTTCCCGGAAAGGGACGGAAGGACGCCAGTATAGCGTCGCGATCGGCGGCGCGAGAGGCGGTTCGTCGGATCGTTGACGCGGCGTCCGCGCGGCCGATGCGGCGCCGTCGAAGCGCCGCGCCCCCGGGAAAACCCGAGACTGCGGGCGAGCTGTCAACTTGCGGCGAACGCGGCGCGTTATGGAGCCAGTGCGTCAGCGTCCGGCGCGGCGACACGGCAGCAGCCGTGCGTCGCGTCGGCGTCCGGCAAGCCGGCGCGGCTGACGTTCCGATGCGGATGCCTCGCATCTTTTCGTACCGGTACGTTCGATTTTTTCTCCGCTAAAGGAAGAACAATGAAGAAGACGCTCGCTTCGATCATGACCGCAGCATTCGCTCTCGCATCGGTTTCGGCATTCGCCCAGGCGTCCGCGCCGGCAGCCGACACGTCGGCCGCCGCATCGGCACCGGCCAAGAAGGATCACAGCAAGCCGAAGCATCAGCTGAAGCGCCACGGTTCGAAGAAGGGCCAGGCGAAGGCGGCTGCGGCATCGGCCGCCGGCACGAACGACGCCGGCACGCAGAACTGATACGCGCCGCGCAGGCCGGCCCTGCCGGCCGCTCGCGGACAAACCCCGCATGCTTCATCGGCATGCGGGGTTTTGTTTTTTCAGCGATCGCGTTCGTCCGGCACCGCCGCGGTGCGCATGCTGTCGACCAGCGCGCGCATGCGCCGCCAGTGCGAGCCTTCCCAGAACACGCGTCGGCAGACGTCGCACTCGACGAAGCGCCGGTGCCGCTGCCGCACGCCGGCCGGCACGCGCGGCGCGGCGGCGTCCGCATCGAGCGCGTGCAGCGGCGCGTTGCAGCGCAGGCAGAGCCGGAACGGGCGCATGTACGGTGCGAGGGCGAGGCGCGAGAACAGTTCGCGCAACTGGTCGGCCGGCTGCAGCGCGTGCAGGTAGCAGCCGCGTGCGACCGCACGCCGTTTCAGCAGTTCGCGGTCGCGGGTCAGCACGAGCCGGCCTTCGCGCTCGGCGAGCGCGGCGATTTCGTCGTCGCGGTAGTGGTTGTCGTAGCAGGTGTCGAAGCCCGCAAGACGCAGCAACTGCGCGAGGCCGCCGAGATGCGCATCGGCGACGAAGCGCCATTGCTCCGATCGCGGTGTGGCCGGAGGGGCTGCTGCCGGTTCGCGCGCGCGCTCCGGATAGACGTCGATGCGGTCGCCGTCGCCGACCGGCCGGTCGAGGCCCGCGGCTGCGCCGTTGACGGTCAGCTGCCCGATTTCCGTATGCGGGACGCCGAGCGCCTCGATCGCGTGCTTCAGCGTCGCGTCGCGCGCACATGCGTGCGCAAACGCGCGGTCGCGCTGCGTGCGCGCCACAAACGCGTTCAGTTCGCCGTGAAAGCGGAAGGTCGCGGTCGCCATCCGCGCAGTATCGCATCGCGCATGGCCGGGCGCGCGCTGCAGGCGGCGTGCATCTGTGTTTAACTCGCGGCTTCATGGTCGAAGGAGCATGCAATGGATCTCGGATTTATCGGGCTGGGCGAAATGGGGCAGGCGATCGCGACGAACCTGCTGAAGGCGGGGCACGCGGTGCGGGTCTGGAACCGGTCGCGCGAGCGCGCCGAGCCGCTCGCCGCGTCCGGCGCGCAGATCGTCGATACGCCGGCCGACGCGTTTCGCGGTGACGCGGTGTTCTCGATGCTGGCCGACGATGCGGCCGCGCGCGCCGTATTCGACGACGCGCTGCTCGCGCAGGCGCCGCGCGGCCTGATTCACGTGAACATGGCGACCGTGTCGGTTGCGCTCGCCGAATCGCTCGCGCACGCGCATGCGTCGCGCGGCGTCGACTACGTCGCCGCGCCGGTGATGGGACGGCCGGACGTCGCGGCGGCCGGCCGCCTGACGATCATGGCCGCCGGCCCGGCCGAAGCGATCGACCGCGTGCAGCCGCTGTTCGACGCGATCGGCCAGAAGACCTGGCGGCTCGGCTCGCTGCCGCAGCACGCGAACGTCGCGAAGATCGCCGCGAACTTCACGCTCGCGTCGGCGATCGAGACGCTCGGCGAGGCGTCCGCGCTGCTCGGCGCGCACGGCGTCGCGATGCGCGACTTCCTCGACGTGATCACCAACAGCGTGTTTCCGGGGCCCGTCTACGAAGGCTACGGCGCGATGATCGCCGAGCGGCGCTACGAGCCCGCGCGCTTCAAGGCGCGCCTCGGGCTGAAGGACGTACGGCTCGCGCTCGAGGCCGGCGACGCCGCATCGGTGCCGCTGCCGGTCGCGAGCGTCGTGCGCGACAGCCTGCTCGATGCGCTCGCGCATGGCGGCGGCGACCACGATTTCGCGGTGCTCGGCGAAGCCGCGCTGCGCCGCGCGGGCCGCTGACGCGGCGCGCGACAGAACGGACGGCCGCGCGGCATAATCGGCCTTTCGTTTTTCTTGAACGGATCACGCGGAGACGGACATGAACCTGCATACGTGGTGGCTTTTCGTGGCGACGGTGTTCGTCGTGTCGGCGATTCCGGGACCGAACATGCTGCTCGTGATGACGCATGGCGCGCGGCACGGGCTGCGGCGCGCATCGGCGACGATGGCCGGCTGCCTGAGCGCGCTGGTGCTGATGCTGTCGGTGTCGGCGGCGGGGCTCGGCGTGTTCCTCGAAGCGTGGCCGGCGATGTTCAACGCGCTGCGCTTCGCGGGCGCCGCCTATCTGATCTACCTCGGCGTGAAGGCATGGCGCGCGCGCGTCGACGACGACGCGCCGGCCGCCGATGTCGAAGCCGTCGCGCGTCAGGCCGCGTCGGTGTCGCGCTGGGCGCTGTTCCGCAATGGCTTTCTCGTCGCCGGCAGCAACCCGAAGGCGATTCTGTTCGCGGCGGCGCTGCTGCCGCAGTTCATCAATGCGGCGGAGCCGACGCTGCCGCAGTTCGGCATCCTGGTCGTCACGTTCGCGGTGATCGAGGTGAGCTGGTATCTCGTTTACGCGTCGTTCGGCACGCGCATCGGGGCGACGCTGAAGAGCCAGAGCGTCGCGAAGATTTTCAACCGGCTGACCGGCGGACTGTTCGTCGGGTTCGGCGCGATGATGGCGCTGGTCCGGCACTGACGCTCAAACCGACTTCGGCCCGATGTAGGCCGATTTTCCGGCCTGATTTCCCAGGCCGATTACTCAGCCGATTACCCAGCCGATTACCCAGCCGCCTCGCGTACCGAACGCCCCGCGTCTCGCAAGAGCGCGGGGCGTTCGCGTTCTTGGGCTGCTGTCACGCACGCGGGCGCGGGAGCGTCGCCTGCCCGATAGCCCGATGGCCGCTCACGAGCCCGAATGCAGTCGCCGCGCCGGCGAACGCGAAGCCGACGCCGCACACCGCGCTCCACCCACCCCGCGCCCACGCGCTGCCCGCGAGCGCCGCGCCGATCGCGCCGCCGACGAAGAACAGTCCGACGAACAGCCCGTTCAGACGCCCGCGCGCGGCCGGGTTCAGCAGATTGATCTCGCGGCGGCCGAGCGTCTGGTCGACGATGACGCCCGCGTCGAGCAGCGCCGCGCCGCCGGCCAGCAGCGCGAGTGCGATGCCGCGATGCGTGTGCGCGTCGAAGCCGAACCAGCCGGCGCCCGCGATGCCGAGCACGGCGAGCGCGGCGAGCATCGTGCCGTGCGCGATGCGTTGCGCCGCGCGGCCTCGACCGCGATCGCCGGCGCGTCCGGCGAGCGGCGTGACGATCGCGCCGCTCGCGCCTGCGAACGCGAACAGCGCGATGCCGTGCAGATCGAGCCCGAACGGCGGCTGCGCGAGCCGCAGCCCGATCGCGGTCCAGAACGCGCTGAATGCAGCCATCGCGAGCGCGGCCGACAGCGCGTGCCGCCGCAGCACCGGTTCGTCGGCGACGAGGCGCACCATCGACGCGAGCAGCGCGCGATAGCCGGCCGTCGCGGCCGGCCGGCGCGGCGGCAGCCGCAGCGCCAGCACGATCGCGATCGCGGCGTTCGCGACTGCGGCGAGCGCATAGAACGCGCGCCACCCGGCGGTGCCGGCGACCAGGCTCGCAAGCGGCCGCGACAGCAGGATGCCGAGCATCAGCCCGCTCATCACGTTGCCGACTGCGCGGCCTCGCTGCGCTTCGGGCGCCATCGACGCGGCCATCGGCACGAGCATCTGGATCACGCTCGACGCGGCGCCGGCGACGAGCGTCGCGGCGAGGAACACGGTGCCGGACTGCGTGAACGCAGGCAACGCGAGCGCGGCCGCGCAGACGGCGAGCGTCGCGACGATCACGCGGCGGTTTTCGAGCAGATCGACGAGCGGCACGAGCAGTACGAGGCCGGCCGCATAGCCGAGCTGCGGCAGCATCGCGACGAGCCCGGTCAGGCCCGCCGGCAGACGGAGATCCGCGCTGATCGCGCCCGTGAGCGGCTGCGCGGCGAACAGATCCATCACGATCACGCCGACGGTGGCGGCGAAGAACAGCGTCATGCCCGCGCTCAGCGCAGGCGGCGCGCCGGCCGCGGGGCGGACGGCGACACGGCAGGAATCGGCAGGGCAGTTCATCGGAAGCGCGAGGACGAAGTCGAACGAATCCCCATCGTAGGCGGCCGATGTATATGCGACAATTGAAATATGTCTAACATGTTTATGCGAGTTTGTTTTGAATACGCGTGATCTCCAGGCGTTCGTCGCGGTGGTCGACAGCGGGTCGATGGTCGCGGCGGCCGCGAAGCTCCATCTGACTCAGCCGGGCCTGACGCGGCGCGTGCAGAACCTCGAGACGCTGCTCGGCGTGCCGCTGCTCGACCGTCAGAGCAAGCCGCTGAAGCCGACCGCGGCCGGGCGCGACGTCTATGCGCTCGCGCGCGACGTGCTGTCCGCGGTCGACGCGCTGATGGCCGCCGGCGCGGCGGACGGCGAGCCGATCGGCGAACTGCGCATCGGCGTTCCGCCGTTTCTGTCGGAGCTCGCGCTCGAGCGGCCGATCGACCGGCTGCGCGACGCATTCCCGCGCCTCACTCTACGCGTGACGGCCGGCTGGTCGCCGGCGCTGGTACAGGGCGTGGAGCGCGGCGCGCTCGACGTCGCGACCGTGATGGTGCCGGCGAGCGCCGCGTTGCCGGAAGCGCTGACGGCCACGCTGCTCGGCACGCAGCCGACGGTGCTCGTCGCGGCGCGCGACTTTCCGCTGCCGGACGGTCCGCTGGCGCTCGATGCGCTGTCGCGCTTCCCGTGGGTGCTGAGCCAGGACGGCTGCGGGATGCGCTCGGCGCTCAGCCGCGCGCTCGGCGCGGCCGGCCTGCCGTTCGACGTCGCGGTCGAGGCGTTCGGCTCGGAACTGCAGTTATCGCTGGTCGCGCGCGGTGCCGGGATCGGGATCGCGTCGCCGAATGCGCTCGCGCGCAGCGCGCATCGCGATGCGCTGAGGGTCGTCGAAACGACAGGGCTCGAGACGCGGATCAACGTATGGATCGTGCACGGCACGTTGCCGGGCCGGCTGATGCGGCCGATCGCGCTGTTGCGCGATGCGCTCGCCGAGGTGCTCGACCGCGAGAACGGGAAGGGGTCGGATGCGTCGAAAGTGACCTGACGTACGTATTCGAGGGAAATTCCTTATTTTCTCTACGGAAATGTTGCAATGCAGAAATCGTTTCGCTATAGTTACACCTGTCTCCTCCATGTCTCCTCTGATATGGATTCAGCCCGCCTCTGAAGGCGGGCTTTTTTTTGCCCGCGATTTTCCCGCCCGCGCGCCGCGCCGCGCGCCGCGCGCTCCGTCGCGAAGCCCGCCGCGCGCGTCAGAACTTGTACGTCATCGCGATGTAGCTGATGATCGGATCGGCCTTCAGATCCGATTTCGTCTCCGCGAGCACCGTGCCGTCGGCCGCCTTGATCGTCACCGTCGACGTCGTCTTCAGCGGGATGTATGTGACCGACGCCAGCAACCCGAAATGCTCGGTGATGTTGTACTGCAGCCCTGCGTTGAACACCGGTTGCCACGACGACGACGCCTTCGCTTCCACCGACGTCGTCCCCGGCTTGCCGGCGCCCGCCGCGAGAATCGCGCCGAGGTTGTCCTGCGTCTGCTTGATGAAGTTCGTGTTGAGCTGCAGGTCGCTGAACCAGTTGTACGACACGCCGAGGCCGACAAACGGCCGGAACTTCGCGTTCGCCTGCCCGAAGTAGTACTGCAGCAGCACCGCGGGGCTCCACTGGCGCACGCTCTTCACGATCGGATTGACCGCCGCGAGCCCGACGTTCTGCGTGCCGAGCGCGCCGGCCGGGCCCGGCGGCTTGATCGTGCCCTGGCCCGACACCTTGAATACCGGCGGCACGCCGGCCACCGACGTGACCGCGATGTGATCGGTCAGGAAATGGCTGATCGTCAGCCCGACCGTGTCGGCGCCGCTCGTGTGCAGGCCGGTGCCCGGCGACGTGAACGTCGCCGGCAGCCGCAGCGGCGTGTTGATCGGCGTCGGCGCGACGTGGGTCGTCATCGGCGTGCTGCTTTGCTGCGGCATCACGTGGAACCAGCCCAGCGTGACGACGTTGCTGCCGGCGCTCTGCGCGAGCGCCGCGAGCGGGGCCAGCGCGGCGGCGCAGGCCGCCGCGCCAAGAAGCGTCTTGTTCATCTCGGCTGCCCTCCGCTTACTGGACGAACGCGCCGATCGTGAAATACGGCGTCGAACCCGCGTTGTCGAGGAAGCCGAACACGCCGCCGGTGAAGATGAACTTGCCGGTCGGCGACGTGCTGCCCGAGCCCGTGTGGATCGTCGTGACCGTGCCCGGCACCTTCTGCGTGTAGTCGAGATCGAGTGCGGTCGCGAGCGACGCCTGCGACGGCTGGAACGGATCGAGCAGCGTCGCCTGCTTGTCGATCAGCGCGGTGGTCCGGTAGTCGAACTGGCTGTCGACGCCGATGTACTCGCCGTTCTGCGAACCGACCGCGACCGCCGTCTGCGGCGCGAGGATCGAGATGCTCGATTCGTCGTCGGCGGTGAGGCCCGGCACCCCGTTGCTGTCGGGCGTCGGATTCGGGTTCGCGACGCCGGTGCGCACGAGGATCGGCACGAGCTGATTGCGCAGCTTGCCGACGACCATGAAGCCCTTGCCTTGCGGCGTCGCCGACAGTGTCGGCTTCACCTGGCTCTGGTAGTGATCGGTCTCGAACGCACCGCTGCCGTCGGCCGACAGCACGAGATTGGTGCCCTTCTGCGTGCACGCGCCGCCCGCGAACTGGCCGGTCGAGTCGCACTTGGTCCACGTGCCGTCCGCATTGATCGTCACCTTCGCGTCGATCGACACCGGCGCGAAGTTTTGCGACGGCACCTCGCCGAAGCCGACGTGGCTGTACGTGCCCGCGACGTTCGCGATGTTCGTCTCGATCGACGAGAAGCCGATGAACGGGTAATACGGAAATTTCGTGTCGGGCACCGCGGCCTGGCCGAGCACGCCGCCGAACTGGATCTCCTTGCCGGGAATCGTGCCGCCGGCGACGCCGTAGCCGACGAAAATGCGCGCCGGGCGCGCCGGGTCGAGGCTCGCGCCATTCAGCCGGAACGCGCACTGGTTCAGCTTGTTGGTCGGCAACAGCGTTTCCTGCGTGAGCGTGCCGCTGTCGACGGTGCCGGCGCGCGTCGGCGTGACGGTGCCGGTCGTGCGCGGCACCGGCGATTCGACGTACGTGACCTGCCAGGTCATCTTCGTCGTGTCGAGCTGAAGCTTCACGAGTTCGCCGCTGCCGGCGCCGCCGGTATAGACGGTGTTGTAGTCGAGCGTCGCGGGGCAGAGCCGGTCCTCGACGAGCGGCGGCGGATTGTCGCTGCCGCCGCCGCACGCGGAAAGAAGAGGGGCGGCAAACGCGGCCGCCAGAACGAGGTTGCGCTTCATGTTGCTCCTCCAGATTTGTCTTGTACGGCGGCCGGCTCCCTGTCGGCCGCTTCTGTTGCTTGTGCTCGTACTGCCGGCGCCGTGCCGGGCGCCTTCCTGCTGTCGTGCGTGCTCGTCTGCGGGACGCGTCGTGTCGCGCGGCGGCGGCCCCGGCGGCGGCCGCCGTGTGCGCGGCCGCTACTTGCTGATCTGCGCGCCCACGCCGAAGTACGGGGCGGACGACGTACTCGAGTTCGCCGACGTCGACGTGACGCCGCCGTTCACCGTGCCCTGCACGAGCGCCGCATACAGCCCGCCGGTCGCGATCACGACGCCCGACGCCGACGGATACGTCGCACCCGCGGCCGGCGTCGTCGTCGTGTTCAGCAGGCCCGGCGTCGCCTGGCCGTAATCGAGCGTGAAGCCGTCTTCCTGCGCCTGCGTGGACGGGTTGATGAACGCCGCATTGCTGCCGCGGATCAGCGCTGCCGTGTACTTGAAGTTCGAATCCGCGCCCGCGTAGCCGCCGTCGATCGCGCCCGACGCGATCGCCGTCGCCGCGCCGAGCACCGCGATGCCCGACTCGTCGTCGACCTGCGCGTCGGTGTGCAGCGGCGCCGTGCCGAGGTTCACGTTGCCCGTGCGCACGATCACCGGTACGGTCGCGCCGTTCAGCTGGCCGATCACCATGTGCGCGGTCGCCGACTTGCCGGTCGCGCCGACCAGCGGCAGCTGCGTTTGCGGCAGCGTCTGCGGCGCCTTCGTGCTGTCGAAGTAGCCGCCGTTCGCGCTCGCCTTCCACGGATCGCCGGTCGTCTGGCAGCCGCCGGCGTTCGTCGACGTGCACGCGCCGTTCGCGTCGAACGTCTCGCTCGAGTTCGACCCCTTCGTCGCGTAGTTGCCTGACGGCACGAGGTGGTAGATCAGCGCGTTGTACGTGCCGGGCAGCTTCGACAGGTCGGTCGTCGTATTCGCGAAGCCGAGGAACGGATAGAAGTCGAAGTGACGGTTCGGCACCTGGCCGACGTTCTGCACGAGGCCGGGGATGATCGTCAGTCCGTCGTACTGGATCGTCGCGCCGGGAATCCCGCCGCCCGCGACGCCCATCCCGACGAGCAGCATCGGCGGATTCGCCTGATTGAAGTCGGCGGCGGTCGAATAGGTCGAGCCGTCCGACGCGGTGCCCGTGCCCGGCGTGAGGATGAACGCGCAGCGCGTCTGTTCGGCGGTCGGCAGCGTGCCGGTGGGCGGATGCATGACCTTGCCGGTGATCGTCGTGCCGACGCGGGTCGGCGTGACGGTGCCGGTCTTCAGCGGAATCGGCGATTCGAGCCACTTGAGCGTGTAGGTCATCGCGACCGCGTCGATGTTGACGCTGACGATTTCGCCGCTGCCGGCGCCGCCGAGGTAAGTGCTCTTCACGATGTCGGCGTTGGCCGGGCACAGCGCGCCGTTCACCGGCAGCGACGGCGGCGGCCCTTGCGTGCCGCAGCTCGAACCGGAACATTGAGGCGCATTGATCGGCGCGGGCGAACCGCCGGAGTCTCCGCCACCACAGGCAACGAGAAAAGGCGCGATGGCAAAGGCCGTTGCCACCCCCTTCGATAAGGCGTGCGACATGCCGCTGTCTCCAATCGTTTAATTGTGCGAGCTAATGTCGCTGCGCGGATTTTTGCTGTCAATTGATGAACCCGTCTAAAAAAGACGATTGAAACGCGCGTCGCGTTTTTCATCCTTGCCGTATAGGGATTTCCGTAAGAATTAAAACGCGCGACACGCAGCCGACGGCTGTCTCGACAGCCTCGGCGCAGCCTTCAGCCGGCTTCGCACGGGCGCTCGCGCGTATAGCGGAAGCGTTTAAAGCGGCGGTATCCGGTTTATCCCTATTCGGGATCGACGGAACAAAGATGTGATGAAATTAATCGGCGGAAATCGTGAAATTGAAAGCTTGTAAATATTTGTAAATGCAGCGACTGAATTTTATTTATTGTCTGATACGGGCAAATAAAAAGCCGGCCACCGGCCGGCTTTGCATCGGATGCGAAGATGATCAGCGCTTGAGGCCCGTGCCCTCGGCGGCGCCGATGTTGATGTTCATGCACTGGATCGCGGCGCCCGATGCGCCCTTGCCGAGATTGTCGAGACGCGCAACGGTCACGAAGCGCTCTTCGTTGCCGAACACGAACAGGTCGACGCGGTTCGTGTCGTTGTTCGCCTGTACGTCGAAGAAGCCGCCGTCGAGGTTGGCATCCGCATTGAACGGCGCGACGCGCACGAACGCTTCGTCCGCGTAGTACTCGGCGAGCACGCGCTGCACGTCCTGCGGCGTCGCGCGCTTCGCGAGCTGCTCGGGCGTGAAGTACGTCGTCACCGCGAGACCCTTCAGGAACGGGCCGACGATAGGCGTGAAGATCGGCGGATGGGCGAGACCGGTGTGCGCGGCCATTTCCGGCAGATGCTTGTGCGTGAGGCCGAGCGCATAGGCGCGCGGGCTCGCGAGCTTGCCGCCCGGCGCCGCGTTTTCGTAGTCGGCGATCATCGATTTGCCGCCGCCGCTGTAGCCGGTGATCGAGTAGCTGTGCGCGGCGAACGTCGGTGCGACGATCCCGGCGTCGACGAGCGGACGCATCGCGAGCACGAACGCCGACGCATGGCAGCCGGGCACCGCGATGCGCTTCGACGTGCGGATCTTCTCGCGCTGCGTGCGCGTGAGTTCGGGCAGGCCGTACGCCCAGTCGGCGCTCGTGCGGAACGCGGTGCTCGCGTCGATCAGCGTCGTGTTGGGGTTCTCGACCAGCGACGCCGACTCGCGCGACGCGACGTCCGGCAGGCACAGGAACGTGACGTCCGATGCGTTGATCAGACGGCGGCGCTCGTCGACGTCCTTGCGCTTCGCGTCGTCGATCCGCAGGATTTCGATGTCGTTGCGCGCCGACAGGTATTCGAAGATCTTGAGGCCGGTCGTGCCTTCCTGGCCGTCGACAAAAACTTTGGTGCTCATTTCGCTCTCACAGAATGAAACGGGAGCCGCGGCGCCCTGAAACCGCCATTTTAAGACGTCATCCGGCGGGCCCGCCCGCGCCGGCCGAAAAAAAGACGGTCGGACGCTCGCGTTGCGTCCCTTTGGTGCGCGCGCGGGTGGCCGGGCATCGCGCCGTGCTGCTCGCCGCGCCGGCGGCGGCACAAGGCGGCACGGGCGGGACGCGCACGGTAGATAGAGGAGTCACGTCGAAGAGCGCGCACGGAGCAACGGCGCGCGCCGTCGCCGGCATCGTCCGTGCGTGCCGGCAGGTGCGGGCGATCGACAGCGGCGCCGGGCTCGTACGCGCGCGGCCGCGATCAGCGCGCGCCGGCCAGCCAGCGCGCAGTCGCTTCGGCGACGCGCCGGCCGAACGCCTTCGCCGTCTCGAGGTCGCCGGGCAGCGGGCCTTCGTCCGGCGTCGCATCGGCGGGCGACTGCGCGAGCAGGCCGGTGAAGCCGCCGACGTAGTTGATGTCGTTGCGCGTCGCCGCCTTCGAGTTCGCCGGCATCATCCCGGTGCCGACCCACACCATGCCGTGCTGCATCGACAGCGTGACGAAATACTGGATCGTCGAGAACTTGTCGCCGTTCATCGTCGCGGAGTTCGTGAAGCCCGCGGCGATCTTGTCCTTCCATTTCTGCGTGAACCACGCTTTCGACGTTGCGTCGGCGAACTGCTTGAACTGCGCGGACGGGCCGCCCATGTAGGTCGGCGCGCCGAAGACGATCGCGTCGGCTGCATCGAGCGCAGCCCAGCCCGCGTCGTCGAGCTCGCCGACCGCGATCAGGCGTACCGCCGCGCCCGCGTCCTGCGCGCCCGCATGGACGGCCTCGGCCAGTTTCTGCGTGTGACCGTAGCCGCTGTGATAGACGATGACGATGTTCGACATGAAGCGTTCTCTGGAAAGGGACGGGAACGGCGGCCGCAGCGGCGCGCCGCGCGATGCGCTGCCCGCGGGCGGCGCGGCGGATGCGCGGCTGGCGCCGCGAACCGTGAAGACGAGTCTAGCAAGCCGAAATGACGGAAACCTGCGGGCGACGCGCCCGGCAATGCGCGGATGCCGGCGTTGCGGTGCGGCCTGCGATCGGCCGGCCGGCCGCGCGCATCACTGCCCGTAGTGAACGGTCAGCCGTGCAGTGCCGATCGTCTCCGTGCCGATCTCGTGCTCGAACATCGGCGCCGGTCGACCCTGCGCGACACGCAGATCGAGGCTCTTCAACGCATAAACCGTGATCACGTAGCGATGCGGCTTGCCGGGCGGCGGGCACGGGCCGCCGTAGCCGTCGGTGCCGAAATCGTTGCGCGCTTCGCTCGCGCCGATGCGCCGCAGGAAGCCCGACCCGCTCGCGTCGGCCGGCACGCTCGTGACGGTCGCCGGGATTCCGGCGACCGCCCAGTGCCACCAGCCGCGCCCCGGCGCGTCGGGATCGAAGATCGTGATCGCGTAGCCGCGCGTGCCGGGCGGCGGATTGCGCCACGTGAGCTGCGGCGAGCGGTTCTCGCCCTTGCAGTCGCCGCGGTCGAACAGGTTCGCGATGCCGACGCGCCCGCCGGGCGCCAGATCGTCGCTCGACACGGTGAACGGGCCTTGCGCGTGGGTGACAGGCGCCGCGAACGCGGCCAGCGCGATGAGCGCGGCGGCCCGGAACCAAGCGGCGACGAACGGAGACGGACGACCCGATGGCGCAGGCGGAGCGATCCGGCGATCCACACGCATATGGCGCTTCTCCCGTCACGTGGGCCGGGCCGACGACCCGGCATTGTTGGCGTTGTGCGTTGCCCGCGCAGCCGATGGCCGCGACAGGTCAAGTCTAGCATTAGGGTCGGTTTATATAGGGCACGCGTCGGCGTCGCCGTGAGCCGCGGCGGTGCGGAATGCGTGCTGCGGCGCGAATGCTCGCGGCCGGTCGAGCACATGGGGCGAGATCGACACGATTGCCGGGTTTGGCGCGCGATGGCGGACAAGCATAGGCCCAGGCGCGCGACGTCCGCCGCGCTCGCCCCGGCCGCGCGCCGCGGCGACGGACGAAAAAAACCGCTCGCGGTGCGGGCGAGCGGTTTGCCGTCGGCGGGTTCGGCCGGCATGCGGCCGGCCGGCGTCAGTCCTGCGCGCCGGTCGCGCCGCCGTGCGCAGCCGACCATTCGGCCGGTGCGTGCAGGAATTTCTCGACTTCGTCGAGCGTCTTCGTCTCGAAGTAGCCGGACGCCTTCGCGACCCGCAGCACGTCCCACCACGTCGCGAGCGCGTGCAGATCGACGTCGATGTCCTTCAGCACCGACACGCTTTCCTTGAAGATGTCGTAGTGGAACAGCACGAAGCAGTGATTCACCGTCGCGCCGGCCGTGCGCAGCGCGTTGATGAAGTTGATCTTGCTGCGGCTGTCGGTCGTCAGGTCCTCGACGAGCAGCACGCGCGAGCCTTCTTCGAGATGGCCTTCGATCTGTGCGTTGCGGCCGAAGCCCTTCGGCTTCTTGCGCACGTACTGCATCGGCACCATCAGGCGATCCGCGATCCACGCCGCGAACGGGATGCCGGCCGTTTCGCCGCCCGCCACCGCGTCGATCTGCTCGAAGCCGATGTCGCGCAGGATCGTCGTTTCCGCCATTTCCATCAGGCCGCGCCGCACGCGCGGATACGAGATCAGCTTGCGGCAGTCGATGTAGACCGGGCTCGCCCAGCCCGACGTGAAGATGAACGGTTTTTCGGCGTTGAAGTGCACCGCCTGCACTTCGAGCAGGATTTTGGCGGTCGTATCCGAGATCGACTGACGATCGTAGCCTGTCATGGGCATTCCTTGGGTGATGAGCGAGGAGCGGGCGCGGGCCCGGTGGCGCAGCAAGGGAAACCCGTCCGGAGGGCGGGGGCGATCGGAGCACCGACCGCCTCGCTGCGCGCGTAGCCGGCTATTTTACCCGATTCAGGCCGCTTTTCGGCGGAATTCGCGCAGATTGGACGCGCTGCGTGCCACGGGAGAAACGACCAACGAAATGGCGCGCGACGGCACGCATGCGCACCCGCGGCGGCGATGCGGCGGCGCAGCAACGCACGCGATGCGCGGGGTGTACACTAGGCGGCCCTTAGAAATCGTTCAGTACTTTGTACTTTCCTCTTGCCATCCGCCAAGGTTCGATGGCGTGCCGACCCGGCGCGTCGCGGCCGTCTCGCAGTCGACCATCCCCTCGATTCACGCAGACGCGGCTCAAGGTGCTGTGTACTGGACCGTCAATATTCCGCATGTCTCTCGCAGGTCAATCATGGACGAACAACTGAAGCAGGCCGCTCTCGCTTACCACCTGAATCCGAAACCCGGCAAGATTTCGGTCACGCCGACCAAGCCGCTGTCGAACCAGCTCGATCTGTCGCTCGCGTATTCGCCGGGCGTCGCGGCCGCGTGCGAGGCGATCCACGCCGACCCGCTCGACGCGCAGAAGTACACGTCGCGCGGCAATCTCGTCGGCGTCGTGACGAACGGCACGGCGGTGCTCGGCCTCGGCAACATCGGCCCGCTCGCCGCGAAGCCGGTGATGGAAGGCAAGGGCTGCCTGTTCAAGAAGTTCGCCGGCATCGACGTGTTCGACATCGAACTGTCGGAATCGGACCCGGACAAGCTGGTCGAGGCGATCGCGATGCTCGAGCCGACGCTCGGCGGCATCAACCTGGAAGACATCAAGGCGCCCGAGTGCTTCTACATCGAACAGAAGCTGCGCGAGCGGATGAAGATTCCCGTCTTCCACGACGATCAGCACGGCACCGCGATCATCGCGTCGGCCGCGATCCTGAACGGCCTGAAGGTGGTCGGCAAGAACCTCGCGGAAGTGAAGCTCGTATGCTCGGGCGCGGGCGCGGCGGCCATCGCGTGCCTGGACCTGCTCGTGAATCTCGGCCTCACGAAGTCGAACATCCTCGTGACCGATTCGAAGGGCGTGATCTACGAAGGGCGCGGCAATCTCGATCCGTCGAAGCAGCGCTACGCGGCGACCACCGACGCACGTACGCTCGCCGATGCGATCGTCGGCGCCGACGTGTTCCTCGGCTGCTCGAGCGCCGGCGTGCTGAAGCAGGACATGGTCAAGGCGATGGCCGACAAGCCGCTGATCCTCGCGCTCGCGAACCCGGAGCCGGAGATCCGCCCGGAAGACGCGAAGGCCGTGCGCCCGGACGCGATCGTCGCAACGGGCCGTTCGGACTACCCGAACCAGGTCAACAACGTGCTGTGCTTCCCGTTCATCTTCCGCGGCGCACTCGACGTCGGCGCGACGACGATCACCGAAGAGATGAAGCTCGCGTGCGTGCGCGCGATCGCCGAGCTCGCGCAGGAAACCGACCAGAGCGAGGAAGTCGCGAAGGCGTACGAGGGTCACTCGCTCGAATTCGGGCCCGACTACCTGATTCCGAAGCCGTTCGATCCGCGCCTGATCATCAAGATCGCGCCGGCCGTCGCGCAGGCCGCGATGGATTCCGGCGTCGCCACGCGCCCGATCCAGGACATGGACGCGTACCGCGAACAGCTCGGTGCAACCGTCTATCGCACCGGCATGGTGATGCGTCCGGTGTTCGCGACCGCGAAGAAGGCCGCGGCCCGTATCGTGTTCGCCGAAGGCGAGGACGAGCGCGTGCTGCGCGCCGCGCAGTTCGTGCTGCTCGAGAAGATCGCGAAGCCGGTCATCATCGGTCGTCCGTCGGTCGTCGAGATGCGTCTCGCGAAGATCGGCTCGAAGCTGAAGGCGGGCGTCGACTTCGAAATCGTCAATCCGGAAGACGATACGCGCTATCACCGCTACTGGCAGGCGTACCACGAGATCGGCGCGCGCGACGGCGTGACGCCGGAAGTCGCGAAGGCCGCGCTGCGCAAGTTCAACACGCTGATCGGCGCGATGCTCGTGCATCTGGGCGACGCGGACGGGATGATCTGCGGGATGATCGACACGTACCACAGCCATCTGAAGTTCATCGAGCAGGTGCTGGGCCGCGCGAAGGGCGCCGAGCACTTCGCGGCGATGAACCTGCTGATGCTGCCGGGCCGCAACCTGTTCCTGTGCGACACGTACGTGAACGAGCTGCCGAGCGCCGAACAGCTCGCCGACATGACGATCCAGGCGGCGGCCGAGATCGAGCGCTTCGGCATCGTGCCGAAGGCTGCGCTGCTGTCGAACTCGAACTTCGGCAGCGCGCCGTCGGCGTCGTCGCGCCGGATGGCCGAGGCCCGCAAGCTGATCGTCGAGCGTGCGCCGAATCTCGAAGTCGACGGCGAAATGCACGGCGACGCGGCATTGTCCGAAGCGGTCCGCAAGGCCGCGTTCCCCGGCACGACGCTGTCGGGCGAAGCGAACCTGCTGATCATGCCGAACGTCGAAGCGGCGAACATCGCGTACAACCTGCTGAAGATGGTCGGCGGAGAAGGCGTGACGGTCGGCCCGTTCCTGCTCGGTGCGGCGAAGCCCGTCCACATCCTGACGCCGGCCGCGACCGTGCGCCGGATCATCAACATGACGGCCGTTGCCGCCGCGAACGTGAACACGAAGTAAGTTCGCACGCGCATCGCGCATCGCGCGCCGCGCATCGTGCGTCGTGCGCGGTGCAATGAAAAACGCCACGGAACCCGCGTTCCGTGGCGTTTTTTTTATCGTGAAGCAGACCCGGTGCGGGCGCGTCCCGCCGGGCGGCGAACGAGCGCCGCGTGCCGTTACGCGACCTGCTGGCGCGACTGGCCGCCCGTCGGCGAACGCCACTGCGCAAGCAGCGCGTTCCACTTCTGACGCACCGCGCGCAGGTTGTTCTCCTTCACGTGGCCGTAGCCGCGGATACCGTCCGGCAGCGCCGCGAGTTCGAGCGCGAGCGGACGGTTCGCCGCGTTCAGCGTCGCGAGCACTTCGTCGATCAGCGCTTCGTACTCGCCGATCAGCGCGCGCTCGGTGCGCCGCTCCTCGGTGCGCGCGAACGGATCGAACGCGGTGCCGCGCAGGAACTTCGCTTTCGCGAGCAGCCGGAACGCCGACATCATCCACGGGCCGTACGCCTTCTTCACGAGATGGCCGTGCGCGTCCTTCTTCGCGAACAGCGGCGGCGCGAGATGGAATTTCAGCTTCCAGTCGCCTTCGAACTGCGCGGACAGCCGTGCGACGAACGCGGGATCGGACTGCAGCCGCGCGACTTCGTACTCGTCCTTGTACGCCATCAGCTTGAACAGGTTGCGCGCGACCGCTTCGGTCAGCGGCTCCTGCGCGGTGTCGCCGTCGGCCAGCGCGCGCTCGGCCGCGCGCACGCGGTCGACGAACGCCGCATAGCGCGACGCATACGCGGCGTTCTGGTACGCGGTGAGGAACTCCACGCGCTTCGCGATCAGCGCATCGACGGCCTTCTTCGTATGCAGCGCGATCACCGTGGCGCCCTGCGCCGGGCGCACGTCGCTCGCCGCAGCCTGCTTCACGCTGGCGAGGTCGTACGCGGCGCGGCGGCCCCAGTCGAACGCCGCGCGATTCTTGTCGACCGACACGCCGTTCAGCTCGATCGCGCGCTCGAGCGACGCGAGCGTCAGCGGCAGCCAGCCCTTCTGCCACGCGTAGCCGAGCACGAACGGGTTCGTGTAGATCGCGTCGCCGAGCAGCGCGACCGCGAAGCGGTTCGCGTCGATGAAGTCGACCGCTTCGCCCGCCGCCGCGCGGATGTCGTTCTCGGCCGACAGCCCCGGGAACGCCCAGTTCGGGTTCTTGATGAACTCGGCGGTCGGCGTCTGCGCGCTGTTGACGACCACGCGCGTCGCACCGTGCCGCATCCGCGACGTGCACTCGTCGCCGGCCGTCACGATCGCGTCGCAGCCGATCACGAGGTCCGCCTCGCCCATCGCGATGCGCGTCGCGTGGATGTCGGTCGGCGTGTGCGAGATCTGCACGTGGCTCATCACGGCACCGCCTTTCTGCGCGAGGCCGGTCACGTCGAGCACGGTCACACCCTTGTTTTCGAGGTGCGCGGCCATCCCGAGCAGCGCGCCGATCGTGACGACGCCCGTGCCGCCGACGCCGGTGACGAGCACGCCGTATGCGCGGTCGATCGCCGGCAGTGCCGGTTCGGGAATCGGCGGCAGCGTGCTGCCGTCGACGGACACCGCCTTCGGCTTCTTCAGCTGTCCGCCTTCGACGGTGACGAAGCTCGGGCAGAAGCCCTTCACGCACGAGAAGTCCTTGTTGCAGCTCGACTGGTTGATCTGGCGCTTCGTGCCGAATTCGGTTTCCAGCGGTTCGACCGACAGGCAGTTCGACTGCACCGAGCAGTCGCCGCAGCCTTCGCACACCGCTTCGTTGATCACGACGCGCCTGGCCGGATCGGGATACGTGCCGCGCTTGCGGCGGCGACGCTTCTCGGTCGCGCAGGTCTGGTCGTAGATCAGGATCGTCGTGCCCGCGATCTCGCGCAGCTCGCGCTGCACGTCGTCGAGCTGGTCGCGATGATGGATCGTCACGCCCGGCGCGAGCAGCGCCTTCTGGCCGTCGTACTTCTCCGGCTCGTCGGTGACGATCACGATCTTCTTCGCGCCTTCGGACGCGAGCTGATGCGTGATCTGCGGGACCGTCAGCACGCCGTCGACCGGCTGGCCGCCGGTCATCGCGACCGCATCGTTGTACAGGATCTTGTACGTGATGTTCGCGTTCGACGAGATCGCCGCGCGCACGGCCAGCAGGCCCGAGTGGAAGTAAGTACCGTCGCCGAGGTTCGCGAACACGTGCTTTTCGTCGGTGAACGGCGCCTGACCGATCCACGGCACGCCTTCGCCGCCCATCTGGCTGAACGTGCTGGTGCTGCGATCCATCCATACGGTCATGTAGTGGCAGCCGATGCCGGCGATCGCGCGCGAGCCTTCCGGCACGTTCGTCGACGTGTTGTGCGGGCAGCCCGAGCAGAACCACGGCTTGCGTTCGGTCTGCACGTGCGGCTTCGCGAGCGCCATTTCCTTCGCGTTGATCACCGCGATGCGTGCGGCGATGCGCGCACGCACGTCCGACGGCAGTTCGAACTTGTCGAGCCGCGTCGCGATCGCCTTCGCGATGATCGCCGGCGACAGCTCGTAGTGCGCGGGCAGCAGCCAGTTGCCCATCGGCACCGACCATTCGCCGCCGGCGCCGTCCTTCTCGTCGAACTTGCCGTACACGCGCGGGCGCTGTGCGTCGGGCCAGTTGTACAGCTCTTCCTTGATCGCGTATTCGAGGATCTGACGCTTTTCCTCGACGACCAGGATTTCGTCGAGGCCGCGCGCGAACGCCTGCGCGCCCTGTGCTTCGAGCGGCCACACGCAGCCGACCTTGTAGAGCCGGATGCCGATCCGTGCGCAGGTTTCGTCGTCGAGGCCGAGATCGGTCAGCGCCTGGCGCACGTCGAGGTACGCCTTGCCGGCGGTCATGATCCCGAAGCGCGCGTTCGGCGAGTCGATTTCGATCCGGTCGAGCTTGTTCGCGCGCACGTACGCGAGCGCCGCGTACCACTTGTAGTCGAGCAGCCGCGCTTCCTGCACGAGCGGCGGATCGGGCCAGCGGATGTTCAGCCCGCCTTCCGGCATGAGGAAGTCGGTCGGCAGCGCGATTTCGGTGCGATGCGGGTCGATGTCGACCGACGCCGACGATTCGACGACGTCCGTCACGCATTTGAGCGCGACCCACAGGCCCGAATAGCGGCTCATTGCCCAGCCGTGCAGCCCGAAGTCGAGATATTCCTGCACGTTCGACGGGAACAGCACCGGCAGCCCGCACGCCTTGAAGATGTGCTCGGACTGATGCGCGAGCGTCGACGACTTCGCCGCGTGGTCGTCGCCGGCGAGCACGAGCAC
Organism: Burkholderia dolosa; assembly: GCF_902499135.1. GTDB lineage: Bacteria > Pseudomonadota > Gammaproteobacteria > Burkholderiales > Burkholderiaceae > Burkholderia > Burkholderia dolosa. The sequence goes on from NZ_CABVPR010000034.1 coordinate 53,199, forward strand.
GCCGCCATGCTTCGACGAGCCGGCCGAGTTCGCGTGCTTGAAGACGTCGCCGGTGCGGTCGACGCCCGGACCCTTGCCGTACCACATGCCGAACACGCCGTCGTATCGCGCGCCGGGGAACAGGTTCACCTGCTGCGAACCCCATACGGCGGTCGCGGCGAGATCTTCGTTGAGGCCGGGCTGGAAAACGATCTGATGGGCGGCGAGGTGCTGCTTGGCCTTCCAGAGCGACTGATCGAGGCCGCCGAGCGGGGAGCCGCGATAGCCGGAAATGAAGCCGGCGGTATTGAGGCCGGCGGCGCGGTCGCGTTCCTGCTGGAGCATCGGCAGGCGCACGAGCGCCTGGATGCCGCTCATGTACGCGCGGCCGCGTTCGAGCGTGTATTTGTCGTCAAGCGTGACGGACTTCAGCGCGGCTTCGAGCGACGCGCGTTGGCCTGCGTCTAGCGGGGCATTCATTGAACAGTCTCCTCCACCCAGTTTGGGATCACCAAAACTTCGAGTGCGTCGGCGTCTTGTGAACGCGTCGGCAGTGGCCGGCATATTGGCCGGTTTTAAGTGATGGTAGCACTGGGATAAACCCGCCGCCCACTCGCGCGATTGTGGCGGTGCATCAACCGAAACGGCGCGGCGCGATGCGTTACATCATGTAAAAGCATGTAAAGCCCGCCCCACTTCCGCGCGGTTGCCGTTAATCTTGTCGGCCTGCCGGAGGTGCCCGACCGCATCGCCTTCTGCGACGCGGCCGGGGAGGCGCCGGCAGTCTTATAGGAGGTGCAATGAACACTCGTCATATCCAGAGTTTCCTGATCGTGTCCGCGGCGTTTCTCGCGATGACCGGCCCGGCACACGCGCAGGGCGCGAGCGCCCTGGCGGCAGCCGGTGCGCAGATGCGTCAGATCGCGTCGGCGCAGGACGCCGATGCGCAGCCGTCGGCCGAGCGCGCCGTCGCGCCGAAGGCGAACGTGCGTTGATCCGCTCGCGCGGCTGCTGGCTGCGCCGGAACGACAAAGGGCGGGAATCTCGCGATTCCCGCCCTTTTTGTTTGTGCTGCCGAATCGTGCGCGGCCGCCCGGCCGCCCGGCCGCCGCGCGCGCCGCGTCAGGCCTTGTCCTGCACGACGCCGCGACGGATCTGATCGAGCTCGATCGATTCGAACAGCGCCTTGAAATTGCCCTCGCCGAAGCCCTGGTTGCCCTTGCGCTGAATGATCTCGAAGAAGATCGGCCCGATCTGGTTCTCGGTGAAGATCTGCAGCAGCAGGTCGTCGCGTGCGCCGTCGATCAGGATCTTGCGTTTCTTCAGCTCTTCCAGCGATTCGCCGTGGTTCGGCACGCGGCGATCGACCAGCTCGTAGTACGTGTCGATCGTGTCCAGCAGCTTCACGCCGTGGCCGCGCAGCCCGTCGACCGCACGGTAGATGTCGCTCGTGCCGAGCGCGATGTGCTGGATTCCTTCACCGCGGTACGCGTCGAGATATTCCTGAATCTGGCCGGCCGTGTCCGAGCCTTCCTCGTTGATCGGGATCCGGATCTTGCCGCACGGCGACGTCATCGCCTTCGACTTCACGCCCGTCACCTTGCCTTCGATGTCGAAGTAGCGCACTTCGCGGAAGTTGAACAGGCGCTCGTAGAACTCCGCCCATTCCTGCATGCGGCCGCGGTGCACGTTGTGCGTCAGATGGTCGATGTACGTGAGGCCGTGGCCCACCGGGTTCGGCTCCGCGCCGGGAATCGGCTCGAAATCGACGTCGTAGATGCTGATGTCGCCGATCGCGCCCGGCTGCGCGCCGTTCTTGCCGCGCCAGCGGTCGACGAAGTAGATCAGCGAGTCGCCGATGCCCTTGATCGCCGGGATGTTCAGCTCCATCGGGCCCGTCTTGTTGTCGAAGCCCCACGCGCCGAGCTCCAGCGCGTGCTTGTAGGCTTTCGCGGCGTCCTGCACGCGGAACGCGATCGCGCAGATCGACGGGCCGTGCAGGCGCGCGAAGCGCTGCGCGAACGAATCCGGCTCGGCGTTGATGATGAAATTGATGTCGCCCTGACGATAGACCGTCACGTCCTTGTGGCGGTGACGCGCGATCGCGGTGAAGCCCATCCGTTCGAACAGCTGTCCGAGCGCTTTCGGGTCCGGCGCCGTGTATTCGATGAATTCGAAGCCGTCGGTGCCGACGGGATTGTCCCAGGTGGGGATCTGCATGCGTGTCTCCTGTGTGCTCTGCGGTCGGCCGGAGTGTCGCTTGGGTCCGGCCCGGTTTCCTGTCGAACGTTGCGCATGCCGCGGTGCGCGCAACGACTCGGTACGTGCGACCAAGTGTAGCGGCCGACCCGGAGCGGAACCTTGCGAAATTAATCGTTGCTGCCTACGATGGCGCAATTTACCGTCTCGAAAACGAAACTGGAGGGCAGAAGATGGCGCAAGTGGAACTCGATGCCATCGACCGGCGGATTCTCGCGATTCTTCAGGAGAACGGCCGCCTGTCGAACCAGGAGATCGCCGAGCGCGTGAACCTGTCGGCGAGCCCGTGCCTGCGCCGAATCCGCCGGCTCGAGGAGATCGGCGTGATCACCGGCTACGTTGCGTTGCTGGACCCGCAAAAGCTCGGGCTCGACCTGCTCGCGTACGTGAGCGTGCGGCTCGAGAAGCGCGGCGGCGTGGTGCCGGTCCGCGCGGACGAAACGTCGGCGCGCGCGGGCGCGACGCACGCGGAGCTGTTTCGCGCGGCCGTGCAGACATGGCCGGAAGTGGTCGCATGCCATGCGATGACGGGCGACATGGACTATCTGCTGCGCGTGCAGGTGGAGGACATGGCGCATTTCTCCCGTTTCGTGCAGGAGCAGTTGCTGCACCATCCGTCGGTGATCGACGTGAAAACGAGCTTTTCGCTCGAGTGCTTCAAGGAGACGACCGCGTTGCCGATCCGGTCGGTGCGCTAGCGGCGCGGGAGGGAAGGGCTCGGGCACGTCGCGAGGCGGCCCGGCTGGCCCGGCATGCGGGCGTCAGGCCGTCAGCGCGGCGGGCATCAGCGCTTCGATGAATTTCGTCGTGCGGTGCGCCTGGCGCTTGAGCGCGTAGTCGAACACCGCCGCCTGTTCCTGCAGCATTTCGGCGATGATCGTCGAGTGATCGGCTGGCGGCAGCGACAGATATGCGTCGGCTTCGCCGTACGCGTACTCGATGCGCATCCCCGACTTCTTCGCGATATGCATCATCGTCGCGTTGCGCGACAGGCAGTGCATGTACAGCGTCGTCACGTGCGTGTTGCGGCTGCGGATCGCCGCGCGCTCGAACAGCTTCGTGCCGACGCCGCGGCCGCGCGCGCGCTCGAGCACCGATACGCCGAACTCGGCCGTGCGCTTGTCGCCCTCGGCCGGCAGGTAGGCCAGATGGCCGACGCCGATCAGTTCGAGGTTGTGGTCGAACACGCCGAACACGGTATCGCGCCCGAAATCGATCGTACGCACATAGTTCTCGATCACGTGGTCCGGCACCATCTGGCCGAAGCGCAGCAGCCGGTCTTCCTCGTCGAGCGACAGAAAATGGGTGAGCATCTGCTCACGGTCTTTGGAAGCCAGTTCCCTGACGAGAACCGGCGCACTGCCGGCGTTGCCGACGACATCGGCCGAGCCGTTGAATTGCGTGTTCATCGTGGGTTCCTCAGTGTGTGACCGTACAGCGGTTGTGCAATGCAGCAGCATTTTACCTGAGCGGCCTGTTTCGGGTTGGGGAAAACCCGTATATTTTACTGAGGGGAAATTCTAAATCCGCTTAGTTAATCGCGTAAGCTATTGATTTTTTGGATGATATGGATTCGCCATACGAATAGCAAGTCGCGTGCCGCGACGTGTGTGCCACGCAACGCTTGCTGCTGCGCGGCATCACGCAGCCGTCGACAGCCCGCGTTCGATCATGTCGATCACCTGCTCGGCGAAGTCGCGGTAGCCGAGGCGGCCGCCCGGCTTGAGCCACGTGAACGTCCAGTTGATCATCCCGAACACCATCATCGTCACTGACGTCTGGTTCTCCTTCGAGATGCGGTCCGGATACGCGCGCGCGAGCTGCCGCGCGAAAGCCGCGACGATGTCGCGCTGGCGGTCGAGCACGATCTCGCGCTGCGCGTCCTCGAGATACTTCACGTCGTTCAGCAGCGCGACGTGCCGGCTGTGCGACGTCTCGTATTCGGCCAGGAACGCGCGCACCAGCTCCGCAAACGCCTCGCGCTCGCTGAGGCCGCGCCGCTGGCTGATGCCTTCGACCTCGGCGATGATCAGCATCAGCCGCTTCGTGTAGCGATCGAGCAGATCGAACAGGATCGCTTCCTTGCTTTCGTAATAGTGATAGAGGCGCGCCTTCGACGTGCCGCTCGCGGTCGCGAGATCGGACATCGACGTGCTCGGGTAGCTCGTCTGCGCGAATTTCTCGGCGGCGAGATCGAGGATCTGCTCGCGCTGGGATTCGTGGTCGGGCGCTCGGGTACGGGCCATGATCGAATGCGGGAAGAGGTTAGCGGTGCGCGATCGCTGCGCGTGCCGCGCGCACCTGCGTGGAAGAGAGGGCGGCCGGCGCGTCGTCCTGCAGCTCGAGCCGGCCGGCCGCGGCCAGTTCGCGGCAGCGCCACCACGCGATCGCATCGCTGACGAACAGGCCGCCACGATCGGCCTCGGCCATGATGCTGCCGACCAGGCGCCGCGCCGGCAGCCAGTCCGCTTGCACACGCGCGAGGATCAGCGCGTCGAGATCCGCGTAATGGCCGCTCTTGATCGTATTGCTGACCCAGTAGCGCAGCTCGGCGTTCAGGTGCTTCGCTTCCTGCCACTCGAGCGCGAGACGCCCGATGCGCAGCACCGAGATCGGCGCGGCCATCGGCCGTTTGCGGGCGAGTTCCGCGGGAGAGAACATCCCCGCTGCGCACGCCTGATCGGCGCGCGACAGCGATGCGCGCTGCGCCGGATCGAGATCGACGGCCGACAGCCGCACCTCGTTCAGGCGCTGCGGCACGTTGCGCAGGTGATAGGCGACACGGCGCAACAGCAGCTTGTCGCCGACGCTCGGCGCATGCCAGACGACGACCTGCGCGGCATCGGCGGCGAGCTCGTCGAGGCGCGCGAATTCGCGTTCGATTTCCGCGTTCCAGTCGGGCGTGCGGTCGCCGAGCACGCGCTGCCAGAACGCGGCGCGGGTGTCCGGCGTCTCGTCGACGCCCTTCAGCGGGCCGACGCCGAGATCGTCGAGCAGTCCGACGACGCGCTCGTCGCGCCCGGCTTTCGCGAGCGCATCGCGCAGCGACGCGGTGGCGGTGCCGCCCTGAATCACGTGAATGGTACTCATCGGCCTGTCGTCAGCAAAAGAAAACCGCCGGCCGGCTGGACGCGGTATGCGGCGCCCAGCCGGCCGGCGGCCCCTAGTGTAAGCGAGATGCGTGACGACGAGAAATCGGGCGGCGCGCCGATACGACGCCGCTCAACGCTCGTCGAAGCTCACGACGACCTTGTCGCTGACCGGATGACACTGGCACGTGAGCACGAAGCCGTCGTTCACTTCGTGCTCCTCGAGCGTGTAGTTCTTCTCCATCCGTACCTCGCCTTCGAGCACCTTCGCGCGGCACGTGCAGCACACGCCGCCCTTGCACGCGTACGGCAGCGCGAGCCCCGCGCGCAGACCGACGTCGAGCAGGCTCACGCCTTCGTACGGCAGGCGCAGCTTGCGCTTCTTGCCGTCGAGCACGATTTCCAGATCGGCGGCGGGCGTGCGCTCGGTGATCTCCACGACCGGCGCGCCGGCCTGCGGCAGCGGCGTGCCGAAGCGCTCGACATGCACCTTCGCCGGCGGCACGCCGGCCGCCTTCAGCGCGGCTTCGGCCGCATCCATCATCGGCGCGGGGCCGCAGATGAACGCTTCGTCGATCGAATCGGCCGGCACCAATGTGTCGAGGAACGCCGCGCATTTCGCCTGGTCGAGCACGCCGTTGAACAGCTCGACGTCCTGCAGATCGTCCGACAGCACGTGATAGAGGACGAAACGGTTCATGTAGCGGTTCTTCAGGTCTTCCAGCTCTTCCGCGAACATGATCGAGTCGACGCTGCGGTTGCCGTAGATCAGCGTGAACGTGCTGCGCGGCTCGAGTTCGAGCGTCGTCTTCACGATCGCGAGCACCGGCGTGATCCCCGAGCCGCCGGAAAACGCGACGTACTGCTTGCCGTGATCGGCGTTCAGATGCGTGAAGAAGCGGCCGTCCGGCGTCATCACGTCGATCGTGTGGCCGGGCTTCAGCGTGTCGAACGCGAAGTTCGAGAAGCGGCCGCCGCGCACGCGCTTGATGCCGATGCGCAGCTCGCCGTCGCGGTCGTAGTCGGTCGTGCCGACGCAGATCGAATACGAGCGGCGCGTCTCCTCGCCGTCGACGTGCGCCTTCAGCGTGACGAACTGGCCTTGCGTGAAGCGGTACGCATCGCGCAGCTCCGGCGGCACTTCGAACGAGACGGTCACGGCGTCGGCGGTCTCGGGCCGCACGTCGCGGATACGCAGCGGATGAAATTGCGGGGTCGCCATATCAATAAGGTTTGAAGTAGTCGAAAGGTTCGCGGCAGTCGACGCAGCGGTACAGCGCCTTGCAGGCCGTCGATGCGAACTGCGCGAGACGTTCGGTACGCGCGGAGCCGCAACGCGGGCACGCGGGCGCGGCGGCCGGTCGCGGCACGAAGCGCACGACGTTCTCGCGCGGCGCGGCGCTGCCGCACTGGCCGACGGGCGGCGCGATCCCGTATGCGCGCAGCTTGTCGCGCGCTTCCTGCGTGATCCAGTCGGTGGTCCATGCCGGCGACAGCACCGTCTCGATCCGGTGCGGCGGCAGGCCGGCGGCCTGCAGCGCGGCCGCGATGTCCTCGGCGATCTGCGACATCGCCGGGCAGCCCGAGTAGGTGGGCGTGATCACGACTTCGAGCGTGCCGTCGTCCGCGCGGCGCACGTCGCGCAGGATCCCGAGCTCGCGGATCGATACGACCGGGATCTCCGGATCGGGCACCGCTTCGAGCACGTCCCACGCGCGCGCGAGCAGCGGATCGTCGTCGCGGCGCGCGACGGGAGCGGCGTGCGTAGGGGCGGCGATGTGGATGGACATGCGTGGACTCCGATGTGGCCTGTTACCAGGTCGCGCCCGGATGCTGGCGCGCGAGACTCTGCATTTCGGCGAGCAGGTAGCCCATGTGCTCGGAGTGCTCGCCCTGCTTGCCCGTCGGCACATGCTTGACGGGCGCCGGCAGGACGAGCGTCGCTTCGGCGAGCGCATCGTCGACGTCCGCGCGCCACGCGGCTTCGAGCGCGCCCGGCGCAGGGCCGATGCGCTGCGCGGCGATCGCCGCGTCGACCGCATCGGCGGCGAAGAATTCGCGCGTGTACGGAATCAGGTAGTCGAGCGCCGCTTGCGCGCGGCGATGCGATTCGTCGGTGCCGTCGCCGAGCCGAACGAGCCACTCGCGTGCGTGCTGCACGTGATAGCGGGTTTCCTTCACCGACTTCGCGGCGATCGCGGCGAGCTGCGCGTCGGTCGACGTTTCGAGCGCGGTCCACACGTGCAGCATCAGCGTCGCGTACAGGAAATTGCGCACGATCGTCACCGCGTAGTCCTTGTCGGCGTGCGCGGTGCCCGCGAGCGGGCCGTAGTGCGGCAGCTCGACGAGCGTGAAGTTCGCGAACTCGCGCTCGGTGCGGAAGTACGCGTAGTCGTTCTCGGTCTTCGTCGCGCCGTTCAGCTGGCGTTCGAGTTCGGCTGCGTGCGTGTACAGCATGCGCGCCTGGCCGATCAGGTCGAGGCTCATGTTGGTGAGCGCGATGTCTTCCTCGAGGACCGGGCCGTGGCCGCACCATTCAGCGTTGCGCTGACCGAGGATCAGCGCGTTGTCCGCGAGACGCAGCACGTAAGAGAGATGTTCGGGCGTGATCGTCATGGCGCGCGTTACATGTGGTTGACTTCGTCGGGCAGCGTGTAGAACGTCGGGTGGCGGTAGATCTTGTCGCCCGCCGGCTCGAACAGCTCCGCCTTCTCGTTCGGATCCGACGCGGTGATCGCCGACGACGGCACGACCCAGATGCTCACGCCTTCCTGGCGGCGCGTGTAGACGTCGCGCGCCATGCGCAGCGCCATCGTCGCGTCGGCCGCATGCAGGCTGCCGCAATGCTTGTGATCGAGGCCTTGCTTGCTGCGCACGAATACTTCCCAGATCGGCCATTCCTTGTTCATCTTTCTCTCCTGTGGGCCGGCGTTGCGCGCGCGGGCGCGAGCCGGTCCGATGCAATGCTGTCCGTGAATTCGATGAGCGCCGGCACGCGAATGCCGACGCGTGCCGCTCATGCCGCGTGCTGTTCGGCGCGCGCGCGGCGCTTCGCTTCGTGCGCGAGTGCCGCTTCGCGGACCCACGCGCCGTCTTCGTGCGCCTTTACGCGCGTCGCGAGGCGCTCCTTGTTGCACGGGCCGTCGCCGTTGACGACGCGCCAGAATTCGTCCCAGTCGATCGCGCCGTAGTCGTAGTGGCCGCGCGCGTCGTTCCACTTCAGGTCCGGGTCGGGCAGCGTGACGCCGAGCACCTTCGCCTGCTCGACCGTCGCGTCGACGAACTTCTGCCGCAGATCGTCGTTCGAGATCCGCTTGATGCCCCACTTCGCGGACTGATTGCTGTGGACCGAATCGGCGTCGCTCGGGCCGAACATCATCAGCACCGGCCACCACCAGCGATTCACTGCCTGCTGGACCATCTCGCGCTGCGCGTCGCTGCCCTTCATCATCGTCAGCAGCGCATCGAAACCCTGGCGCTGATGGAACGACTCTTCCTTGCACACGCGAATCATCGCGCGCGCATACGGGCCGTACGTGCAGCGGCACAGCGGGATCTGGTTCATGATCGCGGCGCCGTCGACGAGCCAGCCGATTACGCCGACGTCGGCCCAGGTCGGCGTCGGGTAGTTGAAAATGCTCGAATATTTCGCCTTGCCGGCGTGCAGTGCGTCGATCAGCGCATCGCGCGAGACGCCGAGCGTCTCGGCAGCGCTGTAAAGATAGAGTCCGTGACCGGCTTCGTCCTGCACCTTCGCGAGCAGGATCGCCTTGCGCTTCAGGCTGGGCGCGCGCGAAATCCAGTTGCCTTCGGGCAGCATGCCGACCACTTCCGAGTGCGCGTGCTGCGAGATCTGGCGAATCAGCGTCTTGCGATAGGCGTCGGGCATCCAGTCCTGCGGTTCGATCTTGCCGTCCGCGGCCATGACCGCGTCGAACCGCGCCTGCTCGGGGGACTCGGCTGCGGCGTCGAGCGGCGCGACGTTGCCGGGGATGTCGAGGGATTGCGTGTACATGGCGGAGGCTCTCGTCCGGTTGAATGTGAGCGAAGTATAAACCAACCGACCGGTCGGTTAATAAAGTTGTTGGCAAAATTGCGGCGAGATTCGGGTAAACCATGGATGTCGGGGCGCGATCGTCTGGCGGCGCTCGTTTTCCGACACCGATGCGTTCTGCGGCACAATGCCCGCTTTCCGATGAGGATTTCGCCGATGTCGTTCCGAAGCCGTTTCGCCGCTGTCGTGCTGGGCGCGGCCGTTTTCGTGTCGCCGCTTTGCGCCGTCGCGGCGTCGTCCGCATGGGTGGCCGCGTGGGCGACCGCGTTGCAGCCGATTCCCGATCTGGCTGCGCCGCCGCCGCTTTATCGTGCGCCGGACGTGGCCGGGCGGACCGTTCGGCAGATCGTCTACCCGACGATATCGGGGCGGGCCGCGCGGATTCGCGTGAGCAATGCATACGGGCGCACACCGTTGGTCGTGGACGCTGCGACGCTCGCGCGTGCCGGTGAAGGTGCGTCGCTCGCCGAGCGCGCGATCGCGCCGGTGCGGTTCGGCGGCAAGGCGTCGGTGACGCTCGCGCCGGGCCAGGAGATCGAAAGCGACCCGGTGGCGCTCGACGTGGCGGCCGCGCGGCCGTATGCGGTCAGTCTGCAGATGGGGCCGAAGCAGCGGATGACCGTGTGGCACCGTGTGTCCAATCAGATCAACTACGTATCGTCGCCCGGCGATCACACGAACGATCCGAGCGCTGCGGCGTTCCGTACGCGCTTTACCCAATATGCGTGGGTGACGGAACTGGCGGTGGAGGCGGACCCCGCCCGCGCGAGCGTTGCTGCGATTGGCGATTCGATCACGGACGGGCTGCGCTCGAGCCTGAACCGGAACCGCCGCTGGCCGGATGCGCTCGCGCGTCGATTGGCCGCGTCGGGTTCGGCGTCGCTCGGGGTGGTGAATCTGGGCATCAGCGGAAACCGGCTGCTCAGCGATTCGGCGTGCTACGGCACGTCGCTGGCGTCGCGGTTCGAGCGCGATGCGCTGTCGCGTTCGGGCGTGAAGGCGGTAATCGTGCTGATCGGGATCAACGACATCAATTTTGCGGCGATGCCGCCGCGGCCGGGGCTCGATTGCGACCATCCGCACACGCAGGTCACGGCGTCGTCGTTGATCGATGGCTATCGACGGTTGATCGAAGCCGCACATCGTCGTGGCGTGAAGGTCTTCGGTGCGACGCTGACACCGGCCGCGCTGCCGACGGAGCGCGAAGCGATCCGGCTCGACGTGAACCGATGGATCAGGAGCGGCGGCGCGTTCGACGGGGTGGTGGATTTCGATGCGGCGCTACGCGACCCGGCGCGCCCCGACGTGCTGCAGCGTCGCTACGATAGCGGCGACGGGATCCATCCGAGCGACGCCGGTTATGCCGCGATGGCCGATGCCGTGCCGATCGAGCAACTGCAGACGGCCGCCGGCGGCAAGTGAGATCGAGCCGATCTATCTATATATAGAGCGGCGCGGAGCAGTCAGTTGCTCGCCGGACGGCAGATGTCTCATGTTGCCGAAGCCCGCGCGCGCTGGCGCGCGGGTTTTTCAAAATATTTTCACAAAGCGCTTGCGCGGATGAGGGCGTGTGCTTAGAATCACGCCTCTTTCGCGCCACCGGCAACACGGCGGTGCGGGAGAGGGGAAGCGAAGCTGAGCGAGGTC
>NZ_CABVPR010000035.1 GCF_902499135.1 Burkholderia dolosa
CCTTTTCTTCTTCATTGGCATATCCATGACTTTTACACCTCATGATATGCCCCGCCCACGAAATCACGGATAGGCCCGGCGCGATCGGACAGCGCGGCCGTCCAAGCCGGTGCTGCGGAAGCGCGTCAGCGACCGGCGCCGGCCTGCACACTGACCGCTCGCTCGCAGGCCAGCTCAAGGATCAGAACAGCTGATCAATCCCTGCCGCGGGTTCGATTGACGCCGGCAGCGTCAGCGATGTAGGTGCACCTGTTCGCACGCATGGCGAGCCCTGCCTGCACGCCCGCCGCCTGCTCGCCGGCGGCTCATGCCAACGCCCCGGAACAGCGAACAAAATTCCACCGTGACGGCGATTGACACCGGCCGCGCCAGCGTCCAAAGGCGTACCGCTAAGCGTGGCGTCGTAGCAAGCTCCGCCTGCACGCCCACCGCTTGCTCGCCGGCGGCTCATGCCAACGCCCCGGAACAGCGAACAAAATTCCACCGTGACGGCGATTGGCACCGGCCGCGCCAGCGTCCAAAGGCGTACCGCTCAGCGCGGCGTCGTAGCGAGCGTTCGCCTGCACGCCCGCCGCTCGCTGGCCGGCCGCTCATGCCGACGCCCCGGAACAGCGAACAAAATTCCACCGTGACGTCGATAGACACCGGCAGCGCCCAAATGCGTACTGCTTAGCGCAGCGTCGTAGCAAGCGTCCGCTCGCCCGCCAACCAACTCGAGCCACAAACCGCAACAGCGAATAAAACTCGACCGCGACTTCCATCGACACCGACAGTGTCGACATCCAAAGGCGTACCACCCAGCACGCCACAGCAAGGCTTCGACTGCACCCGCGGGTCGCTTACCGGCCGGCTCAAGGAACGCCCGGAACGCGAATAACTCCACCGCGACCGCGATCGACACCGGCAGCGTCGGCGCCCAAAAGTGCACCGCTCCAGCCCGCCACAACAAGCCTGCAACTGCACGTCTTCCGGTGGCTCGCCGACCAATTCAAGCCAACGCCCGGAACAACCAACAAAGGCCACCACGTATGCGATCGACGCCGGCAGCGGTCAACGACGCCGAACGTCCCACTCGCCACGCACAGCAAGACAGCAAGACAGCAAGACAGCAAGACAGCAAGCCCCACCCGCCACCACCAGCCCCACTCAAGCCAACGCCCTGAACAACCAATAAAGCCCCGCAGCGAGCGCGATCGACGCAGGCAGCGTCAGCACCCACGCGAGCACGAGGCTGCGCACGGTATTCCATTGCAGTCCCGACCCGTTCGCCGCCATCGTGCCGGCGACGCCCGACGACAGCACATGGGTCGTCGACACGGGCAGTCCGTACACGTCGGCCGCGCCGATCGTCAGCATCGCGACGAGTTCGGCCGACGCGCCCTGTCCGTACGTCAGGTGCTGCTTGCCGATTTTCTCGCCGACGGTCACGACGATCCGCTTCCAGCCGACCATCGTGCCGAGACCCAGCGCGATCGCGACGGCGACCTTCACCCACGTCGGAATGAACTTGGTCGCGTGGTCGAGCTGCGTGCGGTAGTTGTCGATGGCGAGCTTGTCGTCGGCGGCGAACGCCGGTTTTCCGGACTTCTCGATCAGGCGAATCGCTTCGGATACGAGATACATCGTGTTGCGCACGTTGTCGACGTCGCCTTGAGGCACGGCCGCCATCGACCCCGACGAGCCGACCGACGATGCGAGCGACGTCGACAACTGCTGCACGGCCGGCAGCACCGCAGGCGTCAGCTCGCGATGCTGCACGAAGCGCTCGACGTCGGCACGCGGATTCGCGGACGGCGCGACGCCGTTCGTGTACTTCCCGAACGTCGCGGCGGCCTGGTTCGCGACGGCGACGAACGTCTGCGATTCGGCCGGCGTGACAGCCTTGTTCAACGCGTAAGCGGTCGGCACCGTGCCGATCAGGATCAGCATGATGAGGCCCATCCCTTTCTGCCCGTCGTTCGAACCGTGCGCGAACGACACGCCGGTGCAGGTCAGGATCAGCAGGCAACGAATCCAGAACGGCGGCGGCTGATCCTTCGGCGGCTCCCGGTACAGATCGGGCACGCGCACGACGGCCTTCAGCACGAGCAGCAGCAGCGACGCGCACAGGAAGCCGACGATCGGCGAAAGCAGCAGCGACTTGCCGACGCCGAGCGCCTGCCCCCAGTCGACGCCGCTCGTGCCGGACGCGCCGTGCATCAGCTGGTTCATCAGCCCGACGCCGATGATCGAGCCGATCAGCGTATGCGAACTCGACGACGGCAAGCCGAAATACCAGGTCGCGAGATTCCACACGATCGCGGCGATCAGCAGCGCGAACACCATCGCGAAGCCCGCACCGCTGCCGACCTGCAGGATCAGCTCGACCGGCAGCAACTGCAGGATTCCGAACGCGACGGCGCCGCTCGAGATCATCACGCCAACGAAGTTCCACATGCCGGACCAGATCACCGCGACGTTCGGCGTCAGCGAATGCGTATAGATCACGGTGGCGACGGCGTTCGCGGTGTCGTGGAATCCGTTGACGAATTCGAAGCCGAGCGCGATCAGCAGCGCGGCGCCGAGCATCAGATACGGAAACAGCGAGCCTTCGCGGATCGGCGCCAGATCGGCGATCAGATGCGTGGCGACATAGACGGCGCCGATCGCGAGCACCAGCAGGAACACGACATAGCCGATCTGCCGATTGCGCTCGATGGCACCCTGATTGTTCACGGACGACGAAGCAGGCTGGTTCATGACGGCATCTCGCAGGAGGAGTCCCGTCCGATGCTAGCGTCGCGTTCCAGTCAGTTTGATGACAGTCCGTAGCACGAACGAATCGATCGGCTTACGGAGATGTAAGGTCGCCGCGATATTCGCGCCTAGCGCAGCATGCGCGGCGCGTCCCACGTCGATTCGCGCGCAAGCGCAACGAACGCAGCCAGATAGTCGATCGCCGCATCCGCTTCGCGAATACCGAGGAAGATCTGCTTCGCGATCCCTTTTTTGCCGAGCTTGACCGGCACGATCGGCATCCGGTCCGCATATTCGTCGGCGAGCCATCTCGGCAATGCAGCGACGCCGCGCCCGCTCGCCACCATCTGCAGCATGATGTCGGTCGTCTCGATCGACTTGTGCCGCTTCGGCACGATGCCGGCCGGCGTCAGGAACTGGTTGTAGATGTCGAGCCGGTCGGTCTCGACCGGGTACGTGATCAGCACCTCGTCGGCCAGCTGTTCGGGCGTCGCGTAGGCGGCGTTCGCGAGCCGGTGCGCGTCCGCGACGACCAGCACCTGTTCGTAGTCGAACACCGGATCGAAGCGCAGGCCCGGCTTGTTCAGCGGGTCGGGCGTCACGAGCACGTCGACGTCGTAGCCGAACAGCGCGCCGATGCCGCCGAACTGGAAACGCTGCTTCACGTCGACGTCGACGTCCGGCCAGCGCGACAGGTACGGCGACACGACTTTCAGCAGCCACTGATAGCACGGATGGCATTCCATCCCGATGCGCAGCGTGCCGCGTTCGCCTTTCGCGTACTGCCGCATCCGCTCTTCGGCGAGCTCGAACTGCGGCAGCAGCCGGTGCGCGAGCTTCAGCAGATACTGTCCGCCTTGCGTGAGACGCAGGCCGCGCCCTTCGCGATCCCAGATCGGCGTGCCGAGCTGCTGCTCGATTTTCCGCACGGTATGGCTGAGCGCGGACTGCGTCAGATGCAGCGCATTCGCGGCCGCAGTAAGCGAGCCCTGGCGCTCGACTTCGCGAATGACGACGAGATGGAACCGCTCCAGCATGGTGTTCGCCCGGCCGATAGAAGCATGAACAGATTTAATGGATGAATGAAATAATGCCATTTTATTTCATGGTTTGAAATCCCTATCATGGCTGCCGACTCTTCATCACTTGGACGGCAGCTTCAATGGTCACGACACACAGCCTCGGTTATCCGCGCATCGGCGCGAAACGCGAACTCAAGTTCGGTCTCGAACGCTACTGGAAAGGCGAGTCGTCGCGCGCCGAGCTGACCGCGCTCGGCGCGGAGCTGCGCCGGCGCCACTGGAACGACCAGCGCGATCTCGACTTCGTGCCGCTCGGCGATTTCTCGTTCTACGACCACGTGCTCGACATGAGCTTCACGCTCGGCAACCTGCCGAAGCGCGTGCAGGGCTTTCACGGCGATGCGCTCGACAACTATTTCCGCGTCGCGCGCGGCCGTTCCGCGCAGTCGGACGAACCGCATGCGGGATGCTGCGGCGGCGTCGCGGCAGGCGAAATGACGAAGTGGTTCGATACGAACTATCACTACATCGTCCCGGAGTTTCATGCGGACACGAACTTCTCGCTGGATCCGTCGCGGCTGCTGCAGCAGCTGACGGACGCGAACGCCGCGCACGTGCGCGCGAAGCCGGTGATTCTCGGGCCGATTACCTATCTGTGGCTCGGCAAGGCAAAGGACGATTCCGATCGGCTCGCGCTGTTGCCGAAGCTGCTGCCCGTGTACGGCGCGCTGCTCGACACGCTGACCGCTCAGGGTGTCGAGTGGGTGCAGATCGACGAACCGGTGCTGGTCACCGAACTCGACGCCGCGTGGCGCGACGCGCTGCGCACCGCGTATGCGGCGCTGGAGACGCGTCGCATCAAGCTGCTGCTCGCGACGTACTTCGGCCGGCTTCAGGACAACCTGACGCTCGCGTGCTCGCTGCCGGTGGACGGTCTGCATATCGATGCGATCCATGCGCGCGACGAAATCGACGCGCTGCTGCGCGAGTGGCCGGCCGATCGCGTGCTGTCGGTCGGCGCGATCAACGGCCGCAACATCTGGAAGACCGATCTGAACGCGACGCTCGACTGGCTCGAGCCGCTCGCGAAGCGGCTCGGCGAGCGTCTGTGGATCGCGCCGTCGTGCTCGCTGCTGCACGTGCCGGTCGATCTCGCGAGCGAAACGCAGCTCGATCCCGAGATTCGTTCGTGGCTCGCGTTCGCGCGGCAGAAGCTCGACGAGCTGAAGGTGCTCGCGACCGCGCTGAACGAAGGGCGCGATGCGGTCGCGGACGCGCTCGCCGCGAACGCCGCGGCGATCGAATCGCGGCGACGCTCGCCGCGCGTGCACAACCCGGCGGTGAAGGCCGCAGTCGCGCGCATCGACGCGCGGCTCGGCAACCGGACGAGCGCGTATGCGCAGCGCGCGGTAAAGCAGGCGGCGCGACTGAACCTGCCCGCGTTTCCGACGACGACGATCGGCTCGTTCCCGCAGACCGCCGAGATTCGCCGCGCGCGCAGCGCGTTCAAGGCGGGCGCGCTGGACGAAGCGGGCTACCGCGCCGCGATGCGGGCCGAGATCGCGCGCAGCGTGCGCGAACAGGAGGCGCTGGAACTGGACGTGCTCGTGCACGGCGAAGCCGAGCGCAACGACATGGTCGAATACTTCGGCGAACAGCTCGACGGCTACGCGTTCAGCCAGTTCGGCTGGGTGCAGTCGTACGGGTCGCGCTGCGTGAAGCCGCCGATCCTGTTCGGCGACATCAGTCGTCCGCGCGCGATGACGGTCGAGTGGATCGCGTATGCGCAGTCGCTGACGAGCAAGCCGATGAAGGGGATGCTGACCGGCCCGGTGACGATCCTGAACTGGTCGTTCGTGCGCGACGATCAGCCGCGCTCGGTGTCGTGCCTGCAACTCGCGCTCGCGATCCGCGACGAGGTGCTCGATCTCGAGAAGGCGGGTGTACGCGTGATCCAGATCGACGAGGCCGCGTTGCGCGAAGGCTTGCCGCTGCGCCGCTCCGAATGGGGCGAGTATCTGAAGTGGGCGGTCGAGTCGTTCCGGATCGCCGCGAACGGCGTGCGCGACGACACGCAGATCCACACGCACATGTGCTATTCGGAGTTCAACGACATCATCGCGTCGATCGCCGACATGGATGCGGACGTGATCACGATCGAGACGTCGCGCTCCGACATGGAGCTGCTCGACGCGTTCGACGGCTTCCGGTATCCGAACGAGATCGGGCCCGGCGTCTATGACATCCATTCGCCGAACATCCCGACGCAGGACCACATCGTCGGGCTGATGAAGAAGGCGGCCGAGCGGATTCCGCCGCAGCGGCTGTGGGTGAATCCGGACTGCGGGCTGAAGACGCGTCAGTGGGCCGAAGTGATCCCGGCGCTGACGAACATGGTCGCGGCCGCGAAGGTGCTGCGCGAGCGCATGCAGTGATGCGCGGCCGCCGCGAGCGCGACGGCGGCGGCCGCGCTCGCCGGCCTGCCGCGATGCGGTCGCGGCACGCGACGACGGCCGCGCGATGCGGAAACGGCGGTGCCGCGCACCGCCGCGAAGTTACGCGGTACGCGCGTCGCGCGGCAGCGGCTCGGCGGTCTTGCGACGAGAGCCGGCGTCGTCGATGCTCACGCGGCGCGAGATCAGCCACACGCACAGCGACGACAGCAGTGCGGCGCTCGTGTACTGCAGCGCGAGCGGCCACCATTGCGGCGCGGTGTTCTGCGCGATGACGGTCGCGACGAGCGGCGTGAGGCCGCCCGCGAGCGCGCCGCACACCTGGTACGCGATCGAGATCGCCGTGTAGCGGATTCGCGCGACGAAGATGCCGCTGACGAACCCGGCGACCACCGCGTAGTAGCCCGATTCCGCGAGCGTCGCGAGGCCGACGCCGAGCGTGATCGACAGCGGCGTGCCGACGTGCACGAGCGGCAGCATCACGAACGGCACGATCGCGGCCCATGCGCCGGCGATCAGCAGCACGCGCGTCGTGCCGAAGCGCTGCGCGAAGAACGCGGCCGCGAGCTGCACGACGAACTGCAGCACGGCGACGATCGTCATGCAGTGCAGCACCATCGAGCGGTCGAGCGACAGGAACTGCGTCGCGTAGCTGATCATGAAGATGTTGCTGAAATAGACGCCGGCGATCCCATACACGTTCGCACCGATCGCGAGCAGCAGCAGCGGCCAGTACCTGAGCGCTTCGCGCACCGGATTGCGCGCCGTGTCGCCGCTTTTGCGCACTTCCTCGAACTCCGGCGACTCCGACACGCTCGCGCGGATCACGAAGCCGACGACCAGCAGCACGGCGCTCGCGAGGAACGGCACGCGCCAGCCCCAGCTCATCATGTCGTCCTTCGGCAGCGTGCTGATCGCGCCGAACGCGAGCATCGACAGGATCAGCCCGCTCGCGCTGCCGAGCTGCGCGAACGACGCGAAGAACGTGCGCTTGCCTTCCGGCGCATGCTCGCCGGCGAGCAGCACCGCGCCGCCCCATTCGCCGCCGACCGCGATGCCCTGCAGCACGCGCATCAGCACGAGCAGGATCGGCGCGAGCATGCCGGCTTGCGCGTAAGTCGGCAGCAGCCCGATCGCGACCGTCGACACGGCCATCAGCATCAGCGTCGCGAGCAGCGAGCGCTTGCGGCCGAAGCGGTCGCCGAGGTAGCCGAACATCACGCCGCCGAACGGGCGCGCGAAGAAGCCGACCGCGAACGAGCCGAACGACGCGAGCAGGCTCACGAAACGGTTTTCGCCGGGGAAGAACAGCGGGCCGAACACGATCGCGGCGGCAGTCGCGTAGCTATAGAAGTCGTACCACTCGATCGTGGTGCCGACGAACGACGCGAGCGCTGCCCGCTTCGGTTGCTTGATGGAAGTCCCCATCTTCTGTCGTGCTCCTCTGGAATCCTCTGATTGGAATAGGTTGGCGGTCGGACCCGGCGGCCGTCAGTCGCGGTACGCGACGCCGGGCAGCACGCACAGCAGCTCGTACGCGAGATTCGCGCCGAGCAGCGCCGTGGTGCCGAACGGATCGTACGGCGGCGCCACTTCGACGAGATCGCAGCCGACGATGTTCAACCCCTTCGCGCCGCGGATGATCTCGAGCGCCTGCGGCACCGTGAGGCCCGCGATCTCCGGCGTGCCGGTGCCCGGCGCGTAGGCCGGATCGATGCCGTCGATGTCGAAGCTGATGTAGACGGGCGTATCGCCGATGCGCGCGCGCACTTCGTCCATCAGCGGCGCAAGCGACTTGTTCCAGCATTCTTCCGCCTGCACCACGCGGAAGCCCTGCTCGCGGCACCAGTCGAAATCCTCGGCCGCGTAGCCGGTGCCGCGCAAGCCGATCTGCGTGACCTTGTCGCCGTGCAGCAGGCCTTCCTCGACCGCGCGGCGGAACGGCGTGCCGTGCGCGATCTTCTCGCCCATCATCGTATCGTTCACGTCGGCGTGTGCATCGACGTGGATCAATGCGACCTTGCCGTGCTTGCGGTGGATCGCGCGCAGGATCGGCAGCGCGATCGTGTGGTCGCCGCCGAGCGTGATCGGCTTGCAGTCGTGCTCGAGGATCGCGTCGTACGCGGCTTCGATGCGCGCGATCGAATCGTGCAGATTGTACGGGTTGATCGCGACGTCGCCGATGTCCGCGACCTGCAGCGAATCGAACGGCGCGGCGCGCGTCGCCATGTTGTACGGGCGCAGCAGCACGGACTCGGTGCGGATCTGGCGCGGGCCGAAGCGGGCGCCGGTGCGGTTCGACGTGCCGAGGTCGAACGGCACGCCGACGAAGCATGCGTCGAGGCCGGCGGCGCTCGCCACGTGCGGCAGGCGCATCATCGTCGCGATGCCGCCGCAGCGCGGCATTTCGTTGCCGCCGAGCGGCTGGAAACGGGTTTGGTCGTTCATGGGGGTGTCTCTTCCGATGTTGGGGTTGCCGTATCATTCGACGCGGCCAAGCGCGTGGCGCACAGTTTTACGCGCTCCGGCCGCAAAGAAGAATGCGAAGATATCGACGTAAACATCGGTCTTCATCGATGCATGGAAGGGGAATAGCGTGCTGGGGAATCTGTCGACCCTCGATCTGCGGCTGATCCGCGTGTTTCTCGCGGTCACGGACGCGGGCGGCGTATCGGCCGCGCAGGCGGTGCTGAACGTCGGCCAGTCGACGATCAGCGCGCAGCTGTCGTCGCTGGAAACGCGGCTCGGCTACCGGCTGTGCGAGCGCGGCCGCAGCGGCTTCCGGCTCACGCCGAAAGGCGAGCGGTTCCATGCGATGAGCCGCAAGCTGCTCGCCGCACTCGACGAGTTCGGGATGGCCGCACGGCACATGGATCGGCAACTGGTCGGCACGCTGAACATCGGGCTGATCGGCCATACGCCGGTGAGCCAGAACGCGCGGATCGCCGAAGCGATCGCTGCGTTCCGCACGCGCGACGAAGCCGTGCGCTTCTCGATCTCGGTGCGTGCGCCCGGCGATCTCGAGGAAAAGCTGCTGAGCGACGAGATCCAGATCGCGGTCGGCTATTTCTGGCATCGCGTGCCGTCGCTGCACTACACGCCGCTGTTCGTCGAGCGCCAGGTCGCGTACTGCGGCCGCGGTCATCCGCTGTTCGAGCGCGCGGGTGCGCTCATGCCGGCCGACGTCGCCGGGTTCGAATGGGCGTGGCGCTCGTATCCGCTGCCCGAGGCGCAGATGTCGACGACGCCCGACCGCGTGACGGCCACCGCCGACAACATGGAGGCCGTCGCGCTGCTGATCCTGTCCGGACACCACCTCGGCTATCTGCCGCAGCACTTCGCGGCGCCGTACGTCGCGCAGGGACTGCTCGCGCCGCTCAATCCGCAGCGGCTGCACTACGACGTGACGTTCCACATGGTCGTCGCGCGCAACGCGCGCGGCAATCCGCTCGTCGACGCGTTTCTCGAGGATCTTGAGCGCGCGCATCAGTCGCCGGACGCGTGAGCGCGGGCGCGCCGGCACGGTGACCGCGCGTCGCGCGGACCGGCCGCGTGCGCATCACGGCACCGGCAAGCCCGCGTCGTGCTTCACCTCGCGCAACGACAGCGCCGATTCGATCGACGTGACGCCCGGCAGCATCCGCAGCGAGTCGCGCAGGAACGTGCCGTAGTCGTCGAGATCGCGCGCGACCACCTGCAGCAGATAGTCGGCGGTGCCGGCGACGTTGTGGCACGCGAGAATCCGCTCGATGCCGAGCACTTCGCGCTCGAACCGGTCGGCGACCTTGCGGTCGTGCGTCGCGAACCGCACGAGCACGAACGCGACGACGCCGAAGCCCAGCGCCTTGCGCGACAGCTGCGCGCGGTAGCGCTCGATGTAGCCGTCGTTTTCGAGCCGCTTCAGCCGGCGCGCGCACGGCGTTTCGGACAGGCCGACTGAGTCGGCGAGCCGCGCGATCGGCATGCGTCCGTCGCGCTGCACCGCGGCGAGGATCGCGCGGTCGGTTTTGTCGAGATCGGTCATATTGGCGGAATCCTTGTCGGAATGCATGGATTATGGCGGATTCCTCCATGAAGCTTCGATTCATGGCCGAAGAAGGCCAATAATCGCTCCGCCTTCGACGGCAACATATCGCCATCGAGCCGAAGGGGCAGACCATGATTTCCACGCATTTGCTGTTGATCTACCTGGCCGCGCTGGCGGCCATCTATGCGGTGCCCGGGCCCGACATGGCGCTCGTGCTGCAGACCAGCATCGGCCGCGGCGTGCGGCCCGGCATCGCGGCCGCGGCTGGCCTGTCGCTGGCGCGCAGCACGCACGTGACGCTGTCCGCGTGCGGCGTCGCCGCGCTGATCCGCGGCGCGCCGTGGCTGTACGAAGTGATTCGCTACGGCGGCGCGCTTTATCTCGCGTATGTCGCGATCCAGGTGTTCCGCTCGCCGGTCTTCGCGCTCGGCGACGGCGACGCGGCACCGGCGGGCGAGCTGCGCCAGTCGTTCGTGAAGGGGCTGCTGACGAACCTGCTGAACCCGAAGGCGCTGCTGTTCTGCTCGGTGCTGCTGCCGCAGTTCGTGCGGCCGGAAGCGGGGCCCGTCGTCGTGCAGATGTTCGAGCTCGGCGCGCTGCTGGTCGCAGCCGGCATGTGCTTCGACGTCGCATGCGTGCTCGGCGCGGCGCGCATCGCGTCGTGGATGCGCGCGCATCCGCTCGCGCAGACCGTGCAGCGCTGGACGTTCTCGGCCGCGCTGATCGGCTTCGCGCTGCGGCTGTCGATGGATTGACCGCGTGCGGCCGCCGTGCCGCGGCTGCATGCGGCGGCACGACGCGACGGAGCGGGCGAACGAAGCCGACGCGCCGTGCCCGCGCGTGTCGGCTTTGCCGCAGAACGGCGTGCGCGCAAATCGTCTGACTGTTCTACACTTCCTGTTACTTCGCGCTGCTGCGAAGCGACCGATCGAACGGAACCGTCTATCGCCGACCCTGTCCGATTCCTGGCTGTTCCGTGCAACGCGGTACAAAGGAGGGTCTGAACATGGCAAGGCATCTTCACGCCGACCGTGAACCCCGAATCGTCGCCGAGTCGAAGTGCCTCGGTCCGTGCGATCCGGCAGAACGCATCCACGTCACGATCATGCTGCGGCGGCAGGAAGAAGGGCAGCTCGACGCGTTGATCCACCAGCTCGCCGCCGGCGACGCACAGGCCAAGCCGCTGTCGCGCGACGCGTTCGCGCAGCGGTTTTCCGCCAATCCCGACGACATCCGCAAGACCGAAGATTTCGCGCGCCGCCATCAGCTGGCGATCGATCGCGTCGATCCGGTCGAAAGCGTCGTCGTGCTGTCCGGCACGATCCAGCAATTCGAAACCGCGTTCGGCGTGAAGCTCGAGCGCTTCGAGCATCGCGCGATCGGCCAGTATCGCGGCCGCTCGGGCCCGATCGCATTGCCGGACGAACTCGGCGATGCGGTCACGGCCGTACTCGGCCTCGACAGCCGCCCGCAGGCGCGGCCGCACTTCCGGCTGCGCCCACCGTTCAAACCGGCGCGCGGC
The DNA here is from genome assembly GCF_902499135.1 of Burkholderia dolosa. GTDB lineage: Bacteria > Pseudomonadota > Gammaproteobacteria > Burkholderiales > Burkholderiaceae > Burkholderia > Burkholderia dolosa. The sequence goes on from NZ_CABVPR010000035.1 coordinate 11,761, forward strand.
GCGTCGGCCGTCACGTTCACGCCGCTGCAGCTCGCGTCGCTCTACGGCTTTCCGGCCGGCGACGGCGCCGGCCAATGCATCGCGATCATCGAACTCGGCGGCGGCTATCGCGCGGCCGATATCCAGCGATATTTCCGCGGGCTCGGCATCGCCACGCCGCCGACGCTCGTCGACGTCAACGTCGGGACGGGCCGCAATGCGCCGACCGGCGACCCGAACGGCCCGGACGGCGAAGTCGCGCTCGACATCGAGATCGCCGGTGCGATCGCGCCGGCCGCGAAGATCGCGGTGTACTTCGCGCCGAACAGCGATGCGGGCTTTATCCAGGCGGTGAACGCGGCCGTCACCGACAAGGTCAACAAGCCTTCGGTGATCTCGATCAGCTGGGGCGGCCCGGAAGCGATCTGGCAGACGCAGTCGGCGAACGCGTTCAATCGCGTGTTGCAGGCGGCGGCCGCGCAGGGGATCACGGTGTGTGCGGCGTCGGGCGACAGCGGGTCGAGCGACGGGCTGCAGGACGGCGCCGATCACGTCGACTTTCCCGCGTCGAGCCCGTACGTGCTCGGCTGCGGCGGCACGCAGCTCGACGCGTTGCCGGGGCAGGGCATCCGCAGCGAGGTCACGTGGAACGACGACGCATCCGGCGGCGGCGCGGGCGGCGGCGGCATCAGCGCGCTGTTCGACGTGCCTGCATGGCAACAGGGGCTCGAGGTGACGCGCGCCGACGGCCGCCGCGTGCCGCTCGCGAAGCGCGGCGTGCCGGACGTGGCCGGCGATGCGTCGCCGCAGACCGGCTACGAAGTGTCGGTCGCCGGCACGCCGGCCGTGATGGGCGGCACGAGCGCGGTCGCGCCGCTGTGGGCTGCGCTGATCGCACGGATCAACGCGGCGGCCGGCGTGTCGGCCGGCTGGATCAATCCGACGCTGTACAGGAATCCGCGCGCGCTGCGCGACATCACGAAAGGATCGAACGGCACGTATGCGGCGGCTTCCGGATGGGACGCGTGCACGGGCCTCGGCAGCCCCGACGGCGCGCAGCTCGCCGCGATCCTGTCGCGCAAGCCGTCGACCTGACGCGCGCGCACGCCTTTTCGTCCGACGCGGGTGTCCTGCCCGCGTCTTTTTTCACCTCCAGGAGCAGCACGATGGGCATCGATTCCGCATCTTCCGGCGGCGTGTATCCGCTGCATCACGGCGACCACAACTCGCATGGCGTGCCGCCGACCGTCAATCCGGTCGCGCTGAGCCACGGCCGCGACCAGCCGTTCTTCGATCCGGTCGCATACGGCAACGGTCCGGACGACTCGGTGACCGACACGACCGAAGCGGCCGCGATCACGCATCACACGATCCTGATCGGCGGAAAGCGCATCGCATACACGGCGACGGTCGGTCATCTGGTGACCGTCGATCCGAGCAGCTCGCAGCCGGCCGCGAAGATCTTCTACGTCGCGTTCACGGCGGACGGCGCGAAGGAGGAAACGCGGCCGGTCACGTTCTTCTACAACGGCGGGCCCGGCTCGTCGTCGGTGTTCGTGCTGCTCGGCTCGTTCGCGCCGAAGCGGATCAAGACGTCGATGCCGGGGTTCACGCCGCCCGCGCCGTACCAGATCGAGGACAACCCGGACAGCATGATCGACCACAGCGATCTCGTGTTCGTCAATCCGGTCGGCACCGGCTATTCGGCGGCCGTCGCGCCGAACAAGAACCGCGATTTCTGGGGCGTCGATCAGGATGCGAATTCGCTGAAGCAGTTCATCAAGCGCTACCTGACGAAGAACAATCGCTGGAATTCGCCGAAATACCTGTTCGGCGAATCGTACGGCACCGCGCGCAGTTGCGTGCTCGCATACAAGCTGCACGAAGACGGCGTCGACCTGAACGGCATCACGCTGCAGTCGTCGATCCTCGACTATCGGCAGGCCGGCAACCCGGTCGGCGCGCTGCCGACTGCCGCCGCCGACGCGTGGTATCACAACCGGCTCGGCATCAAGCCGGCGCCCGCCGATCTCGGCGCCTTCGTCGAGGAAGTCGCGCAGTTCGCGCGCACCGACTATCTGGAAGCGCTGCGCAAGGCGCCGCATGCGGATCCGGCCGTCGTGCAGAAGCTGTCGGACTACACGGGCATCGACACCGCGACGCTGCAGTCGTGGAATCTCGACATCGCCGGCTACGACGCGCGCGGCAATTCGCTGTTCCTGACGACGCTGCTGCGCGACGAAGGGCTTGCGCTCGGTTCGTACGACGGCCGCGTGACGGCGATCTCGACGGGCATCGCCGGCAAGATCGATCCGAACTCCGGCGGCAACGATCCGACGATGACGGCCGTGACGGGCGTCTATACGGCGATGTGGAACAGCTATCTGAACGAGCAGCTGAAGTTCACGTCGAACTCGGCGTTTACCGACCTGAACGATCAGGCGTTCCGCAACTGGGATTTCAGCCATATCGATCCGACCGGCGAGCAGCAGGGGATCGACGCGAAAGGGAACGTAATCCTTTATACGGGCGGCGATCTCGCCGCGGTGATGGCGCTGAACGTCGACCTGAAGGTGCTGTCCGCGAACGGGCTGTACGATTTCGTCACGCCGTTCTACCAGAGCGTGCTCGATCTGCAGCAGATGCCGCTCGAGGATCAGAAGGTGCGGCAGAACCTGTCCGCGCGCTTCTATCCGTCCGGGCACATGGTGTATCTCGACGGCGGTTCGCGTACCGCGCTCAAGCGCGATCTGGCGGCGATGTACGACGCGACCGTCGCCGATACGGGTGCGCGGATGCGGATCCGCGCGCTGCAGGCGAAGAAGACGGGCGGGAACGCGTAGTCGGTCCAGCGGCGGTTGCGCATCGGCGGCGGGTTGGCGTGCTGCGCCGCTCGGCCGCCGACGGCGCGCGCGCGTTTCGTCCGTGGTTCGTCCGCCGGCGCGGCCCGCGCCACGACGCGGCGGCTCGCGCCGATGTGCCGATGTGCCGATGTACCGCCTTCGCGCGAGCACGCGGCGGCGCGGGTATGCCGGTGCGTTACGCGGCGCGCGCGGCGCCCGGCCAGTCGAACGGCGTGTAAGGCAGTGCGCGCTTGTGGCGCGACCCGTCATAGAAGCGCAGCACCGTTTCGTACACGCGATCGTCGACGCGCTTGCCTTCGAGGAAGTCGTCGATCTCGTCGTAGGTCACGCCGTACGCGTGTTCGTCGGGGCGCAGCGGGCGCAGTTCCTCGAGATCGGCCGTCGGCACCTTCATCACGAGCGCCTCTTCGCCGCCGAGCGCGCGCGCGACCGCGCGTACGCGACGCTTGTTCAGGCCGGCGAGCGGCAGCACGTCCGCGCCGCCGTCGCCGAACTTCGTGAAGAAACCCATCAGCGATTCGGCCGCATGATCGGTGCCGATCACGATCCCGCGCCGCGCGCCGGCTACCGCGTACTGCGCGATCATGCGCTCGCGCGCCTTGATGTTGCCGTGCACGAAATCCTGCTGCGCTGGCGTGTCGAACGCGTGGCCGGACGCGATCAGCGAGCGGAGCATCGCATCGGCGGCCGGCTTCACGTCGACCGTCAGCACCTCGTCCGCGCGGACGAACGCGAGTGCGCGCTGCGCGTCGGCTTCGTCGTTCTGCACGCCGTTCGGCAAGCGCATCGCGATGAAACGGGCGTCGTAGCCGTCGGCGCGCAGGCGCTCGACGGCCAGTTGCGCGAGCCGCCCGGCCGTCGACGAATCGACGCCGCCGCTGATCCCGAGCACGTAGGTCTGCAGCCCGGTCGAGCGCAGATACTGCGCGAGGAAATCGACGCGGCGCGCGACTTCGGCGTCGGCATCGAATTGCGGGGTGACGTTCAGTTCGGCAATGATCGCGAGTTGGCGGCTGGCGTAATCGGCGGATGTCATGGGGAGAGTTCCGGAACGAAATGCAAGGCGCCCATCATAAGCGCAATCGCGGCGTGCCGCCGCGCGCGGCATGCGGTCTGCGGTGCTTGCGTTGCATCGGTGAGACGGGGCGGGAGGTACGGGAGAACGGGCGAGGCGGGTGAGACGGACGAGGCGGACGAGGCGGACGAGGCGGACGAGGACGGACGAGGACGGACGAGGACGGACGAGACGGACGAAACGGGCAAGGCGGGCAAGGCGGACGAGACACGCGAGGCGGACAAACGGACGAGGCGCCGGCCGACATGCCGCGCGCCGTGCCGGCATCGCCGCGATACGCGACAGCGGCGGCGGAACCGCTGCCCGCGTCGGCCGAGCAGCGTGCCTGTATCGTTGCGATGAGGGTGCTGCCCTCGACGCCACGGCGCGATTGCGACGGTCACACTAGTCGATCCGAATGCCGAGCGCGTCACCGCCGCATGCACTCCGTACCGATCAACGCCGCGCGAGCACGACCCCGACCAGCGCGAGCGCGAAGCCGGCGAGCTGGATGCCCGCTAGCGTTTCGCCGAACAACACGTAGCCCTGCAGCGCAGCGAGCGGCGGCGCGAGGAACAGCAGCGACGTCGCGCGCGCCGCGTTGCCGCGCCTGAGCATCCACATCAGCATCGTGACCGCGCCGCCGGACAGGAACACGACGCCCCACACGAGCGACACCCACAGCGCCGGCGCGCCGATCCAGCGCGTTTCGTGCAGCATCGCGGCGAAGACGGCCGCGACGACTGCCGCGCCGAAATTCTGCACGGCGACCGCGGTGCGCAGATCGCTCTGCGCGAGCTTGCCCTTCTGATACAGCGAACCCGCGGTGATCGCGCCGACCGACAGCACCGACACGGCGACGACGAGCCACGCCGGCGCGGCGCCCGGAGCCGGCGCGACGCCGCCCGCGACTTTCGGCGCGAGCACCAGCGCGACGCCGGCGAGCCCGAGCGCCATCCCGACCCAGCCGCGCGCGGGCAGCCGCTCGTTGAACAGCGGGACGGCGAGCACGGCGGTCGCGAGCGGCTGCAGCGCGCCGAGCAGCGCCATCACGCCCGCGTTCAGTCCTTGTGCGACGGCCCAGTAGCTTGCGCCGAGATAGACGCCCTGCAGCAACGCACCGGCGATCAGGTGACGCGGCCATTCGCGGCGCGCGGGCCACGGTGCGCGCGCGACGAGCGCGACCGCGCCGAACAGCGCGGCCGTGCCGGCGAAGCGGGCGAGCAGGAACAGGTTGGGATCGGCGTACGGCTTGATGGCCCGCGCGACGATGAAGCCGGTGGACCAGAGCGCGACGAAGGCCGCGGCGACGAGCGAGGTCAGCATGCGTGGCGGGCCGCGATGCGGCCGGATCGAATCGTAAAGTCGGCCAGTATCGGTCGAAGCGCGGCCGGTGTCTTGTCGAATCCTGCACTCGCGTCGTCGGCGGCGTACGAGTCGGCGTGCGCCGCACGCGGGCTGCTACGCTTGGCTTCGGCTTCGGCTTCGGCTTCGGCTTCGGCTTCGGCTTCGGCTACGGCTACGGCTACGGCTACGGCTACGGCTACGGCTACGGTTGCGGCTGGGTACCGCTTCGGCATCGGCAGCCGGCCGCTGCTGACCGCAACGTCGCGCGTCGCATTGACGCGGAGTCGGGCGCCCGTCGGCCGCGACTGCGGCACGGCAACGTCGTCGGCCGCCGCACGAACCGAGCGCCGAGCGCGAAGGTCGTGAACCGCGAACGCCACGCCGCACGGGCCGCGACGAAGAACCGCGACGCAGCTCAGTCGAGCGAAAACGTATCGAGCGGCTGGTTCGCGCGCGCGTCGGTCGCAAAACGCGCGGCGAGTTGATCGTAGAGCCGGCGAGCCTCGTCGAGCGTCAGATCGATCCAGTACGGATCGCCGGCCGCATCGTTGAGCCGTTCGGGCGGAAACTGGATTTCGAGCACACTGCCTTTGCGATACATTGCACGCGCCTTTTGCATGGTCGGCCGTTCGGCGAAACGCAGAGTGTAGCAACGGCTGCCGCGGCGATTCGCGCGCACCGGGCAATACAGAATTTCGCGTTCGCCGCGCGGTGCGATACGCGGCGTCGCCCGCCGCGCCGCGGTCAAATCGCGGTCAAACGGCCGTAATACAATGCTCGGCTCATTCATTACCGGTCGCCTCGGGCGCCCACGCGATGCTGGCGGAACAACGTCATCAATACATTCTGTCGGAGCTCGGACGCTCGGGCGCGCTGTCGGTCGCCGAGCTGGTGCGCTCGCTCGACGTGTCGCGCGAAACCGTGCGGCGCGACCTCAATGCGCTCGCCGCGCGCGGCCTGCTCGTGATGACGCACGGCGGCGCGCTGGCTGCGGACCGCCGCGAGCCGAGCCTGTCCGAGCGCGAAGCGGCGAATGCCGACGCGAAGCGCGCGATCGGGCGTCGTGCGGCGCGCTTCGTGCCGGACGACGCGTCGGTGCTGATCGATTCGGGCAGCACGCCGCATGCGGTCGCGCTCGCGCTCGCCGACCGGCACCGGCTGTCGGTCTATACGAACGACTGGCGCACCGCGTTCGTGCTCGCGCGGCGCAACGGCAACCGCGTGACGCTGCTCGGCGGCGAGCTGTCCGACGACGAGGACGCGACGTTCGGCCTCGACACGATCCAGCAACTCGCGCAATACCACGTCGATTTCGCATTCGTCGGCGCGGGCGGCATCACGGCCGACGGCGAATGCACCGACTACTCGCGGCTCGCGGCCGAAGTGCGCAGCCGGATGATCGCGGCGGCCGGCATCGCGATCCTCGTCGCCGACCATTCGAAATTCGGCCGCGTGACGCCGGTGCGGATCAACGGCACGGCGGCCGCGCGCTATCTCGTCACCGACTGCGCGCCCGACAAGCCGGTGCGGCGCGCGCTCACTGCCCGCGGCATCGAGCTGATCGTGTGCGACTGACGCACGCGCGACACGCAACCTTCATCGAATCGTCATCCTGCGGGAAGAACCGCCGCCGACACTGACCCATTCATTTCGACCGGCCTCGGCCAGGGAGCGACGAATGACCGTCAGCGTACGCAGCTATCTTTCTCCGACTCTGGTTCTGCTCGCGTTCGACTGGGCCGATGCGCAGTCGCGCGACGATTTCCTCGGCTTCGCGATCCGCCGCACGCCGGGCTTCTGGTCCGCGGACGGCCGCACGCGCGCGCCGAACAGCTGGCTGCCGAACCGCCTGACGTTCGACGGCCCGGCCGCCGACACGCAGGGCGACGCGCCCACCGATCAGGCGCCGATCCAGAAGTTCATGTGGTGGGATGCGCGCATCGATCCGCAGGATCGCGGTGCGTCGTTTCGCTACGACGTCTGTCCGGTCGTCGGCACGCCGGCGAACCTGCAGGTGCTCGACGCGCAGGCCGGCGTATGCAATGTCGTGCTGCCGTCGCATATCGAGGACGGCATCGGCACGTGGTTCAACCGGGCGGTGATCAGCTCGCAGGCGTTCGCGAAACAGGTCGCGGCGCTCGGCCTCGCGCCCGGCGAAGCGCCGAGCGACGCGCAGGCGCTGAAGCTGCGTACGTGGCTCGCGAACGACATGGAGCAGGTGTTCGCGGAGATGCTGAACCCCGCGTCGCGTGCGGTGGCCGCGGTCTATCACTTGACCGACACGCTGTGGGCGCTGCCCGCGTTCGATGCATTCGCGCGCAAGCACGGCGCGGCATCGCTCGCGATCGTCTACGACGCGCACGAGACCGCCGCGCGCAACGGCAAGCCGGCGCAGCCGTCGCCGAACCAGCCGGCCGTCGACGCGCTGCACGGCATCGCGACGCTCGCGCCGCGCGACCGGACGCGCATCATGCACGACAAGTTCATCGTGACCGACGCGCCGCCGAACGCGGCGCCCGCACGCGTGCTGACCGGCTCCGCGAACTTCACGACCGAAGGGCTGACGCAGCAGGCGAACGTATTGCACGCGTTCGATTCGCCGGCGCTCGCCGCGCTGTACGACGACCGCGCGCGTGCGCTCGCCGCGAATCCGTCGATCGCGCAGACCGCGCGGCTGTCGCCGGGCTGGTCGGCGCCGATGACGATCGGCAGCGCGCAGGTGCGCGTCGCGTTTTCGCCGGAGCCGGCCGGGCAGCGCACCGAGATCGACACGATCGTCGCGGCGATCGCGGCCGCGAAGCATTCGGTGTCGTTCTGCCTGTTCATGCCGACCGATGCCGCGCTGCGCGACGCCTGCTTCGCGGCCGGCGACCGCGGGCTGATGATGTTCGGCCTCGTGAACCGGATCAACGCCGGCAGCGCGACGAAAGCCGACGCCGCACAGCGCGACGGTCGATCGCTCGACGCGGCGACGCTCGCGAATCTCGAGCTGTACCATCGCCGCCGCGATCACCGTGACGTGATCGACGCCGCGTACTTTTCGCCGACGACGGTACCGCACGGATTCGAGCCGGAGCTGCGGCTGTTTCCCGGCGAACGGCCGCCGGCTTATCCGCCCGTCGTGATCCATCACAAGTTCATCGTGATCGATGCGGAAGGCGCGAATCCGGTCGTCTATACGGGCTCGGCGAACATGAGCCGCAATTCCGAGCAGTACAACGACGAGAATCTGCTCGAGATTCGCGACGCACGGATCGCCGCGATCTATCTCGCGGAATTCCTGCGGCTCTACGAGCACTACCGCGCGCGGGCGCTCGCGATCGGCGCGAAGCAGCGCGGCACGCACGCGCAGCGGCGGCTCGCGCTCGCACCCGATTCGAGCTGGGCGAAGAAGTATTACGTGGCGGGAAGCCCGGAAGAGAAGGCGCGGATCGCGCTGGCGTCGCCGGCATCGTCCGGCTGACGCGCGGTGCCGGCACGCAGGCTGTTCTACATGATGCCGGTTGCGGGTGCTTGCGAGCCGTCCGGCATGCAAGCGCCGCGGCGCGATCTTGCTTGCCGGGCGGCGTGGACGGTATGGGCGGAAAGCGGACGACGCGGCTACGCGGCGACGTAGCGCAGCACCGCGTCGGCGATCGTCTCGCGATGCCGCGCGCGCAGGCGCGGTGCGGACGGATCGCGGCCGAACGCGGCGCCGAACGTGTAGCGGTTCGACACGCGGTGGAAGCAGAACGAACTGATCAGCAGATGCAGGTCGAATGCGTCGACGTCGCTGCGGAACGCGCCGCTCGCGGCGCCGCGCTCGAGCAGTTCCTCGAGCGTCTTGATGATGCTGACGTTGCGGTTCTTGAACGACTTCAGCTGTTCGAGATACTTCGCGCCGTGAATGTTCTCGATCGACACGAGGCGCACGAAATCGCGATGCTTGTCGTGATAGTCGAACGTGAATTCGACGAGCCGGCGCATGCCTTCGCGCGGCTCCATGTCGCCGACGTGCAGCTCCTGCTCGAGCGCGCGAATGTCGCCGTACACCTTCTCGAGCACGGCCTCGTACAGGCCTTCCTTGCTTTCGAAGTAGTAGTAGAGCATCCGCTTCGTCGTGTTCGTGCGCTCGGCGATCGCGTCGACGCGCGCGCCGGCGAGGCCCATCGCGGAAAATTCCTGCGTGGCGACGTCGAGGATGTTGCGCTTGGTTTGCTCGGGATCGTATTTGCGCCGCGCGTCGGACGCAAGCGCGCGGTTATCGGACGTGGCGGCCTTGCTTCCTGCTTTCATGTGTTGTTCTGGCTTCGCGGCGGCTTGGACGAGGCATTCTAGCATGTGAAAAATCGGCGTTCGGCCGACCTTCGGCTCTAAACGGCGGCGCGGTTTCGGCCGCCGCCGCGGCGCTCATCGGCGGTACGACGCGAGCGCGTCGCGCGCCTGATATACCGTATACGCGAGTTGCGCGGCCGCGAGGCCCGCGAGCCCGAACGTGCGCGTGAGCCCGAACGCCGCGAAGCCGTCCGGCACCGGCCGGCCCTCGGCCAGCGCGGCGGCGAGCGTTTCGCCGGCGACCGTGGTCGGCGCCATGCCGTGGCCGCCGAACGCGATCGCGTGCCAGACGCCGTCGGCGTCGCGGCCGATCTGCGGCATCTTGTGCCGCGCGTAGCTCATCAGCCCGCCCCACGCGTATTCGATCTTCACGCCGTCGAGCTGCGGATACACGCGCAGCAGGTCGCGCCGCAGCAGCCGCGCGATCGCGTCCGCGCCGCGGTCGAGCACCGAGATCCGGCCGCCCCACAGAATGCGCGTGTCCTTCAGCGGGCGGTAGTAGTCGAACGCGAAACGCGTGTCGTACACGGCATACGGCGCGTCGATCGCGTCCGGCAGCCGCGTGCCGAGCGGTTCGGTCGCAACGACGTAAGTGGCGATCGGCAGCACCGCGCGCTCGATGCGCGGCGACACGCCGCGCGCATAGCCGCCGCCCGCGAACACGACGTCCTTCGCGCGCACCGCGCCGTGCGCGGTACGCACGACGTAGCCGGCGCCTTCGCGCGCGATGCCGAGCGCGGCCGAGCGTTCGTAGACGCGCGCACCGCCGCGTGCGGCGGCAGCCGCGACGCCGAGCACGTACTTGAGCGGATGAAAATGGAATGCATTCGGCTCGAACAGCCCGCCGTGGTAGCGCTGCGTCTTCAGCCGCGCGCGCAGCGCGTCGGTCGCGACCGGTTCCCAGTCCACGTCGAATTCGCGTTTCATCAGCGCGCGCACGGCGTCGAGGCGGGACGGATCGTCGAACCAGTTCGCGAGCATCACGCCTTCATCGACGATGTCGCAATCGATTCCGTAACGCGCGATCCGCGCGCGGATCAGATCGACCGCATCGACCGTGAGCCGGTACAGGCGGCGCGCTTCGTCGCGGCCGAGCGTGCGCAGCAGATCCGCGTTGTCGAGGCTGTAGCCGCCGAACACGAAGCCGCCGTTGCGGCCGGACGCGCCGAAGCCGACCCGCTCGCCGTCCAGCAAGACGACGTCGCGCATGCCGCGCTCGACGAGGCCGAGCGCCGTGCACAGGCCGGCGAGGCCGCCGCCGACGATGCATACCTGCGTGTCGATCGTGCCGGTCAGCGACGGATAGGATTCGCGGGTAACGGTGGCTTCGTAGAAGTTCTGCATGCGGTTCGATCGTTCGTATCGGCTGAAAAACGGGGCGGCGCGCGTCGATCTTGCCTGAAGGCGCGCGCCGAGTCGAATCGCGGGCGACATCCGTCGCCGGTGCGGCGGCACACGGGCAGCAAACGATATTTCCGACCAGCATGATGCAGCGCCGTCATCAAGTGTGCGCGCATCGCCGTCTCGATGCACCGCAGCCGCGGGCCTTGCGCGTGCATCGTCCCGGCGTCCGGCCGCAACCGTTCCGCTCCACCAAGGTGTTGCATTTTCGGAATGAAGTGGTGAGTTAATATCAATAGCCGCCTGAATTGCGGCCGCCGACAATGTCATTCGTCAATCGTGCGTCGCGCCGTGTCGATGCGCGGCGCGGCCCGCTTGCTGCCGCGCGCAGCACACCGCGCGGCAGCGGCCGCCGGAGTCGCCGGCCCCGCATCCGCTTGCACCGCGCATGCGAACGCGCTCCAATCGAATCACGCGGGCGGCGTCGCCGCCGCACCGATCAATCTGTCCCTGAAGAGGAAGTGATGCAATTCAACGACATTCTTGCCGCGCTCGACATCGATCTCGCCCAGTGGAAAGGCCAGGCGCTGACCGCGCGCTCGCCGCTCGACGGCGCGACGCTCGCCACGCTCGCCGTCGATACGCCGGCCGAAGCGGAGCGCAAGATCGACGCTGCGCACGACGCATTCCTCAAGTGGCGCACGGTGCCGGCGCCGGTGCGCGGCGAGCTCGTGCGCGTGTTCGGCAATGTGCTGCGCGAGCACAAGGCCGCGCTCGGGCGTCTGGTCACGCTGGAAGCCGGCAAGATCACGTCGGAAGGGCTCGGCGAAGTGCAGGAAATGATCGACATCTGCGATTTCGCGGTCGGTCTGTCGCGCCAGCTTTACGGTCTGACGATCGCGTCCGAGCGTCCCGGCCACCGGATGATGGAGACGTGGCATCCGATCGGCGTATGCGGCGTGATTTCGGCGTTCAACTTCCCGGTCGCGGTGTGGGCGTGGAATGCGGCGCTCGCGTTCGTATGCGGCGATCCGGTCGTGTGGAAGCCGTCCGAGAAGACGCCGCTCACCGCGATCGCGTGCCACGTGCTGCTCGGCAAGGCGCTGCGCGAGTTCGACCGCACGCATCCGGGCGTCGCGCCGGAAGGTCTGCATCAGCTGGTGCTCGGCATGCGCGACGTCGGCGAAGTGCTGACGTCGTCGAAGAAGGTGCCGGTCGTCAGCGCGACGGGCAGCGTGCGGATGGGCCAGGAAGTCGCGAAGGTGCTGAGCCAGCGTCTCGCGCGCGGGATCCTCGAGCTCGGCGGCAACAACGGGATGATCGTCGCGCCGAGCGCGGATCTCGATCTCGTCGTGCGCGCGGTCACGTTCGCGGCGGTCGGCACGGCCGGCCAGCGCTGCACGACGCTGCGCCGCCTGATCGTACATCGCAGCATCGTCGATCAGCTGCTGCCGCGCATCGAGAAGGCGTATGCGTCGGTGAAGGTCGGCAATCCGCTCGAAGAAGGCACGCTCGTCGGGCCGCTCGTCGATCGCGCGGCGTTCGATGCGATGCAGAAGGCGCTTGCCGATGCGCGCGAGCAGGGCGGCGAAGTGAAGGGCGGCGAGCGCGTCGACGTCGGCCATCCGGACGCGTACTACGTGCGTCCGGCCATCGTGCGGATGCCGAAGCAGACAGCGGTGGTCGAGCGCGAGACGTTCGCGCCGATTCTGTACGTGATGGTCTACGACGACTTCGAAGACGCGATCGCCGTGCACAACGCGGTGCCGCAAGGGCTGTCGTCGGCGATCTTCACGAACGACATGCGCGAGGCCGAGTACTTCATGTCGGCGGCCGGCAGCGACTGCGGGATCGTCAACGTGAACATCGGCACGAGCGGCGCGGAGATCGGCGGCGCGTTCGGCGGCGAGAAGGAAACCGGCGGCGGCCGCGAGTCGGGTTCGGATGCGTGGAAGGCATATATGCGTCGCGCGACGAACACGATCAACTACAGCCGCGAACTGCCGCTCGCGCAGGGCGTGAAGTTCGACGTGTGATGCGGGCGTCGGTCCGACGCCGCACACGATGACGAAGGGCCGGTTGCCGCGACGCGGTAACCGGCCCTTTCCGTTTTCGGCGCCGCCCGTGCGACGGCTCGCGTGCGCCGGTCAGCCGTCCGCCGCCGGCATATTCTGCACGACCAGCATCTGCGGGCTCGACAGCGTGATCTGCGCGGCGCGCAGCCGCTTCAGGATCTCGAACAGCAGATCGCTCTTCGTCGACGCGGCAATCCGCGGGCTCGACACGTAGCCCGTCACGCTGAGCGTGATCCCGTCCGGCGCGAGCTGGCTGAACGTGACCGACGGCGCCGGCTTGTCGAGAATCGCCGGATGCTCGCGGTACGCGTCAAGCAGCAGATCGCGCACCTGCTCGGGATCGGTATTCAGCGGGAACGTCAGCATCAGCGTCGCGACGCCTTGCGTGCTGTTGCCCATCGTCACGTTGCGCAGGTTCTGCGAGATCAGCTGCGAGTTCGGCACGATCACCGTCGAGCGATCGCTGAGCTGGATCTCGGTCGCGCGCACGTTGATGCGGCGGATGTCGCCTTCGACACCGGCGATGCTGATCATGTCGCCGACCTTCACCGGCCGCTCGGTCAGCAGGATCAGCCCGGACACGAAGTTCTTCACGATCTCCTGCAGCCCGAAGCCGATCCCGACCGACAGCGCACTGACGATCCACGCGAGATTGCTCCACTTGACGCCGAGCAGCCCGAGCGTCATCAGCACGAGCAGCACGTAGCCGACGTTCGCGAACAGCGTGACGAGCGACGCGCGCATCCCCGCGTCCATGCCGAGCGCGGGCAGGAACTCGTTGTCGAGCCAGCGACGCACGGAGCGCAGCAGATAGAAGCCGATCGAGAATCCGATCACGGCGTTCAGGATCCGGTCCGGCATGATGTTCAGGCTCTGCAGCCGCTGGCCGCCGATCATCGCGATCGCGCTGTCGAGCAGATCGCTCGGCGTCGTGCCGAACCCGCCGGTCAGCAGCGCGATCGCCGCGACGAGCATCAGCAGGCTCGTACCGAGACCCGATACGACGGTGTGGGCCTGCTCGAGATGGCGGTCGTCGAGCGCGAACAGATGCTTGATCTGCTTGCCGGTCGCCAGGTTCGCGGAGAACACGCTCTCGCTCGCGTCGCGCGTGAGCTGCGTGAGGATGAACACACTGCACAGCACGATCTCGAACCACACCAGTTCGTACGTGATGAAGCGCGCGACCGTGATGTAGCCGATCGCGAGCGCGAGCAGCGACACGACGATCGCGAGCGTGACGCCGGCATGGATCAGCCCCGCGAGCGTCGAGCGCTGCTCGGGCGCATCGCCGGCAGCCGCGATCGCGCTGCGCACGCGGTTCGCGCGCAGCAGCGATGCGCCGACGGTCAGCGCGACGACGAGCGATACGATCCCGCGGCCGAACAGCGTGACGGACAGGCTCGTATCGGCGATCCGGTTGATCGATTCGAGCGTGCCCGATACCAGCAGCAGCGCGGCGAGCACGCCGGGGAACGGCTTCATCGCGAGCGCGACGGGATCGGCGAGCGCCGGCAGCCGCCACGACGGGTGCTTCGTGCACAGCAGCGCGCGGCCGAGCCCGGCGATCAGCGCGCATGTGACTGCGAGCTTCGCGAACTGATCCCACAGATCGGTGATCGCCGGCGTCGGCTCGTAGTGCCGCGCAAGCGCGAGATAGAGAATCTGCACCGCGACGGCCGTCGCGACGAGCGTCGAAATCGCGGTCGACAGCGCGAGCGCGCTGCGGCGCAGCCGCGTCGGCGGCAGACGGTTCAGGCAGACCCACGCCAGGCCGCGCTCCGCCATGCGGCGGCCGGCAAGCCACACGGCAAGCGCGGCGACCAGCAGCAGCGTGGTGATCGCGCGCTGGCCGGGCGTCCACGACGAGCGCAGCATGTCGCGCAGCTCGCTGTCGAAATCGTCGAGGCGCTGCACGTCGTCCGGCGGCAGATGGAACAGCGGCAGCCAGAACTGCGCGCCGAAGATGCTGCCCGAGCGGAATGCCAGCTGGTTCCTCAGCAGGCTGCGGTGCAGCTTCGCGAACTGATCGGACAGGTTCGCGAGGTTGGTCTTCTGCTCGGCCGCCTGCTTCAGCGCCGCGTCGATCTGCGCTTTGCGCGCGTTCAGCGTCGCGCGCTGCTGCGCGACGGCGGGCGTCTCCGGCGACGCGCCGGGCGCGGGCGGCGGCCCGAGCACGTCGAGCTGCGCCTGGATCTGCGCGCGCTGCGGAACGAGTTCGCTCTGCAGCTTCTCGACGTCGGCGCTCAATTCCTGCGTCGCGTCGCCGAGCGCGTCCAGCTCCTTGCTGTTGGTCGCGGCCGACGTCCGCTGCTTGATGCGGTCCTGCTGAATCTGCATCTGCTTGAGCTGCGCGACGGCTTCGCTCAGCGAAATGGTCGGAACGGGCGCGCCGACGCCGCTCGCGCCCGGCGCGGAAGCGGCGGCCGGAAACGCCGATGCGCTCGCCACGGCCGCACACTGCAGCAATGCGATCAGCGCGATCCGCGCCGCGTACGTGGATAGTCGTTGTATGAACATGGAATGCTTACGATTTGCCGACGATATCGGACACCGAAAGGCGTCCGCAAGCCGGTGATTGGCCCGGTAGCATGTTACCGGCGTGCGTGCGCCGCGGGCGCGCGGATCGATTGCGCGGCCAGCCGCGATCGGGCCGGCCCGATCACGGGCCGCAATCGGCTCGCATCCCCGTCTGGACGGGCCGGCGCGCGTGGCTGCGCGGGTGCCGATCGCCATCCGGATCGCCCGTGCCGGTCGACAGACGGTTACGGAATTTACAACTTGTTCGGCCGCCATAGGGCGCGCCGCGCGCGGCGCGCATGCGATGCCGCCGGCACCGACGTGCCGGTACAATGCTGCGATTCGTGGGACGGCCGCTCGATGCGCGTCGCCGACGACGCACGACACGACACGGCACGACACAACGACACGATCAGGAGACGCGCGCAAGATGGCCTCGACGGACAGCTTTCAGCAGGCACCGGCCTTATCCCCTTCCCTCGATGCGGGGTCGATCTCGGCCCGCCTCGACCGTTTGCCGCCGACGCGCAGCGTGTGGAAGCTCGTCGTGCTGCTGAGCCTCGGCTTCTTCTTCGAACTCTACGATCTGCTGTACAGCGGCTACGTCGCGCCGGGCCTGGTGAAAAGCGGCATCCTCACCGCGACCACGCACGGGCTGTTCGGCACGACGGGCGTCGCGAGCTTCATCGCCGCGCTGTTTTCGGGGCTGTTCATCGGCACGATCGCATGCGGCTTCCTCGCCGACCGCTTCGGGCGCCGCGCGATCTTCACGTGGTCGCTGCTGTGGTACACGGCGGCGAACGTCGTGATGGCGTTCCAGGACACCGCGACCGGCCTGAACTTCTGGCGCTTCGTCGTCGGTCTCGGGCTCGGCGTCGAGATGGTGACGATCGGCACGTACATCTCCGAGCTCGTGCCGAAGCAGATCCGCGGGCGCGCATTCGCATGCGAGCAGGCGGTCGGGTTCGTCGCGGTGCCGGTGGTCGCGTTCCTCGCGTATCTGCTCGTCCCGCATGCGCCGCTCGGCCTCGACGGCTGGCGCTGGGTCGTGCTGATCGGCGCGCATGGCGCGATCTTCGTCTGGTGGATTCGCCGTGAACTGCCGGAAAGCCCGCGCTGGCTCGCGCAGCAGGGACGGCTCGACGAGGCCGATCGCGTGATGCGCGCGCTCGAGGCGAAGGTCGAAGCCGAATACGGCCGGCCGCTGCCGGCGCCCGCACCCGCCGAACCGGTGCAGCCGCGCGGCAGCTTCCGCGACATGTGGGTGCCGCCGTATCGCAGCCGCACGATCATGATGACGATCTTCAACGTGTTCCAGACGGTCGGCTTCTACGGCTTCGCGAACTGGGTGCCGACGCTGCTGATCAAGCAGGGGATCACGATTACGTCGAGCCTGATGTATTCGAGCGTGATCGCGCTCGCCGCGCCGATCGGTCCGCTGATCGGCCTCGTGATCGCCGACCGCTTCGAGCGCAAGTCGGTGATCGTCGCGATGGCCGCGACGATCGTCGTGTGCGGGCTGCTGTTCAGCCAGACGACGATCGGCGCGCTGCTGATCGTGCTCGGCATCGGCCTCACGCTCGCGAGCAACATCATGTCGTACAGCTTCCATGCATATCAGGCCGAACTCTTTCCGACGTCGATCCGCGCGCGCGCAGTGGGTTTCGTGTATTCGTGGAGCCGCTTCTCGGCGATCTTCTCGTCGTTCGTCATTGCGGCCGTGCTGAAAGGCTTCGGCACGCTCGGCGTGTTCGCGTTCATCGCGGGCGCGATGGCGATCGTGATGGCCGCGATCGGATTGATGGGACCGCGCACGAAGGGCATCGCGCTCGAAACCATTTCGAAGTAAGCGGGGGGCGCGCTCGCGCGGCGGCGTGCGTGCTCGCCGAACGTTGCGAACGCATCGCGCCGCCGCCGCGCATCGATGCGGCGATGCGTGCGTCGCTCGTGTGCTGAAGGCGTGCGCGAACCGCCTGAGACGGACGCTGCGATTGCGACGCTGCAAGCGGATCGACGCGGCGACCAGTTGAAACAAAGCGTGACGAAGCGCAAGAACCGGTAAAAGAGCGGCGCGCGTCGCTGCGCATTCGGGTTCGCGCAAGTAGAATGAAACGCCTGACGACTCATCAGCCGCCATCGACCGCGCACGCTGCCGCAGCGCGAGGGTCTGCCGCAACGAGGCGTCGGTGTCCGCGCACGCGGTGCGCGCAACATGTCGACCGCCCACGCGGAATACGCGCCGTTCGCACGATGTGCGGCGGCTGCGCCGGCCGATGGCTTCGACCGTATGCCACTTCCCGATTCGACGCGGCGGCTCGCAATGCCGCGTTGCCGTAGTCTCGTCGTCGCAGCGTCCGTGTGCGCTGCCGTCGCATCGCCGATCTCGTTGCTCGTCGCGCATCCGGCGTTTGCCGCGTCCGACGCGTCTTCATCCGGTGTTGGATCGTCGCCGCCGGACGCGTCGTCCGCATCGGCTGCTTCCGGCGCGCGTCACGCGTCGGCCGCGCGTGCGTCGTCCGGTGCGTCCGCAGCTTCTGCGGCTTTTCCGGCTTCTGCGGCTTCTCCAGCACCGCCAGCACCGCCAGCCTCTCCAACATCGCCAGCTTCTGCGGCATCGACCGCATTGCCTGCATCGGCCGCCTCCGCCACCGCCGCGAGCGAAGCCGAGCCGCCTGCGCCGACCCCGCCGCGCAGGCATCCGCCGCTGTCCGCGGACGAGGCACAGAGCGCGACCGCACGCGCGCTCGACATGCGCAAGCGTTTCACGCAGGAAGTCACGCGGCGGCTCGACGTGCCGGCGAACGAACAGCGCGCGTACGGCGAGCGGCTGCAGAACGCGCTCGCCGATGCGAAGCTCGGCGATCTCGCGGGCGAATACGTCGTGATGGTCGATCGTGCGCCGAACGTGCAGGCGTTGTTCATCTACTTCCGCGCGACGCCGGCCAATGCGTGGCTGATGATCGGCGCGTCGCCGGTCGCGACCGGCTGGCCCGGACAGTACGACCACTTCCTGACGCCGCTCGGCGTGTTCCACCATTCGCCGGACCATATGGATTTCCGCGCGGAAGGCACGACGAACGACAACGGGATTCGCGGCTACGGCCACCGCGACATGCGCATCTACGATTTCGGCTGGGTCGACGGCGAGCGCGGCTGGGGCAAGGGCGGCACGTCGCCGATGCGCTTCCAGATGCATGCGACCGATCCGGACCGCCTCGAGCCGCTGCTCGGCATCCGGCATTCGAAGGGCTGCGTGCGGATTCCGGCGTCGCTGAACACGTTCGTCGACCGGCACGGGATACTCGACGACGACTATCAGGCGCGCGTCGAGTCCGGCAAGTCGCTGTGGGTGCTGCGGCGCGATCGCGACATCACGCCGATCGCGGGCCGCTATCTGGTCGTGATCGACAGCGCGCGCCGCACGCGGCCGGCGTGGTCGCCGCGGCCGGGACGCGATGCATGGTCGAAGCTGCCGAAGGGCGGCGATACGGCGGACTGACGCACACCGGCGCGATCACGACGCCCGTGCGCAGCGGCGTTCACGCGGCCTGCGCGGTCGCTCGCGAACGGCGGGCGTCGGCTCGTAGGTGGTGTGTGCGGCGTGTGCGGCGTATGCCAGCGCTTCGGTCCGCGGGCGCTCGCGAGCGCGGTCATCGTCCGTATCGACGAGCACACGCATGCAGTCGTGCCGCCGCGCGACTCGATTTGCGCGCGCCGCGATGGGCGGGAAGCGCGGATTCGCGATATCGACTGTCGCGAGCCCGATCGCATGCGTGCGTCCGGTGATCGTCGAGTGCGCGAGCGGATTCGACTGCCGGCCGAGCGCCCGCAGCCGCGACCGCACATCGATCGCGATCGTTCTCATGCTGTCCTCATGTTTGTCTGCTCGAATGCGGAACGGCGGCTTTGCTGCGGACGGCAGCGCGAATCGGGCGCCGTATGACTGCGTATGCCGGTGCGATCGCCGGGGGAAACCGGCGGATCGCACCGAAAACTCGTGCGAGAAAAAAGGAAAACGGCGTAACGTTTTCCCGTCGGTTCCGTCGGTTCCGTCGGTTCCGTCGGTTCCGTCGGTTCCGTCGGCCCGGTCGGCCGCGTCGGCGCGATCCGGTGTGTGTAGGCGACCGCGGCCGCGTCGCGTGCACTGGCAGCCGATCTCCCCGGCAACGACACGCGGCGCTGCCGTTCAACCGTCGCCGGCGCTACGATTGCGCAGACGATTCGCTTCGCAACGGTGTCGCGCGCCGCCGCCTGCCGCAGCGCGCCGCCGCCGACTTTCCATCACCTGAACGCACACGACGAACACGACCATGCCGCATCCGATCGCATCCCGCCGCTCCTTCCTGAAACTGTCCGCCGCGCTCGCCGGCACCGCGCTGCTGCCGGAAACGGGCGCGTTCGCGTCCGGCGGCGATGCCGCACGCCGAACGGTGATCATCGATACCGATCCGGGGCAGGACGACGCGATCGCGATCCTGTTCGCGCTCGGCGCGCGCGACCGTGTCGACGTGCGCGCGATCACCGCCGTCGCCGGCAACGTGCCGCTCGATCTGACCGAGCGCAACGCGCGGATCGTCCGCGATTGGGCCGGCCGCACCGACACGCTTCCCGTGTATGCGGGTTGCCCGCGTCCGCTCGTGCGTGAGCTCGTGACCGCCGCGAACGTGCACGGCAAGACCGGCCTCGAAGGCGTCGAGCTGCACGAGCCGCGCGGCCCGCTCGCGCCCGGTCACGCGGTGTCGTATCTCGTCGACACGCTGAGTCGTGCGGCGCCGAACAGCATCACGTTGTGCGCGCTCGGCCCGCTGACCAACATCGCGACCGCGCTGATCGAGGCGCCGCAGATCCGCGGCGGATTGCGGGAAATCGTGCTGATGGGCGGCGCGTTCTTCGAGCGCGGCAACATCACGCCGGCCGCGGAGTTCAATATCTACGTCGATCCGCAGGCGGCCGACGTCGTGTTCGGCAGCGGCGTGCCGATCGTCGTGCTGCCGCGCGACGTCGCGGTGAAGGCGCCGATCACGGCGGCGCGCATCGCGCCGTTTCGCGCGCTCGGCAACCGCTGCGGCGCGATCGTCGCGGACATCATGAGCGCCGAGCTCGCCTACAGCCGAAAGCAGCGCGGCGCCGACGACGCGCCGATGTACGACCCGAGCGCGGTCGGCTATCTCGTCGATGCGTCGCTGTTCGGCGGCCGCAAGGTCAACGTCGCGATCGAGACGGTCGGGCAGTGGACGCTCGGCGAGACGGTCGTCGACTGGAACGGGCGCACCGGCCGCGCGCCGAACGCGACGTGGATCAACGAGGTCGACGCGGATCGTTTTTACGCGGCGCTGCTCGAGCGGATCGCGACGCTGCCGTAAGCGCGGTCGAACGTCGCTCAGTCGCGGCGCGTCATGCGCGGCGCACGCGCGGCGAACGTGCGGAACGCGTCGTCCGCGCCGCATCGGCGACGACGTTCGCGAGCCGCTGCGCGGCCGCTTCCATCTGCGCGCGATCGAAGCCGCCGAAGCCGAGCACGAGCCCCGGCCGCGCGGTGCCGGGCGCGAACATCGGCGACGCGGCACGCACCGCGACGCCGGCTTGCGCGGCGCGCGCGACCACGTCGAGATCGTCGATGCCGTCGGCGAGCCACAGCACGACGTGCATCCCCTGGTCGCCCGGCTGTATCCATGCGAGCTCGCGCGGCAGCCGCGCGCCGAGCGTATCGATCAGCAGCGCGCGCTGCGCCGCATACACGCCGCGCACGCGCCGGATGTGGCGATCGAGATGGCCGTCCGCGATGAACGCGGCGAGCACGTGCTGATCGGCGGTCGGCGCGTGGCGATCCATCAGTACGCGCGCGCCGCAGAACGCGGGCACGAGATCGTCGGGCGCGATCACGTAGCCGAGCCGCAGCGACGGAAACAGGATCTTGCTGAACGTGCCGAGATAGACGACGCGATCGGGATCGAGCCCCTGCAGCGACGGAAACGGATAGCCTTCGTAGCGCAGCTCGCTGTCGTAATCGTCCTCGACGATCCACGCGCGCTGCTTGCGCGCCCACGCGAGCAGCGCGTTGCGCCGCGCCATGCTCATCGGCATGCCGAGCGGGTACTGATGCGACGGCGTGACGAACGCGACGCGCGCGTCCGGCGCGATGCGGATGCCGGCTTCGACGTCGATGCCGTCCGCGTCGACCGGCACGCGAACCATCGCATCGTGCCGCCCGGTGCTGTCGAGCAGCGCGGTGATGCCGCGATAGGCGGGGTTTTCGACCCACGCGCGATCGTGCGCGCCGAGCAGCACCTGACTCGCGAGATGGAGCCCTTGCTGCGTGCCGCTCGTGATCACGACCTGCGCGGCGCTGCAGCGTACCGAGCGCGACCGGCGCACGTAGTCGGCGATCGCTTCGCGCAGCGGCAGCGCGCCTTGCGGATCGGCATAGCCGGATGGCGCGCCGGGCCCGCGCGCCCGCACGCGGTTGCCGAGCCGGCGCCAGACGTCGTCGGGCGCGGTCAGCCCGACCGGCACCGAGATCGCGAACGGCACGAGCGGCAGCGGACGGAATTCGCGCGCGATTCGTGCGAACGTCGCGGCCGGCTCCGGCAGCCCGGCTCGCGCGGTGCGCCGGCCGGCGGCGCGCGGCTCGTCGGGCTGCAGCGGCCGTGCGAGCGCGTTCGCGACCTGCGTGCCCGCGCCGCCGCGAGATTCGAGAAAGCCTTCGGCGACGAGCTGCGCATACGCGTCGACGACGGTGCCGCGCGCGACCTGCAGCGACGCGGCCAGCAGCCGCGTGGACGGCAGCATGTCGCCCGGCCGCACGTCGCCGCGGCGCACGGCGTCGCGAAGCGCCTGCGCGAGCTGGCGGCTGAGGTCGCCGGCGCGGCGATCGAGCGCGCCGAGCGACGGGATTTCGACGACGCGCGCCGTTCTTGCCATGATTCTGGTCCGCTGGAAATGTTTCAAACCGGCTCTACAGCATAAACCAGTTTGGCAGCACAATCGGCGCATCGCGGGGCTTGCGCCCCGCGTCTTTTTCGAACCTGCACGACCGTGGAGCCGACATGTACGTTCCTGCCCCTTTCGACGAATCCCGTCCCGACGTTTTGCGCGAGCTGATCGCGCGGCATCCGTTCGGCAGCCTGATCACGCACGGGAAGAACGGCCTCGACGCGAACCACCTGCCGTTCGAGCTGCTGCCCGGCGACGGCGGGCTCGGCGAGCTGCATGCGCACGTCGCGCGCGCGAATCCGGTCTGGCAGGAGGTTGCGAACGGCGACGACGTGCTGGTGATCTTCCGCGCGGGCGACGCGTACATCTCGCCGAACTGGTATCCGAGCAAGCATGCCGCGCACCGGCAGGTGCCGACGTGGAACTACGTGGTCGTGCACGCGCACGGGCGGATCACGGTGCGCGACGACGAGAAGTTCGTGCGCGGCGTGGTCGCGCGGCTCACGCGCACGCACGAGGCGTCGCAGCCAGTGCCGTGGAAGATGGCCGACGCGCCGAAGGACTATCTCGACACGATGCTGCAGTCGATCGTCGGGCTGCAGATCGACATCACGCGGCTCGTCGGCAAGCGCAAGCTCGGACAGAACAAGGCCGTCGACGATATTCGCGGTGCCGGCGACGCGCTGGTCGCGGCGGGCAACGTCGCGATCGGCGAAGCGATGCTGGCGGAGGCCGATGCGAAGCGCGCGTAACGCAGCATGATCGACCAGCGCCTGTTCACGCAAGCGAACGCGTCGTTGCGCTCGTCGTGCCGGAAGGGCGTCGCAATCCTTCCGCTCGGCCGTTCCGGCGGCCTGCGCAAGTCCGCCATTAGCCTGAACCGGCCCGACGAAAGCGCGCGCCGGCGGCCGCCGCGTGCAGGCGAACGGCGAGCGCACCTGCCCGCACGCTACTGCGTACGCGTCGTCTGCTGCGCGGCCTGCGCGAGCGCGCCGCGAATCGCCGCTTCGGTCTTGTCGTACCCGCCTTCGCCGTAGCGCGTATAGACGATCTTGCCGTTCGCATCGATCAGATACAGCGCGGGCCAGTACTGGTTGCCGTACGCACGCCACGTGTCGTAGCGGTTGTCCTGCGCGACCGGATAGCGGATATCGAAGCGCTTGATCGCATCGGCCACGTTGCCCGCGTCGCGTTCGAACGGATATTCGGGCGTATGCACGCCGACCACGACGAGCCCCTGATCGCGATACTTGCGGTACCAATCGTTCACGTACGGAATCGTATGAATGCAGTTGATGCACGAATACGTCCAGAAATCGACGAGCACGACCTTGCCGCGCAACTGGTCGAGCTTGAGCGGCGCGCTGTTGTGCCAGCGGTCGATGCCGGTGAAGTCGGGCGCCGGCATGCCGGCCGCCGACGTCGTCATGCCGGCGTCGTCGCGCGTGCCGGCGAACGCGGCAAGCCCGGCCGTGGCGGCGACGGCGATGACGAGGGCGGCGGTCTTGAGTCTGGGCAGCATGGCGTTCTCCGGTTCGGCCGGCCGATGCGCGGCGCGCGGCGGCGGGGCAGGTTTCGACAGCCCCCATTGAGCCGCGCGCACGTATCTGCGATGTGTCGGCCGCGCCGCGCATGTGCAATGTTGTGTGTCGCCGCGCCCGCGCGATACATTGGGATACAAACGCCCGGCCGACGTACGGTATAAAGTCGGGCATCGCCCGACCGGGCCGAACGGCCCCGACTCAAGACCCGACCCATGGACAAGATCGACCACGTGCTGATCGTCGACGACGACCGCGCCATCCGCGAACTGATTGCCGACTATCTCGAGAAGAACGGGATGCGCGTGTCGCTCGCCGCGAACGGCCGCGAGATGCGCAACGTGCTGGACGACGGCGCGCCGGACCTGATCGTGCTCGACCTGATGCTGCCGGGCGAGGACGGCCTCGCGCTGTGCCGCGATCTGCGCGCGGGCAAGTTCCGCACGGTGCCGGTGCTGATGCTGACCGCGCGCGGCGAGGAGACCGATCGCATCATCGGGCTCGAGATGGGCGCCGACGACTATCTTGCGAAGCCGTTCGCGGTACGCGAGCTGCTCGCGCGGATTCGCTCGGTGCTGCGTCGCGCGCGCATGCTGCCGCCCGGCATGCAGGTGACCGAGACGGCCGCGATGCTCGCGTTCGGCGAGTGGCGGCTCGACACGACGGGGCGCCATCTGCTCGACACCGAAGGCACGCTGGTCGCGCTGAGCGGCGCCGAATACCGGCTGCTGCGCGTGTTCCTCGATCATCCGCAGCGCGTGCTGACGCGCGACCAGCTGCTGAACCTGACGCAGGGCCGGCAGTCCGATCCGTTCGACCGGTCGATCGACCTGCTCGTGAGCCGGCTGCGCCAGCGGCTGCGCGACGGCGCGCGCGAGCCGCGCTATATCAAGACGCTGCGTAACGAGGGCTACGTGTTCTCGTCGGCCGTGACCGTCGTCGAAGGCACGCAATGAACGCGCGCGCGCTGTGGCACTGGCCGCGCTCGCTGTTCGCGCGGCTCGCGCTGATTCTGTGCGTCGGCCTCGTGCTCGCGCAGACGCTGTCGTTCTGGCTCACCGTGACCGAGCGCGACCAGGCGACTACCAATCTGATGATGGGCTACATCGAGCGCGAGGTCGCGAGTTCGGTCGCGCTGCTCGATCATCTGCCGCCGGCCGAACGCGCCACGTGGCTGCCGCGCCTCGCGCGGCGCAGCTATACGTTCATCCTCGGACCCGGCGAGACCGGCACGCCGCCGGAGGCGCGGCTGTCGGCGCGCGTCGAGCGGTCGATCTCGGACGGCATCGGCGGTGACTATCCGCTGACCGCGAACGAGATTCCCGGCGATCGCGAACATCTGCAAGTGCATCTGCGCCTGACCGACGGTTCGCCGCTGACGATCGACATTCGTCCGATGTCGACGGTGCCGCTGTCGGACTGGCTGCCCTACGTGCTGGCGTTCCAGCTGCTGGTGCTCGGCGCGTGCTGCTGGTTCGCGGTGCGGCTCGCGACGCGGCCGCTGAACCAGCTCGCGCAGGCCGCCGACGCGCTCGGGCCGGACCTGAAGGGCGAGCGCCTCGCCGAGGACGGCCCGTCGGAGGTCGCGCGCGCCGCGCGCGCGTTCAACGCGATGCAGGACCGCATCGCGCAGTACATGGCCGAGCGCATGCAGATCCTCGCGTCGATCTCGCACGACCTGCAGACGCCGATCACGCGGATGCGGCTGCGCGTCGACGTGATGGACGACGACGCACAGGGCACGAAGCTGCGCAACGATCTGCTCGAGATGGAGCATCTGGTGAAGGAGGGCGTCGCGTATGCGCGGACGCTGCACGGCACGGACGAGGCAGCGCGCCGCATCGATCTCGACGCGCTGCTCGACAGCATCGTGTACGACTACACGGACGCCGGGCAGTGCGTGACGCTGGCGAGCCGCGCGCCGCTCGCACTGGTCACGCGGCCGAAGGCGCTGCGCCGCATCGTCGGCAATCTGGTCGACAACGCGCTGAAGTTCGCGGGCGCGGCCGAGATCGACGTGCAGGCCGCGCCCGACGGCGGCGCGATCATCTCGGTGCGCGATCGCGGGCCCGGCATTCCGGGCGATCAGCTCGACGCGGTGTTCGAACCGTTCCGCCGCGTGGAGACGTCGCGCAACCGCGAGACGGGCGGCACCGGGCTCGGCCTCGCGATCGCGCGGCAACTCGCGCTCGCGATGGGCGGCGCGTTGACGCTGCACAACCGGACGGACGGCGGCGGGCTGGAGGCGCGGCTCACGCTCCGGAACACGCAGTGACGCAGAGCCGCGCGCGCATGGGTGACGCGCTTGCGCGCTCGAATGCGCAACGTCAGCAGCGCCCGGTGCGCAATGCGACGGCCCAGTCGTCGCGGCCGAGCGATGCCGCGGTCGCGGCGGCTGCGTGCCAGTCGTATTCGACCGCATGGAACTGCACGCGCCAGCCGGCCGCCGTGCGCGACACCATCGCGTAGCGCGCATGCGGCGAGCCGGTTTCGATCCGGTGCGGGTGCGGCCGATCGTCCGTGTACGCCTGCAGCCCGACGCTGCCCGGGTTGACGATCAGTCGCCCGTCGTCGAGCGCGGCCATGCGCGGTACATGCGTGTGGCCGCACAGGATCAGCGATGCCGATTCGTCGGCCGCCCGCTGCGCGATCTCGTCGCGCGTCGCCGCGCGGCAGCCGTCGGGCGTGACCGTTTCCAGGAAATACGCGAGATCGCTGCTCGGCGTGCCGTGCACCATCAGCACGTCGTCGCCGAGCGCTCGACGTTCGGGCAGCGCGGCGAGCCATGCGCGCTGGTCGTCGCGCAGCGCGTCATGCGCGTGGCGGTCGGACAGCCGCATCGATTCGCGGTCGCCGGCGAGCAGCTGCCGCTCGTGATTGCCGCGGATCGTCGGCAGGTCGAGCGCGATCAGGCGGTCGGCGGTCTCGGCCGGATGCAGCGCGCCGGACACGATGTCGCCGAGATTGACGATCACGTCGGCGCCGCGGCGGCGAATGTCGTCGAGCACCGCGTCGAGCGCGGCGAGATTGCCGTGGATGTCCGAGAGGGCGGCGATTTTCATCGTGCGGGGCGGGGGAGCGGGGAACGGCGATTGTCGCCGGTTCGACGTCGATCGTCCAACGGGATGCGCGCATTGCCGCGCGCGTGCTCGGTTGCTCGCACTCGCGTCAGTCCGTCGCGATGCGCGCGTACATCGCGAAATCGCCCGGCGTGCCGCGCACCATCCGGTACGCACGCAACAGTCCTTCGTAGCGAAAGCCGCACTTCTGCAGCACGCGCGCGGAGCCGGCATTGGCGGTCAGCACGACGCCCTGGACGCGCACGAGACCCCATTCGGCGAACGCCCATGCGGCGACGGCGGCGCATGTCGCGCTCGCGATGCCGCGTCCCCAATGCGACGGCGCGACGTCGTACGCGATCTCGGCCGAACGGTTCGCGGCGGACACCGTATGGAAGCCGATCGTCCCGATCAGTGCGGCCGACGCATCGTCGACGATCGCGAGACGGCGGATCGAATCGGGATGCGCGGACTCGATTCCGTCGAACAGCGGCAGCAAGTCGTCGCGCGAACCGAGGTTCCAGCTCGTGTGGCGGACGACGTCCGGGTTCGACAGATACGCGTACCACGCGTCGACGTCCGCACGTTCGAGCTGACGCAGCGACAGGCCGGGAAAGCCGGAGCGGGGCGGCGCATCGATTCTCATCGTGAGTCCTCGTCGAAAGTCGCGTGATGTGGGCGGGGGCGTCGGCGCAGCGACGTGCGGATTATGGCGGAGCGCGGGCCGCGTGCCGCAACCGCATCGCGCATGCACGCACGCGACCGCGCCGGTGTCGATTATCGGCCGGGCCGCCCGCAATCGGACAGCACTCGCCGCGCGGCGGCCGCCGTCGCGCCCGCCACTATCTCGAATTCGGCAAGAAACTGTTTTCATTCCGCCGGTTTCGGCTGGAACCGGTTCGCCCTACCATGTCGGCCGCGGCGGCGCGCCCCGCCGCGACGTCGCATACGCGTAGTGCGTACCGCGGGTTCGCGTGCGGACGCCGCCGGCCTCGTGCGGCCGGCGCAACTCGCCGGCCGCGCGCCGCCGCCCGCAAAGTCCCTCGAACAACGGGTTCGCCGCCCGGAGACAAGACAATCATGAACAAGCAACTGATCGCAGCGCCGCTGCTGCTGTCGCTCGCGGGCATTGCGTCCGCGCAAGGTTCCGTCACGCTGTACGGCATCGTCGATGCGGGCGTCACCTATCGCAGCAACGAACGGGCAGGCGCGCCGCGCGCGTACACCGGCCATTCGAACGTCGGACTGACGACCGGCAACCTGTCCGGCAGCCGCTGGGGCATCAAGGGCAGCGAGGATCTCGGCGGCGGGCTGCGCGCGCTGTTCGTGCTCGAGAACGGCTTCGACATCGCGAACGGCACGTCCGGCCAGGGCGGCCGCCAGTTCGGCCGGCAGGCGTTCGTCGGGCTCGGCAGCGACCGCTACGGTTCGATCACGCTCGGCCGCCAGTACACGTCGCTCGACGACTTCGTGAGCCCGGTCGGCCCGTCGTCGTTCGTCGGCGGGTTCGGCGCGCATCCGGGCGACATCGACGATCTCGACCAGACCGCGCGCGTCGACAACTCGATCAAGTACACGAGCGCGAACTACTCGGGCTTCACGTTCGGCGCGCTGTACGGCTTCGGCGGTCAGCCGGGCAGCATCACGCAGCGCAATACGTGGAGCGTCGGCGCCGCGTACGCGGCCGGCCCGCTGCGCGTCGGCGTCGGCTACGAGCGGTCGGACAACAGCAAGACCGGCGCGTCCGATACGACGATCGGCAAGTGGCAGAGCACCGACGACGGGCTGTTCAATTCGTCGATCAACGAAGGCTACGCGAGCGCGCAATCGCAGCAGATCGTCGCGACCGGCGCGACGTACGACTTCGGCCCCGCCGTGGTCGGCATGAACTACAGCCACGTGCAGTACCGCGGCGGCGACCGTTCGCTGTTCACCGGGCACGCGACGTTCAACGTCGCCGGCGTGTTTGCGCGCTGGAACGTGCGGCCGCAGACGCAGCTGTTCGCGGGCTACAGCTACACGCGCGGCGGCGAAGTCGACGGTATCGACGAGCGTGCGCAGTATCACAACGTCACGCTCGGCGCCATCTACGATCTGTCGAAGCGCACCAGCGTGTATCTGCTCGGCGCGTATCAGCATGCGTCCGGCACGACGCTCGACGCGCTCGGCCGGCCGGTGGCCGCGACGGCGTCGGTATCGGACAAGGCGAACGGCCACTCGGCGGCGTCGCAATCGCAGACGATCGTCAGCGTCGGGCTGCGTCAGCGGTTCTGACCGCGCGCGACGGTCCGACGCTCGACGTCGGTGGTCGATCGCACACGTTCCATCTATCGTCGGCCGCGCAACGCGGCCGCTTTTTTGCTCGGCTCCGCTCGAACCTTCGCCGCGCTCGCGGCCGATTTGTGCCGGGCAACGGCATGTCGGTTGCTCGCCGTTCGACGGCTTCACGATTTGCGGTAATGCGCTTCGTCATGACGGACGATCGGCATGCGTGCCGCACCTCCGGAAAAACGATCGCGGCCGACAATATTTTTTTCTTTCATTTGAATTTCGATTTGCCATTATTCAGACGATAGACGGTAAATAAATCGTTGCGTGCGCATCAGAAAAAATGACGGGTGCACATGAAAGAATTCGGAAGAAAATGCCGTGAAAAGTCGACGAAACGGCGGTGCGGGTGCGTGGTGCCGCGCGGAGCAAGCGTCGGCCGGCGGTCGAGGAAAATGCATCGCGCAACGGTGGCGGCGAATGAATCGTTCGCGGTTTCGGTGAAACGGCTTTTTACCGAAATCACCGATCTTTCATATGCAGCGATTTACAGTGTCGAAAAACGATCGTCCGGGAGCATCGTTCATGTTATCGAAACAAATTCGCGCAGCGTTGCTTGGAATATGCATCGCAATGATCGCGTCGGCCGGCTACGCGCAAGTGCAATACACGACCGACTGGCTCGCGAACACGTTCGGCACGCTGGCCACGCACGTCGGCAACGGCGCGCGCTCGATGTGGGTCGCGCCCGAAGGCGTGATCTACACGGCGTCGCGCTGGGATGAGAACGCGGGTGGCGTCGCGATCTACCAGAACGGGCAGCCGCTCGGCACGATCGGGATCCACGACGAGTTCCAGGGCGGCGCGATCACCGGCAACGCGACGTCGCTGTTCGTCGCGCTCGGCTACAACCGGACGTTCGGCAGCGGCTCGGTCGGCCGCTACGACCGCAGCACGAACAAGCGCGACCTGCGCATTCCGGTCAGCACGTGGACGGGCATCCAGTACGCGGACGTGATCACCGGGCTCGCGACGGCTGGCACGCTGCTGTACGTGAGCGACTTCTACGGCAACCGCGTACGCGTCTATACGACGGACGGCGTCTGGCAGCGCGACATCGCCGTGCAGAGCCCCGGCGCGCTCGCGACCGATGCCGCCGGCAATCTGTGGGTCGCGCGCAAGAGCGCGGGCGTCGTCGCGCAGTACAGCCCGACCGGCACGCCGATGAACACGATCCAGATGGCGGCCGGCGCACGGCCCGCGTCGCTGTTTTTCGACGCGCCGGCCGGGCAGCTGCTGGTGGGCGACGAAGGGCCGGACATGAACATCAAGGTGTACGCGCTGATCGGCACGCCCGTGCAGGTCGGCACGTTCGGCGTGCAGGGCGGCTATCTGAACACGACGACGGGCATCAAGGGGCAAGTCGGCGACAAGCGCTTCACGCGCGTCGCGGCGATCGGCAAGGATGCGGCCGGCAATCTGTACGTGCTGAACAACGCGTGGGGCGGCGGCTGGGATCTCGGCCGCAACGGCAGCACCGACCTGCATTCGTACAGCCCGACCGGCACGCTGCAATGGAAGCTGCAGGCGCTGAACTTCGAAGGCGTCGCCGCACCCGATCCGGTGACCGACGGCGCGTTCTTCTACAGCGGCAACAACGTCTATACGGGCACCGCCGGCGGCACGTTCGTCGCGAACACGATCGACCCGTTCACGTACCCGAAGGACCCGCGCCTCGACATCAACGACTATCAGCGCGGCCAGCACTTCGGCCAGCTCGCGATGGTCGGCGGCAACCGGATTCTCGTCGCGTCGGGCCAGAACCCCGGCAACTTCAACTTCTATTACTTCACGCCGGCGACCGGCTACATCGCGATTCCGGCCGGCTCGATTCCCGGCAAGCCGTTCAACACGACGCTGCAGGTGACGGCCGGTTTCGCGATCGACGACAACGGCGACGTGTGGGCCGGGCTCGACCGCACCAACAACATTTCGCACTATCCGATGACGGGCTTCGACGCGAACGGCAAGCCGTCGTGGGGCAAGCCGACGCAGATCCCGATTCCGCGCAGCGTGCTGCCGCTCACGCGGATCATCTATCAGGCGGACAGCGACACGATGATTCTCGCGCAAGGGATTTCGGGCAGCTGGGACTGGACCGCGATGAACGGGCACATCGAGGTCTATCGCGGGTGGAAGGGCGGCAACACGAGCGCGCCGAACCCGGTGATCGACCTGACGAGCGCGAATCCGAAATCGATTGCGGCGGCCGGCCACTATCTGTTCGTCGGCTACGTGCACACGGTGCCTAACATCGACGTGTTCGACCTCAATACCGGCAATCTCGTCGCCACGCTGACGAACTCGAACACGTCGGCGATGGACGTCGGCAACGACGTCGACTCGATGTACGGGATTCGCGCGTATCTGCGTTCGAACGGCGAGTACGTGATCACGAAAGACAACTACAACGGGTCGAGCATCGTCGTGTATCGCTGGCGTCCGTGACCGCGCATCGCGTGGCACGCGGCAAGCGCCGCCGCGCCGCCGTGCCGCTGCGCGTCAGAACGATACGGTCGTCGTGAACGTGACGAGCCGCGGCTCGCCGACCGCGACGATCAGATTGCTGTTGCTCGACGGATAGTAGGTCTTGTCGAGCAGGTTCTTCACGTTGAGCTGGAAGCGCGTCGGGAACTTGCCGATCGTCGTTTCGTAGGCCGCGAACGCATCGACGGTCATATAGCCGGGCAGCGTGAAGCTGTTCGCGACGTCGCCGGGCCGTGCACCGACGAGCCGTGCACCGCCGCCGAAGCGCCAGCGGCCCGGCAGGTTCGCGATCGCCGTGTCGTACACCGCGAACAGGCTGCCCGTGTGACGCGCGACGTTGACGAGCGGCGTGTTGCTGTCGCGGTCGTTCGCATTCGTATACGCGTAGCTGCCGATCACGCTCAGGTGCCGCGTGATCTGTCCGGCGACGTCGAGCTCGATGCCGCGCGAGCGCGCGGTGCCGATCGTCGACGTGATGTCGCCGACGGTGACCGCGACGTTGCGCTTGTCGATCTGATAAGCGGCGAGCGTGCCGGTGATGCCCGGCTTCAGGCTGAATTTCAGCCCTGCCTCGAGCACGCGTCCGAACTCCGGCGCGAGCGGTGCGGCGACGTTCGACGCGACGTTCGGCTTGAACGAGCGGCTCACGTTCGCATACGCAGTCAGCGACGGCGTGAGCGCATACGCGAGCCCGAACTGCGGCAGCCACACGTTGCCGTGCGAGCGATCCGAAAACGCGAACGGCCGGCCCATTCCCGATTCCTGCTGCCAGTCCTCCCAGCGCAGCCCGCCGACCGCGGTGAGCCGGTCGGTGATCTTCACCGAGTCCTGCACGATCATCGAATACGCGTGCACGACCGAGCGCGAATCGCTTTGCGCGGCGCTCGGCGTGCCGCCCGCCGGCAGCAGCCCGTACACGGGATCGAACAGGTCGAATCCCTTCGTCGCCTTGCCGCGGATCGTGTCGCCGCGGAAGCTGCGCTGCCGCTCGTACTCGCTGCCGATGTAGAGCGCGTGCGGGATGCCCGCGAGCGTCACGTTGCCGAACAGGCCGAGCGTCGCGATCTGGTCGGAATCGTTGCGCCCGAGGTTCGCGTCGGACGAGCGCGTCATCGCGCCGGTCGCGCCGTTGAACGCGGTTGCGCGCGTGATGTACTGGTCGTAGCGGTCGCGGCCCCAGCCGTACGTCGCGCGCACGCGCCACGCATCGGACAGGCGATGCTCGATGCGCGCCCGCAGCGTTTCCTGGATGCCGCTGCTTTGCGCCCACGCTTCCTCGTAGCGGCGATAGCGCAGCGACTCGTCGAGCTGGCCGTTCACGAGCACGGTGCCGCGATCGAACGGCGTCGTGTAGTCGACGTACTGGTAGCTGACGTCGATCGACGTGTTCGCATCGTGCCAGGACAGCGCGGGCGCGATCAGCGCGTCGCGCTCGCGGCCGAACGAGCGCCAGTAGCGGCTCGTGTCGTATTCGCCGGTGAGCCGGAACGCGAGCGTGCCGCCCGCGACCTGGCCCGGCTTGCCGAGCGGGCCGGTCAGGTCGAACAGCGCGCTGCTGCCGCCGTGGCTCGTGCGCGACGCGGAAATCGAACCGCCGAACGTGTCTTCCGGCTTGCGCGTGATCAGGTTGATCACGCCGCCCGGATCCTGCATTCCGTACAGCAGCGAAGCCGGACCCTTCAGCACTTCGACGCGGTCGATCGTCGCGAGGTAGCTGTGCAGCACCGGCGTGCGTACGCCGTCGACGAGCACCGAACCGTCGTTGTTGGAGCCGAAGCCGCGCTTGATGAACGCGTCGCGCGTGCCGCCGAGCGTATTCGTCTGCGTGATGCCGCTGATGTTGCCGAGCACGTCGTCGAGCGAGCGCGCCTGCTGGTCCTGCATCACGGCGCTGCTGACCACCGCGACCGATTGCGGAATGTCCTTCAGCGGACGCGCGTCGCCGCCTGCGATGCTGCTGGTGCGCGGCTGATAGCCGACGGTCGGATCGGCGAGCGCCGCTGCGCTGACGCTGATCGGCGCGAGTTCGTGCGCGGCCGGCGGTGCCGAGGCCGGCGCGGGCCGCGCGGCGTGTTGCGCGCGTTCGTCGTCGGCGGCATGCGCGCCGCTCGCGACGCAGAGGGTGATCAGGGCAGGCAGGCTCGCGCGCCACGGACGCAAGGTCCGGGCGCGGCACGGCGTTCGGCGGGATCGCATGAATCTGTGAAGGTTTCGGTTACGACGGGACGTATGACGGGCCGCAGCGGGGCGCGGCGACGGGACGCGCAATGGTAGCGGTAATGAGAATCGTTTGCAATTGAAATGAAAAGGCGGTCGATCGGATTTCGACTGCCCAGGGTGGCGGCGCGCGACCGCATCGGCGGTACGCGACCGTCGATGCCGGACGGCGAAGCGACGTCGCCGTCGGCATCGCGCATCCGCATTACGCATCACGCGCGCGGATCGTCGCCTTCCAGCCGCCGCATCGCTTCCGCCACCTCGTTCCTGAACCGCACGAGCGCCGCCTGCTCCGGTGCGGGCGGCTGGACGGCGGCCCACAGCATGTCGATCAGCTGTTCGGCCGTCGTGTCGGTATCGAGCTTCCGGTGCCCGAGGATCGCGTCCCACAGCACGTGCTCCATCGGCCCGAATACCATCGAGCGCAGCAGGCTCAGCGGGACGTCGGTGCGTACCTGTCCGGCCGCCTGCCCGCGCGCGAGCACGTCCATCAGCGGCGCGGTGTAGCGGCGCTGCAGCGCGGTCAGTTCATCGCTGAGCGCATGCTGCTTCGCGCGGCCTTCGGACAGCACGAGCGCGCACAGTCCGGTGCCGTTCACGAGCATCAGCCGCAGATGCGTGCGCACGATGAACGCGAACTGCTGCTGCACCGATGCGTGCTCGGGCATCCCGTGCTCGAACGCGGCGATGATTTCGTCGTACCAGTCGGCGATCACGCGCGCGCACAGCTCGCGCTTGCCGCGGAAGTAGCTGAATACCGTCGCCTCCGACACGCCGACGCGCTGCGCGATCTCGGCAGCCGTCGCGTGCTCGTAGCCCTTCTCGGCGAACACGTCGCGTCCGGCGCGCAGGATGTCCTGCACGCGCTGCTGCGATTTGCGTCCGGCGGGCGCGCGTGAGAGGTCGGCGCGGTCGGGTCTGGCGGTGGCGGTCATGGTGTCGGCGCGAGCGGCTGTCATGCTCCGCATGATATCTGAGTAGCACTCAAAAAACTATTGACGCCGCACCGAGCGGCGCGCGAAACTGTGCGAAATTTCCGCTACATGGATTACTGAATTCGCGCACGAAGCCGATTTGAGCAAAACTCAGAAATCGGCGCGTGCGACACCCTTTCTGGAGACGGAGGAGACATGACGAACCTGCCCGGCGTGCAATTCATGCTCGGTGAAGACATCGAGATGCTGCGCGACGCGGTCGCGACCTTCGCGGCGAAGGAAATCGCGCCGCGCGCGGCGGAGGTCGACCGCACCGACCAGTTTCCGATGGATCTGTGGAAGAAGTTCGGCGATCTCGGCGTGCTCGGGATGACGGTGTCCGAGGAATACGGCGGCGCGAACATGGGTTACACCGCGCACATGGTCGCGATGGAGGAAATCTCGCGCGCATCGGCGTCGATCGGCCTGTCGTACGGCGCGCATTCGAACCTGTGCGTGAACCAGATCCACCGCAACGGCACCGAAGCGCAGAAGCGCAAGTACCTGCCGAAGCTCGTGTCCGGCGAGCACATCGGCGCGCTCGCGATGAGCGAGCCGAACGCGGGCTCCGACGTCGTCAGCATGAAGCTGCGTGCCGACAAGCGCGGCGACCGCTACGTGCTGAACGGCACGAAGATGTGGATCACCAACGGGCCGGACTGCGACACGCTCGTCGTCTACGCGAAGACGGACCCGGAAGCCGGCCCGCGCGGCATCACCGCGTTCATCGTCGAGAAGGGCATGAAGGGCTTCTCGGTCGCGCAGAAGCTCGACAAGCTCGGGATGCGCGGCTCGCACACGGGCGAGCTGGTGTTCGAGGACGTCGAGGTGCCGGAAGAGAACATCCTCGGCCAGCTCAACGGTGGCGTGAAGGTGCTGATGAGCGGCCTCGACTACGAGCGCGCGGTGCTCGCCGGCGGCCCGACCGGCATCATGGCCGCGTGCCTCGACGCGGTCGTTCCGTATATCCACGACCGCAAGCAGTTCGGCCAGGCGATCGGCGAATTCCAGCTGATCCAGGGCAAGGTCGCCGACATGTACACGACGTTCCAGGCGTGCCGCGCGTATCTGTACGCGGTCGGCCGCCATCTCGACTCGGCGGGCAGCGAGCACGTGCGGCAGGTGCGCAAGGACTGCGCGGGCGTGATTCTCTATACGGCGGAGAAGGCGACGTGGATGGCCGGCGAGGCGATCCAGATCCTCGGCGGCAACGGCTACATCAACGAATATCCGGTCGGCCGCCTGTGGCGCGATGCGAAGCTGTACGAGATCGGCGCCGGCACGAGCGAGATCCGCCGGA
The DNA here is from genome assembly GCF_902499135.1 of Burkholderia dolosa. Classification (GTDB taxonomy): domain Bacteria; phylum Pseudomonadota; class Gammaproteobacteria; order Burkholderiales; family Burkholderiaceae; genus Burkholderia; species Burkholderia dolosa. The sequence goes on from NZ_CABVPR010000035.1 coordinate 48,091, forward strand.
TGCTGATCGGCCGCGAGCTGTTCGCGGAAACGATGTAACGCCCACGTCACGCGAACGGAGCCCTGCCGATGCCGATCATCGAATCCAGACTGAACCCGCGTTCCGAAGAATTCCGGGCAAACGCCGCGGCGCTCGACGCGCTCGTCGCCGATCTGCGCGCGAAGATCGACCAGCTCGCGCAGGGCGGCGGCCAGGCCGCGCGCGACAAGCATCTGTCGCGCGGCAAGCTGCTGCCGCGCGACCGCATCGCGCAACTGCTCGACCCCGGCTCGCCGTTTCTCGAGCTGTCGCAGCTCGCGGCGAACGGCATGTACAACGACGATGCGCCGGGCGCCGGGATCATCACCGGGATCGGCCGGATCGCCGGCCGCGAATGCGTGATCGTGTGCAACGACGCGACGGTCAAGGGCGGCACCTACTATCCGATGACCGTGAAGAAGCACGTGCGCGCGCAGGAGATCGCCGCGGAAAACCGGCTGCCGTGCGTGTACCTCGTCGATTCGGGCGGCGCGAACCTGCCGAACCAGGACGACGTGTTTCCCGACCGCGACCACTTCGGCCGCATCTTCTTCAACCAGGCGACGATGTCGGCCGCCGGCATCGCGCAGATCGCGGTCGTGATGGGTTCGTGCACGGCGGGCGGCGCGTACGTGCCCGCGATGAGCGACGAATCGATCATCGTGAAGAACCAGGGCACGATTTTTCTCGGCGGGCCGCCGCTCGTGAAGGCCGCGACCGGCGAGGAAGTGAGCGCGGAGGATCTCGGCGGCGGCGACGTGCACACGCGGCTGTCCGGCGTTGCCGATCATCTCGCGCAGAACGACGCGCACGCGTTGTCGATCGCGCGCAACATCGTCGCGCATCTCGCGCCGAAGATCGCGCCGCCGGTGTCGCTGCGCGAGCCGAAGCCGCCGCGCTACGACGCGAAGAGCCTGTACGGCGTGATTCCGGTCGACACGCGCAAGCCGTTCGACGTGCGCGAGGTGATCGCGCGAATCGTCGACGACTCCGAGTTCGACGAGTTCAAGGCGCGCTACGGCACGACGCTCGTGACCGGCTTCGCGCACATCTGGGGGCATCCGGTCGGCATCGTCGCGAACAACGGGATCCTGTTCTCCGAATCCGCGGTGAAGGGCGCGCATTTCATCGAGCTGTGCTGCCAGCGCAAGATTCCGCTCGTGTTCCTGCAGAACATCACGGGCTTCATGGTCGGCCGCAAATACGAGAACGAAGGCATCGCGCGGCATGGCGCGAAGATGGTGACGGCCGTGTCGAACGCGAAGGTGCCCAAGTTCACGGTGATCATCGGCGGCTCGTTCGGCGCCGGCAACTACGGGATGTGCGGCCGCGCGTTCGGGCCGCGCTTCCTGTGGATGTGGCCGAACGCGCGCATTTCGGTGATGGGCGGCGAGCAGGCCGCGTCGGTGCTCGCGACGGTGCGCCGCGACGGGATCGAGGCGAAGGGCGGCACGTGGTCGGCCGACGAAGAGGACGCGTTCAAGCAGCCGATTCGCGATCAGTACGAACGCCAGGGCCACCCGTACTACGCGAGCGCGCGACTGTGGGACGACGGCGTGATCGATCCCGCGCAGACGCGCGACGTGCTCGGCCTCGGCCTTGCTGCGTCGATGAACGCGCCGATCGACGACACGCGTTTCGGCGTGTTCCGGATGTGACGGCCGGGAGGGCTCACCGATGCGATACGAAACGATCAAGGTCGGCGAAGCGGGCCGCGTGGCGACGGTCACGCTCGCGCGTCCCGACGTGCGCAACGCGTTCAACGAGACGGCGATCGCCGAGCTGACCACTGCGTTCGAATGGCTCGATGCGCACGAAGGCGTGCGCGCCGTCGTGCTCGCGGCCGAAGGTCCGGCGTTCTGCGCGGGCGCGGACCTGAACTGGATGAAGAAGATGGCCGGCTACTCGGACGACGAGAACCGCGCCGACGCGCGCCGGCTCGCGCGGATGCTCGAGGCGATCCATCGTTGCAGCAAGCCGGTGATCGCGCGCGTGCACGGCGACGCGTATGCGGGCGGGGTCGGCCTCGTCGCGGCGGCCGACATCGCGATCGCCGCCGACGGCGCGAAGTTCTGCCTGTCCGAAGCGCGGCTCGGGCTGATTCCGGCGACGATCGCGCCGTACGTCGTGCGTGCGATGGGCGAGCGCGCGGCGCGCCGCTACTTCACGACCGCCGAAGTGTTCGACAGCGTACGCGCGGCGGCGCTCGGCTTCATTCACGACGCGGTGCCGGCCGACGCGCTCGACGAAACGATCGCGAAGCTCGCCACGGCGCTCGTCGCGAACGGCCCCGATGCGGTGCGCGCGTGCAAGCGGCTCGTCGCCGACGTGGCCGGCCGCCCGCTCGACGCCGCGCTGATCGAGCAGACCGCCGACTGGATCGCGCGCACGCGCGCCGGCGCGGAGGCGCGCGAAGGAATTGCGGCGTTTCTCGAGAAGCGCACGCCGTCGTGGCGTGAATAACCCTTTCCGGAACACATCGAAGCCATGTTCGACAAGATTCTGATCGCCAACCGCGGCGAAATCGCGTGCCGCGTCGCCGCCACGTGCAAACGTCTCGGGATCGCGAGCGTCGCCGTCTATTCGGATGCCGACGCGCACGCGAAACACGTCGCCGCATGCGACGAAGCGGTGCACATCGGCGGCGCGGCGGCCGCGGACAGCTATCTGCGCATCGACCGGATCATCGACGCCGCGCGTGCGACCGGCGCGCAGGCGATTCATCCGGGCTACGGCTTTCTGTCGGAGAACGAGGATTTCGCGCATGCGTGCGAAGCGGCCGGCATCGTGTTCATCGGGCCGCCGGTCGACGCGATCGCCGCGATGGGCTCGAAGGCGGCCGCGAAGGCGCTGATGCACGCGGCCGCGGTGCCGCTCGTGCCCGGCTATCACGGCGACGATCAGGATCCCGCGCGGCTGCATCGCGAAGCCGACGCGATCGGCTATCCGGTGCTGCTGAAGGCGAGCGCGGGCGGCGGCGGCAAGGGGATGCGCGTGGTCGAGCGCTCCGACGACTTTCCGGCGGCGCTCGCGTCGTGCCAGCGCGAAGCGGCGAGCAGCTTCGGCAACGATCGCGTGCTGATCGAGAAATACCTGACGCGCCCGCGCCACGTCGAAGTGCAGGTGTTCGGCGACACGCACGGCAATACCGTGTACCTGTTCGATCGCGACTGCTCGGTGCAGCGCCGTCATCAGAAGGTGCTCGAGGAAGCGCCGGCGCCGGGGCTGCACGACGACATGCGCCGCGCGATGGGCGAGGCGGCCGTCGCGGCCGCGCGCGCGGTCGGCTACGTCGGCGCGGGCACCGTCGAGTTCATCATCACCGGCGGCGCGTTCTACTTCATGGAAATGAACACGCGGCTGCAGGTCGAGCATCCGGTCACCGAGATGGTCACGGGCCTCGATCTCGTTGAATGGCAGCTGCGCGTCGCGGCCGGCGAGCCGCTGCCGCTGACGCAGGACGCGCTGCGCGTGCGCGGACATGCGATCGAGGCACGGCTGTATGCGGAGAATCCGGCGCGCGGCTTTCTGCCGTCCACCGGCACGCTGAAGCACCTGCGGCTGCCGGACGGCGTCGAATTCGACATCGGCGCGCCGGTGCGTATCGACAGCGGCGTGCGCGAAGGCGATGCGATCACGCCGTTCTACGATCCGATGATCGCGAAGCTGATCGTTCACGGCGCCGACCGCGCGGAAGCGCTCGCGCTGATGCTGCGCGCGCTGCGCGCATGCGAGGTGGTCGGACTGCACACGAACGCGGCGTTTCTGCAGCGGATCGTCGCGAGCGAGCCGTTTTCGATCGGCGATCTCGATACGGGGCTGATCGAGCGCAACCACGACGTGCTGTTCGCGCCGCCGCAGTCGCCGCGCGCGGCGCTCGCGCTCGCATGCGCGGCGCTGCTGGCGCGCGAACGCGACGCGCACGCGAGCGCGAGCGCGTCGCCGTGGGCTGCGCTGCCGGACTGGCGGCTGAACGGCGGCTATCGCCGCACGCTCGAATGGCGCGCGCTCGAGCGCGAAGCCGACGTGAAAGTCGCTTACGAAAGCGGCGACGGCGGCGCGCGCATCGCGATCGACGGCGGCACGCCGCAGTCGTTCGCATGGACGCGCGGCGCGACGCCGCTCGATTTCGACGTGACGCTCGGCGGCGTGCGCAGCAGCGGCCGCGTTTATGCGGACGGCGATCAGTTCCACGTATTTACGCAGGGCGCGGCCGAGACGTTCGAATGGCGCAACCTGCTCGCGCATGCGGGCGACGCGGAGCACGGCGGCGGCCGGCTGACCGCGCCGATGCCCGGCAAGGTGATCGCGGTGCTCGTCGAGCCTGGCCAGAAGGTCGACGCCGGCACGCCGCTGATCGTGATGGAAGCGATGAAGATGGAGCACACGATCGGCGCGCCGAATGCGGGTGTCGTCGCCGAAGTGCTGTACGGCGTCGGCGATCAGGTCGCGGACGGCGCGCAGCTGCTGCGGATGGCGGAAGGCTGATCGCGACGTGCGATGACGGCCGGTTGCGGCCGTCGCTGGATGTCGGAGGCGCCGGAAGCGTTGGAAGTATCGGACGCATCGGACGCATCGGACGCATCGGACGCGCCGCCATTCGACGCCGGCGGCGCGCGCCATCGCCGTAGCCGACCGGGCCTGACCATCCATGACAGTCCGCCGGCCCGCGCTCGGCTAGAATGCGAGTCGTTTCAGGCGTGCGCTGCCGCGCACGCTACACTCCGTTCCTCGACTGTCCCATCCCGCCGACGATGACGTCTCCTGCCCTGAACGGCCTGCGCATCGGTATCACGATCGGATTGCGCGCCCCCGACGAAAGCCTGTGGATCAACGGCATCAAGCAGAACGCGCTGTTTCTCGCGAAGCTGCTGATGGCGTCGCCGCACGGCTACCGCGTGACGCTGGTCAACACGACGGACGTGCCGCTGACGGACGCGCTGCCGTGGGATCGCCGCGTGTACGACACGCGCGCGTTCGCCGACATGAAGGATGCGCTCGACGTGCTGATCGAACTCGGCGGCCAGATCGACGGCGAGCAGACCGCCTATCTGAAGGCGCGCGGCGCGAAGATCGTCAGCTATTGCTGCGGCGTCGAGTACATCAACGCGATGGAGTCGATGCTGTTCGGCCGCCGGCTGTGGGATTCGCTGTTCATCAACCGCGGCTACGACGAAGTGTGGGCGATTCCGCAGATCGCGCCGTCGTCGCTGCCGTTCCTGCAATCGCTGCGCCGCTGTCCGGGGCGCGTCGTGCCGTTCGTATGGGACCCGATGTTCGTGACCGAGCGGGCGCGCTCGCTGCCCGAGCACGGCGAATACCGGCCGCGCGGCGAGCGCGCGAAGCGGCTGACGGTGATGGAGCCGAATCACAACGTCGTGAAGTTCTGCGTGTATCCGATGCTGATCATCGACGAAGCGTACCGCCGCGATCCCGATTCGATCTGCTTCACGCACGTGACGAACGCCGATCGCCTCGCGCGCGAGAGCCCCGAATTCGTGATGCTGATGAACTATCTGGACATCGTGCGCGCGGGCAAGGCGAGCTTCGTCGGACGCTTCGACACGCCGGTGTTCCTCGCCGAGCTGACCGACGTCGTCGTGTCGCATCAATGGTCGAACCCGCTCAACTATTTCTATTTCGACGTGTGCTGGCAGGGCTACCCGCTCGTGCACAACGCGAGCCTCGCGCCGGATCTCGGCTACTACTACCCGGACAACGACGTGCAGAAGGGCGCGGACGCGCTGCTGCATGCGCTGCATACGCACGACGACGCGTGGCACGCGTATACGCGGCGCCAGCGCGAGATTCTCGCGCGCTATACGTCGGCGAATCCGGCGCTCGTCGCCGAGTACGACGCGCTGCTCGCGAACCTGATCGGCGCGACCGCGGGTTGAAGCGCGGCGCCGGCAGATTTTCGGCAGACACGCGGCGCATCGCGCAAAAAAAGAAACCATCGGACCGGGGTGATCCGATGGTTTTCAAGGCACGAATTTGACGGCTCCGAGGACGTCCGTCGGTAATCATCTTATAGGTTAACAAGCTGGAAGGTTTGTTAAACATCGTGCGTTTGATAACCGTCATATAATTCTTCTCGATATTATCGGGCGACCGCATCGAATTGAATTGGGCAATCGACGCAATGCCTTTTGAAACGAAGAGATTGAATGCCGGCGCGATCGAATGCCGCTGTGAAGGCCGCCCGCGGCGGTGCGCTCGCGGCGCCGCGAGCGAGCGGGGAAAAGTCGCGCGTCCCGCGCAGTGTGCGTCCTGAAAGGGATTCCGGTCAAAGCGCCCTGTCCGGTAACAATGGCTGGCAGAAATTTCAATTGCATCGGCTGCTTTATGTAATCTGCCGCACAATTCACTTCCCCGATGCATGGTTTATTTTATGAAACTGAATATCGCAAGCAAATATCGGATTTGACGGCGCGCCGAAATGAAAAGTACGCTCCCGGAAAGATCGAAATAACAGGATGGCCGGGTAAGCGGCGGCGCGCGTGAAGTCGACTCGCTCCGCATGAATCGTGGGGGCGTGCCGTTCTCGGTGGCCCGACATTGCCGGAGCGCCGGATGAATGCGATCGAAGCTCGCCTGCAGGCGAATCGGGTAGCCAATCGTGACGAAGTCGATCTCGTGTTCGGCGCACCCGACGATCACCCCGATCTCGCGTCGGTACGCAGTTTCGTGGAAAGCCGGCTCAGGTTCGTGCGCGAGCCGGTGTGCCGGGCCGATCTGTCGGCCGGCGTGCTGTATCACGAATGCCTCGCGCGGTTGCGCTGGGGGCCGCGCGCCGCGCTCGCACCGGTCGCGTTCCTGCCGCGTCTCGAATCGCTCGGGCTGATGCAATGGTTCGACCGGCTCGTGGTCGGACGGACCATTGACGAGCTGCGCGCGGATCCGGATGCCGTATACGGCTGCAACGTGTCGGCGGCCAGCGCGGTGATGGACGACGGATGGCTCGCGATCTTCAGGCGGCTCGAGCGCGAACCGGCGGTTGCGGCGCGGCTCGTCGTCGAGATTACCGAGACGGGCCCGCTGAACCCCGTCGCCGGGCGGTCGTTCGTGCACCGGTTCCGGCGCGCCGGCTGCCGCGTCGCGATCGACGATTTCGGCGTCGGGTTCAGCGCGCTGAACAATCTGGTGGTCGGCAATCCCGATATCGTGAAGCTCGACAAGTCGATCCTGTCGATGATCAAGCGCAACGCGATCGGACGTTACCAGTTCCGCCGGCTGATCGCGTTCGCGCACGAAGGGGCGCGGCACGTCGTCGTCGAAGGCGTGGAGAACGAGAGCGACCGGCAGATGATCGTCGATGCCGGCGTCGCGTGGGCGCAGGGCATCCGTTTCTCGTGGCGGTCGCCGGCGGCCGCGTGACGGTGTGCATGCGGCCCGCGGTGCGGCCGCCGATCGACGAACCGTAAAGGGGCACGGACATGGTGGAGACGACGGCTGCGGAGCGAACCGATACGCACGCGAGCGCGACGCGCGAACTGCTCGCGCTCGGCGAACTGGCCGACATGCTGCGGCAGCTCGGCATGGAAGCGGCCGATGCGCCGGCCGACATCGCGCGGTATCTGAACGGATTGAATGCGGTCGCGCGCCGGATTCGGCGGATGGCGGCGCTCGACGCGCGCGGCCGTGAGGCCGCGGCGCGCCACTACTACGCAGGCGTGATCGCAGGCGCGTGCGGGGACGATTCGGCGATCGCGCGCGGCGTGTCGGACGATCTCGCGCGGCAGGCCCGTCATGCGGACCGCGCGGTGCTGCGCTGTTTCATCAGCGTTGCGCGAATCGGACGGCGGCACGGTCGCACGTTCGCTGCGCAATGCGGCGCACGCATGTTCGCGTAGCGCATCGCGCCGCGCTGCATCGGCCGTTCATCGCGGTCGCGACATTGCGCCGGAATCGGCGCGGCGAGCGTCGCCCGTTTCAACGTGCGTCGTTTTGCGCCTGCCGCGGCACGTAGCCGGTCAGATGCCAGCGGCCGTCGTCGTCGAGGCGGAAGCTCAGCTTCTCGAACACGGTCGCGCCGTTCGTCAGCGTCGTCGCGTAGTCGACGTTCGCATACAGGCCGTCGGGCAGCGGCGGTGAATTCGTGTAGAGAATGCGCGTGATCTGCGCCCAGCCGCGACGGCCGACCGTGCCGACCGACTGGCGCGCGCGCTGCATGTCGGCCGCGAACTGGTCCTGCTTGATGCGCGCCTTCACGAACGGCGCGGCGTCGGCCCACACCGCCGCGTATTGCCCCGCGTCCAGCCGTTTGAAAACCGCGTCCGCGTCGCGCAGCAGTTCGTCGGCCGATTCGCCGCCGGGTTGCGCGTGCGCGCCGATCGCGATCGAAGCGAGCGCGCAGCCGATCAGCCATTTCGCGCGGGTGACGGGCAGGAATGCATTCATGTCGAGGTCCGTTGAAGCCGGCGCGTCACGCGCCGGTCGTGTAGAGCGCCGCGATCGCGTTCGTATACGCGGCGACGTTGTCGGGGTTGTAGATGCTGACCGAATCGAGCACGTGCTTCGACTGCTCGCGATATGCATCGAGGTTCGCGTCGTGTTCGGCAAAGGCCTGCAGCAGCGCGCGGCCGCCGGCCTGGCAGTCGAAGTCCGGATAGAAATACCCGGCCTTGCCGAGGAACGGCGAGTTGTGAATCAGCGGATAGTCGCCGTACAGCAGCTCGTAATACAGGTAGTTCTGCGCGTTTTCCCACGTGTGCGACACCACCGCGTCGCCGTACGCGGCCATGAACTCGTACACCGCGTAGCGGCTTTCGAACGTCGTGATGCCGTGATTGACGATGTCGAGACTCTTCGCGAAGTGGACGAACGTCGCGTGCTCCTTCAGATGCAGCGTGTTGCACACGCGCACGATCTCGAGGAAATCCGGCTTCGCCCGATACGCTTCTTCCGTCACGAGCATCGGAATGATGCTCGTCTTCACCATGCAGATGTTCGGTTCGAACATCGTCACGCGCCAGCGCGGCTTGCCCGGCCGATAGCCGAACGACAGCCCGGCGCCGAGCGTCGCGCGCGCCTTGTCGAACAGCACCGGATGCCAGATGTGCGGGACGATCGTGACCGGCGCGCGCAGGCCCGTCCGGTAGTAGTGCAGGCACGAGCGCTCGAATTCCGGAATCGTCCACACCGCGTCGTACGGCGCACCCGAGAACAGGAAGCCCGACGGCTTGCCGAACATCGCGCGCTCGATGTCGATCACGTAGTCGTTGCCGACGCGCATCGTCACGACCTTGCCGCCGCGCTCGCGGAACGCGCGCAGATAGTCGGCGCTGAACTGCGCGCTCATTTCGATCAGCACGTCGCAGCGCTGCATCGCTTCGTCCATCGTGACGAGCGGCACGTTCCATTCGCCGAGCATCATCTGCGGATCGGCGAGCTGTTCGCCGCCGTTCACCATTACGGCTTCGGCGACGAGCGGCGACTGGCGCAGCAGCAGGATCAGCAGCAGGCAGTTCTGGAAGATGCCGTTTTCCCACAGCGACTGGCCGGCGCCGCGCACGAACAGCGATACGCCGACGACGAGGCGTTTACCGTCGCCGGGCGCGTGGCGGGCATTGGAGTCCGACATGCGTGTGCTCCGGTTCAGGCGACCAGACGCGCGACGAACGCGTCGAGGTTCGCGGGGTTGTCGATCGACACCGAGCGCAGCAGCCGGTCGGCTTTCGCGCGGTAGTCGTCGAGCTGCTCGTCGTGATGCAGCCATGCGTCGAGCAGCACGCGGCTGCCGGTGGCGGAATCGAAGTCCGGGTAGTAGTAGCCGGCGTCGCCGAGCAGCGTCGAGTTGTGGATCAACGGATAGCCGCCGTACAGCACGTCGTAGTACAGGTAGTTCTGCGGGTTTTCCCAGTGATGCGACACGACGGCGTCCGCATGGCGCGCCATGAAGCCGGGCAGGTCGATGCGCGGCTCGAACGTCGCCTTGTGCTGACGCACGAGGTCGAGGCTGTTCGCGAAGTGCACGAAGGTCGGGTGTTCCTTCATGTGGATCGAGTTCACGACGAACAGATGCTGCACGGCGTCCGGCCGCGCGCGATACAGCTCGTCGCATACGAGCATCGGGTAATGGCAGGTCTTCACGACCGAGATGTTCGGCTCGAGCGTCGCGAGACGCCACGGCCGCCGTCCCGGCCGGTAGCCGAACGCCGCGCCTTCGGCGGCGAGCGCCGCGATACGGCGCTCGAGAAAGTATGGCGACCACAGATGCGGAATCGTGTAGACCGGCGCGCGCGTGAGCGTGCGCAGCAGCGGCACGTCGATCTTCTTCGACTTCTCGAGCACCCAGACTTCGTCGAACTGCGTGCCGTTGAAGATGTGGCCCGACGGCTTGTCGAAGATCGGCGTTTCCGCGAGACCGCTGTACGTATGGCCGACATGGCACGCGACGAGCTTCGTGCCGAGCGCCTTTACGTGCCGCAGCCACTCGACCGGCAGCTGCGCGCCCATTTCGATCACGACGTCGAGTTCGTGCGTGACGTCGGCCGGTTTCACGAGCGGCACGTCGAGCCCGTCGAGATCGAGGCCGGCCGGCAGGGCGTTCGCGTCGCCGCCGTTCAGGAAATAGACGGGGCCGACGCAGTCCGAGCGCTTGAGCATCATCGCGAGAAACGCGATGTTCTGATGGATGCCGTTTTCCCAGATCGCCTGGCCGTCCCGCGCAAACAGCGAGATGCCGACGGCCGGCCGCGGATGGCGGCGGCCGGTCGATGCGGCTTGATTGATGTCCGTCACCGGTTGGTTTTCCTCTGCAGCGTCGCGCGGCCGGCCGTGGCGTCGAGCGCCCGGCCGCGATACGGCGCGTCGTGGATTGTCATGGTTGCGTTCGCACCGGTGTGTCCCGGACAGCGAGTCGTGCGCTGCGCAGCGGCGGCAGCGGGATTCCGGCGTGCGTCGTGCGCGACCGGCACGGCTCGCGCGTCGGGCGGGACGCGCCGGCAGCGGTCAGCGGCGATTGTGGCACGGAAGCCGCCGGTTTGTGGAGAGGCATGACGAACTTTGACATCGCGCGGCACGAGGCGGCCGAGATGTCGGCGACGGCAATCGGCATCGCGAGCCTGCCCGCCGGATGCGCGCCGCGCCGAAGGATGCGGTCGTGCGCGTGGCGCGCTCGTCGGCCGATTATGGGCCGGCCGGCGACCGCTCAGCGCTGCAGCGAGATTTCGACGCGGCGATTGCTCGCGCGACCGTCGGCCGTCGCGTTCGATGCGACCGGGTCGGCGCTGCCGCGGCCGGTAACCGTCAGCGTCCGGGTCTTCAGCCCATGCGCGTTCAGATAGGCGGCGACCGCCTGCGCGCGGCGCTTCGACAGCGCGACGTTCGATGCATCGCTGCCGACCGAGTCCGTGTAGCCGGTGATCGTCACGTTCGAGTACGTGCGGTCGTCGCGCGCGCTCAGCAGCTTGTCGAGCGATGCGCGGGCAGCCGGCGTCAACGTCGCGGCGCCCGTCGCGAACAGCGCGTCGCCCGCGAGGTTCACGTGTTCGACCGCGGCCGGCGCGGCGGCCGCTGCCGGTGCCGGCTCGGCAGCCGATGCCGGTTCGGCCGGCGCCGCGCCGCACTGGAAGACCAGCGTGGCGGGATCGGCGCCGTCGCGCAACGCGTGCGCCGAATCGGCAACACGCACCGGCTGATCGCCGCAGATCTTGCGGGCCGCCTTCATGCAGGTCTGCGGGCCGGACAGCAGACCGTGGCAGTCCACCTGGAACGTGCGCACGCCGTCGCGCGGCTGAAGCTCGGATGCGCTGTAGGTCGGGCCGGATGCGGTCGAGCACGCGGCGAGGGCCGTCGCGGAAAGGGCGAGTGCGAGAGCGAGTTTGTTCACGGTTACGTCCTTGAAGAGCTGGGTTGACGCGAGGCGGCCGCCCGGATGCGGCAGCCTGCCGGATATCGGGGCCGCGGGCCGCTCGCCCGGCGAGCGCGCCCGCCGGGCGGTGCGACGGTTACTTCCACTGGTACAGCATGCCGGCGCCGATCACCTTCTGCGTGCCGCTGAAGCCGCCGTTGACCGACGCCTTCAGGTTCTCCGTGATGCGCGCCTGCATGCTGACCGCCATCGCCTTCTGACCGAGGAACGTCGATGCACCGATCCCCATCCCGAAGTTCGCGTCGCGGTCGAGCTGCGGGATCGACGCCATCGCGCCGACGGCCGCGATACCCTGCTTCGCCATCTGGTCGGTCTGCTGCAGTTGCGAACCCAACGAGTTGATCTGTGCCTGCTGGCCCGACAGCGCGCTCGACAACGTCGTCTGCACCTGCGTCAGCTGGTTCACGTTCACCGCGTCGGTGCCTTGCGTACCGGGCGCGACGTTCGTGATCTGGCGCTGCTGCGTATCGCTGCCGACCGACACCACGTTCGAGCGGCCGCCGTCCGTCGAATTCGCGCCGATCGCGACCGAGTTCGAACCGGCGGTGGCGGTCGGACGATCGTTGCCCGTGCCGTTCATGTCAGCGGCGACGCCGTTGTTGTTGCTGGTGCGCGTCGTGTTGTTGTTGATCGTGGTCGACAGCTGGCTCAGCTGGTTGTTGATGCTCGTCACGCCCGTCGACAGCGACGCGACCGTGCTGTTCGTCGAGCTGAGGCCGGTCGACAGCGAGCTGATGCCGGTCGACGTCGACGTGGACAGCGACGTCAGATTGCTGTTCGTCGAGCTGAGGCCGGTGGACAGCGAACCGATCGCGGTCGACGTCGACGTCGACAGCGACGCGACCGTGCTGTTGGTCGAGCTCAGACCGGTGGACAGCGAGCTGATGCCGGTGGACAGCGACGAGATGTTCGACGCGGTGGACGTCGACAGTGCGTTGACCGCCCGGTTCGTCGCGTCGAGCTGGCTGCCGTTGATCGCGTCGGTGCTGGTCGGCGAGATCCGGCCGGCCGCGACGTTCGTGATCTGACGTTCCTGGCCCGGCTGGCCGACGCTCACCACGCCGACCGGCGAGCTGCCGGCGAACAGGTACGTGACGCCGCCGATCGTCGCGTTCTGCGTGCCGACCGCGGCAGTCGTCGCCGAGTTCGCGCCGAGTGCGATCGAGTTCGCGACGTTCGCGGTGGCGTTCGAACCGAATGCGAGCGCGTCGGCGGCGGTGGCCTTCGCGGCCGCGCCGTACGCTTGTGCGCCGGCGGCGCTCGCGAGCGCGCCGTTGCCGAGCGCGAGCGCGCCGGTGTCGGCTGCCGATGCGTTCCGACCGATCGCGACTGCGCCGGCCGACGACGCGTTCGAGCCGTCGCCGACCGCGACGCTGCCGTCGCCGGCAGCGCTGGCGTTCGTGCCTGCCGCGATCGCGTTGATGCCGGTCGCGCCGTCGTTGTCGTAGTTGCCTTGCTGCGTGCCGTTGTCGTTCACGCTGTAGTAGTGCGTTTTAGCGGCCTGGATCGCGGTCGACGTCGACGTGGACAGCGACGCGACGGAGCTGTTGGTCGAGCTCAGGCCGGTGGACAGCGACGTGATGCCGGTCGAGGTCGACGTCGAAAGCGATGCGATCGAGCTGTTGGCGGACGACAAGCCGGTCGATGTGGAGGTCGACAGTGAGGTCAGCGAGCTGTTGGTCGAGCTGAGGCCGGTAGACAACGACGTGATGCCGGTCGAGGTCGACGTGGACAGCGACGCGATCGAGCTGTTGGCCGACGACAAGCCGGTCGATGTCGAGGTCGACAGTGAGGTCAGCGAGCTGTTGGTGGAGCTGAGGCCGGTAGAGAGCGACGTGATGCCGGTCGAAGTCGACGTCGAAAGCGACGTGATCGAGCTGTTGGCCGACGACAAGCCGGTCGACGCCGAAGTCGACAACGAGGTCACCGAGCTGTTTGTCGAGCTGAGGCCGGTGGAAAGCGAGCCGATGCCCGTGGAGGTCGACGTCGACAGCGAAGTCAGCGAGCTATCGGTCGAGCTGAGGCCCGTGGACAGCGAGCTGATGCCGGTCGAGGCCGACGTGGACAGCGACGTGATCGAACTGTTCGCGGACGACAGACCGGTCGACGTCGAGGTCGACAGCGAAGTCACCGAGCTATTGGTCGAGCTGAGGCCCGTGGACAGCGAGCTGATGCCGGTCGAGGCCGACGTGGAAAGCGACGTGATCGAGCTGTTCGCGGACGACAGACCGGTCGACGTCGAAGTCGACAGCGAAGTCACCGAGCTGTTGGTCGAGCTGAGGCCGGTTGACAACGACGAGATGCCGGTAGAAGTCGAAGTCGACAGCGACGCGATCGAGCTGTTCGCCGTCGAGATGCCCGTGGAGGCAGACGTGGACAGCGACGTGATCGAGCTATTCGCGGACGACAGCCCCGTCGACGCGGACGTCGACAGCGAAGTCACCGAACTGTTGGTGGAACTGAGGCCGGTGGAAAGCGAGCCGATACCGGTCGACGCCGACGTCGACAGCGAGGTCAGCGAACTATTGGTCGAGCTCAGCCCCGTGGAAAGCGACGTAATGCCGGTCGACAGCGACGAAATCGCGCTGCTGGACGACGACACGGTAGTCGACAGCGAATCGACGGCCGAATTGGTCGCGAACAGCTGCGAGCCGTTGATCGCGTCGGTGCTGGCCGCGGTGATCCGGCCGGCCGCGACGTTGGTGATCTGCCGCTCGGCGCCCGGCGCGCCGACGCTTACTACGCTGGTCGGATTGCCGCCAGCGAAGGCTTGTGTCGCCCCGCCCAGCGTGCCGGTCGGCGTCGGGTTCGGTGCCGCGGTGACGGAATTGCTGCCGAGGGCCACGTCGTTCGCGTTGTTGGCTACGGCGTTCTGGCCGAGCGCGATAGCGCCGTTCGCTTTCGCAGCCGCGCTGTCGCCGACGGCAACCGCGCTTGCGCCCGCGGCGCTCGCCTTCACGCCCGCGGCCAGCGAATTGACGCCGGTTGCGCCGTCGTTGTTGTAGTTGGCCTGCTGCGTGCCGCCGTCGTTGACGCTGTAGTAGTGCGTTTTCGCCGCCTGAATGGCGGTCGACGTCGACGTGGACAGCGACGAGATGCTGCTCGAGGTCGACGTCGAAAGCGACGTGACCGAGCTGTTCGTCGAGCTCAGACCAGTCGACAACGAGTTGATGCCGGTCGAAGTCGACGTCGAGAGCGACGCGATCCAGCTATTGGCCGAGGACAAGCCGGTCGATGCCGAAGTGGACAGCGAAGTCACCGAGCTGTTGGTCGAGCTGAGTCCAGTAGAGAGCGAGCCGATGCCGGTCGAGGTCGAAGT